>NZ_SOBM01000001.1:0-856500 GCF_004364705.1 Azorhizobium sp. AG788
GCCGTTAAACTCCTCTGCGCCAATGGTACTTCGTCTCAAGACGCGGGAGAGTAGGTCGCTGCCAGGCCTGCAAAGCACAAATTACGCCCAGATCCAACAAAACACACAAAGCCCCCGCATCCCAAAAAGTGCGGGGGCTTCGTGCGTTCTAAGAACAGAAGCAAAGGGCCGAGCTCCTCGCAGAACCAGCAAAGCGCACCGCGCAAGCAACACGCGCCCTCACAATGCGCCCCGCCGGAGGCCGTCAGATCCGATCGCGCTCGCCTGTCACCGCGCCGGGACACACGATGTCAGCCTGGAGGTAGCCAGCGCCTTGCGCTGGCGGCCGATCCTGCCATGCTTCCTCCAACTGACGTTGAGGGATGGGTGGCATGGGCACGTCGTGGCTTGCGAAACATTGGGTGGCCGGCGCTGCCTTCATGGCTGGCGCGCTGCTCCTGGTCCTGCCGGGCATCGTCCCTGATCCCGCCCTGCGGCTCGTCTATCTCGCTTCGCCGCTCTATATGCTCCACCAGATCGAGGAGCATGCCGGCGATCGTTTCCGCACCTATGTCAACGACGTTGTGTTCGGCGGCGTTCAGGCGCTGAGCGTTGCCGACGTGCTCGTCATCAACCTGCCGGGCGTATGGGGCATCAATCTTCTCGCCTTTTATGCCGCGCTGGCCTTCGGGCCGGGCTGGGGCCTCGCGGCGGCCTATCTCATCCTCGTCAACGGCATTGCCCATGTGGGCATGGCGGTTCGGTTCCGAGGGTATAATCCCGGCCTCGTCACGGGCGCGCTCGCCTTCATTCCCTTCGGCGTCCTGAGCCTGCTGCTCATTCCCGCGCGGCCGGTGGAGCATGTGGTGGGGCTCGTGATCTCGCTGGTGATCCACGCGGCGATCATCGTCCGGGTCAAAGCCAATACGCAGCAGGCGGTGCCGCGCTGATTCCAGCGGCGCCGTCTTTCCTCCCTCCCGAGCCGCGCTCTAGACTGTCCCGAAGACAACATCGGGAGGATCACCGTGAGCCGGGCCATTGTCATCACGGGCGGCAGCCGGGGGATTGGGCGCGCTGCGGCGCTTCAGGCGGGGGCGCGCGGCTGGTCCGTGGCGGTGAATTATGTGCGCGATGCCGCCGCCGCCGAGGAGGTGGTTACCGGGATCGCGAAGGCCGGCGGCAAGGCGATCGCCGTTCAGGGCGATGTGGCGGAAGAGGCAGACGTGCTGCGCCTGTTCGATGCCGCCGAGACGGCCTTCGGCCCGCTCTCCGGCGTGGTGGTCAATTCCGGCGTCGTCGCGCCGCCGTCCCGGCTGGCGGACATGGATCTCGCCCGTCTGCGGCGCATGTTCGACATCAATCTGCTCGGCGCCATGCTCACGGCCCGCGAGGGTGCCCGCCGGCTGACGCAAGGCGGGTCGATCGTGCTCGTTTCCTCGGCCGCGGCGCGGCTGGGCGGCCCGAACGAATATGTCGACTACGCCGCCTCCAAGGGCGCGCTCGATACGTTGGCCATTGGCCTGTCGAAGGAGCTGGGGCCGCAGGGCATCCGGGTAAATTCCATCCGCCCCGGCCTGATCGAGACCGACATCCACGCATCGGGCGGCCAGCCGGATCGGGCGCAGCGTCTCGGCACGTCGGCGCCGCTCGGTCGCCCCGGGCGCGCGGATGAAGTGGGCGAAGCCATCGTCTGGCTTCTGAGCGATGCTGCGTCCTATGTCACCGGCAGCATCATGGATGTCACGGGCGGGCGATAGGTCCGCGTGAGACCTCGCCGGACGGTCGTATCGTTGAGGCGATTGGTGCGGGTGGTCGGACTCGAACCGACACTCTGTCACCAGAAACGGATTTTGAGTCCGTCGCGTCTACCAGTTCCGCCACACCCGCATGGAGCCGGCGCAACGCCAGCTCTCCTGTCCTATAAGGCAGACCCGCTGCAAGTTCCAGAGCCCCTCCGGTCGGCGGGAGGCACGCGGGGCGGCTGCCCACATCTTCCCGAAGCTGAGGGCCCTGAAGCACGCGCCGATCAGATGGCATCGCAATCTGATCCGAGCACGCGTTCTCTTTCTTGAGGTCAGAGGGCGATTTGCCGCCCAGATCGATTCAATCCGCTCGGGTTGCGCCCTAAGGTGCAAACATGCTCGGCTTGTCCAGCACCGGCACCTTGGGCGTCTGCGCCTCGCACGCGGCCAGCGTCTTGCCGATCTGAACCGCGGTGTAGATCTTGCCCGCAGCCGGCACGCAGATCCATTCGGCGACGCCGTCCGGCAGGCAGTGGATCAGGCGCTCGCGCCCGTCCGGAAACCGCGTGAAGAGGGCGGCGCGGTTGCGGCGCCAGTCGGGCACGACCTGCTCATAAGTCTTGTGGCAGTCGGCCGCGGAGGCGATCGATTTTTCATAGAAGGTCAGGTCGCCGGCCTGCGCTCCGAGCGGCACAAGACACAGCAGGGCGACGAAGCGGCGCATGGGTCGGTCTCTCCCGATATGGCGCTGACATCCGAGCATAAGCCGGCTCGCGGAGGGAAAATGACACCCAAATGTTCCGGAGCGGGTCTCATGCGTGTGCGCGGCCGTTTATAAGAAGGCATGTCCGCGCCCCTCATCGCCCACATCATACCCTGGACGAATCTGGCTGGCACCGAGCTCGCCACCCTGCGCCTTGCGGAGGCGGCCCGGCGCCTCGGCTATGGGAACGTGCTGTATCTGCCGGAAGGCGACGCGGCCGCACAGCTTGAGGCTCTCTGCCGGGATCACCGGTTTGAAACCGCCCGTTTCGCCCAGCCCGAGGTGAGCCTGCGCCGGCCGTGGCCCTATCTTGCAGCCAGCCTTGCCGTGCGGGCGGATTTCCGGCGGCGGGGGGTGCGCATCGTCCATGCGGGCGAACTCCTGGGGGCATATTTCACCGCTTTCGCCGGTCGCCTTGCCGGTGCGCGGGTGATCAGCCATGTCCGCGCCGACCATCCGCAGATGAACGATCTGGATCGCCTGCTGCTGCGGCCGGTGCAGCATTTCCTCTATGTGTCGAAGAGCGCCATGGGGCGGCAGGATTTTCCGTTGCCGCCGGGGCGCGGTACGGTGCTCTATGATGCGGCGCCGCCCGCGCCGCCGCGGGTGGACCGGGGCGCCGCGCGCGCGCATTACGGCCTGCCGGCGGAGGCGGTCGTCTTCGGCATGCCGGCCCGCGTCAGTCCGCAGAAGGATCATGCGACGCTCATCCGGGCCATGGCGCAGGTGCGCGCCGCCGGGGGCAATGTGCACGTGCTCATCGTGGGGGACACGGACACCGATGCCGGCCATCGGGCGCAGTTCGCCGTGCTGTCCGAGCTGATGCAGGAAACGGGAACCGGGGGCGTCGTCCACTTCGCCGGCTTCGAGGGCGAGATGGCCCGCTTCTACGGTGCCATCGACGGCCTCGTGCTCTCCACCCATACGGAGGGCTTCCCGCTGGTGCTGCTGGAGGCCATGAGCGCCGCTTTGCCGGTGATCGCGACGAACGTGGGCGGCATTCCGGAGGCGGTCGCCGACCGAGAGACCGGGCTCCTCGTGCCACATGAGGATGCGCCGGCACTCGCCGGGGCGCTGCTGCGGCTTGCCGGCGATGCGCCCCTGCGCTCGGCCTTGGGCGAAGCGGGGCGGCAGCGGGCGGAGAGCCGCTTCGGAGCCTCCCGCTTCGAGCGCGAGCTCGCCTCCATCTATGCGAGGCTTCTGGAGCCTGCCCGGCCGTAAGGCTTCGGCCGTCGCGGGCCGGAGATGGAATCGGGTGCCTTCAGCGTCCGTCGCCCGGCCGCAGCGCGCCGTCAGGGGTGAGATAGTCCAGCAGCTTCAGCGTCCGGTCGCCGGTCGCGACCAGTTGCGAGACGATGGTGCGGAAGCGGTGGAAGTCTTCCGCCGAAAGACACTCGAACAGCGTGTCGTTCACCGGCCGCTGCACGGTGGTGAGGTCATCCAGCAGTTGGCCGGCCTTGGGCGTGATGGTGAGCAGCACGCGCCGCCGGTCCTCCGGATTGACCTCCTTCACCACCAGTTCGGCCGCCACCAGCTTGTTCACCTCGATCGTGACGAACGCGCCCGAGAGATGCAGGTGCTCCGCGAGCAGGTTCACGCCTACGCCCCCCTCCCGCCCCTGTAGATGGGCGATAGCGACGAGGATGGTGTATTGCGCGCCCGAGAGCCCGATGAGCGCGCCGAGGCGGCTGCGCACCTCCTGGATGCGCGCGGCGAAGGCCAGCGTGTCATGCACGAGCTGGCGGAAGGCGCGGTCCGAGCCGTCCATCAGCAGCTCCGGCCGCGAGACCGTGAGCTGGCCCCGCTCGCCGCGCTGCTCGGGGGGCGGGGCGTCGCCTCGCGTCTGGTCGGCCATGGCCGGTGCACCGGCTGCCATGGCGCGACGACGCCGGCCCGGCGCCTTTGAGCCCGGGGCCTCACCCGCCTGTTTCCCCTGCCCCCTGCCTGTCTTGCCCGATCCGTCCACGAAAACCGCCTTGACGTCAGTTTCATAAAAATATTAGCTTTGATTCAAAGGTAAATGGTCGCGATACCGATGGCGGTCACCGTCTGAACCATCTGCCGAAGGCCTTCCGGAATGGACGAAAAGTCTCCTGCATTCGATGCGCGCGCGTTCCGCCGGGCTCTCGGCCATTTCGCCACGGGCGTTGCGGTCGTCACCGCCCGCGCCGGTGAAACGGACGAGGTCGTGGGCATGACCATGAGTTCGTTCAACTCCGTATCGCTCGATCCTCCGCTGGTGCTCTTCAGCGTGGCGCGCTCCGCGCACAGCCTTCCCGCCATGCTGGCGGCGCGCGGCTATGGCGTCAACGTGCTGGCGCGCGATCAGGAGCATCTGTCCAACCGCTTCGCGCGGGCGCTCGAGGACAAGTGGGCAGGCGTCGCCCATACGGCCGGTGTCGAGGACGCACCACTGCTGTCCGGCGCCATCGCCCACTTTGAATGCGTGCCCTACGCCCATCATGATGGCGGGGACCATGTGATCTTTCTCGCCCGCGTCGTGCGCTTTGCCCACAGCGAGGAGGCCGAGCCGCTCGTCTTCTTCCGCGGCGCCTATCACGGCGTCGTCGCCAGCTGATTTGCCCAAGAGGACCTTCCATGATCAAGACCGGCCAACAGCATATCGAGAGCCTGCGGGACGGGCGCCAGATCTTCCTGGATGGCGCTCTGGTGGGCGATGCCACCAGCCATCCGGCCTATCGGGGGGCCGTTGCCTCCGTGGGCCGGATGTTCGACTTCCAGAGCGCGCCCGAGAACCGCGAACTCATGACGTTCGAGACGGATACGGGCACGCGGGCCAACAAGATCTGGCAATTGCCGAAATCTTATGAGGAACTGAAGGCCCGCCGTGCCGGTCTCGTGGCCTGGACCGAGCTGCATGCCGGCTTCCTCGGCCGCGCGCCGGACCACGTGGCCTCCTGCATCGCCGGCATGGCCATGGGCCTTGAGGTGTTCGAGGCCTATGACCCTGCCCGTGCCAAGGCGCTGGTGGATTATTATCGCTACGCCCGCGACAACGACCTCTATCTCACCTACGTGATCATCAATCCGCAGGCGGACCGCTCCAAGAGCGCGGCGCAGCAGCAGGATCCCTTCCTCTCCGCCGGCATCGTGGACCGGGACGCGGAAGGCATCACGGTGCGCGGGGCCAAGATGCTGGCGACCGGCGGCATCATGGCCAACGAGGTGTTCGTCACCTGCATCCAGCCGCTCCAGCCGGGCGACGAGAAGTATGCCCTCTCGTTTGCCATCCCGATGAACACGAAGGGTCTCAAGATCCTCTCGCGCAAGTCGTACGAGGCCGCGAACCCCAGCGTCTTCGACAATCCTTTGTCGAGCCGCTTCGACGAGAACGACGCGGTGCTCTATTTCGACGATGTGAAGGTGCCGTGGGACCGGGTCTTCATCGTCGACAGCATCGAGATGGTGGCCAAGCAGTTCCACGCGACGCCGGCCCACGTCTATCAGAACTACCAGGCGCAGATCCGTCTGGCGGTGAAGCTCAAGTTCCTGCTCGGGGTCGCCCGCCGCATCACCGAGGTGAACGGCACGACCAACTTTCCGCAGGTGCGCGAGACGCTCGGCCAGCTCTCCGCCGAGGCGGCGATGATCGACGCCTTCGTCACCGCCATGGAGGCCAAGGGTGTGCAGCGCGGGCCCTATTTCGTGCCCGACCGCCACACCCTCTATGCGGCGCAGACGCTGAGCCAGCAGCTCTATGGCAAGGTGCTGAACACCCTGCGCGAGCTGGCCGGCGGCGGCATGATCATGCTGCCGTCCTCCGTGCAGGACTTCGCCAATCCCGAACTCGCCAACCTCATCGGCAAGACCCAGCAGTCGCCGGCCGCCGACGCCGAGGAGAAGGTGAAGTTCTACAAGCTCGCGTGGGACGCCGTGGGCTCCGAGTTCGCCTCGCGCCATGCCCAGTACGAGATGTTCTATGCCGGCGCCGGCTTCGTGGTGAAGGGCCACGCCTTCCGCACCTATGACTGGGACGGGGCCAAGGCGCTGCTCGACCGCATGCTCGGTTCCTATGCCCTCGCCGACGAGGTCCCTCCGCCCGCGGCGCGCGCCGCCGAATGAGCTCCTGCAACAATCCGTTCTGACCGCCCGAAGGAAGAGCCCACCCCATGGCCATCAACAAAGCCCATGACGAGTTCTATACGCTGGACCTGACCAGCGGCTGGGAAGTGCCGCCAGGTTATCCGGCCGGCATCCAGCAGAAGATCATTTCCGGTGCGCTGGACGAGACAAACAAGCGCGGCTCGCGTACGCGCCTGCTGCGCTTCGATCCCGGCGTCTTCACCACCGCGCCCTTCGTGCACGACTATTGGGAAGAGGTTTTCCTCGTCACCGGCGACCTCACCGTCGGCAATGACGAGAAGGGCGAAGGCGGCGAGTCGTTCCCGCCCTTCACCTATGCCTGCCGCCCGCCGGGCGCCTTCCACGGCCCCTTCAAGTCCGAGAAGGGCTGCATCCTCATGGAGATCCATTACTTCGATCCCGCATGAGCATGTCGGCCTGACGCTTTCGACATATCGCCCTCGCCCGTTCGACGGGGGAGGGCGTTTGGCATTTTGGGCCCGGTCTCCCCGCAGGCCCCGTTTCGCGATACACACCCGCCCGACGCACCCCGCCTTCCATCCCGGAAATCTCCCATGACCGCTCCGACCCTTGCCAGCCTTGCCGCCGATCTTGCCGCCGGCCGCACCACCTCCCGCGCGCTCGTGGAGGCCTGCCTTGCGCGCATCTCGGACCCGGCGGGCGAGGGGACGCGCGCCTTCATCTCGGTTGCGGGCGAGCAGGCGCTGGCGGCGGCTGACGGGCAGGATGCCTTGCGCCGCGCGGGCGCTGCGCCCTCGCCCTTCGCGGGCATTCCGGTCGCCATCAAGGATCTGTTCGACGTGGCCGGTGAGGTCACCACCTCCGGCTCGAAGGTGCTCGCCTCCAATACACCGGCCACTGCGGATGCGACGGCTGTTGCGCGTTTGCGCAACGCTGGTTTCGTGGTGATCGGCCGCTCGAACATGGTGGAGTTCGCCTATTCGGGGCTCGGCCTCAACCCGCATTACGGCACGCCGAAGAGCCCCTGGAAGCGGGAGGAGGGCCGGGTGCCCGGCGGCTCCACCTCCGGCGGCGCGGTCGCGGTCGCCGACGGCTTCGCGCATCTGGCGCTCGGCACGGACACGGGCGGCTCCTGCCGCATTCCGGCGGCCTTCTGCGGCATCACCGGCTACAAGCCCACCGCCAGCCGCGTGCCGCAGGAGGGCTGCCTGCCCCTCTCCCAGAGCCTCGATTCCATCGGACCGCTCGGCCGCTCGGTGGCCTGCTGCGCGGCGGCCGACGCCATCCTGGCCGGCGCGCCGGTCACCGCTCTGGAACCTGCGGACCTGTCTGGCCTGCGTTTCCTCGTGCCCGCCACCGTGGCGCTCGATGCCCTCGATCCGGAAGTTGCGAGCGCCTTCGAGGCGGCGGTGGCCCGCATCTCCAAGGCCGGTGCCCGCGTGGTGACGGCGCCGGTGCCGGAGTTCGCCGAGATCGCCGGCATCAATGCCAAGGGCGGCTTCACCGCGGCGGAGAGCTATGCCTGGCACCGCGCTTTGCTGGCAGAGAAGGAGGCGGAGTATGATCCGCGCGTGTCCGTGCGCATCAAGCGCGGCAGCGAGCAGGAGGCGGCGGACTATATCGACATCCTCGCCGCCCGCCGCTCCCTCATCGCCCGCGCCAATGCGCGGGTCGCGCCGTTCGACGCGCTGCTGATGCCGACCGTCGCCATTCTGCCGCCGAAGATCGCCGATCTGGCGAGCGACGATGCCGCCTATGCCAAGGCCAATATCCTCTCGCTGCGCAACTGCACGCTGGTGAACATGATCGACGGCTGCGCCATTTCCCTGCCCATCCCGGCGCCGGGGGGTGCTCCCGTTGGTTTGATGGTGGCGTCGGCACGCGGCATGGATGCTCGCCTGTTCGCCATCGCGGCTGGAATTGAGGCCCAGTTTGGAGGCTGATCCTCCTAACGGACGCTTCCATTTCCGCACGCGCGGCCTATAGAGAGCGCCGTAAACCCGTTGGACATTTCGGGGAAGGATTCATCATGACGAAGCCCGCCGTCCGCGTTGCCGTCACCGGCGCCGCCGGTCAAATCTGCTACTCGCTGCTGTTCCGCATCGCCAATGGCGACGTGTACGGCAAGGATCAGCCGGTTATCCTCCAGTTGCTCGACCTGCCCCAGGCGCAGAACGCCGTGAAGGGCGTCGTCATGGAGCTCGAGGATTGCGCCTTCCCGCTGCTCGCGGGCGTGGTCATCACCGACGATCCGAAGGTGGCCTTCAAGGACGTGGACGCGGCCTTCCTCGTGGGCGCCCGCCCGCGCTCGAAGGGCATGGAGCGCGCCGACCTGCTGCTCGCCAATGCCGAGATCTTCAAGGTCCAGGGCGCGGCGCTGAACGAAGTCGCCAAGCGCGACGTGAAGGTGCTGGTGGTCGGCAACCCGGCCAACACCAATGCCTACATCACCGCCAAGTCCGCTCCGGACCTGCCGGCCGGCAACATCACCGCCATGCTGCGCCTCGACCACAACCGCGCGCTCTCGCAGTTCGCGGCCAAGATCGGCGCCAACAGCGCCGACATCGAGAAGCTGGTGGTGTGGGGCAATCACTCCCCGACCATGTTCGCCGACTACCGCTTCGCCACCGTGAAGGGCCAGCCCCTGCCGAAGCTCGTCAATGACGAGGACTGGTATCGCGGCACGCTGATCCCCACCGTCGGCAAGCGCGGCGCGGCCATCATCGAGGCCCGCGGCCTGTCGTCGGCGGCCTCTGCCGCCAACGCCGCCGTCGACCACATGCGCGACTGGATCCACGGCACCAACGGCGGCTGGGTCTCCATGGGCATCGCCTCGGACGGCTCCTACGGCATTCCGGAAGGCATCGTGTTCGGCTTCCCGGCGGTGTGCGCCAACGGCGCCTATGAAGTGGTGAAGGGTCTCGAGATCGACGCCTACGCGCAGTCGATGCTCGACATCACCCTCAAGGAACTGCTCGAGGAGCGCGCCGGCGTCGCCGCCATCGTCGGCTGAGCCGACGCCATCAGGCGCCGGCGTCGGTCGGCGTACATTTCGAGCCCCGCCAGTGATCTGGCGGGGTTTTTCTTTGCGCGGTCGGCGGAGGGGCTCAGGCTGCCGGGCGAGGAGCCTCCGGTGCCGCGTCGTTGGACGGGGCCGGCAAAGGATCGGTGGCGGCTGCGGCTTCAGCCTCCGCAGGCTCGGTATCGGCGCTGTGGCAGGCCGCGCGCACGTCCACCTCCAGGCCGAGGAACGCGCCCTCCGTGCCGCTGAAGCTGCCGCTGATCGGAATGGCCTGGCGCGGATCGCGCACCACGGCGACCCGCACCAGATGGTCCGTGCCGACCAGCGCATTGGTAGGATCGAAGTCGATCCAGCCGGCGCCCGGCAGATAGACCTCCGCCCAGGCGTGGGTCGCGCCCGCCCCCTGGAAGGCATCGCCTGCCAGCGGGTCCAGTTGCGGCGTATAGAGATAGCCGGTGACGAAGCGCGCGGCGAAGCCCAGCTCTCGCACCGTCTCCATGAATAGCAGCGCGAAGTCGCGGCACGTGCCGCTGCCGAGCCGCAGGGTGTCGGCGGGCGCCTGCGTGCCTTCTTCATAGCGGGCCTGATAGGCAAAGCGCTCCTTGATGGCGCCGTTGATGGCCATCAGGAGGTCCAGCGTGTCGCGGGTGCCGCTCTCGGGCAGGAAGGATCGGGCGAACGCTTCCACCGCGCCGTCGTCGGGATAATGACGCGCCGCCGGCAAGGCGATATCGAGCCGGTCGTCGCTGGAATAGACGAAGGGATAGGACGCCGCCTCGCGGGCGATCAGATCCTGAAGCGCCGGCACCGGATAGATTTCGAGTTCCAGCGTGCTTTCGATGCGCAGCTCCGCGCCCGGCTCCTGGAAATCGGCGAGGCCGATGGAATTGCCGAAGACGTCATAGACATATTTCACTTCCGCCGGGGGCGAGAGGGTCATCCGGGCATCGAGGAGGCGCAGGCCGTGGCTGTCGCGCGGGCGCAGCATCAGGCGATGCGTGCCGAAGCTGACCGGCTCCGCATAGCGGTAAAGAGTCTTGTGCTCGACCGTGAGACGGCGCATGGGAACTCCTTAGGGTTGTGGTTGGGGCCGGCTTCGTGCATGGGGCATGAAAAGAACGGCCCCGGCAAGCCGGGACCGTCTCAGGAGCCGGCGCGTGTGCCGGCCATATCGTCGGGCGTTACGGAGCCCGCTTAAAGTGTGCGGCTGCTGCCGCGGCGCAGGAAGCCCATCACCGCAGAGATGAGGAACAGCACGATCGCCACGTAGAAGATGATCTTGGCGATCTCGATGGCGGTACCGGCCACGGCGGTGAAGCCGAGGACGGCGGCGATGATGGCGACGACGAGGAACGTCAGAGCCCAGCTCAGCATGTTTCGATCTCCTGTTCGGCACGGACCCGCTCGCGCGGGGCGCGGCGGTTGAAGAAAGAACAGGTGCGCACCTCCTCACGGCGCGGCGCCATGCGGCACCGGGAGGGGGCGGCGGTGCCGTGTCCCTTCCCTCGCAACCTGTGCCGAAGGAACCATCGGACCGGGGATCGGGTTCCCCTCGCGACACTTGACCAAAGCTTGCAGAAGAAGGTTTGGACACGCGGAACAAAGTGCGAGGGGCCGCGTTTCACTACAACTGTATGGTAAAGGAGGTCGCCATGACCGCATCGCGCAGCACGGAACGGGACGGTCAGTCCCAGACGGGCGCCGCGACCCGCGATCAGGTCGCGTCCGCGCCGCGGGCTATCCCGCACGGATACGACCAGAGCGAATTCGCGCCGGAGCAGGCGGATCGCGACTTCGGTCGCGTGCGCCGCAGCCGGGAGGCGGACGAGGAGCGGCGTCACCTGCGCCTCGCCGATGCCGCCATTGGCGGACGGACCCGCCACGTGGAGCAGGGCGAGCAAAAGTGGGACACCGATGACGAACTGCGCGTTGACGGCGCGTCCCGTCTCTACAAGGATTGAGCAGATGGCCGGCACGCAGGAACGCGCTCCCTCTGGCGCTCGTTCTCAGGGCTGGGCCCGAGCGTTGGCGCGCGGGGCAGCGGCTCCGAGCCGCGATGCTGGAACAGGCGAGCAGTCATCATGCGCAGACAGCGCCCGGATCTTCCAATGACGCAGGATCACAATGAGGCAGGCCGCATGAAGGCCCCGAACCGGCGAGACATTTCCGCCCGGCAGGATCTGCTGGGGAAGGAACTGCGTGAACTCTTCGATGACTATACGCACGAAGACATGCCCGACGAGCTGCTGAAGCTCGCGGCCCAGCTTCAGGGCGCATTCGAGGCGGGCCGCAGGCCTGACGTGCCGGCGACCGCTCCAGCGGCGTCGCCGACGCCTTCGGACACGCCCCAAGCGCCCGTCTCTTCCGAAGACGCATCGAGCCGCTCCGACACCGTCTGAGCGCCTTCCCCTTTCCGACGTCGGAAAGCCGGCGACGCGATTGCGTCGGCCGGCTTTTGTGCGTCTTGCCGGTGGTGGCGCGGCCGGCAGAAGGGCGACGGCAATCTTTTCTTCGCCCGCTCTGTTTGCACATCGCCTGCCTCAATGCCCGCTCTAACTTCCTGCCTGGCAGGACCGGCCTGAAATTCTGATCAGGCAAAGAAAAAGCGGCCGCCCGATGGGGCGGCCGCTTTTTTCATCTTCAGGCTGCGGCTCAGCTGCGTGCGGCGGAGAGCGCCAACGCGTCGGTTTCCACCACGTCGGCGGTGGCGTCAGCGCCCATGAGCACCAGAAGCTTGGCGCGGGCGCGGTTGACTCGGCTCTTGATGGTGCCGAGGGCGCAGCCGCAGACTTCGGCGGCTTCCTCATAGGACAGGCCGGCGGCCCCGACCAGGATGAGCGCTTCGCGCTGGTCGCTCGGCAGTTCCTCCAGGGCCGACTTCAGGGTCTTGAGCGTGACCGCCCATTCCTGCGCCGGACCCATGTTGGTGTCCTGCTGCGCAAGCGTCGACATGCCGTCATTCTCGCGGCGGCGCTTGCGGATCTCGGTGTAATAGGTGTTGCGCAGGATGGTGAAGAGCCATGCCCGGAGGTTGGTGCCGGGGTCGAACTTGTCGATGTTCGACAAGGCCTTCAGCAGCGTCTCCTGCACGAGGTCGTCAGCCTCGGTGCGGTTCCGTGTCAGCGAGCGGGCGAAGGCGCGCAGGGCCGGCAGGAATTCGAGCACCTGCGTGCGCAGCTCGGCCGCTTCCGTCCCGTCGGTCTTCTGAGGCAAATCCATGGGGAGTCCGATGTCCGCTTCCTCTGGATGATACATGCCTGTCCCCAGCCGCAAACGCGGCCGTCCTTGGCTTCCGGGCGGAAGATGGTCCGCCGGATCGCGGCTGGGACAGCCACGTTATCCCTTCGTGAAAGGCCTAACGCCTGCGTCGCGGATCTGGTTCCATCGGGCGGTATGACTCCGCGTGCCTCAGGAGCGCTGCGGGTTGTTTCCGGAGTGGGACGCCTGTCCACCTTTCTGCCCGGCCTGCGATGCAAGCGAGCGGTCGCGCGAGAAACTGCGGTCCTCGTCCGCTACGCTCTGTCCGCCCTTGCGACCGGCAGAGGACGCCAGCTCGCGGTTCTGAGAAAAACTGCGCTTTTCGGCCGGAACGCTCTCGCCGCCCTTGCGCGCGATGGCCCTCTGCTTTTCGGCATCCATGGCCGCAAAGCCGCGCTTGGAACCTCCCTTGCGTGCGTCTCCCATCGTCCTGAACTCCTGGATCATGCCTCAAAGCCTGTGCGGCTCTGAGGGCACAACGGAGGATTGGCCCTCCGGTTCCGATGCGGGAGAGGCGGGGAAACGGCGCGTGATCAGGCAGATGGGGGCAGGGGCGCCGCGTGCGCCGCGGCAACGATCCAGCGGGCGAAGGCGGTGACGGCTCCACCCCCAGCCTTCGCCTCGGGATAGACGACGTAATAGGCCTTGTCGCTGCACATGGGCCGGTCGAACGGCAGGACCAGCCGGCCCTGCGCCACTTCCTCCTCCACGAAGAAGCGCGGCACCAGCCCGACGCCCAGCCCGGCTGCGGCCGCCTCCGCGATCATGGTGAACTGCTCGAAGCGCGGGCCGCGGAAAGGGGAGGGATGGCTCGCCCCCGCCAAGGCCAGCCATTCGTCCCACAGATGCGGCCGCGTGCTCTGTTGCAGGAGAACGACGCCCGCCAGCCGCTCCGGCCGGTCGAGCGCGTGGCTGTCCCGGAAGGCGGGGCTGCATACCGGCACCACTTCTTCGTCCATCAGATGCTCGCAGATGGCCCCGGGCCAGACCGGGTCGCCGTAATGGATGGCGGCATCGAGCGGCTCGGCGGCGAAGTCGAAGGGCGCGATGCGCGAGATGAAATTGATGGTGATGTCCGGGAAGCGGGCGAGAAAATCCGGCAGCCGCGGCATCAGCCAGCGGGTGGCGAAGGTGGGGAGCACCGCAAGCTGGATGCTGCCGGCGCCGCCCGCATAGGTCATGGCCCGCTGTGTGGCGTCCGAGAGCGCCTGGAGCAGCGGCCGGATCTCCGCGAGATAGAGGCGCCCTCCATCGGTGAGCACCACGCGCTGGCGTACGCGCTCGAACAGGTCGAGCCCGATCTGCTCCTCCAGATGGCGGATCTGCCGGCTCACCGCGCCCTGGGTCAGGTGCAGTTCGGCCGCCGCGCGGGAGAAGGACTGATGCCGCGCCGCCGCCTCGAAGGCCGTGAGGGTCGAAATGGACGGCAGGAAGCGATGGCGCACGCGATCATTCCGAAAGCTCATGATCTCCTGACAACTTATCGCTTGGCAACCCCGTGGTTCAAAGAAATTCTCGGCCCCGCCCGCGCGACCTTCATGCGCCGCCATGATATGGCGATGCCAACGACGGTTGCCGGCGCCGAAGGCGGCCCGACAGACCGTCACGGCCTGATCCTTTTCCGAACGGGAGCTTCCGCATGTCCACTTTTCCCCGCCCCGGCACCCTTGCCGCGGAAGCCCGCGCGCTGCTCGACCGCCTCGGCGTGCCCGCCGCCGCCCTCTCCGGTTCCCTGTCCGTCCGCTCGCCGCTGACCGGCGAGACCATTGCCTCCATCGCCGAGACCGATGCCGCCGGCGCCACCGCCGCCATCGGGCAGGCGCATGAGGCCTTCCTCGCCTGGCGCGCCATTCCCGGCCCGCGCCGCGGCGAGCTGGTGCGCCTGCTGGGCGAGGAACTGCGCGCGTCCAAGGCCGATATCGGCCGCCTCGTCACCATCGAGGCCGGCAAGATCACCTCCGAGGGCCTCGGCGAAGTGCAGGAGATGATCGACATCTGCGATTATGCGGTCGGCCTCTCCCGCCAGCTTCAGGGCCTCACCATCGCCACCGAGCGCCCGGACCATCGCATGATGGAGACGTGGCACCCCATCGGCGTCGTGGGCGTCATCTCCGCCTTCAACTTCCCCGTGGCCGTGTGGTCATGGAACGCCGCGCTCGCCTTCGTCTGCGGCGACAGCGTGGTGTGGAAGCCCTCCGAGAAGACCCCGCTCACGGCGCTGGCCGTGCAGGCCATCTTCGAGAAGGCGTGCGCCCGCTTCGGCGGCGTGCCGGCCGGTCTCTCCACTTTGCTCATCGGCGGCAAGGCGGTGGGTGAGGCGCTGGTGGACGACAAGCGGGTGCCCGTCGTCTCCGCCACAGGTTCCACCGCCATGGGCCGCGCCGTCGGCCCTCGGCTCGCGGCCCGTTTCGCGCGTCCGATCCTCGAACTCGGCGGCAACAATGCCGCCATCGTCTGCCCGAGCGCGGACCTGGATCTCGCGGTGCGCGCCATCGCCTTCGCCGCCATGGGCACCGCCGGCCAGCGCTGCACCACGCTGCGCCGCCTCATCGTGCATGAAAGCATCTATGACGCTCTGCTGGCGCGCCTGAAGCCGGCCTATGCCTCCGTGAAGGTGGGCGACCCCGGCGCCGAGGGCACGCTCATCGGCCCGCTGGTTGATGCCGCCGCCTTCGCCGGCATGCAGCGGGCGCTGGAGGCGGCCAAGGCGCAGGGCGGCACCGTCACAGGCGGCGCGCGCGTGACCGCCGAGGGCCTGCCGGAGGCCTATTATGTGCGTCCGGCGCTGGTGGAGATGCCCGGCCAGACCGAGGTGGTGAAGGAAGAGACCTTCGCCCCCATCCTCTATGTGATGCGCTACAGCGACTTCGATGCCGCGATCGCGCTCCAGAACGACGTGCCGCAGGGCCTTTCCTCGTCCATCTTCACCAACGACCTGCGCGAGGCCGAGCGTTTCGTCTCGGTCACCGGTTCGGACTGCGGCATCGCCAATGTGAACATCGGCCCCTCGGGCGCCGAGATCGGTGGCGCGTTCGGCGGCGAGAAGGAGACGGGCGGCGGTCGCGAGGCGGGCTCGGATTCCTGGAAGGCGTACATGCGCCGGGCCACCAACACCGTGAATTACGGCCGCACCCTGCCGCTGGCGCAGGGTGTGACCTTCGACGTGGGCTGAGGCCCCTTGGCCGGCGGGCCCCGTCTGCCGGCCCTTCCTGACACCCAGACCCTTCCCGACAGGACGTGACAACATGAGCGAGCCGAAGCCCCGCACCGGCGGCCAGCTGATCGTGGACCAGCTCAAGGCGCAGGGCGTCGAGCGCATCACCTGCGTGCCCGGCGAGAGCTATCTCGCGGTGCTGGACGCGCTGCATGATGCGGCCATCGACGTGCTGGTGTGCCGCAACGAGGGCGGCGCGGCCATGATGGCGGACGCCTATGGCAAGCTCACCGGCCGCCCCGGCATCTGCTTCGTCACACGCGGCCCCGGCGCCACCAACGCCTCCCACGGCCTGCATATCGCTGCGCAGGATTCCACGCCCCTCATCCTGTTCGTGGGGCAGGTGGAGCGCGGCATGCGCGAGCGTGAGGCGTTCCAGGAGCTGGATTATCGCGGCGCCTTCGGCTCCATCGCCAAATGGGCGGTGGAGATCGACGATCCCGCCCGCATCCCGGAGATCGTCGCCCGCGCCTTCCGCGTCGCCATGCAGGGCCGCCCGGGCCCGGTGGTCATCGCGCTGCCCGAGGACGTGCTGATTGAGACCGCCAGCGTGCCCGATGCGCCTTATGTGGCGCCCGCGGAGAGCTATCCGCA
This sequence comes from Azorhizobium sp. AG788, assembly GCF_004364705.1. Classification (NCBI taxonomy): domain Bacteria; kingdom Pseudomonadati; phylum Pseudomonadota; class Alphaproteobacteria; order Hyphomicrobiales; family Xanthobacteraceae; genus Azorhizobium; species Azorhizobium sp. AG788. The sequence goes on from NZ_SOBM01000001.1 coordinate 16,638, forward strand.
TCCGGCCGACATGGCCCGCTTCGCCGAACTGCTGGAAGGCGCCGAACGCCCGCTCATGATCCTCGGCGGCAGCCGCTGGACCGACGAGGCGCAGGCCGGCCTCATCGCCTTCTCAGAGCGCTATAGCCTGCCGGTCGCCACCTCCTTCCGGCGCGGCCACCTCTTCCCCTCCGACCATCCCAATTATGCGGGCGACGTGGGCATCGGCCCCAATCCGAAGCTCGCCAAGCGCGTGAAGGAAGCGGACGTCCTCATCCTGCTCGGCGCCCGCATGTCGGAGATGCCGTCGTCCTCCTACACGCTCATCGACATTCCGGCGCCGCGCCAGCGGCTCGTACACATCCATCCGGGCGCGGAGGAACTGGGCAAGGTCTACCAGCCTGAGATCGCCATCGAGGCCTCGCCCGCCGGTTTCGCAAAGGCGCTGGCGGACCTTTCACCCGGCCAGACACCCCGCTGGGCGCAGGATACGGCGACCGCGCATTCCGATTATCTCGCCTGGACCGAGACGCCCGCCACGCTGCCCGGCGCCTTCCAGTATGGCGAAGCCATGCTCCATCTGCGCAACACGCTGCCGCCCGAGGCCATCGTGTGCAACGGTGCCGGCAATTACGCCACCTGGCTCCATCGCTACTATCGCCTGCGCAAGCGGGGCACCCAGCTCGCGCCGACCTCGGGCTCCATGGGCTATGGCGTGCCGGCCGCCATCATGGCCAAGCGCCACAAGCCGGACGTGCCGGTGGTCGCCTTCGCGGGCGATGGATGCTTCCTCATGAACGGTCAGGAGTTCGCCACCGCCGTCCAGTATGGCATCCCGCTCATCGTGGTGGTGGTGGACAATGGCATGTACGGCACCATCCGCATGCATCAGGAGCGCGAATATCCCGGCCGCATCTCGGCGACCAAGCTGAAGAATCCGGATTTCGCCGCTTACGCCCGCGCCTTCGGCGGCCATGGCGAGACGGTGGAGCGCACCGAGGATTTCGCCCCGGCCTTCGCCCGCGCGCAGGCGAGCGGCCTGCCGGCCATCCTGCATTGCAAGCTCGATCCTGAGGCGATCACCCCGGCCACCACGCTCACCGCCATCCGCACCGCGGCGCTGGAGCGGCAGGGGCAATAGGGCGCGCTTAGCGGAGGGGGCATTACCCCCCTCCCAACCCTCCCCCGCAAGGGGGGAGGGCTTTCCGCCGGACAAACAGGTGTAGCGCTCAGGGATGCGTGACCATTCTCCCTCCCCCTTGCGGAGGAGGGCCGGGGAAGGGGTACGACCCTCTCCAATCTTTCGACAGGCAAAACGCGATGGCTGACCTGAATTTCGATGTGGTGATCGTCGGCGGCGCGGCGGTGGGCTCGTCCGTCGCCTATCACCTCGCCGCCAATCCGGACTTTCAGGGCTCCGTGCTGGTGCTGGAGAAGGACCCCACCTACCAGCGCTGCGCTTCGGCTCTCTCGGCAGCCTCCATCCGTCAGCAGTATTCCACCGCCATCAATGTGGATATCTCGCTCTATGGCATCACCTTCCTGCGCGAGATCGGCGCGCGGCTGGAGGTGGATGGCGAGCGGCCGGACATCGGCCTTCATGAGGGCGGCTACCTTTTCCTCGCGACGCCTGAGGGGCGTCCGGCGCTGGAAGCCGGCCATGCCATTCAGCAGCGCCTCGGGGCGGACATCGCCTTCCTGGAGCCGGAGCCGCTGAAGGCGACCTTCCCCTGGCTCGCCACGGAGGATCTTGCCGCCGGCTGCTATGGCCGGTCGGGGGAAGGCTGGTTCGATGGCTATGGGCTCTTGCAGGCCTTCCGCCGCAAGGCGCGGTCGCTGGGCGTCACCTATATGGCGGCCGAAGCGGCGGGCGTTGAGCGCGAGGGCGATCGCGTCACCGCCGTCCTGCTTGCGGATGGCACCCGCATCGCCTGCGGCGCGATGGTGAATGCGGCGGGCGCCGGCGGGCCGGCGCTGGCCAGGGCGGCGGGCATCGAGATCCCGGTGCACAACAAGAAGCGGATGATCTTCACCTTCCGCTGCGCCGACCCGGTCGAGCGCTGCCCATTGGTGATCGATCCGACTGGCGTCTACTGGCGCCCGGAGGGCGAGGGCTTCCTGTGCGGCCTCGCGCCGCCGGACGAGGAAGATCCGGACAGCTTCGAATTCGAGGTGGAGCACGCTTTCTTCGAGGAGCGCATCTGGCCGGTGCTCGCCACCCGCGTGCCGGCCTTTGAGCGCATCCGTCCCGGCCGGGCCTGGGCGGGGCATTACGACATGAATGCCTTCGACCATAACGCCATCGTCGGGCCGGCGCCGGAACTCAGGAATTTCCACTTCGCCAACGGCTTCAGCGGCCACGGTCTGCAGCAGTCCCCCGCCATCGGGCGCGGCATCAGCGAACTGATCGCCTATGGCCGCTTCACGACGCTTGATCTGTCACCGCTTCGGTTTGCCCGCATGGCCGAACAGGACCCGGTGCTGGAACTGAAGGTCGTCTGAGCGGCGGGCCGAGCAGCCGTCCATAGAGGGCGGCGACATTGCGCTGGTAGGCCGTGTCGCTGAACAGGGCCTCCACCCGCGCGCGGCCCGCGCGGCCCATGCGCACGGCAGTCGCCGGATCATCGGCGAGGGTGAAGAGGGCATCCGCCAGCGGCTGGGGTTGCAGGCGCGGCACGAGGAAGCCGGTGGTGCCGTGCTCCACCACTTCCGGAATGCCGCTGACGGCGGTCGCGACCACCGGCCGGCCGGCGGCCATCGCTTCCATCAGCACCAGCGGCAGCCCCTCGAAATGGGTTGAGAGCACCTTCACGTCGATGGCGGCGTAGAAGCGCTCCATGTTCATCTCGAGGCCCGCGAAGGTGACGAGATGGCGGGTGCCGGTCAGGTGCAGGGCGGCCTCCAGCTGGGCCACATAGTCCCGCGCCGAAGGGGCATCGTGATTGCCCACCAGCAGCACGCGAAGATGGGGCGAGCGGGCGGCGAGCATCTGCACGGCCCGCACCAGCGTCTCGTGATCCTTCTGCACATGAAAGCGCGCGGCCATGCCGACGACGAAGGCGTCGTGGGGCAGGCCGTAATGGGCGCGGGCGGCGGCCCGATCAAGATCCGGGCGCGGCAGCGGCACGCCGTCATAGAGCACTTCGGCCTGATCGGGCTGATGGGCAATGGTGCCCGCATCCATGGTGTTGCGGGAGACGAACACATAGCGCTGCACGGGTTTCAGCAGCCAGCGCTCCTGCCGGCTCTGCTCCGGCTGGTCGCAGCGCACGTGGCTGACCACGCGCGCCCCGGCGAGGCGCCCGGCGAGAGCCGAGAAATAGGCTGCGGTGACGTCGCTGCAATGGACGAGGTCCACCCGCCGGCGCGCAAAGGACGCGGCAAGGGACAGCACATTGGCGCCATAGCGCCACGGCCGGCGCCGCTCGGGCGGAACCTGCGCATAGCGGATGATCGGGAAGCCATAAGATGAGGCGAACGCCTCGAAAGTATCCGTGCCCGGCCCGGACGGTACATAGATCACATTGGCATAGCCGGCTTCACGCGAGACTTCCGCCAGCCTCAGCGTGGCGATCTCCGTGCCTGCAATGTTGGCCCAAGGTAAGATATGGGCGATGACCGGCGTGCGCATTCTTCTAGGGTACGCCCAAGTCGCCGTCGCACAAGTCGTTCCTTGCGGCCTTTTTCGGCCGAGTTGTAACGCTCTTTTCTGACGTGTTTCCGAGTTTTTCTTATCTTGCGCGGGGCTTGCACGCTCGGCGGCCGGGCACCGCAATCGCGCGGCGCGGACGTCTCAAGCCCCGCGCCGCGCGTCAAGGAGAGGTCAGCCGCGGCCGACGAAGGGCATCTTGGTGGCCATCACGGTGATGAACTGCACATTGGCGTCGAGCGGGAGGCTCGCCATGTAGACCACCGCATCCGCCACGTGCTTCACGTCCATCACCGGCTCTGCGCGCATGGTGCCGTCGGCCTGAAGCACGCCGGTCTTCATGCGCTGGGCCATCTCCGTGTCGGCATTGCCGATGTCGATCTGGCCGCAGGCGATGTCGTAGGCCCGGCCGTCCAGCGAGGTGGAGCGGGTGAGGCCGGTGATGGCATGCTTGGTGGCGGTGTAGGGCGCCGAGAAGGGGCGCGGCGCCTCGGAAGAGACCGAGCCGTTGTTGATGATGCGTCCGCCGCGCGGGTCCTGGTCCTTCATGATGCGGAAGGCTTCCTGCGTGCAGAGGAAGGGGCCGGTCAGGTTGGTATCCACCACCTTCTTCCATTCCGCCACCGTGAGGTCTTCGAGCGGAATGGCGGGGGCGCCCGTGCCGGCATTGTTGAACAGCAGGTCGAGCCGCCCGAAGCGCTCGCGCACCTGCGCGAACAGGGCCGCGACCTCGTCGGGATTCGTGACGTCGGTCGGCACGGCGAGGGCTTCGCCGCCGATCTCCTTGGCCACTGCGTCAAGCGCATCGGCGCGGCGGCCGGCGAGCGCGACGGAATATCCGGCTTCCGCGAGCGCGAGGGCGACGGCCTTGCCGACACCGGAACCTGCACCGGTCACAAGGGCCACTTTGCGTGTCATGGGCTTCTCCTCCTAATCGATTTAAGGAGAAGGGATATCCGAGTTGCGCCCGCCTGCGAAGCTCTGGCCGGAGCAATTTTTAAGCGTGTCCGGACAGCAAAAGGCCCGCCGCGACGGAAGGTCGGGCGGGCCTTGAACTGCGTTTGCCGATGATCAGTCGGAGGCGCGGGCGGCGAGCGCGTCGAAGTCGATATAATGGCCTGCGCGGTCGCGCTTGGAGGCGAGATAGCGCACGTTCTCCGCGGTCGGCCGGCCGAGCACGCGGCGGTCCCCCGCCACCTCGATGCCGGCGGCCTTGAGCGCGGCAATCTTCTGCGGATTGTTGGTGAGGATCTCCACCGCCGTCACGCCCAGCTGGCGCAGCATCTCCGCCGCGAAGTCGAAGCGCCGCTGGTCGAGGTCGAAGCCGAGCGCGGCATCCGCCTCATAGGTGTCGAAGCCCTGGGACTGAAGGTGATAGGCCTTCATCTTGTTGGCGATCCCGTTGCCCCGGCCTTCCTGGTCCAGATAGAGCAGGATGCCGCCGCTGGAGCGCGCCATGCGTTGCACAGTGTCGCGCAACTGGTCGCCGCAATCGCACTTCAGGCTGCCGAAGAGATCGCCCGTGAGGCAGGCGGAATGCAGGCGCACCGGGACGGGGCCGGACAGGTCGGGCTTGCCGACCACGATGGCCACCTGATCGCGCAGGCCTTCGCCGCCGCGGAAGACGACGAATTCGGTATCGAGTGCGCCTTCGAGCGGCACGGGCGCGCGGCCCACCACACGCAGACTGCGGACCTGCGACGCGCGGAAATCGTCGATCTCGGTCTTGGTGACGCGCATCAGATGCGGCAATGCGCTGGCGGAGACCGGCGCCACGATGGCGGCCGGAAGCACAAGCGCGAAGCCGAGCAGATGCAGCACCGCGACGTCGAGGGTGGTGGCAAGAGCGACCGGGGCGTCGATGCGCCCGTCGATCCGCAGTGCCAGGGTTTCAATGCGGGCGAGGTCCACATCCGGCAGAGCGATCGTGCCGGCGGAGGACCGCGGCGCGCCGATGCGGGTGAGGCGCGGAGCCGGCAGAACGAGCCGTGTCAGGCCCTGCCCGATCGCCGCAAAGCCTTGGGCGATGCTGGCATCCAGTGCCTCTACGCCGATGGCGAGCAACTCCTGCCCCTGATCCTCAAGGACGACCGGGCGGCCGGAACGCAATTCCGCAATGGCGCGCTCGACTGCCGTCTGCGTGGCACCAAAGGAGAGACCGGGAATTTCCACAGTGGGAGACATGAGAGCCTCACGATACGCCGAATTGCAGAGCTTTGACAGAGGAACTGTCGATTTCACCTAAAAATTACGCCGCCGGTCAAAATTTACGATGGAATGACGTGTATTCCATCCGTGGTGACCACCGTTCCGTAACCTTGATAAGCGTGGCAGGTTCCGTTTCGCCGCGCACAGACCCTTTACGATGAGGCTCAGCTCATGGATGACAGCATCGAGGATTTGGGGACGCTGTTCGCGGAACTCAATGCCTCGCCCCAGTTTGTCATCGGACAATTGGGCCAGTCGCTGGACGGGCGCATCGCGCTGCCCTCGGGGGAATCCAAATATATCAACGGGGCCAGTGGCCTCGACCACATCCACCGCATCCGCGCGACGGTGGATGCGGTGCTGGTGGGCGTCGGCACGGTCATTGCCGACGATCCGCAGCTGAACGTACGCCGCGTGCCCGGACGCGATCCGGCACGCGTGGTCCTCGATCCCAACGGCCGCCTGCCGGCAAGCGCCCGCTGTCTGCAGAACGACGGCGCGCGGCGGCTGGTTGTGCGCCGCCCCTCGGCGGCGGGCGCGCTGCCGGACGGGGTCGAGCGGGTGGAAGTCGAGGGGACGGGGGCACTTGATCCGGCGGCGGTGGTTGCCGCCTTGCGGGCGCGGGGGCTGAAGCGCATCCTCGTGGAAGGCGGGCCGCGGACGCTGTCCGCCTTTCTGGATGGCGGGGCGATCGACCACTTTCACATCATCGTGTCCCCGGTCATTCTCGGCAGCGGGCGCACCGGGCTGGATCTGAAGCCCATAACGGGGCTCTCGGCGGCGCTGCGGCCGACGACCCGCGTGCATGTTTTCCCGGATGGAGATGTCCTGTTCGCCTGCGACCTGCGCCGGCGAGCGGGTGGGGAGGGGAGGCAGGACCATGCCCATCGAGACCTATGCCCGGCCGGCTAGGTGGATCCACTGGCTCACCGCGCTTGCGGTGCTGTTCGTCATCCCCGCCGGCTTCATCATGATGAACATGCCGTCTGGACCGGGGCAGGATCGCCTGTTCGACCTGCATCGCTCCGTGGGCACGCTCATTCTCGCGCTGGCGGTGCTGCGGGTGGCGGTGCGGATCGCCTTCGGCGCGCCGCCCCGTCCGCCGGGCCTTCCGGACTGGCAATGGCGGATCGCCAATTTCACTCACCATCTGCTCTATGCGCTGATCTTCGTGATGCCGCTGCTCGGCTGGGCAGCGTCATCCGCCTTCGGCGCCTCGGTGAGCGTGTTCGGCCTCTTCACGCTTCCGAACCTCGTGCCGAAGAACGAGGCCATGTCCGAGGTCTATGGGGGCGCCCACGAGACGCTCGCCTTCCTGATGTGCGCGCTCCTCGCCGCCCATATCGGCGCGGCCCTTTATCACGGTTTCGTGAAGCGTGATGGCGTGCTGGGCCGCATGGCGCCCTGGCTGGAGCGCTGAACGGGGTCAGCCCCGCGTGGCGAGAAGGTCCAGATGGCCGATCCGGCAGGATCGAGCTCCTCGGCGGGCCTGTGCCCAAGCGTCTGCGCCGTCGGGCGAGACCGTTCCGCTCTCCGCCGCTGCGCCTGCCGTGCCTGCTGCCAGTGCGGCGATGAGGGCGGCGTCGGCCGGTGAAGTCCCGTCCAGCAGCCAGGGGCTGGGCGCGCTGCGCGCCTGATAGCCGAGGCGGCCGAAGGCCTCCGCGAGGAGAGCCGTCGCATCATTGCCGGCGGCCGGGCCGAACCCCTTGTCCCGCGCCTGGTCGGCGTGGAAGCCGGCGGTGATGGCGGCGTCGTCCGGGTGCGGCGGCTGCCAGTCATCGGCACCGTCGCAGGTCAGCACGGTGAAGAAGTCCGCCCCTGTCTGCGCCACCACATCCGCAAAGCGGGGGATCCAGTCTGCCGAGACGAGATCGAAGAAGGCGGCGGCGGTGACGAGATGGGGCGTCTGCGCCCCGATCACCTCGGGCGCCTGCGCCAGATCCGCCTCGCGGAAACGGACATGCAGGGCGCGCCCGTCCTTCGTAAGCCACAGGCCGTCATCGGCCTCGCTTGCATCATCGGCCCATGCGCGGAGCTGCCGCCGCGCTTCCGCGAGCAGCGCCGGATCGTAATCGACGAGGGTCCAGTGCTGTTCGCGCCCCAGCAGCGGGGCGGTGGCGCGCAGGTTCGAGCCGGTGCCGGCGCCGATGTCCGTCACCCGCAGCGGGGTGGTCTGTCCGAAGCGGGCGGAGAGGGCGGCGGCGAGATCGCCATTGCGGGCGCGGTGATCCGCCGGCTCGCGCAGGGCGAGCCAGTCGGCGGAGAAGCCGGTCATGGCGTGGGGCTCCGGGAAGCTTGCTTGAGGGCCTGGGCGATGGTGCGGGCAGTGTCGTCCCAGCCGGGCAGGCGGGCGCCGGCCTCCGCTGCGGCGTCCGCGAGGCGCAGGCGGGCGGACCGGTCAGAGAGAAGCGCCCGCAGGGCAGCGGTGAGAGCTGATGTGTCGCCGGGCGGCACCTTCACGGCCGACCCGTCCGGGACCGTATCGCCCGCTGCGCCCCCGGTGCTGGCGATCATGGGCAGGCCGCGCCGCAGGGCATCCGCCAGCACCATGCCATAGCCCTCATAGAGCGCCGCATGGACGAAGAGATCGCAGCCGGCATAGGCCGCCTCCAGCGCCTCGGCCGGGACCGCGCCCGCAAGCCGGATGCGGGCGGCGAGGTCGTGCGCGGCGATGAGGCTGAGGACCTCCGCCACCGTCTGCGGCGCGAAATCGAGGGAGCCGATGAAGGTGGCGGTCCAGCCGAGATCGGCGACCCCCGCGAGGGCAGCGACCAGCCCCGCATAATTCTTGCGCGGGATCACCGAGCCGATGGCGAGGATATGCGGCGGCTCGCCCTGCGCCGCCGCGCGCGAAGCCAGCGCGACACCGGGCTCCGCAATGGTGAGGCGCTCGGGGGGAACGCCGTAATTGGCGACGAGATCGCGCCCCGTCGCCGCGCTGGTGGCGATGACACCGGCACAGATGGCCAGCGCCTCCCGCTCGCTTGCCTCCAGCGCCGCCTGCTGCTCCGGGCTCAGCCCCGCCTCGCGGGCGAGCGGGTGGTGGATCAGCGCGACAATGGTGCGGCCGGTGGCTCTAAGAAGAGAAGCGGGCAGCGCGCCGAGCCCGAGGCCGTCGATGAACAGGAGGGCATCCGCGGGCGTTTCGCCGAGAAGCCGGGCCGTCTCGGCAAGATCACTCGCCGCCGGAAAGGGGAAGGCGCGCGGCAGCGCGAGCGGCATCACATCGACGCCGTGGCGGGGCAGGGCGCGCAGCACCTGACGGTCATAGGCATAGCCGCCAGTGGGCGTGTCGAGATCGCCGGGAAAGGCGAGAACCGCCTTCATCAAGCGATGGGGCCCTCGAACCAGGCGCGGGCGGCGTGGGATTCGTGCAGCGTCACCCGCAGGCGGCAGAGCCTGTCGCCGCCGGTGCCGAGCGCACCGGTGCGGGCGGCCTCGGCCATGGCGTCGAAGATGTGCTTGGCGAGCACCTCGGTGGTGCTGTTGATGCCGGCGAAGGCGGGCACCTCGTCGAGATTGCGGTAGTTCAGCGGCCCGAGCACCGCTTTGAGGGCCTCCGTCGCGCGGCCGATGTCCACCACCACGCCTTCCTCGGTGAGCCGTTCGCTCATGAAGGCCACGTCTACCACGAAGGTCGCCCCATGGAGGGCTTGGGCGGGCCCGAAGAGATCCCCCTTGAAGCTGTGCGCGATCATGATGTGGTCACGTACTTCCACGGCGAACAGGGAGGCTGGGCTGGACACGGCGAACTCCTCGGGCGGTCAGGCGTAGCGGACGACGGTGGCGACGCCCTGCGGATCGTCTCCCAGAATACGCGCCAGAGCGCCGGGCAGATCGGCAAAGGCGACATCTTCGGTGATGAGCGCGTCGAGGCGCGGGTCCGCCAGAAGGTCCAGGGCCTTGGCGAGCCGCCGCTTGTGCGGCCAGCGGGGCGCGCGGGCGGCGGGAACGGCGCCCACCTGCGAGGAGATGAGCCGTAGGCGCTTGGCGTGGAAGCTGCCGCCGAGGCCGACGGTCACCGATTTGTCGCCATACCAGCTCACTTCCACGAGGCTCGCCTCCGTGGCGCAGCAGGAAAGAGCGGCGCAGAGCCCCTCCGAGCTGGCGCTGGTGTGGAACACCACGTCCGCCTCGCTCACCGCCTGCGTGCAGGCGGCGAAATGCGCGCCGAAGGAGCCAGCAATGGCGCCGCGCGCCGGGTCCGGGTCCACCGCCGTTACCTCCGCGCCGGGCAACTGCGCCGCGAGATAGGTGATGAGCAGGCCGACGAGACCGGCCCCCACCACGACGATGCGGTCGCCGGCGCCAGCGCCGCTGTCCCACAGGGCGTTGAGCGCGGTCTCCATGTTGGCGGCGAGCGTCGCCCGGCGGGGCGGAACGGCCTCCGGAATGGGGAGGACGTCGTCGGCCTGGACGATGAAGCGGTCCTGATGCGGGTGGAGCACGAAGACGTGACGGCCGAGGAAGCGCTGCGGTCCCTCCACGACACGGCCGACCGCGCAATAGCCGTACTTTACCGGGAAGGGGAATTCACCGTCCTGCATGGGGGCGCGCATGCGCTCGCTGTGGTCGGGTCCGACGAGCCCGGCGAACACCAGCCGCTCGGTGCCACGGCTCAGCGCGCTCCAGCGGGTTTCCACCAGCAGTTCGCCCTCGCCGCGCCGGGGCAGCGTCTCGGTCCGCACATCCGCACGCTGCGGGCCGACGTACCAGAGGGCAGTCGCCGTGGCGCCAACTTGAGCCGAGCTTTCACGGGTGGATTGTGCTTCCATCCGTCGGTCTTCTTGAGCATATCGCGTCACACCACACCCCACGACTGCGCAACGGAGCCACGATGCCCAACCGGCCAAACCCAAAGCGGGAGCCCGCGGTCCGAGCGTCCGATACTGCGCACGATGCACACCTGTTACGTCAAGAACGCGAAACCGTGCATCACGATCCCGTCTTTCGCATGCGCCCGCCCAATCTTCTCTGGCGGCGCCTGCTGGTGCTCGCGCTCAACCTCGCAACGGTTGTTGCCGTCGGTCTCTGGGCGGGGCACCTCGCCGGTCTCGCCGGCTGGCGGGTCGTGGATGTCGCGCTCCTCTGTTGCGTGCTGCTGGCAACGCCCTGGATCGCGATTGGTTTCTGGAACGCCAGCATCGGCCTGCTTCTGGCCCATGCGCTGCCCCGTGGCATCGAGGCGGCGGCCCCCTTTCTGAAGGGCGCCGCCGGGCAGGGGCGGCTCTCCAGCCGCACCGCCATCCTCATGACCCTGCGCAACGAGGATCCGGCCCGGGCGGTGCGCCGGCTGCGGGCGGTGAAGGCGGATCTCGATGCGACTTCCTTCGGCGGGCAATTCGACTATTTTCTCTTGAGCGACACCTCCCGGTCCGAGGTCGCCGCGGCCGAGGAAGCCGAGGTGGCCCGCTGGCAGGAGAGCGACGGCGTCCACCGCATCCATTATCGCCGCCGCACCGTCAACGAGGGTTTCAAGGCCGGCAATGTGCGCGACTTCTGCGCCCGCTGGGGCGCGGGCTATGACTATATGCTGCCGCTCGATGCCGACAGTGTGATGGGCGCGCAGGCGATCCTCTCCCTCGTGCGCATCCTCGATGCCCATCCGCGCATCGGCATCCTGCAGAGCCTCGTGGTGGGCATGCCCAGCGCCAGCGCCTTCGCCCGCATCTTCCAGTTCGGCATGCGCCACGGCATGCGCTGCTACACGCTGGGCGCCAGCTGGTGGACGGGGGACTGCGGCCCCTTCTGGGGGCACAATGCGCTCATCCGCATCGCGCCCTTCTATGCGCACTGCCATCTGCCGGTGCTGCCGGGTGCGCCGCCGCTCGGCGGGCCCATCCTTTCGCACGATCAGGTGGAAGCGGTGCTGATGCGCCGCGCCGGCTACGAGGTGCGCGTGCTCCCCGTGGAGAGCGAGAGCTATGAGGAGAACCCGCCGACCATCGCCGAATTCATCGCCCGCGACCTGCGCTGGTGCCTCGGCAACATGCAGTATCTGCGCCTTCAGGGGCTTCCCGGCCTGAAACCCGTGAGCCGGTTCCAACTGCTCTGGGCGGTGCTGATGTTCGCGAGCGTGCCGGCGGTGCCGCTGGCGCTGGTGCTGCTGCCCTTCGCGGCCTTCGGGCTCTCGGCGGAAGAGGCGGAGGCGATCGGTCCCGGCGCAGCGGCGCTCTATGGCAGCCTGCTGGTGCTCGGCCAGTTTCCCAAGCTCGCCGGCCTGCTGGACGTGGCGCTACGGCGGGGCGGGCTTGCCGCTTATGGCGGCGGTTTGCGCTTCTTCGCCTCGGCTGCGGTGGAGATCACCTTCTCCCTGCTGCTCGGCGCCATCAGCGCGCTGGCGACCACGCGCTTCTTGATCGGGCTTGCCTTCGGGTGGGCGGCTGTCGGCTGGAACGGGCAGGTGCGCGATGCCCATGCCCTGTCCTTCAGCGCGGCGGTGCGCGGGTTGTGGGGGCAGACGCTGTTCGGGCTTCTGGTGGGCGCGGCGCTCGCCCTCGCTGCTCCGGTGCTGCTGCTCTGGACGCTGCCCCTGCTGGCGGGCTGCTGGCTGGCGGTGCCGTTTGCTGTGCTCACCGCCGCGCCGTCCTTCGGGCAGAAGCTCGCGGCGGCGGGGCTGTGTGCCATACCGGAGGAGGGGGTGCTGCCGGCCATCCTTGCGCGGCTGGAGCCCGCGGCGGAGACGAGGCTCGAGCGGGCGGCGTGAGCCATCGCGACACGCAACGCAAAACGGGCGGCCGCTGGGCCGCCCGTCGTGTTTCTGGAACCGGTCCGAGGCTCAGCGGCGGAAGCCGCCACCGCCGTGGAACCCGCCGAAGCCACCGCCGCCGAAGCGGTCGCCGCCATAGGAATTGAAGCGCTGCGAGCTCCAGTCCCGGGCCTGGCGTTCGCTGTCCAGATAGTTGGTGTTGGCGTTGCGATCCACGGACTGCCAGCCGGAATTGGTGCGCTGGCTCCAGCCGGACTCATTGTGCTGGTACACGTTGCCGTCGTGGTCCGTGTAGATGTTGCCATTGTTCCAGGCCACCGAATTGCCGGTCTTCTGGTTGGTGGCGACACCCTTGCTGTCCACGTTCACCTGGCCGTTGTCCCGCGTGACCGTGGTCTGCGAGGCGTGCGCGGTGTCCGTGTTGGTGTTGTAGCCAGCGGACTGGCGGCCGGCGGCGGCATTGCCCGTATAGGCATTGCCCACCGCGCCCGAGCGCGAGGCGCTGGTCTGGCCCGTGGTGGGATTGGTGTGCACCTGCTCGCGGCCGGCGGCGTAATTGCCGGTGTAGGCATTGCCCTCGACGCCCGCCCGGCCGGCGCCCGCTGCGCCCGTATAGGGGTTGTAATAGCTGCCCTCGCGCCCGCCGGCATAATTGCCGGTGTAGGGGTTGAAGGCCGCCGCCGAGCGGCCCTGGAATTCGGTGCCACGCGCCGTGGTTCCGTAAGCATTGCGGCCGGCCCATTCGGTGCCATAGGGCGTCACGCCCCAGGCGCCATGCACCACCGCATTGCCGCCCCAGCGCCCGTAGACGTTGGCGGCATTCACGTTCACATAGCCCCAGTGGCCCCAGGCGGCGGGGCCATAATAGGGACCCCAATAGGGGGTGACGGCGGCGCCCCAGGCCCAGCCGGCAGCAAAGCCGAAGCCAAAGCCCACCGCCGTGCCCACGGAGAAGCCGGCGCCATAGCCATAGGTGGCCGGGCAGCCGTACCAGACCGAGCCCACATAGCCGTTGCAGGTGTAGCCGGTGCCATAGACCACCGTGCCGCCGGGCTGGACGATGACGCCCATGTAGCCGGGCGTATAGCCCACCACCACCACGTCCGGCTGGACGGAATAGATGCGGACATAGGTGACGTAATAGATCGGCGAGGTGATCGGGATGGTGTAGATCGCCTCCGGCACGAAGGTCGCGACCGTCCACGGGCCGGCCGGGCTCTTGGCAGTGAACCAGATGCCCTGCGAGACCATGTAATAGCTGGAGCGGTTCACCTCGATGACCGGCTGCGGCGTGTTCACCGCATACTTCAGCGTCGTGCCGGGAATGGCGACGAACTTCGGCTCGCCGTCATAGCTCACCTTGGCGGTGGTGGTGCGCTTCACGGTGGCGGTCTGCGGGATGGTGGCGGCGATGGCCGCTTCCTTCGCCTGCTGGGTGCCGGCCACCGAGACCAGCACGCTGGCCTTGGGATCTTCCGGCGAGATCTTGGCGAAGTCCGCCGGCAGGGCGTCGTTGGCCACATAGGTCCACTCGCCGTCGAGGCTCTTGCCCTTGAACCAGCGACCCGAGATCAGGACGTAATAGTCGTTGGAATTCGGGTCCATGAAGACCGCATGGTCGGCATTCTTCATGGTCATGAGCTGCGTACCGGCGACGGGCAGCAGTTCCGGCTGGCCGTCGGTCTGGATCAGTTCGGTCGGCTGCGTGGCCACCACGATGGCAGGCGGCGGGGTGACGGGCTTGCCGTCCTGCTTCAGCAGCGGGTCGGCCTTCTGGCTCTTCTGCGCGGCCTTGGCGGCAGCGGCGACGTCCTGCGGCACCTGCGGCGTGATCACCCACGGGCCGGTGAGGTTCGGCGATTCATACCAGGTGCCGGCGGCCCGAAGGTGGAAGGTGCCGGCGTCATCCTTCAGCAGCAGGGGCTGGGTGTTGATGACCCGCTGGAAGGTGCGCGCGCCGTCCACCGGCCGCAGCACCGGCTCGCCGGCGATGGGCACCAGAATGGTCATGGTGGAGGTGAAGATGATCTTGGGCGGCGTGTTCTGCACCGGCTGGGTGCGCAGATCGGCGATCTGCTTGTTGACCGCATAGCTCGCCTGCAACTGCACCAGCGGCACGGTGAGGCCCCCCTTGGGCAGGCGCTGTTCCACCGTCTTGCGCACGGCGGCGGCGGCATTGGGATCGCCCGCCACCTGCACCTGGTCGATCGCAAAGGAGGACAGGCTCACCAGCCCCGCGCCCTTGTCCACATTGGCCTGCGCGGTGAAGTGGATGAAGCCGTAGGCCGGCGCGCCGTTCACGGGGCCGATGGCGAGCGCGGCACGGCCGCCGATGCGGTCGCCGTCCCAGCTCTCGATCTGCGGCTGGTAGATCTGCAGGCGGTTGGTGCCGACATCGAAGTTGCGCGGCCAACCGAGGCCCGGCGTGCCGAGCGGCGCATTCTGCGACGGGGCCGCCGCAGGGGCCTGCTGTGCGAGAACGGGCGTCGTGTCCAGCAGCATGGGGGCGAGCGACGCCATGAGTGCCGCGGCCAGCGCCGTTCTGCTTGTGATGGTCGCCATGATTTTCGGCTCCTCCTTACCGCCCAGCGTGGGCAAGCTCTACCATGGGGAAGCAGGGTCGTCAGTGGGCGCGGGCCGCGTCAAAATTGGCCCGATCTGGCGCTCATCGACGTCTCTGCCTCGGTGCGTTTCCCGTAAGTCATTGAGACCTATCGGCTTCGGAGGCGGGCCCCTGGGCGGGCGGCGATCGGGCATGACCTGTGTCGCGGGGCCTGAGGCGGCTCCTGCCTCGGCCCCCGCGATTGGCATGTTGTATGCCATGCCTTCGGAGGATTGCTCCAAGCGGCAGGCAGATCGGCTGAAGCGTCAGCGCCGCCCGTGATGGCCGCCGCTGTGGTGGCTGCTCCGGTGATGCCCGCCGGAGCGATGCTTGTGGTGGTCGCCGTCCTTGTGGTCGCCCTCGTGGTGATCTCCATCCTTGTGATCGCCATCCCGGTGCTCGCCGTCCTTATGGTCTCCCTCATGATGATCGCCGTCGGTGCGGTGCTCACCGTCCCGGTGGTCCCCGCCGCGATCGTGATCGCCGCGCTGGGCATCGTCCGTCGCATGCGGACGGTCCTTCGAGGCGTCGTCGTCCCGCTTGGTGCCGTTTATCCGATCATCAGCGGGATTGCCGCCCGCGCCGCCGGCCCCTTTCCTGTCCTTGTCCGCCTTGCCGCCCGCGCTGTCGGGATGGGTGGTGATGCCGCTGCTGCTCGACGCCTTGTCAGCGTCCCCGCTCCGGCTGTCCTTGTTCTGGTCGGGCATGGTGGTGCCGTTGACGCGATCGGCGCTGTTGTCGCCGCCGCTCCGGCTGTCCCTGTTCTGGTCAGGCATTGTGGTGCCGTTGACGCGGTCGGCGCTGTTGTCGCCGCCGCTCCGGCTGTCCTTGTTCTGGTCGGGCATGGTGGTGCCGTTGATGCGGTCGGCACTCCTGTCGCCGCCGCTCCGGCTGTCCCTGTTCTGGTCAGGCATTGTGGTGCCGTTGACGCGGTCGGCGCTGCTGTTGCCGCCGCTCCGGCTGTCCTTGTTCTGGTCGGGCATGGTGGTGCCGTTGATGCGGTCGGCACTCCTGTCGCCACCGCTCCGGCTGTCCTTGTTCTGGTCAGGCATTGTGGTGCCGTTGACGCGATCGGCACTATTATCGCCGCCGCCTCGGCTGTCCTTGCCCTGATCGGGCATTGTGGTGCCGTTGACGCGGTCGGCACTGTTGTCGCCGCCGCCTCGGCTGTCCTTGCCTTGATCGGGCATGGTGGTGCCGTTCACATGGTCTGCGGGGTTGTCTCCACCGCCTTGATGCCCGCCCTTTCCATCGCCGTCCCGGCCGTCCTTCCCGCCTCCGTGGTCATCGTGCCCGGAGTCCGGGCTGTTGCCCGATCCCGAAGACGAATTCGACGAAGGGCCGGAAGAACCGGATGACCCCGAAGAGCCCGAGGAGCCGGACGCGCCCGAGGAACCGCCGGAGTTCGATGATCCGGATGAATTGGAAGACCCCGACGATCCCGATCCGTTTGACGTTCCCGACGAACCGGAAGACCCCGAGCCCGTGCCGTCCCTGTCCTGATGCCCGTCGCGGTCGCGACCCTCATGGCGGCCATCGCCCCCGTCGCGCCCGTCCTTGCCGTCGCGGCCGGTCCGGCCATGCCCGTGATCGTCATGGCCGGATGTGTTGTCCTTCCCGTCCGATCCCGATGAGGAACCGGACGTGGACGAACTGGACGAACCGGTCGTGCTCCCGGACGAGCCACCGGCGTTCGTGCTGCCCGAGGCCGCGCCCGTGGTCGTCGAAGTGCTGTTGGTCGTCGTGTTCGAGGTGTTCGTATTCGTGGTGTTGTTGATGGTCGTGGCGTTGGTCGTCACGTGGGAGTTGTACGTGTTCGACATGTAGTGGCCGCCGTAGGCGCTGAAGCCGCCTGCGCTGAAGCCGCCTGCGCCGAAGCCGGCGCCCACGCCCGCACCGAACCCTGCCCCGAATCCCGCGGCAAAGCCGCCGCCTGCGCCACCCGCGCCGAAACCGCCCCATGCGCCGTGCGACCAGACGCCCGTGCCCGCGCTTCCACCCCAGCCGGCGCCGACCGAAACCCCGCCGCCCCAGCGGCCGTAGATGTCGGCCCCCGCCGCATTGGCGAAGCCCCAGCCGCGGCCATAGGGTGTTGCGCCCGCATAAGGGCCCCAGTGCGGGCCGGCCCCGGCGCCCCACGACCAGCCCGGCGAGAAGCCGTAGCCGAAGCCCGATGTCCCGAGCGAAAAGCCCGCTCCGACCCCATAGGTGGAAGGCGCGGGCGTCCAGCGTGTGCCCACATAGCCGGAAGAGGCGACACCCGATCCATAGACCACCGTGCCGCCGCTCCCGAGCCCGACACCCATATAGGCCGGGGTGTAGCCGACGCTCACAGCGTCGTCGCCGGAGCCATAGATGCGCACGCCGGTCACGTAATGGACGGGGGAGGCTGGCGGGATGGCATAGATGGCCGGCGGAACGGCGTCCGCCACCGTCCACGGCCCGGACGGCGCCGGGGCGGCGAACCACACGCCCTTCGAGAGGAGATAGCTGGCGCCCGTGCCCGTCTGGATCACCGGCTCGGGGCTGTTCACCGCATAGCTGAGGCCCGTGCCGGGTATGGACGCGAACTGCGGCACCCCGTCATACGCGACCGTGGCGGTGGTGCTGCGCGGCACCTCCGCCACCTGCGGGATCGAGGCGGCAATGGCGGCCTCGCGCGCCTGCGGCGTGCCGGGCACGCTGATGAGCACGTTGGCCTTGGGGTCCGTCGGCGCGATGTGGGCGAAGGCGCGGGGCAGGGCGGTTCCGGCAATGCCGCGCCACGGGCCGGAGAGGGCGGGGGCGGCGAACCAGCGGCCGGCGAGCAGCACGTAATAGGTCTTGGTGTCCGGCGAGAGGAACACCGCCTGATCGGCGTTCCCGATGGTCTGCAACGCCGTACCGGAGACCGCCTCCCATCTGGCGGGACCGTCGGTCTGGATCACGTCGGTGGGGGTGGTGGCGACGAAAAGCGCAGGCGGCGGCGACAGGGGCTGCCCGTTGGGCGGCAGCAGCGGATCTGCGGGCTGCACCGCTTCGGCGGCCGCCGCGGCGGCGCTCACATCCGGCGGCACCTCCGGGGCGGGGGTCCACAGGCCGGTGAGGCTGGTGCCCTCGAACCACGTGCCCGCGGCGCGCAGATGGAAGGTGCCCGCCACATCCTGAAGGATCAGGGCCGGCGTGTTGATGATGCGCTGGAAGCCATCGGCGCCGGGCACCGGGCGTAGCACCGGCGCTCCGGTGATGGAGACGAGCGTCGTCAGGCGGTCGGTGAAGATGATGGCGGGCGGTGCGGTCACGCCCGGCAGCCGCTCCGGCGGATGGGCGGCGGCATCGAGCTCCGCCTGCACGAGCGCGAGCGGCAGGGTAATGTGCTGACCGGCGAGCTGGAGCGTCAGCTGAATGGCGAGATCGTCCGCCCGGCGCGGGGCGGCGGGAAACTCCACCCGCTCCACCGCAAGATCCCTGAGGCGCAGCGTGCCGGTCGCATAATCGGTGCGCGTGCGGGCGTAGAAAGCGACACGGCCGTAATGGGTTGTGCCATCCTTGATGGTGAGGGCGAAGGCGGCACGGGCGCGGACCGCGCCGTCGCGGCGGTGGACCACCTGCGGCGCGTAGAGCCTCAGCGTGGTGTCGTCCCAGCGGTAGACCCGGGGCCAAGCCGGCTGGACCGCCTGCGCCTGCGCGGCGGGCGCCGGGCTCTGGGCTTGAAGGTGGGCCGGGGACAGCAGGCTGGTGGCCGCGAGCAGCAGGGCGGGAAGGACGGATCGGCGCGCGTACATGGCTACCCTCATCGTATGAGGGACTTATAGAGCGCCTTGAGCTTGGCCGCGCGGGGAGAGATGGAGTGAGGCTGGCGGTGGTTAACGCCTCCGGCCGCAAACCGGAGGCGCTGGGGCCGCGGGGGCGGCCCATGGTCCGGCCGGTGCAAAGCCGGCGGACCGGTCCCGTCGTGCTGGGGGGAGACCACGACGGGACCGTAGATGAGGCGCGCTGCTTGCGCGGCCTTCGTTGGGGAACATGCCCTTCCATCGCGAGCGGTACAAATCAGTTTGCGCGCGAATTTGAATAAGATAAACTTATTGGATGCTCTCCACCCGTCAGCTTCGCTATTTCGAAGCCCTCTCCCGTCACCTCCATTTCGGCCGCGCGGCCGAGGAATGCGCCGTCACCCAGCCGGCGCTCTCCATGCAGATCCGCGACATGGAGGCTGACCTCGGCGTCGATCTCGTGGAGCGCGGGCGCGGCTCCGTCCGCCTCACCCCCATGGGGGAGGAAACGGCGGTACGGGCGCGGGAAATCCTCGCCAGCCTCACCGATCTGGAGCGCTCCATCCGGGCACAGGGCTCGCTGCTGGAGGGGCGGCTGCGGCTCGGCGTCATTCCCTCCGTCGCGCCCTATCTCCTGCCGCGCCTGCTGCCGGCGGTGGGGCAGGCCTATCCGCGGGTGGAACTGGCGCTGCGGGAGACGCAGACGGAGCAACTGGTCGCCGAACTCCTCAACGGCAGCCTCGACCTGCTCATCCTCAGCCTGCCGGTGGAGCATCCGGCGCTGGAGACGCGGGCGCTGTTCGATGACGCCTTTCTCCTCGCGCTGCCGGAAGGGGCCGAATTGCCCGAGGGCGATCTTGCAACGCCGGACCACCTAGCGCCGGACGACCTGCTGCTGCTGGAAGACGGCCACTGCTTCCGCGATCAGGCGCTTCAGGTCTGCGGCGCCATGGATCAGCGCCGCCTGCGCCGGTTCGGCGCCACCTCGCTGTCCACGCTGGTGCAACTGGTGGCCAACGGGCAGGGCGTGACCCTGCTGCCGGAAATGCTCGTTGCCTGCGAAGGTGGCCAGATTCCGCGCGTGCGCCTCGTGCGCTTCCCCGAGCCGGCGCCCCGGCGCAGCATCGGCATGGTCTGGCGCCGCAGCTCGCCCTTCGTGCGCGACATCGCCGCCTTCGCCCGGCTGGTGGAGGGCTGCCGTCCCACGGCCTGAGCCCGCCCGCGGCAGGCGTAGGCCTCCTGTGCGGCGCTGCGCCTTGCCTCGCGCGCGGTTCGCGGCTAAGCCGCGCGCTGGATCACGCAGGCGCGACCCGCCTGGAGCAGGATGCCGGAAGTGGAACGCGGGCTCGGCGGCACAGGCGCCACCGGTTTCACCACGGGCGCGAGGACGAAGATGGCGCAGGACGGTCTGAATTATCGTGACGCGGGGGTGGATATCGACGCCGGCAACCGGCTGGTCGATCTCATCAAGCCGCTGGTGAAGGCCACCCGCCGTCCCGGTGCCGATGCGGACATCGGCGGCTTCGGCGGCATCTTCGATCTGAAGCGCGCCGGCTTCTCCGATCCGCTGCTGGTGGCCGCCACCGACGGCGTGGGCACCAAGCTCAAGATCGCCATCGAGACCGGGCAGCACGGCACCATCGGCATCGACCTCGTCGCCATGTGCGTGAACGACCTCATCGTGCAGGGCGCCGAGCCGCTGTTCTTCCTCGATTATTTCGCGACCGGCCGGCTCTCGCCGGAAGTGGGCGCGCAGATCGTGGCGGGCGTGGCGCGCGGCTGCAAGGAATCGGGCTGCGCCCTCATCGGCGGCGAGACCGCCGAGATGCCCGGCATGTACAAGGACGGCGATTATGACCTCGCCGGCTTCTCTGTCGGCGCCGTGGAGCGCGATGCGCTGCTGCCGCGCCCCGACGTGGCGGCGGGCGACGTGATCCTGGGCCTTGCGTCTTCGGGGGTGCATTCCAACGGCTATTCGCTGGTGCGCCGCATCGTCGAGCGCTCCGGCCTTGCGTGGGACGCGCCCGCGCCCTTCGCCCCGGAGCGCAGCCTCGGCGCGGCGCTGCTGGAGCCGACCCGCCTTTATGTGCAGAGCGTGCTGAAGGTGCTGCGCGGCACCGGCGGCATCAAGGCGCTCGCTCACATCACCGGCGGCGGCATCACCGAGAACCTGCCCCGCGTGCTGCCCGCCGGCACCATCGCCCGTGTGGATCTTGCCAATCTCGTCGTGCCGCCGGTGTTCCGCTGGCTCGCCGCCACCGGCAACGTGGCGCCCGAAGAGATGCTGCGCGCCTTCAACTGCGGCATCGGCATGGCCGTGGTGGTCGCCGCCCCTGACGCGGAGAAGGTAGCGGACGCCTTCGCGGACGCCGGTGAGACGGTGGCCCGCCTCGGCGTCATCGAGCCCGGCACCGGCGCGGCGCATGTGGCCTATGACGGCCAGCTTCAGCTTGGTGTGGCATGAGCCAGCAGCGCAGGCGCACCGCCGTCTTCATCTCCGGGCGCGGCTCCAACATGGCCGCGCTGGTGAAGGCCGCGCAGGCGCCGGACTTTCCCGCTGAAATCTCGCTCGTCCTCTCCAACAAGGCGGATGCGGCGGGCCTTGAGTTCGCGCGCGAGCACGGCATCGAGACGCTGGTGCTGAGCCACCGGGACTATGCCGACCGCATCGCCTTCGACGCCGCGCTCGACGCGCACCTGCGCATCGCGGGCATCGAGATCGTGTGCCTCGCCGGCTTCATGCGCCTGCTCACGCCCTGGCTGGTGGAGCGCTGGCGCGACCGCATGATCAACGTGCATCCCTCGCTGCTGCCGAGCTTCAAGGGGCTCGACACCCATGCCCGCGCCATCGAGACCGGCGTGCGCCTGCACGGCTGCACGGTGCATTTCGTCCGCGCCGAGATGGACGAGGGGCCGATCATCCTTCAGGCCGCCGTGCCCGTGCATGCGGACGACACGCCCGACGTGCTCGCCCACCGCGTGCTGGAGCAGGAGCATGTGATCTATCCCAAGGGCCTCGCCCTTCTGGCCTCCGGCCGGCTGCGGGTGGAGAACGAGCGGACCATCGTCAGCGACGAGCGCCCGGTGCGGGACGTGCTGGTGGTGCCGCGGGTCTGACCGGGGACAGGCAGCCGATGGCGACACAGGCGGAGAGCGGCGCGGGGGCTGCGGAGAAGAGCCGTTCCGCCTGCCGGCATCCCCTTCTGTTCGCCGTCGTCATGACCGCCGTCGCCGGCTATGTGGATGCCGTCGGCTTCTCCCAGGCGGACAAGCTCTACCTTTCCTTCATGAGCGGGAATTCCACCCGCCTCGGCTCGGCGCTGGCGCAGGGGGATTTCTCCGTCCTGCTGCTCGCCGGGCTGGTGGTGCTGTGCTTCGTGGGCGGCGCCGCCCTCGGCACGCTCATCATGGAGACGGTCTCCCGGCACCGCATGGTCTGGGTGCTCGTGGCCGAGATCCTGCTGTTCGCGACAGCGCTGGCGCTCGTGTTCACGGGCTGGGGCCGGCTGCCATTGTTCCTCATCGCCGCCACCATGGGCATGCAGAACACCGCCCATCAGGTGGTCGACGGCGCCGATATCGGCAAGAGCTTCGTCACCGGCACGCTGTTCAGCTTCGGGCAGTCGCTGGTGCGCGCCCTGCTGGGCCGCGCCAGCGCGCGGGAATGCGCGGATTATGCGCTCTCCTGGGTCGCTTTCATCTGCGGCGTCGCGCTGGGGGCCGTGGTCGTCGGCGGCTTCGGGCTGGTGGAAGCCATCGCCGCGGTGCTCGCCGTGCTGACGCTCACCGCGGCCGGGCTCCGGGCTGGCTGGCTCTGAGACTCAGACCTTCACCACATCCACCCGGTTGTCGTGAAACGCCGCGCCGCCCGCCGGGGCGACGGGGTCGGCGCCGGTGAGGGTGTTGATGCCGCGCCCGCCCGCATGGGCGAAGTTGGGGTGGATCTGCTCGGCCACCACCACGCCCCGCCGCAGGCCGTCGAACAGCTTGGCCGTCAGCGCCACCGTGCCGCGTGTGTTGCGCACCTCCACCGTGTCGCCCTCGGCGATGCCACGCGCGGCCGCATCCTCGGGATGGATGAGGAGGCTCGGCCCGCCCTCGCGCTTCACCGAGGTGGGCGTTTCGTTGAAGGTGGAGTTGAGGAAGTTGCGCGCCGGGGCCGTCACGAGCCGGAAAGGGTGCTCGGCGGTGGGCTCCTCGATCACCGCCCAGTGGTCCGGGAATTCCGGCATCTGCTCCCATGGGCCGAACAGGCCGGGGGCGGGGATGGGCGGGCGCTTCCAGTCCGGCTTCAGGCGGTAGCGCCCGTCCTTGTGGCCGAAGCCGCTGAGGAAGTGGGCGCTCTCGAATTCCGGCTGGATGTCGATGAAGCGCTCCGCCTCCAGATGCTCCAGCGTGCCGCGCTGGGAGGCGTTCAGCGTCCAGTCGATGAGCTCGCGCGGGCTCATGGAAAAGCCGGCATGCTCCGCGCCCACGCGCCGGGCGATCTCGGTGATCACCTCATGATTGCTGCGGCACTCGCCGGGCGGGTCCACGAGCTTGGGGCCGAGCAGCAGATGCTGGTGGCCGCCGCCCTGATAGAGGTCGTCATGCTCGGTGAACATGGTGGCCGGCAGCACGATGTCCGCCTGACGGGCGGTCTCGGTGAGGAACTGCTCGTGCACGGCGACGAACAGGTCGTCGCGTGCAAAGCCCTGCTTCACCCGCTCCTGATCCGGAGCCACGCTCATCGGGTTGGTGTTCTGGATGAGCATGGCCGTGACCGGCGGGCCGCCGGACAGCACCTCCGGATCGCCGGTGAGGATGGCGCCGATGCGGGACTGGTCGAGCTGGCGCACCTTGGGGTCGAGAATGTCGAGCCCCTCGATCATGGTCTTGCGGGTGCGATAGATGCCGGAATTGGAGTGGAAGGCGCCGCCGCCCTCATGCTGCCAGGCCCCCGACACCACGGGGATGGACGTCACCGCGTGCATGTTCACCGCGCCGTTGCGGCTGCGCGAGAGGCCGTAGCCGATGCGGAAGAAGCTCCGGGGCGTCTCGCCCACGAGCTTGGCGAAGGCCTCGATCTCCGCCACCGGCAGCCCGGTGATGGCGCTCGCCCATTCCGGCGTGCGGGTGGAAAGGTGGGCCTCGAACTCGGCAGCGTCATTGGCATAGCGGGCGAGATAGGCGCGGTCCGCGCGGTTGTCGCGGAACAGTACATGCATGATGGCGCAGGCGAGCGCCCCGTCCGTGCCGGGGCGGATGAGGAGGGGGATATCCGCCTGCTCCATGGTGGGCGTGCGATAGACGTCCACCACCGCGATCTTGGCGCCGCGCTCTTTTCGCGCCTTCACCGCATGGGTCATCACATTGACCTGGGTGGCCACCGCATTGGTGCCCCAGATGATGACGAGGTCGGAGACGCCCATCTCGCGCGGGTCGGTGCCGCCGAGGCGGCCGGTGCCGGCGATGTAGCCGCTCCACGCCGGGTTCACGCAGATGCTGGAGAAGAAGCGGGAATATTTCTTGGCATGGGTCAGCCGGTTGATGCCGTCGCGCATCACGAGGCCCATGGTGCCCGCGTAATAATAGGGCCAGACGCTCTCAGCCCCATGCGCCTGCTCGGCCTTCAGCAGCCCTTCCGCCACGCGGTCCAGCGCCTCGTCCCAGGAGATGCGCTCGAACTGGGTGGAGCCCTTGGGGCCGACCCGACGCAGCGGGTGCATCAGGCGCTCTGGATGGTCCGTGCGCTCCGCATAGCGGGCGACCTTCGCGCAGATGACGCCGGCCGTGTAGCTGTTGTCCTTCGCCCCGCGCACGCGGCCGATCCGCTTCCTGTTCAGGACTTCCACCTCAAGGGCGCAGGTGGAGGGGCAATCGTGGGGACAGGCGGACGCCCGGATGACCGGGGCCGAGACGTGCTGGTTCATGAACAGGCTCCTTCCGGACTTTATAGGGCAAGCCCGGAAGGGTGACGAGATGCCGCGCGGCGCGGCCCGTGGATCAGGCCCCGTGCTCGGAGGCGGCCGGCCGCTTGCGCAGGACAAGGCCGATGGCGACCACCACCACGGCCCCCAGCGCGCCCGCCACATAATGGGGCAGGGCCGCCGGGCCGATGCCGCCGGGGGCTTCCAGATCCGGCTTCACGAAGGCCGGGTTGAAGCCCTTCAGCAGGTCGATGGAGATCACATCGCTCACCAGCATCTCGCCGGCGATGAAGCCGAGCAGCGCCGCGCCGGCCCACACGAGGATGGGCAGGCGCTGGAGCAGGGCCAGCACAAGCTGGGAGCCGGCGACGATCAGCGGAATGGTGAGCAGCAGTCCGAAGATGAAGAGCTCGGGATGACCGCGCGAGGCGGCAGCGATGGCCACCACATTGTCGAGGCTCATGACCGCATCGGCGATGGCAATCGTGCGCACCGCCCGCCACAGGCTGTCGGAGGCCTCAACCTCATGGGCCTCTTCCTCGCCGCTCAGCACGAGCTTGGCGGCGATCCACAGCAGCAGCACCGCGCCGGCGATCTTCAGGAACGGCACGCCCAGCAGATAGGAGATGGCCAGGGCGAAGATGATGCGCAGCCCGACCGCGGCGCCGGCGCCGAGGATGATGCCCCAGCGGCGCTGGCTCGGCGGCAGGGAGCGGCAGGCCAGCGCGATGACCACCGCATTGTCGCCCGACAGAAGCAGGTCGATCCAGACGATCTGGAGCAGCGAAAGCCAGAAGGTGGGGTTGCTGAGGTCCATTCCGCATCCTTGGGACGGGTGTTGCGCGCGTGGGCCTTACATGACCTTTGGGAAGGCGTTCAACCCCCGCCTGTCATCTGGCCCCGGTTTTCAGCCGGAATGCGCGTGTCGCACTACTCCGGTAGTCGGTCAGGCCGCGTTATCCGCTCGCGCCAGCCGCAACCGGCCCCAGATGAAGGCGGTGGCCACCACGAAGACCGCGCCTGCCGCGGCGGCGAGAAGAGACCAGTGCTCGGTGATCTCATGCCCGCCAAGGCGGTCCATGACGGCGGCGTCCGACAGCAGCATCTCGCCGGCGATCCAGCCCAGCAAGGCGGCACCCGCCCAGACGAGCAGCGGAAAGCGGTCGAGCATCGCCATCACCAACGAGGAACCGGCGACGATCAGCGGAATGGAGATGGCAAGGCCCAGCACCAGCAGCAGGAAATTGCCATTGGCGATGGCGGCCACCGCCACCACATTGTCGAGGCTCATGACGATGTCGGCGAGCGCGACCGTGCCGACCGCCCGCCACAGACTCTCGCTGGCCTTGACGCTCTCGGCTCCTTCGTCGTCGGGCAGGGCAAGGTCGATGGCGATGTAGAAGAGCGCAACGGCCCCGACCACCTTCAGCCAGGGCAAGGCCAGCAGGGTGGCGACGATACCGGTGAAGAGGATGCGCAGCCCCACCGCCACGCCCGAGCCGAGCACGATACCCCACTTGCGGGTGCGCTCCGGCAGGGAGCGGCAGGCCATGGCGATGACCACTGCATTGTCGCCGGACAACAGGACGTTGATCCAGACGAGCTGCAGGAAGGCGAGCCAGAATTCCGGCGAGGAGATGGACATGGGGAGCGGCTCACCTTGAGCGGCCGGCAAGGTCCGGCGGTGCCCGCTCCTCCTACGTCAGGGGCGCGCGGGTCTCAAGGCGAAACGGTGCAGGGCGGCCCTGCGGCCAGAGGCCGGCCCGCGCGGGAACCTGATCGGTGCCGCGCGGGCCGGAAAGAGATGTCAGCCGACGATCTCGTTCTGCGAGAAGAACTGGGCGATCTCGACGCCGGCGTTCTCGACGCTGTCCGAACCATGGGCGGAGTTCGCCTCGATGGACTCGGCAAAGAGCTTGCGGATGGTGCCCTCGGCCGCATTGGCCGGGTTGGTGGCGCCCATCACTTCGCGATACTTGGCGACCGCGTCTTCGCCTTCGAGCACCTGCACGACCACCGGACCGGAGGTCATGAAGGACACGAGGTCATTGAAGAAGGGGCGGGCGCTGTGGACCGCATAGAAGGCCTCGGCCTGAGCCTTGGTCATCTGGATGCGCTTCTGGGCGACAATGCGAAGGCCAGCCTTCTCGATGACCGCATTGATCGCGCCGGTGAGGTTGCGACGCGTCGCGTCGGGCTTGATGATCGAGAAAGTGCGCTCGATCGCCATGATGATCGTCCTGTCGTTCTGAAGCTGAAAGGGATCCGCGATCACGCGCGGTGGCGCCTCTTAGCAGTGAAGGCCGACTGCGGCAAGGGAAGTCGGTTGCATCCGGTGCCATCCCCACGCGCAGCTTCAGCCGGTCGGGTCGCCTTCTTCCGGCAGGAGGATCATGTCGAGGGCCGCCTCCACCACATCCGTCACGGCAAAGCTCGCGCCGCCGCCGAAGACGCGGGGCCAGAACAAGGTCTCCTTCACCATGCCGAGAAACTGCGCGGCGGCGAGCCCCGGATTGCCGGGCCGGCGCAAATGCCCGGCGCGGGCGAGGGCCTCGAAATAGGCGCCCAGACTCTCCGTCACTTGCTGCTTGCCGGCCTGCACATAGGCCGGGGCGAGTTCGGGGAAGCGCGGCGCCTCGGCGATGATGAGGCGCAGGAAGGGGATCACTTCCGGTTGATCCCAATGGGCGCGCAGGCGCTCCACATAGGCGGTCAGCACCACGCGGGGCGCCGCGGCGGAAGGATCGGGCAGGGGCGGGGCGTCGGTGAAGCGGCCCCACACCTCCGCGATCACCGCGCCGAACAGCTCGGCCTTGCCGGGATAATATTGATAGAGCGTGCGCTTGGAGACGGGGGCTGCCGCCGCCACCGCATCCATGCTGGTCGCGCCATAGCCGCGCTCCAGAAAGAGCGCACGGGCGGCGGTGCGGATGCGGGCGGCGGTGCCGCGCCGGTCAGCCTTGGGCGACGTCATGCTTGACAAAGTAAACGATCCGGTTTACCTGAGTTCCGTCTTCGCGGCGCAGGACCGCCGCCCTTTCTCTCACATCCCGACATATGAGGCGAACCATGGACCTCCGTCCGCTCGGTCGCACTGGCCTTTCCGTGTCCGCCATCGGCCTCGGCTGCATGGGCATGTCCGAATTCTACGGCGCCAGTGACGACACCCAGTCGCTCGCCACCCTCGACGCCGCGCTGGACGCCGGCATCACCTTCTTCGACACCGCCGACATGTATGGCGTCGGCCACAATGAGCGCCTCCTCGGCCAGTTCCTGAAGGGCAAGCGCGAGAAGGTCGTGCTCGCCACCAAGTTCGGCAATGTCCGCGGCCCCAATGGCGAGCGCCTTGGCATCAACGGCTCGCCCGCTTATGTGCGCGAGGCCTGCGAGGCGAGCCTGAAGCGGCTCGGCATCGAGACCATCGATCTCTATTACCAGCACCGCGTGGACCCCAAGACGCCCATCGAAGACACCGTGGGCGCCATGGCGCGGCTGGTGGAGGAGGGCAAGGTGCGCCACCTCGGCCTCTCGGAATGCTCGGTGGCCACCCTGAAGCGCGCCCATGGCGTGCATCCCATCACCGCCGTCCAGACCGAATATTCGCTCTGGACCCGCGATGCGGAGGCCGAGATGCTCGGCGTCTGCGCGGATCTCGGCATCAGCTTCGTGGCCTATAGCCCGCTGGGGCGCGCCTTCCTCACTGGCGCCATCACCAGCACGGACACGCTCGCGGAGAATGACTTCCGCCGCCACAACCCGCGCTTCCAGGGCGAGGCCTTCGCCCAGAACAAGCGCCTCACCGATGCGCTCGCCGCCTTCGCCGCGGCCCGCAAGGCGACGTCCGCGCAGATCGCGCTGGCCTGGATCCTCAACAAGCAGCCCCACGTGATCCCGATCCCGGGCACGCGGCGCATCAAGTATCTGCAGGAGAATGCGGCGGCGGTGGCGATCCGCCTCTCGCCGGCCGAGGTCGCGGAACTGGACGCCCTGTTCCCGCCTCAGGCGGTGGCCGGCACGCGCTATCCCGAGCCGGTGATGGCCAACCTCAATATCTGAGGGATGTCCGGGCGGCGCCACGGGAAGACGCTTCCTCTGCCATGGCGTCCTCTTCCGCTAAGTCATGGCCGGGCTTGTCCCGGCCATCCACGGGGCTTGGCTTAGCGCGGGCTTTCAGAAGGTCCGTAGACGGAGAGGCGTGGATGCGCGGGGCAAGCCCGCGCATGACGTCCGCTCGGAGTGAAGGGCTGCCTGATGTTCGTGCACCGCCGCGCCCTCAGAGCGTCCGTCGTTCCACGAAGACCACGCTCTCGAACTCCAGCACCAGATCGCCGTGCTGGTTGGTGCCGGTGTTGTGGGCGAAGAGCAGGCCCCATTGCGGGCGGCTCTTGCTGGTCTGCTTGTCCTTCACCTCGGTGGCGTAGGTGATGGTGTCGCCCACATAGACCGGCTTCAGCCAGTGCAGGTCCTTGAAGCCGGGGGACGGGCCGAGCTTCGCCACAGGCGCTCCGCCGGCGGAGGCTTCCGCCACATCGCGCTTCTGGCGGTCGATGAAGGCGCGCATCCATTGCGCGGCCGTATGCCAACCGGAGGCGCAGAGCGCACCGAAATGGCTGCGCTTGGCCGCCTCGTCATCGAGATGGAACGGCTGGGGGTCGTATTTCTGGGCGAAATCGACGATCGCCTCGCGGGTGAAGGTGTGGCTGCCCAGCACAAGCCGGCTGCCGATCTCGCAATCCTCGAAGAATTTCATGCCAGTCGCGCCCCCGGATTGCGCCGCGCGAACATGATGACCACGGTCTGGTCCACGGCGACGGTCTTCTTGTCCTTGAGAAGCTCGAACCGGAAGGTCACGAGCCCCATGTCCGGCCGGCTCTTGGAACTGCGGCTTTCCAGCACGGTGCGGCGGAGCGTCAGAACGTCGCCGGGGCGCACCGGCTCCAGCCATTTCGTTTCCTGCACGCCCGGCGAGCCCATGCCGGCGGACCGCAGCAGGAAGCCGTCGCAGATGAGGCGCATGATGATGGCGCAGGAATGCCAGCCGGAGGCGGCAAGGCCGCCCAGCATCGAGGCGGCGCCCGCCGCCGGATCGAGGTGCATAGGCTGGGGATCGAACTCGCTGGCGAAGGATGTGATCTCCTCCGCCGTCACCTCGTGCGAGCCGAACGTCTTCACGTCGCCCTGCACGAAGTCTTCCCAATAGATATCGGGCATTCCTTCCTCCAGCTTTCCCGCGATCTCAGACGCTGCCGGGCAGAAGGTCAAGCCGGGCCGGTGGATATCCGGCCCGGACAGAGCAGATACTCAGTTGGCGAAACGGAAGTGCAGCACGTCGCCGTCCTGCACCACATATTCCTTGCCTTCCAGGCGCAGGCGCCCGGCCTCGCGCGCGCCGCTCTCGCCCTTGTGCTGGATATAATCCGCATAAGCGATGGTTTCGGCGCGGATGAAGCCCTTCTCGAAGTCCGAGTGGATCACGCCCGCCGCCGCCGGGGCCTTGGTGCCCTTGGTGATGGTCCAGGCGCGGGCTTCCTTGGGGCCGACGGTGAAATAGGTCGCAAGATCGAGCAGGTCGTAGCCGGCGCGGATCACGCGGTTGAGGCCCGGCTCGTCGAGGTCGATGGCTTCCAGATACTCGCGCTGCTCCTCCTCGGGGAGGATGGCGATCTCGCTCTCGATCTTGGCGGAGACCACCACCGCCTTGGCGCCTTCCGCCTTGGCGCGCTCGAACACCTGCGCGGAGAGGGCGTTGCCGTCCTTGGCCGAGGCTTCCTCGACGTTGCAGACATAGAGCACGGGCTTGGCGGTCATCATGCCGAGCATGTCGAAGAGCTTGCGCTCCTCGGGCTTCACGTCCACGAGGCGGGCCGGCTTGCCGTCGCGCAGCAGCACGAGGGCGCGCTGCATCAGGTCCAGCGTGTCCTTGCCTTCCTTGTCGAGGGTGCGGGCCTTCTTCTCCAGCGCGGCGGCGCGCTTCTCGAGGCTTTCGAGGTCGGCGAGCATCAGCTCGGTCTCGATGGTCTCGATGTCGTCCACCGGAGAGACCTTGCCCTCCACATGGGTCACGTCGCCGTCCTCGAAGCAGCGCACCACATGGGCGATGGCGTCGCACTCGCGGATGTTGGCGAGGAACTGGTTGCCGAGGCCCTCGCCCTTGGAGGCGCCGCGCACGAGGCCGGCGATGTCCACGAAGGTGAGGCGGGTCGGGATGATCTGGCCCGAGCCGGCGATCTCGGCGAGCGCGGTGAGGCGCGGATCGGGCACGGCCACGTCGCCCACATTGGGCTCGATGGTGCAGAAGGGATAGTTGGCGGCCTGGGCCGCGGCGGTCTGGGTGAGGGCGTTGAAGAGGGTGGACTTGCCCACGTTGGGCAGGCCCACGATGCCGCATTTGAAGCCCATGGCTGCGCGATCGTCCTTGAGAAGCTTGAGGTCGTCGGGTGTTGGCGCGATCCATAAAGGCCGCGCGGGCGTTTGTTAAGCGCGGCCGGCGATTTCCTGCCCCGCGCGACGCCCTATCCGCGCTCCTTCAGCCCGGTGAACACCGTCTCGATGTCGGTGAGGAAGGGGTTCACCACCCGCGTGCGGTCCACCTCGCTGCCGTCCGGCAGGGCCTCGGTGACGAGAAGCCGGCAGTCGGAGCAGACGGCGGCGGCGGCCATCAGGCAGTCCCAGGGGGAGAGGCGGTAGCGGTCCTCCAGCCGCCAGGCGGTGGCGAGCAGTTCGCCCATGCCCTCCGAGCGGCAGGCGGGCAGGAGATCGCGCAGGAAGTCGCGCACCGTCTCGCGCGGCGTATAGGGAAAGCGCTCGGCGGCCAGCGCATAGAACTCGCTCACCACCTGCGGCGACACCACCAGCTCGCCGTTCCGGCGAATGGAGCGCAGGCTATGCTTCGTCAAGGCGCGCTTCTGCGCCTCGCTCCTGTCGTGCAGATGGATCAGCACGTTCGTATCCACGAAGCACCGCACGGTCATGGACGTCCTCGCGCATCGGCAGGGCGCCGTCCCGGGCGTCCCATCCGGGGGCCGCGAGCCAGCGGTCGAAGGGGATCAGCGGATCGACATGGCCGCCAAGGGCACGGCTGAGATGGTCGGCGATGAATTTGGACTGGCTCTTGCCCTCGCGCGCCGCGGCAAGGCGCACGCGCGCCAAGAGGTCGTCGGACAGCGTGATGGTCACGTTTTTCATGAAAGAGCCCCAGCCGCGCGGCTTCCGCAAAAGGCTGCCACGCGCGGCCATACCTTCCTTCATTGTGCGGTGCGGTCAAGGGGGAGAAAGGTCACGTGCTGCGTCGCGGCGCAGATCACGAGGCGCGGGCGCCCCCGAGCGGCTTCACATCGGTGAAGCCCTGCGCTTCCAGGAAGAGATGGGCGCGGTTCTGGAAATCCTCGGCCTTGCCGCCGATGAGGGCGGGGGCGAAATCGGCGCAGGCCGTGTTCACGGCCTCCACCCATTCCCGCTCGGCCTTGCCGAAATCGTTCAGCACGTAGGAATGGACCAGCGACTTGTCGCCGGGATGGCCGATGCCGAGGCGCACCCGCCAATAGTCGTTGCCGCATTGGGCGGTGATGGAGCGCAGGCCATTGTGGCCGGCATTGCCGCCGCCCTTCTTCACCCGGATCTTGGCCGGGGGCAGGTCGAGCTCGTCATGGAAGACGAAGATGTTCTCGAGCGGAATCTTGTAGAACTTGGCGGCTTCCGCGACGGCGCGGCCGCTCTCGTTCATGAAGGTCTCCGGCAGCAGAGCCAGCACCTTCTCGCCGGCGATCTCGCCTTCGCTCACGGCGCCCTGAAAGCGCCGGCGCCAGGGCGAAAGGCGGTGGCGGCGGACGATCGCGTCCACCGCCATGAAGCCGATATTGTGCCGGTTGCCGGCATATTTCGGGCCGGGGTTGCCGAGGCCTGCGAACAGGAACACGGATGACCCTCCGGCCCGAAGCGGCGTCAGGCCTTGGCGGCCGCAGCGGCGGCGGCAGCCGCCTCGTCAGCCTCGGCTTCCTTGAGGCCCGAGGGGGCCACGATGGTCGCCAGCGTGTCGTCGCCGGTCACGGCGGAGGAGACGCCGGCCGGCAGCTTCACCTTGGAGAGGTGCAGGCTGTCGCCGATCTCGAGGCCCGTCAGGTCGGCCACGACGTGATCCGGAATGGCCTCGGCCGGGCATTCGAGCGTCACCGCATGGGCGACGACGTTGAGGGTGCCGCCGCTCTTCAGGCCGGGCGCCTTGTCCTGGTTCTCGAAGTGCACCGGCACTTCGACGGTGACGCTGGCGCCCTGCGAAACGCGCAGGAAGTCCACGTGCAGCGGCAGATCCTTCACCGGGTCGAGCTGGTAGTCGCGCGGGATGACACGGTGCTTCACACCGTCCACGTCGATCTCGAACAGGGTGGTGAGGAAGTGGCCCGCATAGATGATGCGGGTGATTTCCTTGTGACCCAGCGAAATGGTCACAGGCTCCTGCTTCTCACCGTAGATCACGGCGGGCACGCGTCCGGCGCGGCGCTCTGCACGAGCGGCCCCCTTGCCGCCTCGCGCGCGCGCCACAGCCTTCAGTTCCTTGATGGCGGTCATGGCACTCGTCCTTGATTGAGACTGGTTCTAAAACAGCCAACGGCCGCTCGCGCGGCCGTCCGGCTTTCCTGTCCGGCACGCCTCCAGGGGGGCGCATGTCTGACGGGAAGGCGGGCTTATAGCCGCGTTGGGCCGGAAAGGCAACAAACAGAAGGACTGAGGGAGATCATGGGGGTGTTCTCGGGGGTGTTTTCAGGGCCGCTCCGCGTCCTGGGGCTGGCCGTCGCGCTGGCCGGTGCTGTCGCCGGATCGCGCGCGGAGGCGCAGGAAGGTCCGTCGTCGGCGGGCGAGAAGGTGCGTTTGTGGGACGTGCCGCAGGTGGATCGCCTGCCCGATGACGAGTTCGGCCGCCTCGTGCGCTATGGCCGCTCGGTTCTGGTTGCCACCCCCGCCCATATCGGGCCGGCGGCGCCCGATGCCGCCCAGCGCTATGCGGGCAATAATCTCGCTTGCGCCGACTGCCATCTCGACGCCGGCCTCAAGAAATTCGGCCTGCCACTGGTGGCGGCTTCGGCGGACTATCCGGCCTACAGCACCCGCAGCGGCGAGGTGGCGAGCCTTGTCGACCGTCTCAACAGCTGCATGACCCGCAGCATGAACGGCCGCCCGATGCCGGCGGACGCCCGGCCCATGCAGGCGCTGGTGGCCTATCTCACCGTGCTTGCCACCAACATCCCGCGCGACGCCAAGATTTCGGGTGGCGGCGCGGGGACAATGCCGGAGCTGCCGCGGGCGGCGGACCCGGCGCGGGGCATGGCCATCTATGCGCGCCAATGCGCCGAATGCCATCGGCCGGACGGTCTCGGCGTGCGGCACAATCCCGTCGATGCAAGCTTCGGCTATGCGGTGCCCCCGCTCTGGGGACCGGACAGCTTCAATGACGGCGCCGGCCTTGCCCGGCTCGGCAACATGGCGAACTTCGTCCACAACAACATGCCCAACGGCACGAGCTGGGTGATGCCGCAGCTGACGCCGGACGAGGCATGGGACGTGGGCGCCTTCGTGCTGTCCCAGCCGCGCCCGAAGCGGGCCGGGACCGCCAAGGACTTCCCGGATCTGCTGCTGAAGCCCATCGATGCCGCCTATGGCCCCTATGCGGACGGCTTCACCGAGGCGCAGCACAAATACGGGCCCTATGCCCCCATCCGCGCCGCCATCGCCAAGCTCAAGGCGGAGAAGGGCAGCGTGCCCAACCCCAACGACTGAGGCCGGGCTGCCGCCTACAGGGACATCACATGGCCTTGGGGCCGGCCGAGCAGGTTTTGGCCGGCCCGGT
Source organism: Azorhizobium sp. AG788 (assembly GCF_004364705.1). Classification (NCBI taxonomy): domain Bacteria; kingdom Pseudomonadati; phylum Pseudomonadota; class Alphaproteobacteria; order Hyphomicrobiales; family Xanthobacteraceae; genus Azorhizobium; species Azorhizobium sp. AG788. The sequence goes on from NZ_SOBM01000001.1 coordinate 51,287, forward strand.
CTTCTGCCAGAAATAGTCGCCGCACTTGTCGCAGCCCGACACCGAAAGGCCGAGAGCCGCGATCACGGCCAGACGCATCATCACCCGCATGGAGCCCTCTTTTGCTCGCGTTCGGCGGGGACGCTAGCCAAGCTCACCGGCGGATGAAAGACCTGATTTTCCTCAACCTAGAGGAAGGTCATGGGGTCGACGTCGATGCTGACCTTGGTGTTGCCGGTCGGCCGCGGCGCCACTGCCCGCCAGCCGCGCAGATAGGCCGAGAGGTCGAAGGCGCGGGGCGCGCGCACCAGAAGGCGCCAGCGGTGGCGGCCACGCAGCACGGCAAGCGGGGCTTCCGCCGGGCCGAGCACCCGCACTCCTTCCACGCGCGGCGCGCTGGCGGCGAGCCGCCGGGCATGGGCTTCCGCCGCCGGCCCTTCATTTGCCGAGACGATGAGGCTCGCCATGCGGCCGAAGGGCGGCAGGTGGGCCTCCTCGCGGGCGGCGATCTCGGTTTCATAGAAGGCGGCGCGGTCGCCCTTCACCAGCGCCTGCATCACCGGATGATCGGGCATGTGGGTCTGGATGAAGCCACGCCCTTCCGTCGCCCCGCGTCCGGCGCGCCCGGCTACCTGATGCACCAGCTGGAAGGTGCGCTCGGCGGCGCGCGGGTCGCCATGGCCAAGGCCCACGTCCGCATCCACCACGCCCACCAGCGCAAGGCCGGGGAAATTGTGCCCCTTGGCCACAAGCTGGGTGCCCACCACCACATCCACCTCGCCGTTTGCCACCGCCTCCAGTTCCGCGCGCATGCGCTCGATGCCGCCGATGTCCGAGGAGAGCACAAGGCTGCGCGCCTCCGGGAACAGCGCCTGTACCTCTTCCTGGAGGCGTTCGACGCCGGGGCCGCAGGGGATCATCGCATCCTTGGCGCCGCAGGCCGGGCAGCATTCCGGCACCGGGGCCTGATAGCCGCAATGGTGGCAGGAGAGGCGGCGGCGGAAGCGGTGCTCCACCAGCCAGGCCGAGCAGGAGGGGCAGCGCATCCGGTGCCCGCACGAGCGGCACAGGGTCAGCGGGGCATAGCCGCGCCGGTTGAGGAACAGCAGCGCCTGCCCGCCATCCTCCAGCGTCTGGGCGATTTCCGATTGCAGGCGCGGCGCGATCCAGCGCCCGCGTGGCGGCATGTCCTTGCGCAGGTCGATGGGCGACAGCCCCGGCACCTTGGCGCCGCCGAAGCGCAGCGGCAGGGACAGGCGATTGTAGCGCCCGCGCCGGGCATTCACCTCGGTCTCGATGGAGGGCGTTGCCGAGGTGAGCACGATGGGCGAGCGGCAGAAGCGGGAACGCACCACCGCCATGTCGCGGGCGTGATAGGTGACGCCGTCCTCCTGCTTGTAGGCGGGATCATGCTCCTCATCGACGATGGTGAGTGCGAGATCCCGGAACGGCAGGAACAGCGCCGAGCGCGCACCGGCCACCACCTGAACGTCGCCATCCGCCACCCCGCGCAGGATGCGGCCCCGGCGCCGGGTGGAGACGCCCGAGTGCCATTCGGCCGGGGCGACGCCAAAGCGACGGGTGAAGCGGTCGATGAAGGCCTGGGTGAGGGCGATTTCAGGCAGGAGGATCAGTGCCTGCCGCCCTTCCCGCACCGCTTCCGCCACGGCCTCGAAATAGACCTCCGTCTTGCCCGAGCCGGTGACGCCGTCGAGCAGATGCACGGAGAAGGTCTTCGCCTGCACCGCCGCGATGATGGCATTGGCGGCTTCCGCCTGCGGTTCGCTCAAGGTGGGGGCGGCATGGTCCGGGTCAGGCGTCTCGGCGGCCGGGGCCGGGGGCAGGACAAGGGTTTCGAGCGCGCCTTCATCCACCAGCCCATCCACCACGGAGGGGGAGACGCCGGCCTCGCGGGCGGCATCGGTCTTGGCGCGGACAAAGCCGTCGGACATCGCTTCGATCAGGCGCTTGCGGGCGGCAGTGAGGCGCTCGGGCACATGGCCGGTGGCGCGCACGCCCACCCGCTCGCGGGCAGGGCTCGGGTTCTCCTCATGGCGCAGCGCCATGCGCAGCACCATGCCGCGCGGCGCCAGCGTATAATCGGCCATCCAGTCGATGAGCTGGAGCAGGTCCGGCGGCAGCGGGCGGTGATCCAGCTTCTTGCGCACCGCCTTCAGCTTGGAGGTGTCGACCGGGGCCGGCGCGTCTGCCGCGCGCGGCCACACGCAGCCGACCACCAGGCGCGAGCCGAGCGGCACGGCCACGAGATCGCCGGGCGCGAGCTCAAGGCCGTCCGGCACGAGATAGGAATAGGGGACGTCGAGCCCGAGCGGCAGCAGGACATCGACGGTGGCGGCAGTCATGTTCCTCTTTTGGTCCGGCCGCGCGCAAAGGTCAAAGGGGCGCCGCGACGCGGGTCGGATGCGGGGTCAGGAGGCCGCCGTGTTCAGAGCCTTGCTACTTGCTAACGGAGAACATCTGTTTCAGTTCTTCATCCGTGCGTGGGCGCTCGTCCTCGGGATCGGGGCCAATCAGCTCGCCGGTGGCATCGTCTACCCACCAGCTATCCTCGTCCTGATGCACGCCACCGGCGGCGATCAGGGCCCGCATCTCTTTGTTATAGGCCTCCCAGCGGCGCAGCATCTCAGCATCATCTTCGACGCTGTCTCCAAGATCCCTAGTCACGAAACTGGGCCATTTCCGATCAGTCATGGGCGACGCTCCTGTGCTTGAGCGCGCGGCGGGCCGATCATGCCTCAGAGCCATCGCAGCTGTCTCTCTGCCCAGCCGCGCCCATGCGTCATGCGCTGGCGGAAGGTTGAGCATTCCGAATGCCACCCTTGCTTTGCCGCACGCCTGCGTCTACGTCCTGCCCCATGAAATTCCTCGATCAGGCCAAGGTCTATGTGCGCTCCGGTGATGGCGGGGCGGGGTGCGTCTCGTTCCGGCGCGAGAAGTTCATCGAGTTCGGCGGTCCCGATGGCGGGAACGGCGGGCGCGGGGGCGACGTGTGGATCGAGTGCGTGGACGGCCTCAACACGCTGATCGACTATCGCTACCAGCAGCACTTCAAGGCCAAGAAGGGCGAGCACGGCATGGGTGCCAACCGCGCCGGCGCCAAGGGCTCGGACGTGGTGCTGAGGGTGCCCGCGGGCACGCAGGTGCTGGATGAGGACGAGGAAACCATCCTCGCCGACCTCACCGAAGTCGGCCAGCGCATCCGGCTGCTGAGCGGCGGCAATGGCGGCTTCGGCAATGCCGAGTTCAAGACCTCCACCAATCAGGCGCCCCGCCGGGCCAATCCCGGCCTTGAGGGGCAGGAGAAGTGGATCTGGCTGCGGCTGAAGCTGATCGCGGACGCCGGCCTCGTGGGCCTGCCCAATGCCGGCAAGAGCACGTTCCTGGCCGCCACCACGGCGGCGAAGCCGAAGATTGCCGACTATCCCTTCACCACCCTCCATCCCGGCCTCGGCGTGGTGCGGGTGGACGGGCGCGAATTCGTGCTGGCGGACATCCCCGGTCTCATCGAGGGCGCCCATGAGGGCGCGGGTCTCGGCGACCGCTTCCTCGGCCATGTGGAGCGCTGCCGCGTTCTGCTGCATCTGGTGGACGGCACCTGCGAGCATGCGGGCAAGGCCTACAAGACCGTGCGGCAGGAACTGGTCGCCTATGGCGGCGGGCTGGAGGACCGGGTGGAGATCGTGGCCCTGTCCAAGATCGACTCCCTCACGCCCGAACTCCTGAAGCAGCAGAAAGAGCGCCTCCAGCGGGCGGCGAAGAAGAAGCCGCTGCTGCTCTCGTCCCAGTCGGGGCAGGGCGTGCCGGAGGCGCTGCGCGCGCTGCTCGCCGTCATCGACGAGGGGCGCGAGGCCGAGGTGGCCGAGGCGCGCAAGACCGAGTGGCGGCCCATCTGAGCCGCTGAACGCTCCGCTGCCGGACAGACCGTGCCCATCGGGGACGGTTCCGGCGCGCACGCGGGAGGAGCATGCCATGGGTGAGCGGTTCGAACGGCACAAGCAGCCCTGGACCTATGAGGAAATCCAGAAGCTGCACACCATGGCCAAGAAGGGCATGTCCCTGAAGGCCATTGCGCAGGGGCTGACCCGCAGCGAAGAGTCGGTGAAGATCCGCGCCAAGCTGGACAAGCTCACCATCGAGAAGCTGCGCTGAGCGAAGGGCCGCTATCGAGCAGGATGACGATCCGCGCCGCTCAGCTCTCCGCCGCTGCGATCATCGTGTCATCAGCGGCAGTGCGGTTGCGGCCGCCGCTCTTGGCCACATAGAGCAGCCGGTCCGCGCGGCCATAGAGACCGTCGAACCTGTCATGCGGCTGGAGTTCCGACACGCCGAAGCTTGCCGTCACGGACGCCAGATCGCCAGGCAAGGGGAAGTGATGGCGTGAGATGGCGAGCCGGAATGCCTCCGCGCGGGCGTAGGCCTCCGCGAGGCTGATCCCGGGCAGGAAGATCGCGAACTCCTCGCCCCCAAGACGGCCAATGAGGTCGGAGCCGCGCGCGCCCTGCCGGAGCACCTCGCCCACTTCCCGCAGGACGGCATCGCCCGCGCCGTGGCCGAAGGTATCATTGATCCGCTTGAACCGGTCGATGTCGAGAACGATCAGCGCCCCCGCCCGCACCGTGGCGCGGGCGAAGCTGTCCTCGAACCCCCGGCGGTTCAGCAGGCCGGTCAGCATGTCGACGTCACGCTCGCGGCTCACCTCCTCGAGGATATCCACGGCGGTCACGGCGAGGATGGCGAGGGCGAGGCTCGTGCCGAAGAGGGCGAGGCAGAGTTGCAGGGTCTGCCAGAACCAGGAATTTGCGAAGGCATTCAGCCCCCGGGGCGCCGCGAGGCCGAGGGTCAGCAGCGTGCGCGGAAGGAAGTGCAGACCTAGAAGCAGGAGGATCACGAACAGGAGCCGATCGACGCGCCGGCCACGTGCGAGGTGGCGCAGGCGCCATGCTGCAGCGATGAAGATCACGCCGTAGGAGATGTTCTGGATATAGATGCGGACCGTGAGATCCGAATGGACATAGGAAAAATAGGAGATGGCGAGGACGATCAGGCCGAGCGCGGCAAGATAGGCGAGGGCGGGGAACGAGCGCCCGTAGCGGTGAAGGAGCGCGGCCGCCGTCAGCAACACGGAGCCACTGTAGAAGACGGCGGACACGACAGCATTGGCGTTCACGCCGGGTGGCAGATGCAGGATCTGCGTGCAGGCCCCGAGGCTGAACAGCAGGCACGCCGCGCTGAGGATGAGGAGATGCCGGCGACGGCGTTCCCATAGCCAGAACAGGAGAAACGAGAAGCCGAACACCACCACGATTCCGGCGGGGATCAGGGCCAGCGTCTTGCGGATTATCGCGACTTCCATGCGGGACACGTGCGGATGATCGCCGCCAGCTATGGGGAAGTGGGGAGGCCCGTTCCGGGCAGGACGATACGGCGGTCGGGCGATTGCCGGAGCGACATCATACACATTCAGGTCACGCCGCGCGATGCTGCTGCGGCGCGGTGTGGAGCAGGACGTCGGCCCTTCGCTAACCCCAAGCGGGCGGATGCGCTCCGGCGTTTCCGGCGAGCGGTGTGGGCCGGGCGTCCAGTGCCCGCCCGCGCCCCCTGTTCGCGCGCGCCCGCTTGGAGTATCGAAGCCGCCTCAGCCGAACAGACGCGGCATCGGGGCGGTGCCGCTCCGGCCCGCGCCCAAGCGAAGATCCCGATCCGTGACCAACGCCGCACCCGCCCTTTCCGATTTCCGCCGCATCGTCATCAAGGTGGGCTCGGCCCTCCTCGTGGATCAGGCCAAGGGTAAGGTGCGCCTGCCGTGGCTCACCTCGCTCGCGGAAGACATCGGCACGCTGCATGCGCGGGGCGCCGATGTGCTGGTGGTCTCTTCCGGCGCCATCGCGCTCGGGCGCACGGTGCTGCACCTGCCGCGCGGGCCGCTGAAGCTGGAGGACAGCCAGGCGGCGGCCGCCGTGGGCCAGATCGCGCTCGCCCGCACCTGGGCGGAAATCCTCGGCCATGAGGACATCACCGCCGGCCAGGTGCTGCTCACGCTGGGCGATACGGAGGAGCGGCGGCGCTATCTCAACGCCCGCTCCACGCTCGCCAAGCTGCTGGAATATCGCGCCGTGCCGGTCATCAATGAGAATGACACGGTGGCCACCAGCGAGATCCGCTATGGCGACAACGACCGCTTGGCCGCCCGCGTCGCCACCATGGCGAGCGCGGACCTGCTGATCCTCCTGTCCGACATCGACGGCCTCTACACCGCACCGCCGGCGCAGGATCCCAACGCCACCCACATCCCCGTAGTGCCGCGCATCACCGGCGAGATCGAGAGCATGGCGGGCGCCGCGGGCTCGGAGCTGTCGCGCGGCGGCATGCGCACCAAGATCGAGGCGGGCAAGATCGCCACCTCCGCCGGCACCCACATGGTGATCGCCTCCGGCCATCTGAAGAACCCGCTGAAGCGCATCGCGGAAGGCGGGCGCTGCACCTGGTTCCTCGCTGGCGCCACCCCCGCCCGCGCCCGCAAGGCGTGGATTGCCGGCACGCTGGAAGCACGCGGCGTGCTGCATCTGGACGACGGCGCGGTGGCCGCGCTGCGCCGGGGCGCCAGCCTGCTGCCGGCGGGCGTCGTGCGGGTGGAAGGCCAGTTCGAGCGCGGCGATGCGGTGCTGCTGCGCGGGCCGGACGGCAGCGAGATCGGCCGGGGTCTCGTCGCCTATGACCACGACCATGCCGAGCGCATCCGGGGACGCTCGACGGCGGAAATCGAGGCGCTGCTTGGCCTGCCCGGCCGGGCCGAGATGGTCCACCGCGACGACATGGCCCTCGGCGCGGAATGAACCGATAAGAATTCCAATCGCTTTCCGGGCCTGTGAGCGTGGCGCCCCACATGCTAAGGATGCCGTAGCCGGCTGTTCACAGGCCGGGTCGAGGGAACGTTAGAGAGTTTCGCCATGGCCATGCCCCATGCCGCCCGTCTCTCCGTGGCCGCCAGCGTCGGAAGCGCCGCGCCCGTGGACGTGCCGGCCGTCCTGTCGCAGATGGGGCGGGCCGCCCGCGCCGCTGCGCGCACGCTGGCCTTGGCCCCGGCCGAGCAGAAGACGGCGGCGCTGAAGGCCGCCGCCGCGCGCATCCGCGCCGCGACATCCGAGATTCTCGCCGCCAATGCGGACGACATGGCCCGCGCCAGGGCGGATGGCATGAGCGCCGCCTTCCAGGACCGCCTCGCCCTCACCGAGAGCCGCATCGAGGCGATCGCCGCCGGCGTCGAGATGGTGGCCGGCCTGCCCGATCCCGTGGGCGCCGTCACCGAAAGCTGGACGCGGCCCAACGGCCTTGTGATCGAGCGCGTGCGCACGCCGCTCGGCGTCATCGGTGTCATTTATGAGAGCCGTCCGAACGTGACGGCGGATGCGGCGGCGCTGTGTGTGCGGGCCGGCAATGCGGTGATCCTGCGCGGCGGCTCCGACAGCCTCGGCTCCTCCGGAGCCATCCATCAGGCGTTCGTGGCCGGGCTCGTGGACGCGGGCCTATCCGCCGACTGCGTGCAGTTCGTGCCGTTTTCGGATCGCGCAGCGGTGGGCCTGATGCTGGGCGGCCTCGACGGCAATCTCGACGTGATCGTGCCGCGCGGCGGCAAGGGGCTCGTCGCCCGCGTGCAGAGCGAGGCGCGGGTGCCCGTCTTCGCCCATCTCGACGGCATCGTGCATGTCTATGTCCATGCCGCCGCCGATCTCGACATGGCCAAGACCGTGCTCCTGAACGCCAAGATGCGCCGCACCGGCATCTGCGGCGCCGCCGAGACGCTGCTGGTGGACGAGAAGGTCGCCGCGTCCCAGCTCAAGCCGCTGGTGGAAATGCTGCTGGACGCCGGCTGCGAAGTGCGCGGCGATGCGGCGGCGCAGGCGGTGGACCCGCGCGTGAAGCCGGCCGTCGATGCGGATTGGGACACGGAATATGAGGACGCCATCATCTCCGTGAAGCTGGTGCCGGACCTTGCCGCCGCCATCGATCACATCGAGACGCACGGCTCCCACCACACCGATTCGATCATCACCACGGACGAAGCCGCCGCCGCGCGCTTCCTGCGCGAGGTGGATTCGGCCATCGTCATGCACAATGCCTCCACCCAGTTCGCCGATGGCGGCGAGTTCGGTTTCGGCGCCGAAATCGGCATCGCCACCGGCCGCATGCATGCCCGCGGCCCCGTGGGGGCGGAGCAGCTGACCTCCTTCAAGTATCGGGTGCACGGCAACGGGCAGACGCGCCCGTGAGCTGCGAACCACGGATCGGCACGCCGATGAGACCGGTGAGCGCCCATGACGCCGTCAGCATGCCCATGGCGCCGGCGGGGCTGCGCGTCGGCCTGTTCGGCGGCACCTTCAATCCCGCCCACGCGGCCCACCGGGCGGCGAGCCTCCTGGCGCTGAAGCGCCTCCAACTCGACCGCATCTGGTGGCTGGTCACGCCCGGCAATCCGCTCAAGGACAACTGGGACCTGCCGTCCGTGCAGGAGCGCGTGACGTTCGCGCGTCATGTGGCCCACCATCCCCTCATCGACGTCACCGGCGTCGAGACCACGCTCGGCACGCGCTACAGCTACGAGACAGTCTCCCGCCTCGTGGAGCGGATGCCGCGGGTGCGCTTCGTCTGGATCATGGGGGCGGACAATCTCGCCCATTTCGCCCGCTGGCAGCGCTGGCGGGGGCTGGCGGGCCTCGTTCCGATGGCGGTTGTGGATCGCCTTGGCGACAGCCTGTGCGCGACCTCCTCGCGCGCCGCGCAGGCGCTTGCGCCCTACCGCGTGCCGGAGGAGAAGGCGGCGGCCCTCGCCGACATGGCGCCGCCCGCATGGACCTTTCTTCACGGGCTGAAATCCCCTATATCCTCCACGGAGATAAGGGCCGCGCGGCGGATGCCGGCAGCGGATGCCACGGGGGCGGTGCCCCCTCGCCCTTGAAATTTCCTTGATTCACAGCCATTCTGATGGCGCGGTTCCAAGGCTCGGCACACGTCGGCCCGAGGGGATCGTTTAACTGACCGAGAGGATCCGGACCCCTGTCCACGACGGCTCTCTTGGCCGCAGAGACTATGGCGGCCGCACCGATCTCACAGGCGCAACTCGACGCCGAGGAGATCCTCGCGCTCATCGTGACCCGGCTTGACGAAGACAAGGCCGAGGATCTCGTCTCCATCGACCTGCGCGGAAAGACCTCCATCGCCGACTTCATGGTGGTTGCCTCCGGCCGCTCCCAGCGGCACGTGGGCGCCACGGCCGAGCACCTCATCGAGGCGCTCAAGGCGGCGGGCGTGCGTCAGATCCGCGTCGAAGGGCAGCCAGCCTGTGACTGGGTGCTGATCGATGCCGGCGATGTCATCGTCCACATCTTCCAGCCCGAAGTCCGCAGCTTCTACAATATCGAGAAGATGTGGTCCGGAACCGCGCGCGCCTGAGGGCGCGCGTTCGTTTTCGGCCACCAAGGTTTCGGGCCTGAGGTGCGCGTCCTCCTCATCTGTGTCGGCCGGCTGAAAGCCGGGGCCGAGCGGGAACTCGTGACGCGCTATCTCGACCGCGCCAAGGCGGGCGGGCGGGCCCTTGGCCTGTCCGGCTTCGAGACCATCGAACTGTCTGAATCCGCCGCGCGCCGTCCGGAGGACCGCATGGCGGAGGAAGGGCAGGCCATTCTCGGCGCGCTGCCGCAGGGCGCCGACGTGATCGCGCTTGATCCGCGCGGCAAGAACCTCACCAGCGAAGCCTTTGCCGAACGCGTCCGCACCGGGCGCGATGGCGGCCGTCCGGCAGCCGCCTTCCTCATTGGGGGCGCAGATGGCCTGAGCGAGGCGGTGCGCGCCCGCTGCGACCTCATGCTGGCATTCGGCGCCGCCACCTTTCCCCACCAGATCGTCCGCGCCATGCTGGCCGAGCAGGTCTATCGCGCCACCACCATCCTCGCCGGGCACCCCTACCACCGGGCGTGAGGCGGGCGGGGCAGGGGACGGCGGCAGGATATGGTTTACAGATCCTCAACTTCAGGCGCTTAAGTGTGTCGCATGGATGCCCGTTCCGGCTCGCTCCTCTGCGCCCTTGCCGTCTGCGCGACCCTTGTCGCGGGCGTGCCCTTGCGCGCGCAGCAGGCGACGCCGCCCGCGCCGCGTCCCCGCCCGCTGCCGCAGGTGGACACCAATGCCATCAACGCGGACATCAAGGGTGCCGCCGAGTTTCAGGCGCGGGTGCGCTCCGAACTTGATTCGGTGAAAGGCGACCGGGCCCGCTTCAACCAACTCCTTGTGGACACCACAACCCGCCTGCGCACCGTGGAGCAGAAGATCACGGAGCTGGAAGGCCGCATCGCCACTCTGGACACCAATGCCGCCGAGATCCGCACGTCGCTCCTGAAGCGGCGGGATGTGCTGGCGGACGTGCTCGGTGCGCTGGTGCGCATGGGGCGCAATCCGCCGCCCGCTCTGCTGATGCGGCCGGACGATGCGCTGGATGCGGTGCGCTCGGCCATCCTCCTCGGCGCGCTGCTGCCGGAAATGCGGGTGGAGGCGGAGACGCTGGCGGCCGATCTTGCCGATCTGTCGCGCCTGCGTGGCGATCTCTCCAAGGCCCGCGACCAACTGGCCGAACTGCGCACCTCCATGGAGGAGGACCGACGGCGCCTCACCGCTTATGTGGACGAGCGCCAGCGCCGGGTGGCCGAGGACAATAAGGAGCTTCCGCAGGAGAAGGCGCAGGCGGAGGCCGTCGCGAAGTCAACCGGCGATGTGCACGATCTTGTGACCCGGCTCGAAAGCGAGGTGGCCCCGGCCGCCAAGGCGGCCTCCGAAGCGGCCAAGCCCGCGCCGCCGGCGAAGACGGAGGTGGCGGCCCTGAACCCCGCCCGCATCGCGCCCGCGCGCCCCTTCGCCGAGGCCAAAGGCTTGCTGCCATTGCCCGTGGCCGGGGTGCGGCTCAAGGATTTCGGCGCCTCGGACGGGCTCGGCGGCACCGACAAGGGCATCACCTTCGCCACCCGCGCCGGCGCACCCGTGGCGGCTCCGGCGGACGGCTGGGTGGTCTATGCGGGGCCCTTCCGCTCCTATGGACAACTCTTGATCATCAATGCGGGCGGCGGATACCATATTCTGCTGGCGGGCATGGAGCGGATCACCGTTGAGCTGGGACAGTTTGTCCTTGCTGGTGAGCCTGTCGCGGTGATGGGGAGCGTATCGCGGGCGACGCCCGGAGGTACGGCCTCCGGTCAGCCGCAATTGTATGTGGAATTCCGCAAGGACGGAATCTCGATCGACCCCGCCCCCTGGTGGGCGGCAACGGATAGTCAGAAGGTGCGCGGATAATGCGTCGTACGTCTCTCTTCCTCCTTGGCGTTGCGGCCGGTGCGCTGGTGGCCGTGGCCGCCGTGCAACCGCGCCTCTTCCTTGGAACTGCCGCCGAAGCGGCGGCTTCCGACACCTATCGCCAGCTCAGCCTCTTCGGTGACGTGTTCGAGCGCGTCCGCTCCGACTATGTGGAGAAGCCGGACGATGCGAAGCTGATCGAGGCGGCCATCAATGGCATGCTGACCAGCCTCGACCCGCACTCCTCCTACATGGACGCGAAGAGCTTCCGCGACATGCAGGTGCAGACCCGCGGCGAGTTCGGCGGCCTCGGCATCGAGGTGACGATGGAAGACGGCCTCGTGAAGGTCATCGCCCCCATCGACGACACCCCGGCCGCCAAGGCCGGCGTGCAGGCCGGCGACATCATCACCAAGCTCGACGGCGATCAGGTCCAGGGCCTGACCCTGAACCAGGCGGTCGAGAAGATGCGCGGCGCGGTGAACACGCCGATCACCCTCACCATCGTCCGCAAGGGCGCCGAGAAGCCCATCGAGATCAAGGTGGTGCGCGACACCATCAAGGTGAAGGCGGTGCGCGCCCGCGTCGAGGATGGCAACATCGGCTACCTGCGCATCACCTCGTTTAACGAGCAGACCTACGACAACCTGAAGAAGGGCATCGAGGACGTGACCGCCCAGATCGGTCCGGACAAGGTCAAGGGCTACATCATCGACCTGCGCAACAACCCCGGCGGCCTGCTCGATCAGGCCATCGCGGTGTCGGACGCCTTCCTGGAGCGCGGCGAGATCGTCTCGACCCGCGGCCGCAATGCGGATGAGACCCAGCGCTTCTCCGCCCGTGGCGGTGACCTCGTGAAGGGCAAGCCGATCATCGTGCTGGTGAACGGCGGCTCGGCCTCGGCCTCCGAAATCGTGGCCGGTGCCCTGCAGGACCACAAGCGCGCGACCATCCTCGGCTCGCGCTCCTTCGGCAAGGGCTCTGTGCAGACCATCATCCCGCTCGGCGGCAACGGCGCCCTGCGCCTCACCACCGCGCGCTACTACACGCCGTCTGGCCGCTCCATCCAGGCCAAGGGCATCGAGCCGGACATCGTCCTCATCCAGGACATGCCCGCCGAGCAGAAGGCGAAGCTGGAAGCCGTCGGCGCCGACACCACCCGCGGCGAAGCTTCGCTGAAGGGCCATCTGAAGAACGGCGACGACGAGCAGACGGGTTCGCCCTCCTACGTGCCGCCGGATCCGAAGGACGACACGCAGCTCAAGATGGCCAAGGAGCTCATCGAGGGCACGCAGAAGAACGCGGCCTTCCCGCCGAACCCGAACAAGACCAGCCAGTCGAACTGATCTTCCCAGGGTTTCCCGTTCCGAACCCCGCCGCGCCCCGCGCGGCGGGGTTTTCTTTTGCCCGCCCGTTTTCTGCCTGCCAAATGGGCAGCTGCGGAATGGCGAAACGGATGGGAAATCCAGAGATTCCAATGCGATCTGTCAGAAACAAAGATGAATTGATCTATTTTCCACGTCTGTTGCCGGATTCTGATGCGTGGATGGTGGGCTTTTTGCCCAATGCGTGAGCTTGGGCCTGTTTTTTGGACGAGAATGCGTGGAAAACGGGCTGGCACGGCCCTTGCTCCCGATGAGGCATCAGATCGGGAGAGATTTATGCGTTTGGACCGCCGTACCCTCGTCCTCGCGGGCCTTGGCCTTGCGGCCGCTTCCCTGACCGCGCTGCCGGCCCGTGCCGATGCGCTGGACGACATCATGAAGGCCGGCGTCATCAAGATTGCCGTGCCGCAGGATTTCCCGCCCTTCGGTTCGGTCGGGCCGGATCTGAAGCCGGTGGGCTATGACATCGACATGGCCAACCTCATCGCCCAGAAGCTGGGCGTGAAGGCCGAACTGGTGCCGGTGACCAGCGCCAACCGCATCCCCTATCTGCAGACGAAGAAGGTCGATCTCGTCATCTCGAGCCTCGGCAAGAATCCGGACCGCGAGAAGGTGATGGATTTCTCGGTGGCCTATGCGCCCTTCTTCAACGGCGCCTTCGCCCCGGCGGACGTGAAGGTGACAAAGCCGGAAGAACTGGCGGGCCTCACCGTGGGCGTCACCCGCGGCGCAAACGAGGACATCGAGCTCTCGAAGATTGCCCCCGCGACCGCCGACATCAAGCGGTTCGAGGACAACAACGCCACCATCTCCGCCTTCCTCTCCGGCCAGGTGAAGGTGATCGTGACCGGCAACGTAACGGCCGCCGCCATCCTGGCGCGCAACCCCCCGCGCAAGCCGGAGGTGAAGTTCCTGATCAAGGATTCGCCCTGCTACATCGGCCTCAACAAGGATGAGCCCAAGCTGCTGGAGAAGGTGAACGCCATCGTCACCGCCGCCAAGGCGGACGGGGCGCTCAATGCCATCTCCCAGAAGTGGCTCGGCTATCCGCTGCCTGCCGGCTTCTGACCGTCCGGCCGGTTCGGACCCGTGGTCCGCGCCGGCCGCCTTCCCCTGAAGCTCCGCGCGCCGGTCCTTCCGCCCGGCGCGGCTCCGCCCCGGCAGGTTGCTGACGCATGGCCTATACCTTCGATTACGGGGCGATCGTCCCCTATACGCCGCTCATCGCGAAGGGTGTCGGCATCACCGTCGAACTGACGGTGGTGGGCGGCGTGCTCGGCGTGCTGTTCGGCATCGTCTGCGCCTGGGCGCGCAGCCTCGGACCGAAATGGCTGCGCCCGCCGGTGGTGCTTTATGTGGAGCTGATCCGGAACACGCCCTTCCTGATCCAGCTCTTCTTCATCTTCTTCGGCCTGCCCTCGCTCGGCGTCTCGCTGACCGAGATGCAGGCGGCCATCTTCGCCATGGTCATCAATCTCGGCGCCTATGGCTGCGAGATCATCCGGGCCGGCATCGAGGCGACCCCGCGCGGCCAGTTCGAGGCGGGAGCGAGCCTGGCCATGACGCGCATCCAGACCTTCCGCCATGTGGTGCTGGTGCCCGCGCTCCAGCGCATCTGGCCGGCGCTCTCCTCGCAGATCGTCATCGTCATGTTCGGCTCGGCGGTATGCTCGCAGATCGCGGTGGAGGACATCACCTTCGCCGCCCAGTTCATCCAGTCGCGCACCTTCCGCGCTTTCGAGGTCTATATCCTCGCCACCATCCTCTATCTGGTGCTGGCCCTCGTGCTGCGGCAGGTGATGCGCGCGCTCGGCACCCTTCTCTTCCCGCGCCGGAGGGCTGCCCGATGATCCAGTTCACCACCTGGGACATCCTGCGCAACCTGCTGCTGGCGGCGGAATGGACGGTGCTGCTCTCGCTGGTCGCCTTCGTGGGCGGCGGCATCGTGGGGCTGGCCGTGCTGTTCCTGCGCACCGGCCGCAGCCGTGGGCTGCGGCGCGCGGCCATGCTCTATATCGAGCTGATCCAGGGCACGCCGCTGCTGATGCAGCTCTTCCTTTCCTTCTTCGGCCTGTCGCTTCTGGGCTTCGACGTGCCGCCCTGGTTCGCCGCCGGCCTGTCGCTGACGCTCTGGACCTCGGCCTTCCTCGCCGAGATCTGGCGCGGCTGCGTGGAATCCGTCCCGCGCGGCCAGTGGGAGGCCTCCGCCAGCCTCGCCATGACCTATTTCGAGCAGATGCGCCATGTGGTGCTGCCGCAGGCGCTGCGCATCGCGGTGCCGCCGACGGTCGGCTTCTCGGTGCAGGTGGTGAAGGGCACGGCGCTCACCTCGATCATCGGCTTCGTGGAGCTCTCCAAGGCCTCCACCATGATCACCAACGCCACCTTCCAGCCCTTCGTGGTCTACGGCCTCGCCGCCCTCATCTATTTCGCGCTCTGCTGGCCTTTGTCCAAGAGCAGCCAGATCCTGGAAAGGAAGCTGAATGTCGCTCATCGCAATCACTGAGGTGCGCAAGCGTTTCGGCGACAATGAGGTGCTCAAGGGCATCAATCTCGACGTTCAGGCCGGCGAGGTGATCGCCATCATCGGCAAGAGCGGCTCGGGCAAGTCCACGCTCCTGCGCTGCATCAACGGCCTCGAATCCATCGATTCCGGCTCGATCCTCGTGGCCGGCGCCCATCTCGCCCCGGACGATGCGCATCTGCGGGCGCTGCGGCTGAAGGTCGGCATGATCTTCCAGCAGTTCAACCTGTTTCCGCACCTCACCGCCGGGCGCAACGTGATGCTCTCGCCTATGGTGGTGAAGAAGGTTTCCGCCGCCGAGGCGGAGAAGGAGGCGCGCCTGCGCCTCGAACAGGTGGGGCTTGGCCACAAGTTCGATGCCTATCCGGACGAGCTCTCCGGCGGCCAGCAGCAGCGCGTGGCGATCGCCCGTGCGCTGGCCATGCAGCCGCTCGCGCTGCTCTGCGACGAGATCACCTCCGCCCTCGACCCGGAACTGGTGAACGAGGTGCTCCAGGTGGTGGGCAAGCTGGCGCAGGAGGGCATGACGCTCCTCATGGTTACGCATGAGATGCGCTTCGCGCGCGAGGTGTGCGACCGTGTGGTTTTCATGCATCAGGGGCGGGTCCACGAGATCGGCCCGCCGGAAGAGGTGTTCAGCAATCCACAGACGCCTGAGCTGCAGCAGTTCCTCGGCATGAACGCCTGAGGTGGCTCCTCCCTTGGCGGGCGACCGGGCGTGCGGGTTCCATAGCCTTTACCCAAGCGGCACCCCGGTGCTGTGCCCGCGGACGCCGGCTAAGTGACCGCAGGATAAGGCATTCGTGCCCCTGACGCCGGGGGCGGAGGGGGCGGCTCTCCACATCACACGTTGCATTTGCCTCTGGCGCGATGGGGGGGAAATCCCCTATGGGAATTGCCAATGCGCGGCTATGTCTCGTGCGGTGCGTCAATCCAGCACTGGCTTGCCAGATTTTGACCGTGTTGCCGCACGAAAGCGCGTGTGTTAGGGAACCCGCGACGCTCGGGACACAGCACTTAGTGCGGTTCTGGAGCCAAGAAAAATCTTCCCTACAGATCAAGGGCTTGGCCGGTGATTTCCGCGATGAAGTCGCGCGGTTCGGGCAGATCGAGAGAGGTGCGGCTGGTGGAGACGATCGTGTCAGGCATGGCGGGGCGCTATGCAACCGCTCTGTTCGAGTTGGCCGAAGAGGCCGGCTCCACCGACGCCGTGGCGGCGGATCTGGACCGGTTGAAGGGCCTGATCGCGGAAAGCGCGGATCTGGAACGCCTTGTGAAGAGCCCCGTCTTCACCGCCGAAGAGCAGGTGAAGGCGGTGGGCGCGGTTCTGGCCGCCGCCGGCATCACCGGCATTGCAGCAAATTTCGTGAAGCTGGTGGCGCAGAATCGCCGCCTCTTCGCGCTCCCCTCCATGTTCGATGCGTTCGCGGCCCTCGTGGCCGCCAAGCGCGGGCAGACGGTGGCCAAGGTCACCGTGGCCGAGCCGCTGAATGACGCGCATCAGGCAGCGCTGAAAGAGGCGCTCGCGCAGCAGACCGGCAAGGACGTGAGCCTCGACGTCACCGTCGATCCGTCCATCCTCGGTGGTCTCATTGTGAAGCTCGGCTCACGCATGGTCGACGCCTCTCTCAAGACCAAACTCAATTCTATCCGGCATGCGATGAAAGAGGTCCGCTGATGGACATTCGAGCCGCTGAAATCTCCGCGATCCTCAAGGAGCAGATCCAGAACTTCGGCCGCGAGGCGGAAGTCTCCGAGGTGGGTCAGGTTCTGTCCGTCGGCGACGGCATCGCGCGCGTCTACGGCCTCGACAACGTCCAGGCGGGCGAGATGGTCGAGTTCGAGAACGGCACGCGCGGCATGGCGCTGAACCTCGAAATCGACAACGTCGGCGTCGTGATCTTCGGCTCCGACCGCGACATTAAGGAAGGCCAGACCGTCAAGCGCACCGGCGCCATCGTGGACGTGCCGGTCGGCCGTGGCCTCCTCGGCCGCGTCGTGGACGCCCTCGGCAACCCGATCGACGGCAAGGGCCCGATCGAGGCCACCGAGCGCCGCCGCGTGGACGTGAAGGCGCCGGGCATCATCCCGCGCAAGTCCGTGCACGAGCCCATGCAGACCGGTCTCAAGGCGATCGACGCCCTGATCCCGATCGGCCGTGGCCAGCGCGAGCTCATCATCGGTGACCGCCAGACCGGCAAGACCGCCGTGGCGCTCGACGCCATCCTCAACCAGAAGCCCCTGAACGTCGCCGGCGCGCCCGAGAGCCAGAAGCTCTACTGCGTGTACGTCGCGGTCGGCCAGAAGCGCTCCACCGTCGCCCAGTTCGTGAAGGTGCTGGAAGAGCAGGGCGCGCTTGAGTATTCGATCGTCGTCGCGGCTACCGCGTCCGATCCGGCCCCCATGCAGTTCCTGGCGCCCTTCGCCGGCACCGCCATGGGCGAGTATTTCCGCGACAACGGCATGCACGCCCTGATCATCCACGATGACCTGTCCAAGCAGGCCGTGGCCTATCGTCAGATGTCGCTGCTGCTGCGCCGCCCGCCGGGCCGCGAAGCCTATCCCGGCGACGTGTTCTACCTGCACTCCCGCCTGCTCGAGCGCGCCGCCAAGCTCAATGACGAGAACGGCGCCGGTTCGCTGACCGCCCTCCCGGTCATCGAGACCCAGGCGAACGACGTGTCGGCCTACATCCCGACCAACGTGATCTCGATCACCGACGGCCAGATCTTCCTTGAGTCCGACCTGTTCTACCAGGGCATCCGCCCGGCGGTGAACGTCGGCCTCTCGGTGTCGCGCGTGGGCTCCTCGGCCCAGATCAAGGCGATGAAGCAGGTGGCCGGCAAGATCAAGGGCGAGCTCGCCCAGTATCGCGAGCTGGCGGCCTTCGCCCAGTTCGGCTCGGACCTCGACGCTTCGACCCAGAAGTTGCTGAACCGCGGCGCCCGCCTCACCGAGCTGCTGAAGCAGAGCCAGTTCTCCCCCCTCAAGGTGGAAGAGCAGGTGGTGGTGATCTACGCCGGCACCAATGGCTATCTGGACAACCTGCCCCTGAACAAGGTGCGGGAGTTCGAGGCGGGCTTCCTGCTGGCCATGCGCACGCAGCACCAGGATCTGCTCGACACCATCCGGACCTCCAAGGAGCTGTCCAAGGACTCGATCGCGAACCTGACGAAGGCCCTCGACGCCTTCGCCAAGAGCTTCGCCTGATCGTTTCTCTGGACCTCTGACGCAAAGGGACGGGTGCGATGGCGAGCCTGAAAGACCTCCGTAACCGCATCGCCTCTGTGAAGGCGACGCAGAAGATCACCAAGGCGATGCAGATGGTCGCCGCGGCGAAGCTGCGTCGCGCCCAGATGGCCGCGGAAGCCGCCCGCCCCTATGCGGAGCGGATGGACAGCGTGCTCGGCAACATCGCGTCCGGCGTGACCCTGAGCGCGGACACGCCGCTGCTGCTGTCCGGCACGGGCAAGGACGAGAAGCACATGCTTCTCGTCTGCACCTCGGAGCGCGGCCTGTGCGGCGCGTTCAACACCAACATCGTCCGCGCGGTGCGCGAGCGGGCGAACCTCCTGATCGGCCAGGGCAAGGACGTGAAGTTCTTCTGCGTCGGCCGCAAGGGCTATGACCAGCTGCGCCGGCTCTATCCGGGCCAGATCGTTGAGCTGGTGGACCTGCGCTCTGTGCGCAACCTGGGCTTCGTGAACGCCCACGACATCGCCGAGAAGATCATCGACCGCTTCAACAAGGGCGAGTTCGATGTCTGCACCCTGTTCTTCTCGCACTTCAAGAGCGTGATCTCACAGGTGCCCACCGCCCAGCAGATCATTCCCGCGACCTTCGAGAAGGCCGAGGGTCCGAGCGCGGTCTATGACTACGAACCCGAAGAGAGCGAGATCCTTGCCGATCTCCTGCCCCGCAACGTGGCGGTGCAGATCTTCCGCGCGCTCCTGGAAAACCAGGCCTCCTTCTACGGCTCGCAGATGAGCGCCATGGACAACGCCACGCGCAACGCGGGCGACATGATCAAGAAGCAGACGCTGATCTACAACCGCACCCGCCAGGCCATGATCACGAAGGAACTCATCGAGATCATCTCCGGCGCGGAAGCGGTCTGACGGCGGCGCGGCCTCAAGGATAAAAGGACGTACGAATATGGCGAACAAGAGCGGACGCATCACCCAGGTTATCGGCGCCGTCGTCGACGTGCAGTTCGATTCCCACCTGCCGGAAATCCTGAACGCCCTCGAGACGACCAATCAGGGCAACCGCCTCGTGCTCGAGGTCGCCCAGCACCTCGGCGAGAACACCGTCCGCACCATCGCCATGGACTCCACCGAGGGTCTCGTGCGCGGTCAGGCCGTGCAAGACACCGGTGGCCCGATCATGGTGCCGGTCGGCGAGGCGACCCTCGGCCGCATCATGAACGTGATCGGCGAAGCCGTGGACGAACTCGGCCCGGTGGTCGGCGAGGCCAAGCGCGCCATCCACCAGCAGGCCCCGTCCTATTCCGAGCAGTCCACGGAAGCCGAGATGCTCGTCACGGGCATCAAGGTGGTGGACCTGCTGGCGCCTTACTCCAAGGGCGGCAAGATCGGCCTGTTCGGCGGCGCTGGCGTCGGCAAGACCGTGCTCATCATGGAGCTCATCAACAACATCGCGAAGGCGCACGGCGGCTACTCCGTGTTCGCCGGCGTCGGTGAGCGCACCCGCGAGGGCAACGATCTCTATCACGAGATGATCGAGTCCAAGGTGAACGTGGACCCGCACGAGAACAACGGCTCCTCCGCCGGCTCCAAGTGCGCCCTCGTGTACGGCCAGATGAACGAGCCTCCGGGCGCCCGCGCCCGCGTCGCGCTCACCGGCCTCACCGTCGCCGAGCACTTCCGCGACCAGGGCCAGGACGTGCTGTTCTTCGTGGACAACATCTTCCGCTTCACCCAGGCCGGCTCGGAAGTGTCGGCGCTCCTCGGCCGCATTCCCTCGGCGGTGGGCTATCAGCCGACGCTCGCCACCGACATGGGCGCCCTTCAGGAGCGCATCACCACCACCACCAAGGGTTCGATCACCTCGGTGCAGGCCATCTACGTGCCCGCCGACGATCTGACCGACCCGGCGCCCGCCGCGTCCTTCGCCCATCTCGACGCGACCACCGTGCTCTCGCGCTCCATCGCCGAGAAGGGCATCTATCCGGCGGTGGACCCGCTGGACTCCACCTCGCGCATCCTCTCCCCGCTGGTCATCGGCGAGGAGCACTACAATGTGGCGCGTCAGGTGCAGCAGACGCTCCAGCGCTACAAGGCGCTGCAGGACATCATCGCGATCCTGGGCATGGACGAGCTCTCCGAAGAGGACAAGCTCACCGTGGCCCGCGCCCGCAAGATCGAGCGCTTCCTGTCGCAGCCCTTCCACGTGGCGGAAGTGTTCACCGGTTCGCCCGGCAAGCTGGTCGACCTCGCCGACACCATCAAGGGCTTCAAGGGCCTGGTGGAAGGCAAGTACGACCACCTGCCCGAGCAGGCCTTCTATATGGTCGGCACCATCGAAGAAGCCATCGAGAAGGGCAAGAAGCTGGCCGCCGAGGCCGCCTGAGCCTGATGGTTCGGGGCACCTTTCGGTGCCCGTGAGATTGAACCGCCGGACCTCGTGTCCGGCGGTTGCGGCATAAAGGGGCGAGACCCCGCGGGGCGAAACCGGGTGACCGGCGCCGTCGTTGGATGGACGGCATCGCTCAGGTCGGAGAATGAAGATGGCCACCTTTTCTTTCGAGCTTGTGTCGCCGGAGCGGCTCGTGTTCTCCGGGCAGGTCACCGAGGTGGTGGTGCCCGGCAGCGAGGGCCAGTTCGGCGTGATGGCGGGCCATGCCCCGTTCATCTCCACGCTGAGCGCCGGCATCCTCACCATCAAGGGTGAGGGCGCCGACAAGCGCCTGTTCGTGCGCGGCGGCTTCGCCGAGGCCAATCCGGCTGGCCTCACGGTCCTGGCCGAGCAGGCGACCCCGGTGGAGAGCTTCGACCGCGCCGAGCTTCAGCAGCTCATCAAGAATGCGCAGGAAGACGTGGCGGATGCCAAGTCGGACGAAGCCCGCCAGAAGGCGGCGAGCAACCTCGCCGACCTCCAGCAGGTGGCCGCCCTTCTCGACGGCGCCGCGCCCACCGCGCACTGATTTTCGCCCACCGGCGTTTGTGAAGCGGCCCCCCTGCGGGGCCGTTTTGCGTTTCGGGTGACGCGGGGACGGCCGTTCGGTTTCGCTCACCGCGGGCTATGATCCGCCGTTCGAGGACGCTTCCATGACCCAGACCGGCACGCCCACCTTCGACCAGCTCCGCGTGTTCCTCGCGGTGGTGGATGCGGGCAGCTTCACGGCGGCGGCCCGTCGCCTCGGCCGCGCGACGTCGGTGGTCAGCTACGCCATCACCAATCTGGAGACCCAGCTCGGGGTCGCCCTCTTCGACCGCACCCATGCCAAGACACCGGAACTCACCGAGGCAGGCCGGGCGGTGCTGGTGGAGGCGCGCACCGTCGCCAATGGGATGGACGGCCTGCGCGCCAAGGTGAAGGGACTGCTGGAGGGCCTTGAGCCGGAGGTGCATCTCGCCCTCGACGTCATGCTGCCCGCCGCCCGCGTCGTCGATGCCCTGAAAGGCTTCGCGGAGGCCTTTCCAACGGTGACGCTGCGCCTCTATGTGGAGGCTCTCGGCGCGGTGGGCGAGATGGTGGTGAGCGGCCGGGCCAGCCTCGGCGTCTCCGGCGCCGTGCTGGCGCTGCCCGACAATGTCGAGCGCATCTCCATCGGGGCGGTGGAACTGGTGCCTGTGGCGGCCCCGGACCATCCGCTGGCCCGAGCGGCCCACAATGCGCCCGGCGCCGGGCGCGACCACGTACAGCTTGTCCTCACCGACCGTTCGCGCCTCACCGAGGGCCAGGAGTTCGCCGTGCTCGGCACCCGCACATGGCGGCTCGCGGATCTCGGCTCCAAGCACATGCTGCTGCGCGAGGGGGTCGGCTGGGGCAACATGCCGGAGCCGATGATCCGCGAGGACCTCGCCGCCGGCCGCCTGGTGCGGCTCGACCTGCCGGACATGCGGGCGATCTCCTATCCGCTCCAGGCCATCCACCGCAGCGGAGCCCCGCCCGGCCCGGCCGGAAGCTGGCTCATCCGCCGCTTTCAGGCGCAGGCATGCGAGGAAGCGAAAACGGCAGGGGCCTGAACGGTTTACCGCGCCAGCGCCGGGCGCATGGCGCAAGCCCGAGCAATGCCGCAGCGTCGGTGGTGCTCACCGGCGGAAGCCACCAAGTTGCACTGCAACACGGCCGCGCGAATCGTGGCGCGGCCCGCCTTCCCCGAAAGTTGCATCATGCGCCTTTCCGCCCCGTCCGCCGTCCCGGCGCCCTCGTTCCGCCTGGGGCTTCTCGGCGCGCTCGTTACCGTGGCCATCTGGACCACCTGGATCACCACCACCCGCGTCGCCATGCACGGGCGCACGCCCTTGGCACCGGAACTTCTGGCCTTCATCCGCTTCGGTACGGCGACGCTGCTGCTCGCCCCCTTCTGGTGGCGCTTCCGCCTGTTTCCGCGCCAGTCACCGCCGCTGGCCTTGCTCGGCCTCATGGCGGCGGGGCTGCCCTATCAGTTCCTCGTGCTCTGGGGGCTGCATTTCGCGCCAGTCTCCACCGCCGGGCCGCTGCTGGCGGGCACGCTGCCGCTCTTCATCGGCATTCTTTCGGCCGTGGTGCTCCGGGAGCGGCTCACGCCGCTGCGCATCCTCGGTATCGCCCTCATCACGCTCGGTGTGCTCGCCATCAGTGGTGAGGGCATCGCCTCGCTGACGGGGGACACATGGCGGGGCGCCCTCGCCATTCTAGGTGCCGCCTTCGCCTGGTCGCTCTATACGGTTGCCTTCCGCTACAGCCGCCTCAGTGGCATTGAGGCGGCGGCCTTCGTCGGTGTCTGGTCGCTGGTGGTCCTGCTGCCGTTCGAGGCCGGCAACATCTGGACTGCCGTACAGGCGACGCCGGTGGCGCTGCTGGCGCAGCAACTGGTCACGCAAGGCCTGCTGGCGGGCGTGGTCTCTCTGCTCACCTATACGACCGCCGTCCGGCATCTCGGGCCGGCACGGGCGACGGCCCTCACCGCACTCACCCCGCCGGCGGCGCTTCTGACAGCAACGCTGCTGCTCGGCGAGCATCCGCAGCTGGAGGAGCTGATCGGCTGCGGCTTCATCGTGGCGGGCGTCGTCGCCGCGAGCGGCGCGCTGTCACGGGCGCGCGCCTGAAATGGAAACGCCGGCAGGATGACCTGCCGGCGGTGCATGCTGGGGTCTTCGAGAGCCTGAGATCAGGCCGGCTCGGAGCGGGTGCGGGTGGTCTCGTAGAGGAACCACGTGCGGCGCTCCGCCTCGTCGATCCAGTTTTCGATCAGGCTCGCCGTCGCGACGTCATTGTGTTCGTCGCACAGGTCGTGGGTTTCCCGCAGGAAGGCGGTGAACTGGAGATTGTCGTCGCGCAGCTCGGCCAGCATGTCGAGGGGCGTCACATACTCCGCATCATTGTCCTCGATGCGCTGGAGGCGGGTGGCATGGCCCAGCGAGCGCAGCGTGGTGCCGCCGATCTTGCGCGCGCGCTCGGCCACGTCGTCGGTCATGGCGAAGATCTGGTCCGCCTGCTCGTCCAGCAGCAGGTGATAGTCGCGGAAATGCGGGCCGGACATATGCCAGTGGAAGTTCTTCGTCTTCAGATAGAGGGCGAAGGTGTCGGCCAGCAGCGTGGTGAGCGCGGCGGCGATGTCCTTGGTGGCGTTGGTGGGCAGGTTGGAAGGCGTCTGGAGGGCCGCCGTCTGGCGGGACTTCGGCGCGGCTTTGGTCGCGGGCATGGCAATGTCTCCTGAGGCAAGCGCGCGGAGCGCCGCCGGCGGGCGGGCTCCGTGAACCGGTCCGGTTACGACCCTAGAGAACGTCAGCGGAGCAATATTGTTCGATCGCAGCATTCCTTGCCGCGGGGCCGTGCGCTCTGCGCTCAGCGGGCGAGAAAGGTCCGCCGCGCCGCCTGAACCTCGGTGGTGATGAAGCGCTCCACCTCCTCGATGCGCTTGAGCCCGCGCATGTCCGCATGGACCGCCAGCCAGTAGGCGCGCTCGAAGCGCATCTGGGGGAGCACGGGCACGAGGTCCGCGTCCGGCGCGGCGGCATAATCGTGCAGGATGCCGATGCCGACGCCTGCGCGCACCGCCTCCATCTGGCCGGCGACGCTGGCACATTCGAAGCGCCGGGCGCAGAGGCCGGTCAGCGCCTCCATGTAATCGAGGCCGGGGCTGTAGGTGAGATCCTGCACATAGGTCACCGCCATCCGGTCCTTCAGATCCTCCGGCGTCTCGATGGGACCGAAGCGGTCGAGGTGCGCGCGCGCGGCATAGAGGCTGAGCGAATAGCCGGTGAGCTTGCGCCCCACGAGCCGCCCCGTGCGCGGCCGGTCCAGCACCACCGCAATGTCCGCCTCGCGCCGGGACAAGGAGAAGGTGCGGGGCAGGGGCACCAGCTGGATGACGAGATCGGGATGGAGGGCCGCGAAGGCGGCAAGGCGGGCGGCCAGGAAATAGGTGCCGAAGCCGTCCGGCGCGCCGATGCGCACGGTGCCCGAAAGCGTGAGGTCCGCATTGCCCAGCAGCGACTGGGCCTTCACCATTTCGCTCTCCACCCGTTCGGCGATGGCAAGCAACTGCTCGCCCGCCGGCGTCGGCACGCAGCCGGTTGGGCTGCGCTCGAACACCTTGGCGCCGAGGTCCGCCTCCAGCGCGTTCAGCCGACGGGTGACGGTGGCGTGGTCGAGGCCGAGCTTGCGTGCCGCCCCCAGCATCTGCCCCTCCCGCGCCACGGCGAGGAAGACGCGGGCATGGTCCCAGTTCATGGGGTGCGCCTATATCTGCATAATGGTTGGGCTGTCTTACCCGTTGATCCGCGCGGATGCCAGACCGACAGTGCGCCCGACCCTTCACCCCTCAACCCAGATTCCTGAAGGAACGGCGGGCATGGACACCATCGGCCATTACATCAACGGTCAGGCGATCGGCGCTGGCGCCGGCGAGCGCAGCGCGCCCACCTTCACGCCGGCCACGGGGGAGCAGATCGGCACCGTACTGTTGGCGAGCGCCGCCCGCGTGGACGAGGCGGTGCGCGCCGCCGCCGCCGCTCTCCCGGCCTGGGCCGCGACACCGGCGCTCAGCCGCGCCCGCATCATGTTCCGCTTCAAGGAACTGCTGGACCGCAATCTGGACCGTCTCGCCGTCCTCATCACCCGCGAGCACGGCAAGACGGTGGAGGACGCCAAGGGCGAACTCATCCGCGGCCTGGAGGTGGTGGAGTTCGCCTGCGGCATCCCGCATCTGCTGAAGGGCGAGTTCTCCGATCAGGTGGGGCGCGGCATCGACGTCTTCTCGCAGCGCCATCCGGTGGGCGTTTGCGCGGGCATCACGCCGTTCAACTTCCCGGCCATGGTGCCCATGTGGATGTTCCCAGTGGCCATCGCCTGCGGCAACACCTTCGTGCTGAAGCCCTCCGAGAAGGATCCGTCCACGGCGCTGGTGCTGGCGGAACTGCTGGCGGAAGCCGGCCTGCCCAAGGGCGTGTTCAATGTGGTGAACGGCGACAAGGAGGCGGTCGACGCCCTGCTGACCCATCCGAAGGTGGCGGCGGTGAGCTTCGTCGGCTCCACGGCGGTGGGTGAATATGTCTATCGCACCGCCTGCGCCCACGGAAAGCGCGCGCAGGCGCTCTGCGGCGCCAAGAACCACCTCGTGGTGATGCCCGACGCCGATCTCGACAAGACCGTGGATGCGCTCATGGGCGCGGGCTATGGCTCGGCCGGGGAGCGCTGCATGGCGGTGTCCGTGGCGGTGGCCGTGGGCGGCATCGGCGATGCGCTGATGGACAAGCTGGCGCCCCGCGTGCGGGCGCTCAAGGTCGGTCCCGGCACCGATCCGGACAGCGAGATGGGCCCGCTCATCACCAGGGAGCACCTCGCCAAGGTGTCCGGCTATGTGGACCTCGGCGTCACCGAAGGCGCCAAGCTCGTGGTGGACGGCCGTGGCCTGAAGCTCCAGGGCCACGAGAACGGCTATTATATCGGTGGCTGTCTGTTCGACGATGTCACGCCGGACATGCGCATCTACAAGGAAGAGATCTTTGGTCCCGTCCTTTCCGTGGTCCGCGTGCCGGCATTCGATGACGCGCTGAAGCTCGTGAACGAGCACGAATATGGCAACGGCACCGCCATCTTCACCCGTGACGGCGACACCGCCCGCGCCTTCGATTACGGCGTGCAGGCGGGCATGGTGGGCATCAACGTGCCGATCCCGGTGCCCGTGGCCTTCCATTCCTTCGGCGGCTGGAAGCGGTCCATCTTCGGTGATCGCAACGTCTATGGCATGGAGGGCGTGGGCTTCTACACCCGCGTCAAGACCACCACGGCACGCTGGCCCAACGGCCAGCGGGGCGGCGCCGAGTTCGTCATGCCCGTGATGTCCTGACGGTCATCGGGTCACCAGACGAGAAAAGGCCCCCGTCGTCATTGGCGGGGGCCTTTTTCATTGAACCGGGGGCGGAAGGTCAGTCGCGCGGGTCGGCGTCGTCCTTGCCATGCTTGATGGTGATTGCCGGCGGATCGCTGGCGGGAAACGTGTCCTCCAGAGCCTCGTCCAGCAGGTCGGATTCCGCTTCCTTGCCGGAGGAAGCCGCAGGCTTCGTGTCGGGTGTGTCTTCTGCGCCGGTGAAGTGGCCGGGGGCCGGCGGATCGCTCGCGGGGAAGGTTTCCTTCAGCGTATCGTCCAGCGCCCGTTCCGGCTTGCGCGGTGTGGCGTGTGCGGTCATGGCCATCCTCTTGTCTGCGCGAAGGCGCTCTGCCTCCGCATTGTCGCCTGTCCCTGCCCGCGCGTCTTGCCGGAAAGCGCGGGCAGGCGGCCTTCACAAAAGACAACGCTGCCGCAGCGGGATCGGTTTCAGCCAAGCTTGCGCGCGAGGGGTCAGGCGAGCGGCTGGCGGGCCTGGTCGAGCAAAGCGAGGCGTCGTTTCACCTCTGGCCGGTCCAAGAGCTGGGCCGTCGCCCCCGGCTGGCGCCGCCGCCAGTTGGGGTGGTCGTCCACGGTGCCCGGCAGGTTGGGCTGCTCGCTTTCGCCCAGAACGTCCTCCAGCGGGATGATGACCAGCGGCGCGGTCGTGCGCCCAACGAAGCCGAGGGCGGCATCGACTGCGGCATCCGGCTCGGTGGCGGCGGGTGGCGGCGTGCCGTCGCCGATGGTGGACCACAAGGCGTGCCGGTCCGCCTCGCGCTCGGCCCGCGCGGCCGGCTCGTCTATGCCTTCGCCGAGCAGGCCGAGGGGCGCGCGCCAGTCGATGTCGCGCCCGCGCCACCAGCCGGCGACGGTGGGCAAATCGTGCGTGCCGGTGACCGCCATGGCGGTGGGCAGATATTCGCCCGCCGTCTTGAAGCGCGGCCCCTCGCGCTCGAACCACAGCACCTGCATGCCGAGGATCTGCCGGCTGGCGAGCGTCTCGCGGAAGCCATCGGGCACGGTGCCAAGATCTTCGCCGGTCACGATGGTGCGGTGGCGCTGGGATTCCAGCGCCACCAGCCGGATCAGATCCTCGAAGGGATAGGCGAGATAGGCCCCGTCCTTCGGATCGGCCCCGTCCGGCACCATCCACAGGCGCAGCAGGCCCATCACATGGTCGATCCGCACCCCACCCACATGGGCCATGCTGGCGCGCAGCATGGCGATGAAGGAGCGGAAACCCGAGGCAACGAGGGCGCGCGGGGAGAAGGCGGCGAGCCCCCACGCCTGCCCGAGCGAGTTGAGCAGGTCCGGCGGTGCGCCGATGGAGAGGCCGATCAGCATGTCGTCCGGCGCGCTCCAGCACTGGCTGCCGCCGCCGTCGCAGCCCACCGCCAGATCGCCGATGAGGCCCACGGGCATGCCGGCCGCGCGGGCGGCCGCCTGCGCGCTCGCCAGGCCATGCGCCGCCGCCCATTGCAGGAAGGCGTGGAATTCCACCTCCGATCCGTGCTCGCGGGCAAAGGCCGCTACCGCCGGGCTCGTCGCATCGCGGTACTCGCCGGGCCAGGTGCGCCAGTTCCAGCGGTGAAGGTCCGAGCCCCAGATATGAGCATGCAGCGCCTCGAAGCGGGCGTGGCCCTCGAGGGCCTGGCCCCGGGCGCGGCGGAAGTCCGCATAGGCGGCAACGAGATCCGGGCGCGCCGGCAGTTCGGTGTCGAACAGGCGGCGCAACAGGGCGAGGCGCGCCGGGCCGGCGCGTACCCAGTCCACCAGCGGAGCGCTCTCGCAGGCGGAGAGGATGCCGCCGAGGGAGAGAGCGTCCGCGGCCTGCCGCACGGCATCGGTGCCGAACAGACCGGCGGGGTCCACATGCAGCACGTTGAGGAAGAGCCGGCTCGATGGTGCATAGGGGCTGAAGTGATGCGGATCGGCCGAAAAGGCCGCATGCACCGGGCTCAGCACCGTCGCCGAGGCACCGGCCCCTGCGGCGTGGCGCACGAAGTCGGACAGGGCGGTGAAGTCGCCGATGCCGCCGTCGCCCGGTCGCTTCAGCCCATAGAGCTGGACCCCCAGTCCCCAAAGCCGAGCCCGTTCGTCTCCGGTGGCGTCGGCGATGGAAAAGCACCGCTCCGGCGCGATGGCGAGCGTCACGTCCAGCCCGCCCGCCTCCAGCCTGTGATAGCCGGGCACGTTGAGCGCCGGCAGGTCCAGCCCGCCGCCTTGGCTTTCGCCCTCCACCAGCCCGCCCTCCTCCAGCGTGATGCGCCAGCGCATCGGCCCGCTGCCGGGCAGGGGCACCCGCAGGGGCGCACCCACGTCGCCGGTCACGAGCGGCGGGGTGGGGACCGCCGTGTGCCGGAGGCCGTCAAGGCTCTCGCGCGCCAGCGCATCGGTCTCCGCCGGCAGGCCGAGCGCACCGAGGATGGCGCGCAGGGCATGGGGCGGCACCGTCTGCGGGCGGCCGAAGGCATCGTGCCAGTGCGGCGAGACGCCGGCCGCGCGCGCGAGGTCGTGGAGGGTATCGTCCATGGGTCGGTTCAGCCTTGGCGCGGCGTCAGGAAGAGGGTGGCGAGCGGGGGCAGGGTGAGGGACAGGCTGAAGGGCAGGCCGTGGCTCCCGATGGCCTCCGCCTCCACCGAACCGCCATTGCCCACGCCCGAGCCGGCATAGGCCGCGGCGTCCGTATTGACCGCCTCGAGCCACGGGCCGCCGTCCGGCACGCCGATGCGATAGGCCTCGCGCGGCACCGGCGTCATGTTGGCGACCACCAGCACCGGCGGCGCGCCGGGCGCGTGACGGAAGAAGGCGAAGACGGAATTGGCGCTGTCGTCACCGATGATCCAGGAGAAGCCGTCCGGCGTCGCGTCGCGGGCATGGAGGGCCGGCAGGTCCGCATAGGTGGCGTTGAGGTCGGCCACCAGCTTCTGAATGCCCGCATGGGCAGGCTGCTCCAGCAGATGCCACGGAATGACGCCGTCGTGGTTCCACTCGTCCGGCTGGGCGATCTCGCAGCCCATGAACAGCAGCTTCTTGCCCGGATGGCCCCACATGAGCCCGAGATAGGCGCGCAGGTTCGCCATGCGCTGCCAGTCGTCGCCGGGCATGCGGGCCAGCAGCGAGCCTTTGCCGTGCACCACCTCGTCGTGGGAGATGGGCAGGATGAAGCGCTCGGAGAAG
The DNA here is from genome assembly GCF_004364705.1 of Azorhizobium sp. AG788. Lineage (NCBI taxonomy): Bacteria > Pseudomonadati > Pseudomonadota > Alphaproteobacteria > Hyphomicrobiales > Xanthobacteraceae > Azorhizobium > Azorhizobium sp. AG788. The sequence continues at coordinate 81,252 of NZ_SOBM01000001.1, forward strand.
GCGTAGACGAGGCCGAAGGTGATGTCGTCGTGGTGATGGCGGCGGTGGATACTGTCGTGCTCAATGTAGCGCAGCGTGTCGTGCATCCACCCCATGTTCCACTTGAAGGAAAAGCCGAGCCCGCCCTCGCTCACCGGCGCCGTGACGCCAGGCCACGCGGTGCTTTCCTCCGCGATGACGATCGCGCCCGGTGCCCGTTCCGCGACCATGGCGTTGAGCCGCTGGAGGAAGGCGACCGCCTCCAGATTCTCGCGCCCGCCATGGATGTTGGGGACCCACTCGCCGGGCTTTCGGGAATAGTCGCGGTAGAGCATCGAGGCCACCGCATCGACCCTGAGCCCATCCACATGGAAGCGCCGCAGCCATTCCAGGGCCGAGGCGATCAGGAAGCCGGACACCTCGCGCCGCCCGAAATTGTAGATCAGCGTGTTCCAGTCGGGGTGGAAGCCCTCCCGCGGATCAGCATGCTCATAAAGCGCCGTGCCGTCGAAATGGCCGAGGCCGTGGGCGTCATTGGGAAAGTGCGCCGGTACCCAGTCGAGGATCACGCCGATACCGGCGGCATGGCAGCGGTCCACGAAACGGGCAAAGGCCTCCGGCGGACCGAAGCGGGCGGTGGGCGCGAACAGGCCGAGCGGCTGATAGCCCCAGGAGCCACCGAAGGGGTGCTCCATGATGGGCAGGAACTCCACGTGGCTGAAGCCCATCCGCTGCACATAGGGGAGCAGCCGGTCGGCGAGTTCATCCCAGTTCGGGCTGCGGTGGCCGTCCGCCTCGATGCGGATCCAGGAGCCGGGATGCACCTCATAGATGGAGATGGGCGCCTCAGGCCCCTGCCGGCCGGCGCGGCCAGCCATCCATGCCGCGTCGCTCCAGTGGAACGGCGCGGGACTGCTGACGATGGAGGCGGTGGCGGGCGGCAGCTCTGCCGCGCGGGCGAGGGGGTCCGCCTTCAGCGGCAGCAGCGTGCCGTCCGGACCTAGCAGCTCGAACTTGTAACGCGCGCCGGCCCGCACGCCGGGCAGGAAGATTTCCCACACGCCCGACTGGCGCAGCCGCATGGGATGGCGGCGGCCGTCCCATAAGTTGAAGTCGCCCACCACGGAAACGCGCCGGGCGTTCGGCGCCCAAAGCGCGAAGCGCACACCCTCCACGTCTCCGACCCGCACCACATGGGCGCCGAGCATCTCCGAAAGGTCGAGATGAGTGCCCTCAGCGATCAGATAGAGGTCGAGATCGCCCAGCAGTGGCCCGAAGGCGTAAGGGTCTTCGGTCTCCTCCACGGTTCCGTCCGGCCAGGTGATGCGCAGGAGATAGGGGCCTGCGCCCTCTGGCAGCCGGCCGGCGAACAGGCCGGCGGGGTGGATCTTTGCCAGTTGCACGGTCATTCCGGCTGGCCCCACGTGCACCTCCACAGTGGCGGCGCCCGGCTGAAAAGTGCGCACGATGGGCGTGCCATCCACCATGTGCCGGCCGAGCAGGCTGAAAGCGTCGCCATGGCGGCCCTCGACCAGCGCCGCGAGGGCGCCGGCTTCGGGCGCAAGCGTGCGGTCGATGGGGTCCGCGAGGGTCATGAGCACTCTCCAATGGATGTGGGGCCGACGCGGCACGCCGCCGCGTCGGGAAAGGGAGCCGGGGCGGCAGCCGCGCTCATGCGGGCTGGCCGGCGACGGGCGCTTCGGTGTCCACGTCCTCGCATCCGGCAAGGCGAACGGCGAGCGCATGCAGGCGCCGGACAGGACCTGCGAGCCAGGACGGCCGTTCGGCCGCCTCCCGGCGGATGTCGCGGGCCACTTCCGAGAGCAGGAAGAGATCGAGCAGCGCCCGGTCCCGCGTCACGACGGGGGGAGCCGCTTCAAAATAGCCGTTGAGGAAGGCGCGTTCCGCCCGCGCGCGCACCCGGCGGATCAGGCCGAGCCGCTCGCCCCCGTCGCCTACACCCGTATTCTCGTAAGATGCGGAGGCCAGCGTGCTGGCGGCGAAATCCAGCGAATGCAGGAGATCAGCGACATCGCGCCACGGGCTGCTCTTCGCCCGCCGCTCGGCGAGCGGGCGGGAGGGCTCCGCCTCGAAGGCGACGATATAGGCATCGCCCGCCACCGCCAGCACGTGGCCGAGGTGGAAGTCGCCATGGGTGCGGATGAGGAGCGCCCCGTCCGCCGACCCCGAGAGGCGCCGGATGGCGGCCATCAAGGGCTCGCGCACGGCCAGGATCGTGGCCGCGAGATCCTGTGTTTCCCTGTCCGCTCCTGCCGATAGCCCGGCCAGAGCATCGAGCGCCTCGCCCATCTCGCGGCAGCCGGCTTCCGCCCAGGCGGCGGTCTCCGCTTCCCCGGCGGTTGCGGGCAGGAAGGCCTCATACACGCTCTCGGTGGCGAGCAGGGCGTGGAATTCCGCGAGGCGCCGGCCGATGGCGCGCAGGAATGGTGTGAGGCTCGACACATGCTCTTCGAAGCGCGCGTCCCGGTCCTGCGGCGTGGCGGTGGTCTCGTCGAGCGCCCGGCGCAACTGGTCGAGCGTCCAGGACCAGCCGTCGCCCTGATGGGCGACGAAGCCCAGCATCAGGCCGAGGAGGGCGGTTTCGCCCTGCGGCGAGACCCGCAGCAGTTCACCCAGCAGGGGCGGGGTGTTGGCATAGCCGCGCTCGGTGAGATAGCGGGCCACCTCGCTTTCCGGATGCCCGCCATAGACGGTGCGGCGGACCACCTTGATGACCGCCGAGGTGCCGATGGTGATGGTGGAATTCGCCCGCTCGGCGGCGCTGCGCTCGATGGGCGCGTCCGGCGGGATGTCGATCTCGCCCAGCGCCCGCGTGGGCACGAAGCGCAGTTCGCCGCCGTCGGGCAGCGGCATCACCGCCTTGCGCCGCAGGGCCCGGCCGAGGGCATGGGGCAGAGCGTCCGAGGTGAGCGCGTCGGTGAGATAGCCCACGCGCCGCCCCTTGCGCACGCGGGTCAGGGCCAGTTGGGGAACAAGGGCAGACGGACTCTGGTCCTCCCAGACGATGGTGAGCGGCAAAGCGTAATGCTCGATGGACCCGCCATGTTCGACCACGATGTCAGCGAACTGGAAGTCGTTCTCCTTGCCCGGCAACGCCGCGGTGAGGGCAAGGCGCGCGCCCGTGATGGTCTCGTTGCGTCCGCCGAACCAGCGGCGCCGGTCGAGATAGGCGGGCAGCGCGTCGCGCTCGATGACGGCAAGGTTCCGGCCCGCGAGAGCGTCCGACAGTCCTTCCTTCACCACCAGCGTCGTGAATTCCGGCAGCTGTTCCGGCGGAATGGTGTGCCAGGACGGCTCAGCCTCGTCCTTGGAGAGCTGGAAGGCGTACATGCCGTACGGCGGAATGGTCAGCAGATACGGCAGCCGCCCGACCGGCGGAAAGGGCGTGCCGCCGGCCATGGAGACGGGCACGCGATGCTCGAATTCCTGAAGGTCCAGCTCCACTGCCTGCAGCGTGTGCGAGAGGTTGGCGACACACAGGATGGTCTCGCCGTCATATTCGCGCAGATAGGCAAGGATCTTGCGGTTGCCGGGATAGAGCAGGCGGAAGCTGCCGCGCCCGAAGGCCCGTGAGCGGCGGCGGATCGCCAGCATCTGGCGCATCCAGTTCAGCAGCGAATGCGGGTCGCGGGTCTGCGCCTCCACATTCAGGGCATTGTAGCCATAGAGCGGATCCTGAATGGGCGGCAGGACCAGTTGTTCGGGGTCGGCGCGGGAGAAACCGCCATTGCGGTCCGGCGACCACTGCATGGGCGTGCGCACACCGTCGCGATCGCCCAGATGGATGTTGTCGCCCATGCCGATCTCGTCGCCATAATAGATGACGGGCGTGCCGGGCATGGTGAGGAGGAGGCCGTTCATCAATTCGATGCGCCGGCGGTCGCGCGCCAGCAGCGGGGCGAGGCGGCGGCGGATGCCGAGATTGAGCCGCGCCCTCCGGTCCGCCGCATAGACGCTCCAGAGATAGTCGCGCTCGGAATCCGTCACCATTTCGAGCGTCAGCTCATCATGGTTGCGCAGGAAGATGGCCCACTGGCAGGTCTCGGGGATTTCCGGCGTCTGGCGCAGGATGTCGGTGATGGGGAAGCGGTCTTCCTTGGCGATGGCCATGTACATGCGCGGCATCAGCGGGAAGTGGAACGCCATGTGGCATTCGTCCGCATTCAGCCCGAAGTATTGCTGGGTGTCCTCCGGCCACATGTTGGCCTCGGCCAGCAGCATGCGGCCCTGATAATTGGCATCGAGATGGGTGCGGATCTTGCGCAGGATCTCGTGGGTCTCGGGCAGGTTCTCGTTGGAGGTGCCTTCGCGCTCGATCAGATAGGGCACCGCGTCGAGCCGCAGGCCATCGACGCCGATGTCCAGCCAGAAGCGCATGACCGAGAGCACGCGCTCCAGCACCTCCGGATTGTCGAAGTTGAGGTCCGGCTGATGGGAATAGAAACGGTGCCAGAAATACTGGCCTGCGACCGGATCATAGGTCCAGTTGGACTTCTCCGTATCAAGGAAGATGATGCGCGTGCCGCCATAGCCCTGATCGTCATCGGCCCAGACGTAGAAGTTCCGCTCGGGCGAGCCCTTCGGCGCCTGACGGGCGCGCTGGAACCAGGGATGCTGGTCCGACGTATGATTGATGACGAGTTCGGTGATGACGCGAAGGCCGCGGGCATGGGCGGCTTCGATGAAGCGCCGGGCGTCCTCCATGGTGCCATAGTCGGGCGAGACGCCTTCGTAGAGGGAGATGTCATAGCCATCGTCCCGCCGGGGCGAGGGATAGAAGGGCAGGAGCCAGATGGTGTCGGCGCCGAGTTCGGCGATGTAGTCCAGCTTGGCCAGCAGGCCGGGGAAGTCGCCGATTCCGTCATTGTTGGAATCGAAGAACGACTTCACATGGAGCTGGTAGATGACCGCATCCTTGTACCAGAGCGGGTCCATGTCAGGGCGCGCGGCGGCATCCATGGCTCATCCTCCCCGCGTCTGGGTGGCGCGCCGCTGGAACGGCGAGGGAGCGGCGGCGGAGGTCGGGGAGAGGGGCGCGCGCGGGATATGCATGGGTCTCGTCGAACGGGATCAAGAATGACGCGCCCCCGCCGTGTGGCGACGGGCGCGTCCTGCCTGTTCCACAACGCGGGATTCTGACACGGGGTTCCATCGAACCCCGTCCGCGCGCGTCGCGTTATGCCATCGGGCTGTTGCCACTTGTGTGGCAGGGAACAGGTATCACGATCGGGCGCGAGCCGAGGGAGATGAGCGTGAGCGAGAGCCGAGCCGAACGGGAGGACGCGCCGCGCTGGTGGCAGAGCGGCGTGATCTATCAGATATATCCGCGCAGCTTTCAGGACAGCGATGGCGACGGCATCGGCGATCTCGAAGGCATCCGCCGGAGGCTCGACCATCTGGTGGACCTCGGCGTGGACGCGCTCTGGATCTCCCCCATCTATCCATCGCCCATGGCAGACTTCGGCTATGACGTGGCGGATTATACCGGCATCCATCCTTTGTTCGGCACGCTCAAGGATTTCGACCGGCTGGTGGCCGATGCCCATGGGCTCGGCCTCAAGGTCATCCTCGATCTCGTGCCCAACCACACCTCCGACGAACACCCCTGGTTTCGCGAGGCCCGAGCGTCCCGCACGAGCCCGAAGCGGGACTGGTATATCTGGCGCGATCCCGCGCCGGATGGCGGGCCGCCGAACAACTGGCTTTCGGAATTTGGCGGCAGCGCCTGGGCCTTCGATCCGGCGACGGGGCAATATTATTACCACGCCTTCCTTGACCGGCAGCCGGACCTCAACTGGCGCAATCCGCAGGTGGCCGAGGCTATCCACGCGGCCATGCGCTTCTGGCTGGATCGCGGCGTGGACGGCTTTCGCGTGGATGTGATCTGGCACCTCATGAAGGACGCCGCCTTCCGCGACAATCCGCCGGATGAGGACTGGCGTGAGGGCATGAACCCCTATCGGCGCCTCAAGCCCGTCCACACCACCGATCTCGAGGAGGTACATGGCGTCATTGCCGGTCTTCGGTGTGTGATGGACGCTTATGATGACCGCGTGCTCATCGGAGAAATCTACCTGCCGGTGGAGCGGCTCGCGGCTTATTACGGGGCGAGCCTCGACGGCGCGCATCTGCCCTTCAATTTCGCGCTGCTGGAAGCCGAGTGGAATGCGCGAGCGCTCGCGGATCTCATCGCCCGTTATGAAGGTTCCCTGCCCGAAGGCGGCTGGCCCAACTGGGTGCTGGGCAATCACGACCGCCCGCGCGTGGCCGCCCGCCTCGGCCCCGATCAGGCGCGGGTGGCGGCCATGCTGCTCCTCACCCTGCGCGGTACGCCGACGCTCTATTATGGCGATGAGATCGGCATGACCAACGTGCCCATCCCGCCCGAACGGGTGCAGGACCCCTGGGAGAAGAACGTGCCCGGCCTCGGCCTCGGCCGCGACGGTGTCCGCACGCCCATGCAGTGGGATGGCTCGCCGCATGCTGGCTTTTCGGATGTCGAGCCCTGGCTGCCGGTTGATGAAGCCTTTCCAGAGGTGAACGTGGCGCAACAGCGCGCGGAACCCCACTCCATGCTCGAGCTTCATCGCGAACTGCTACGCCTGCGGCGAGCGCATGCCGCCTTGTCGATTGGAGCCTACGTGCCAGTGGCGGCGGGCGGCGACCTGCTGCTCTATGGCCGAGAGCACGCCGGCGAAAGCTTCCTGATTGCCCTCAATCTCGGCGACGTTCCAGTTCTGGCGGCCTGCGGGCCCGGGCTTGCTGGCAGGATCGCCCTATCCGTCTTCTGCGACCGGATGGGCGAGCGCGTGGTGGACGAGGTGGCACTACGGCCCTCCGAGGGTGTCGTCATCACGCTCGACGGGGCCCCGCCGTCGTTCTCCGGGCTGCGGTGATTGCAAGATCAGTGGAGCGGGAACGTCTCTGCTGCCGATGATTGGCGCCGGAGGCTCCATGAATGGGGGACGTGCGGCCCCCGGCGCTCGCGCCTGAGCAGGATGTCAACGGAGCGGCCGCGAAACTGTCCAGCGCGATGCGGATGCCAATGGTGATGCGGGGCAGGGCTGGCTCCGGGATCGGGCCAGCCCTGAGATGAACAGCTAGCATAGCTTGCAACTTCTCGGTTAAGTTGTATTGCATAACATTAAATATTAAAAGTTGTATTTCGAGATAAACGCTCCTAAAGATTGTGTCGCGCATCCATGCGCGAAGTCATAGGAGGGCGTTATGGGGAAGTCACCGTCCATCGAGGAAAAAGAAAAAGAGGATAGAAAATTCCGGGAGTACATGGATAAGTTGGCCGCGGAATCAAAGGCCAAAGAAGCGGAAATGTTGAAGGAGATCACGGCTCTCGTTGCCGAACATTATACAAAGAGTGGATGGAAATATGCCCGCTTCTTCGGGGATCGGCGATCGGACTATCAGAATTACGCCGAGTGGTCCCTCAAGAGCGTCACCAACATCATCCATCATATCGGACGCGCCATCACCGCTGGAAAATTCCCGTCGCCGGATATTCCTGGCTCCGAAGATGCCAAGCCGGAGACCAACAAGGAAGTGAAGGACTATCTGCCGTCCTTCATCGACGACATCAATCTCACGCTGGCGCGGGTCGTTGCGCTTCTGGACGGCTTCCTCACGCAGTTCGCCTCCACGTCCAGTGCGACCCAGAAGAGCATCTTCCAGGACATGCCCCTGTCCGGTGGCCTGCATCTCTTCCTTGCCCAGAACGGCAGCGTCTACCGGGAGAAGCAGTTCTTCACCAACTCCTTCATCGGTTCCTTCCAGATCGTCTTCGAAGTCTACATGAGCGTTGAAGAGGCCCGCGCCATCAGCATTCAGCAGATTCTCAAGACGACGCAGAAGGAGATCGAGATTATCAACGACCTGATCATCTGGATCCGCACCGAACAGTCGAAGACGCTGAAGGAGCTGATCAAGGACCCGGCTGCCTACAAGCAGACCAAGAAGGATTTCGACGACATGCTCGCGCTGGAGCGCGAGGATCGCGATCGCCTGGTGAAGGAGTATGACAAGTACAAGGACGTGGTCGACGCTGTGCACCGTCTGGTCCTGATCGACGGCGCGGATCCGAAGCTGGCCCTCGATTTCGACCTCAGCACCATCTTCGACGAATGGGAGGCGCGCATCGCCACCCGCCATATCCGCGAGCAACTCGCCGCCTAACGGCCGGGCCGGTCGTACAATCAATCATATGTTCATTTAAATGGCCTCCGCATCTCCGGTCCGGGAAGCGGCGGCATCGGTTCCACTTTGTCCACGAAAGGAAACGTCATGACCTATGCAAACGCCACGACTTTGGCACCGACGGCGATCACTGCGCGGCTCCCGAAGCTTGCCCTGGCGGCGGGCCTGCTCACGTCGGCCAGCCTGCCGGCCTTCGCCGCGGATCTTAATTTCGACGCCACCTGCCAGAATCCCACGGCCATCAGTGTGTCGCAGCCCAACACCGGCATCACCTTCCGCAAGAACCCGAACAGCTCGACCACGCGCGCCGCCACCGCCACGGTCCAGCGCGGCACTGGCGCGGCGGCGGTCAATATCGTCATTCCGGCCGGGCAGCTACCGTCATGCTTCTATCAGGTGCAGGGCAGTTATAGTTATTGCTTCACCCAGCGGGGCACGGCGGACATCACCGACATCAACGCGGTGCCCGGCACGAACACCGCCGGAGCCGCCGCCTGCCAGTGACCTGGGGGGCAGTTCCGCCCTTTACGTGGTGAGCCCCTCCAGCTCCGCGCTGGCTTCCAGCCAGTCTTCCTCGGCCTTCGCCATGGCGGCGAGGGCCTCTTCCCGCTGGCGTTGCAGGCGGGCGGCGTCGTTGGGGAATTTCTCGATCTTCGGGTCGGCGAGGCGCTTGTCGATGGTGGCGATGTCCTTCTCGCACTTGGCCATCAGCGCTTCCATGTCGCGTACCCGCCGGCGCAGAGCGGCGGCCGCGTCACTCTCCGACGGGATCTCATCGGAGACATCCGACGCCTTGTCCTTGCGCCCGTCGCCGGTCATGCGGCCCGTGCGGCTCAGCACCTCGGAGCGATACTGGTCGAGGTCGCCCTCATAGGGCTTCACCGTGCCATTGCCCACCACCCACAGCCGCTCGGCGCAGGCTTCCAGCAGGTGCCGGTCGTGGGAGACGAGGACGATGGCGCCGGGAAAATCGTTGATGGCGGTGATGAGGGCCGCGCGCGCCTCGATGTCCAGATGGTTGGTCGGCTCGTCGAGGATGAGCAGATGCGGCCCGTGGAAGGCGGCAAGGCCCAGCAGCAGGCGGGCCTTCTCGCCGCCGGAGAGCTGGGAGACTTTCGTGTCGCCGGCGGCGGAGGAGAAGCCCATCTCGGCGGCGCGGGCGCGCACGCGGGCTTCCGGCGCATCGGGCATCAGGCGGCGCACGTGCTCCACCGGGCTGTCGCCGGGGCGCAGTTCGTCGATCTGGTGCTGGGCCAGATAGGCGATCTCCAGCTTATCCGCCCGCACCACGCTGCCCTTCTGGGGCGCGAGCCGGTCGGCCAGCAGCTTGGCGAAGGTGGACTTGCCGTTGCCGTTCGGCCCGAGGAGGGCGATACGGTCGTCCTCGTCGATGCGCAGGTTCAGCTTCCTGAGGATCGGCTTGTCCGGCTCATAGCCCACGTTCACGTCGTTGAAGACGACGATGGGCGGGGAGAGCAGCTTTTCCGGATGGCGGATGGAGATGTGGGCCGGTGCCTCGGAAATCTCGTCCGCCAGCGGTTCCATGCGGGCCAGCGCCTTGAGGCGCGACTGCGCCTGCTTGGCCTTGGTGGCCTTGGCGCGGAAGCGGGCGACGAAGGCTTCCATGTGGGCGCGCTGGGCTTCCTGCTTCTTGCGGGCCTTCTGGTCCTGCAACAGGCGCTCGCGGCGCTGGCGGTCGAACTGGCTGTAGCCGCCGCGATAGAGCGTCAGCTTGTTGTTGAAGACGTGGAGGATGTGGTCCACGGACGTGTCCAAGAGGTCGCGGTCATGGCTGATGAGGATGACCGTGCGCGGATAGTGCGCGAGATAATCCTGAAGCCAGAGCGTGCCTTCGAGGTCGAGATAGTTGGTGGGCTCGTCGAGCAGCAGCAGGTCCGGCTCGGTGAAGAGCAGGGCCGCGAGCGCCACGCGCATGCGCCAGCCGCCGGAGAATTCCGAGCAGGCGCGGGCCTGCGCCGCCTCATCAAAGCCGAGACCCGAGAGAATGCGCGCCGCCCGCGCGGGGGCGGAATGGGCGTCGATGTCCACCAGCCGGATCTCGATCTCCGCGATGCGGTGCGGATCGGTGGCGGTTTCCTTTTCCTTGAGCAGCGCCGCCCGCTCGGTGTCCGCCGCGAGCACCCGCTCCAGCAGGCTGTCCGGGCCGGCGGGCGCCTCCTGCGCCACGCGGCCGATGCGGGTGCGGTTCGGCAGGCGCACGGCGCCGCTTTCGAGCTCGAGCTCGCCCATCAGCGCCTTGAACAGCGTGGTCTTGCCGGCGCCGTTGCGCCCCACCACGCCCACATGGGCGTTCTCGGGCAGGGCAACCGAGGCATGGTCCAGCAGCAGGCGGCCTGCGATGCGCAGGGAAATGTCGTCGAGCACGATCATGATGGCGCCCTTGTCGCAGGCACGGGCGCCAAGGGCAAGGCCGACGCGCGGCCCTGCCGCATCAGGCGGCCGCTGAGGCCGCCGTGCGCCGCGCGCCCAGCTCCAGCACGCCGGCCAGCAGCGCGTCCAGATCCTGACGGCGGGTGCGGTGGTTGACGAGACAGACCCGGATGGCGGTGCGGCCGTTCAGCGTCGTGGTGGAAGGGGCGGCGATGCCGGCCTCCTGGAGGTCCGCCACGATGTCCTTGTTGAGCTGGTTCAGCGCGGCTGTGTCGCAGGGCGCGACATAACGGAAGCACACGATGTTGAGGCTGGCCGGTGAGAGCAGTTCGAGGCGCGGCTCGGCGGCCACCTTGTCTTCGAGATAGCGCGCCTGCGCGATGTTCTTGGCGATGATGGCGCTAATGCCGTCGACGCCGTGGCTCTTCAGCGTGAACCAGACCTTCAGCGCGCGGAAGGTTCGCGAGAGTTCCGGACCGTAATCACAATACCAGGGCTCGCCTGCAGCCAGGCCGCGTTCCGAACTGGCGAGATATTCCTTCCGGCCCGCGAAGGTCTCGTAATGCGCCTTGGCATCGCGGATCAGCACGATGCCCGCGTCATAGGGCACCTGAAACCACTTGTGGAAGTCGAAGGCGATGGACTCCGCCTGCGCCATGGGCGCGGCCTTGGCCTTGTGGGCGTCGCTGAACAGGGCGCCGATGCCGAAGGCGGCATCCACATGGAACCACATGCCTTCGCGGTGGGCGAGGGCGCCGATGCCGGCGATGTCATCGATGGCCCCCGTGTTCACGGTGCCGACGGTGGCGGCGACCACAAAGGGCTTGAGGCCGGCGGCGCGGTCGGCGGCGATCATGGCGTCGAGTGCGGCGATGTCCATCTCACGGGCCGCATTGACGGGGACCGCGCGCAGGGCATTGCGGCCGAGGCCGAGCAGGTCGAAGGCCTTGGCGATGCAGGAGTGGGCCTCGGTGGAGGCATAGCCCACGAGGCCGCGCCCGGCGACGGCAACACCCTCGCGGCCGATGTCGCCGTCCGCATGGACGTGGCGGGCGGTGGCGATGGCGAGCACGGTCGCCATGGAGGTGCCGGAGGTGAGCAGCCCGCTGGCCTCGGCGGGCAGCCCGGTGAAGTCCTTGCACCAGTCGACGACCACGCGCTCCAACTCATTGGCCATGTGGGCGCGTCCGCCCACGTTGCAATTCATGAAGGCGGCCATCAGCTCGCCCAGCACGCCTTCCGCATTGCCGGCGCCATGGACCCAGCCATAGAAGGCCGGCCGCACATTGCCGACCCCGTAGGGCAGCACATGGGTGCGGAAGGTCTCATAGACTTCTGCGGCGGGCATCGCGGTGCGGGGCAGGGGCTCGTGGAGCGCGCTCTTGGAGCCGTCCGGCGGTGCCACCCAGACGGGGGTGTCGAGTGCACCTTGAAGATGCGCGAGACCGTCATCCACCGCCTGATGGAAGACCGCGCGCAGCGCGCTCCAGTCCGCCGGATCGAGGGTGGGCTCGCGCATGGGTGTCTCCACAGGGATGTGCGCCGCCTGAGACGGCTGGCCGGTCAGAAAAGGGGCTGTGTACCCGCCGGCGACGGACGCGCCGCAGGGGCCGACAGCCGCCTCCGCAGAGGTCTAGCCCGAATGGCTTGCGGGAAGATGCCGTGGGGCGGGATGTGGTAGAGGGGAGGGGCGTCAGCCGGTGAAGGGCTTCAGCACCGCGCCGAGCAGGCCCTTGAAGCGCATGGGCGCGTCCATGGCGATGATGCACAGGCAGCCTTCCGGATCGGCCACCGGCTGGTGCTCCAGGCTCTCGTCCGCCTCGCACACGTCGCCAGCCTCGTAATGGCCGTTCTCGTCGGAGAAGCCGCCGGAGATCACATAGGTGATCTCGTTGCCGCCGTGTCCGTGGTCGGGCATGCGCCGGCCGGGGCCAACTTCCACGAGGCCGACATTAGCTTTCGGGGCGCCGGGAATGGTGATGGCGCTGTAGCGCACGCCCGGGCCAATCCAGATCCAGCGGCCGATGGAGCAGCCTTCCAGCGCCTTCGGCAGCCGGACGTCGGTCGGCATGCGGGCGGCGTGGCGCACGGGGATAGGCGCGGGCGGCGGCGGTTCCGACTCGTCGAGGCGGGCCAGCAGGCGGTCGAGGGCGTCGTTCGCCAGATCCGTGGGCGGCAGGTCATCCAGCACGGCGCCGGCGGCGGCCTCGAAATGAGCGAGGCGGGCACGGCTCTTCGGCGCGGCCTCCAGATGGGCCGCGACCGCGAGGCGAATGCCGGCGTCGAGCGTGCCGGCGGCGTAACTGGCGAGCGTTTCGTCGTGCGGGGTCGTCATCCGATGTCTTCCAGCAGCGCGCGCAAGCGTGCAAGGGCAAGCCGCACCCGCGATTTCGCGGTTCCGAGCGGAATGCCGAGTTCCTTTGCGATCTGGGCGTGGGGCTTGTCCTGAAAGAAGGACAGGCGAACGATATTGGCCTGGTCGGCCGAGAGACGGGAGAGGGCGGCGCGCACCTTATCCTCCCGCTCCTGCGCCAGCATGAGGGCTTCCCCATTGGGGGCCTCGTCCGGCGTATCTTCCGCCTCGGTGGGCAATTGCGCCACCGGGCGCTCGCGGCGCAGGGCGTCGATCTTGAGATTCCGGGCGATGGTGAAGATCCAGGTCGCCGCGCCGGCCTTGGCAGGATCGAAATAGCCGGCCTTGCGCCAGACCGAGAGCATGGTCTCCTGCGCAATCTCCTCCGCCGCCGTGGCGGAGAGGCCGGAGCGCATGAGGAAGGTCTTGAGGCGCGGAGCGAAGTGCTTGAACAGGGCTGCGAAGGCGGCCCGGTCCTGGCGTTCCGCGATAGCGAGGATCATGGCGTTGTGGGCGGCGCGCTCGTCCGTCGCAGGCGAGGCATTGGGTGCCACGCCCTCGTCCCGTGCCGACAGGGGTTCGCTCATGATGCGCCGTTCCGGGGGCACGATCCGGGCGCTGGACCGGTGGCGGCCGTTCCGCCCTGAGCGCCTGCGAGCGCTTGGTTCTGGCGCCCCCACATCCGGATCGACATTCCACCCTCGCCTTTGACCGACGCATCCCATAAACGCGCGCAGGCATGCCTGCCGCCGCGGCCGGTCGGCGGCGCTAGAATAGGCGAGACGGCGGCTTTGTCCATGCGCCGCGCGAACGCCAGTCATTCGCAAGGGGCGGGCCGATCTACTGCGGACCGGAAAGCGCCTTAACGGCCATGGCGGCGGCGGCGGCGCGGTTCTCGACGCCGATCTTGGCGTAGATCTGCTCCAGATGCTTGTTCACGGTGCGGGGCGAGAGGCCGAGGATTTCGGCAATGTCGCGGTTGGGCTTGCCGCGGGCGATCCACAGCAGGACTTCCGCCTCCCTCTGCGTGATGCCGAGCGCCGTGCGCAGAATGTCCTCGTCGCGGGCGCGCACCTCGTCGGTAACACGCAGCAGCACTTCCTGCTCGCCGATCTGGCCCACGTAGGAGAGCTTGAGGCTGCGCCCGCCGTTGGGGTCGGGCAGTTCCACACTTTCCGGCGGGGTGCCTAGGGCGGCGTGTCGCGCGCGCAGCCACGAGAGGGCGGCGTCCGGCAGCAGATAGCCCTCTCCGGGCAGGGCGGTGAAGAGAGCGCCGATGAGGCGGGTGGCCTGCGGCGTGCTCCACAGCACGCGGCCGTCGAGGCTGGCGGACATGAGAAAGCGCCCCGCCGCATCCAGCGCCACCTGCGCGCTCTGGGTTTGCCGGGCATTGGCCAGATGCACGCGCATCCGGGCGATGATCTCGTTCGGCACCACGGGCTTGGTCACATAGTCCACGCCACCCGCGTCGAGCCCCTTCACGATATGCTCGGTCTCCGAGAGGCCGGTCATGAAGATGACCGGCACATGGGCGAGGGCTTTCAGGGCCTTGAGCCGGCGGCAGGTCTCGAAGCCGTCCATGCCGGGCATGATGGCATCGAGCAGGATCACGTCCGGCGTGATCTGCTCGACGAGGGTGAGCGCATTGGCCCCTTCCACCGCCACGAGGACGGTGACCCCGGCATCCTCCAGGGCATCAGTGAGCAGGCTCAGCGTCTCGGGGCTGTCGTCCACCACGAGGACGATGTCGCGGCGTTTGGCACTATGCATCATGGGTGCGCAGAGCCTCCAGAACGGACATGTAGCGGTTGAGATCGAAGGTGCGCACGATGTCGCTCATCTCCTTGACGAACGGCTCGTGCTCGGGGGATTCGGCGGCAAGGGACTGAAGCTTGGCCTGGATGCCGCGCACATAGCCGATGCGGCCGAGCTTCAGCAGTTCCTCGATATGGCCGGCGGACGGCGGCACCACCGGCGGGGCGATGGCGGCGGGCTGGTCCGGCGCGTCCGACTGATAGACCCAGTCGAGGCCGAGCTGGGCGCGGATCTTCTCCAGCAGCATGCGCAGGTCCACCGGCTTCACGCACTGGTCGTCGTGGTGGCGCGGCTCGGCGGGCCGGCGGCCCATTTCCTGCGCATTGGCCGAGACCATGATGATGCGGGCGCGTGGGGCAACGCGCGTGCGCAGGGCGGTCGCCGTCTCCCAGCCCGTGAGGCGGGGCATGGAGACATCGAGCAGCACGAGATCGGGATCGGTCTGGCCCGCCATCTCGAGGCAGGCGAGGCCATCGGCGGCGGTGAAGACGATGAAGCCGAGCGGGCGCAGCATCTCGCACATGAGATCGCGGTGGGCGTCGTCGTCGTCGGCCACGAGCACCGTGCGGGCGGCGCCGGCATAGGCGACGATGCGCTGCTCGGGTGGCGCAGCCTCCCGACCCGGCGCTTCCGAGAGCAGCAGGCGCACCTTGAAGGTGCTGCCCTTGTCGAGTTCGCTCTTCAGCGAGATTTCCCCGCCCATGATCTCGGTGAGGAGCTTGGTGATGGTGAGGCCGAGCCCGATGCCGATGGCGTTGAACGCCCCGCCGCGCGAGCCCCGCTCGAAGGGCTCGAAGATGCGGCCGCGTTCCTCCGGCGCGATGCCGATGCCGGTATCCTCGACTTCGAACTCCGCCACCTGATTGCGATAGGTCACGCGCAGCGCCACGTGCCCCTTGGCCGTGAACTTGATGGCGTTTGAGAGGAGATTGATGAGGATCTGCCGCAGGCGCTTCTCATCGGTAAACACCACCGCCGGCAGGCGCTCGGAGCGCATGTGGATGAACTCGATGCCACGCGCCGAGGCCTGGAGGCGGAACATGTCCACCAGCTGGTCCAGCAGGTCGCGGATGCGCACCTCGTCGCGATAGAGGTGCAGGCGCCCGGCCTCGATCTTGGAGATGTCGAGCAGGCCGTCGATGAGGCCGGACAGATGCTCCGAGGAGCGGCGCACCACCCGGATGGCATCCCGCCGGTGGGCGGGGATGGAGGTGTCGCGCTCCAGAAGCTGGGCATAGCCGAGGATGGCGTTCAGCGGCGTGCGCAGTTCGTGGCTGATGCCCACCACGTAGCGGCTCTTGGCGAGGTTCGCCGCCTCCGCCACTTCCTTCGCCTTCTGGAGCTTGGCGTCGGTGCGCTTGTGGGCCTCGATCTCGCGCATGAGCAGGGTGGTCTGGCGCTGGCTCTCCTCTTGCGCCACGCGGCGGCTCTCCTGCGCCAGCACGAACAGCCAGGCCACCACGCCGACGATGATCATCAGCACGAAATAGAGCGTCCACAACGTGCCCCGGATCGCTTCGCCATGGGACGGGCTCTCGAAGCGGGCGTGGAAATAGATGATAGCGAGGATGCCGCCGATGACCGAGGCCAGCATGGCCTGAATGGCGAGATAATGCCCGACGCGGGAATTGAGCTTCGCCACCACCCAGGCCGGCAGGGCCGAGCCGAGCAGGGCGAGGATCTGGTCGGCGACGCGCGCGTCCGTCTTGCAGCGGTCGTGGCAGCGCGCATCCAGCGTGCAGCAGAGCGAGCAGATGGGGCCGGCATAGACGGGGCAATGGGCCATGTCCTCCGGCTCGTATTTATGCTCGCAGATGCAGCAGCGCACGATGCCCTTGCGCCATTCGGTCTTGGGCTTGCGGGCTGTGTAATAGCGCCCGCCCGTGGCGAATGCGATGGCGGGAGCGGTGAGGAAGGACACGATGAGCGCGATGAAGGGCGCAAAGGCCTGCGGCAGCGGGCCGAATGCCCCCGTATAGGCGAGGATGGCGGCGCCCGTGCCGGCCAGCACCGCGCCGACGCCCACCGGGTTCACATCATAAAGATGCGCCCGCTTGAATTCGATGGTGGGCGGGGACAGGCCGAGGGGCTTGTTGACCACGAGATCGGCCACCAGCGCCGCCACCCAGGCGATGGCGACGATGGCATAGATGCCCAGCGTCTCGTTCAGCACCCGATAGATGCCGAGCTCCATGAGCAGCAGAGCGATGGTGACGTTGAATACCAGCCACACCACGCGGCCGGGATGGGAATGGGTGAGGCGGGAGAAGAAGTTGGACCAGGCGATGGAGCCCGCATAGGCGTTCGTCACGTTGATCTTCAACTGCGAGACGATGACGAACACGCCCATGAGCCAGAGCGCCGCTTGATGGGAGGGGATCATGGCGCCGAAGGCGACGAGATACATCTGCGTGGGCTCGGCCGCCTTGTCGAGCGGCACACCGCTCTCCAGCGCCAGATAAGCGAGGAACGAGCCAACCAGCATTTTAAGCGCGCCGGGAATGATCCAGCCCGGCCCCGCCGCCAGCATGCCGCACCACCACTTGATGTTGCGTCCCGAAGCCTCCCGGGGGAGGAAACGCAGATAGTCCACCTGCTCGCCGATCTGCGCCACCAGCGCGAAAACCACCGTGGCGGCGCCGCCGAAGGCGATGAGGCTGAAGGCGCCATCCTTCGGGCCGGCGAGGCCGGTGAAATCCATCCAGTGGCTCAGCTCCTCGCCCCGATGGGCCAGAAGCCAGACCAGCGGTACGATATGGAGGGCGAGCCACAGCGGTTGCGTCCAGGTCTGGAACCGGCTGATGAAGGTGATGCCGTGGGTGACGAGGGGGATGACCACCAGCGCGCTCAGCACATAACCCGCCGCCAGCGGCAGGCCGAGGCACATCTCCAGCGCCAGCGCGAGGATGGCCGCCTCCAGCGCGAAGAAGATGAAGGTGAAGGAGGCGTAGATGAGCGAGGTGACGGTGGAGCCGATATAGCCGAAGCCGGCGCCCCGCGTGAGCAGGTCGATATCGACGCCGAATTTCGCGGCATAATAGGAGATGGGCAGGCCGGTGAGGAAGATGATGAGGCTGACCGCCAGAATGCCGGCCGCCGCATTGGTGAAACCGTAGGAGAGCGTGACCGCCCCGCCGATGGCCTCCAGCGCGAGAAAGGAGATGGCGCCGAGCGCCGTGTTGGCGACGCGGAACGGCGACCACCGCCGGGCACTCTTGGCGGTGAACCGCAGGGCGTAGTCTTCCAGGGTCTCGTTGACGACCCATTGGTTATACTGGCGTCTGACCCGGACGATACGCTGTTCCGCCGCCATGGACGTGCGCCCCGCCTCCAGATGGGGTGAAGGGCCTCCGTGCTGCATCGCTCCCCGTGGATTTTTGATTATGTCCCTTTCCGGAACCGTGACTGTTCCGGGCCCTGAAGAATTCCGTGCTGGCGCGCTCCGACCCTGAGGGACCACGCTCCAGAGGCCGTTCCGCTCCTGTTGCATCAACCTGAGCGATGAGTCAGTCCGTCCCACGACGCGGCATGATCCAGCCTGCGGGAGACTACGGCCGTTGCCCGGCTTTCCACAAGTAGAATTCGTGCTGCATTTTCAGCCGCTCCGTTCTTTTTCTGCTGATATCTCCGCAGCTTTCCGCCTGCTTCCATGAAGCCCTCATGCGACCGTCCTGCCGCTGCTTAGCAACGCGGCAGGCACTGCTCACGAATTACACTCCCCCTCGCTTCGCGCACGCGCGAAACACATCGCGCACGGACAAGCCGCTCGTTCAAGCACAGCATAGCGTCGGCCGGGCGGGGGCATATACGTCAATCGACGTATTGCTGCGCTGCGGCACTCACGGGAAGCATGAGGTCCATGGCAGCTTCGCTCGTGAATCTGCTGGGGCCGAAGTTCGGGCCACGATTTTCCGTGGAGGGAATGGGCATGTCATCCAGTGACGACCGTCAGGACAAGATGAGCGCCACGCGCCGTGGCGTATTGAAGGGGCTTGCCGCACTGCCGATTGCTTCGGCTGTTCCTGCCGTCTCTTTTCTCTCGACGCCGGCCCGCGCTGATGTTCCGCCGACTTCTGCCGTGAATACGACCGGTCTCGCCGTGACCGATACGGAAGTCACGGTCGGCATCCTGCACTCCGTCACCGGCACCATGGCCATTTCCGAGACCGGCTCGGTGCAGGCGGAGAAGCTCGCCATCGATCAGATCAATGCCGCCGGCGGCATCCTCGGCCGCAAGATCAAGTTCATTCAGGAGGATGGCGCCTCCGATTGGCCGACCTTCGCCGAAAAGGCCAAGAAGCTGCTGGTGCAGGACAAGTGCGCCTCGGTGTTCGGCTGCTGGACCTCTGCGTCCCGCAAGGCGGTGCTGCCAGTGTTCGAGCAGTATAACGGCATGCTGTACTATCCCACCTTCTATGAAGGCCTGGAGCAGTCCAAGAACGTCATCTACACTGGCCAGGAGGCCACCCAGCAGATCATCGCCGGCCTCAACTGGGTGGTGAAGGAGCGCGGGGCGCAGACCTTCTACCTGCTCGGCTCGGATTATATCTGGCCGCGCACCTCCAACAAGATCGCCCGCAAGCACATCGAGAATTTCCTGAAGCTCAAGGTGGTGGGCGAGGAGTACTTCCCGCTGGGCCACACCCAGTTCAATTCGGCGATCAACAAGATCAAGCTGACCAAGCCGGATGTGATCTACGCCATCATCGTTGGCGGCTCGAACGTCGCCTTCTACAAGCAGCTCAAGGCGGCGGGCATCGACCTCTCCAAGCAGACGCTGCTCACCATCTCGGTGACGGAAGACGAGATCCTCGGCATCGGCGGCGAGAATATCGCGGGCGCGTTTGCCTGCATGAAGTACTTCCAGTCGCTCAACAATCCCAACAACAAGGCGTTCGTCGACGCATTCAAGAAGACCTATGGCGACAAGATCGTCATCGGCGACGTGACGCAGGCCGCTTATCTCGGCCCGTGGCTCTGGAAACTGACGGTGGAAAAGGCCGGCTCCTTCGACATCGACAAGGTGGCCGCGGCCTCGCCGGGCGTTGCCTTCGACAAGGCGCCGGAAGGCTACGTGCGAATCCACGAGAATCACCATCTCTGGAGCAAGACCCGCGTCGGCAAGGCACGCGTCGATGGCCAGTATGACGTGGTCTACGAGACCTCCGAGCTGGTCGAGCCTGATCCGTTCCCGAAGGGCTATCAGTGAGCGATTGAACAGGGATTGTGGCTGGATATACTCCCTCCCCCCTTGAGGGGGAGGGCTGGGGAGGGGGGTAATGCCCTCTCCGCCGGAGCGAGTTCAGCCGAGAGCAGGGGGCACGACAGACGTAACCGCGTTACCCCCCTCCCAACCCTCCCCCGCAAGGGGGGAGGGCTTTGAACGCTCAGCGGGTCATTCGCGCCATGGGGCGCTTGCAGACGCCAACGCAGTTTCTGAAGCCGACCACCCAGAAACCGGAACCGGGAACCATCGCATGTTCATGGGATATTCGCTCGGCGAGCTCGGCTCGATCTTTGCCATGCAGGCCTTCGCGGGCCTGATCCTGTTCTCGGTCTTCGTGCTGATGTCCCTCGGCCTTGCCATCATCTTCGGCCAGATGGGCGTGATCAACATGGCGCACGGCGAGTTCATGATCCTCGGCGCCTATATGACCTATCTCACCTCCCAGCTTTTCCAAGCCTACGCGCCGGGCCTTTACGGCATCTACTTCTTCGTGGCCATGGCGGTGGCCTTCGTTGTCTCCGGAGGGCTCGGGATGCTGGTGGAATGGGGGCTCATCCGCTTTCTCTACAAGCGCCCGCTGGACACGCTGCTCGCCACCTGGGGCCTCTCGCTCATCATGCAGCAGGCATTCCGCTCCATCTTCGGCGCGCGCGAGGTTGGCGTGGAACTGCCGGACTGGATGATGGGCTCGCTGCCCGTCACCGACACCATTGAAGTGCAGATCAACGGCCTGTTCGTCATGGGCCTCACCACGCTCATCGCGGTCGCCGTCTATCTGCTGATGTTCCGCTCCCGCTGGGGCCTTCAGGTGCGCGCCGTGGTGCTCAACCGCACCATGGCCGGGGCGGTTGGCATCTCCACCGAGCGGGTGGACCGCATGACCTTCGGCATCGGCTGCGGCATCGCGGGCGTGGCGGGCTCCGCCTTCACCATGGTCGGTTCCACGGGGCCGACCGCCGGCCAGCTCTATATCGTGGATACCTTCCTCGTGGTGGTCTTCGGCGGCGCGGCTTCGCTCGCGGGCACCATCGCCTCGGCCTTCACCATCTCGCAGGCCCAGTCGACCATGGAATTCTTCATGTCCGGCTCCATGGCCAAGGTGCTCACGCTGCTGGTGGTGGTCGGCATCCTGATGCTGCGCCCCGAAGGCCTCTTCGTCCTCAAGGTCCGTCGCTGAGGAGCCCGACCCATGTCATTCTCGCTGCGTTCCAAGGATCTCGTCGGCGTTCTCCTCCTCGCCGTGCTTCTGGTGGTGGTGCTGCCGCTGGTGCTGGAGCCCTTCCGGCTCAACATGGTGGGCAAATATCTCACCTATGCCTTCGTCGCCGTGGGCCTCGTGCTGTGCTGGGGCAATGCGGGCATTCTCTCCCTCGGTCAGGGCGTGTTCTTCGGCCTCGGCGGCTATTGCATGGCCATGTATCTGAAGCTGGAGGCCTCCACCCCGGAGGCGACGAAGATCCAGTCCACGCCCGGTATTCCGGATTTCATGGACTGGAACCAGCTCACTTCGCTGCCCTTCTTCTGGGTGCCGTTCAAGTCACTGGGCTTCTCCATCATCGCGGTGATGCTGGTGCCGGCGGTGTTCGCCCTCGTCCTCGCCTTCGCGCTGTTCAAGCGGCGGGTGGGCGGCGTCTACTTCGCCATCATCACGCAGGCGCTGGCCGCGATCATGAGCATCCTCATCATCGGCCAGCAGGGCTACACCGGCGGCGTCAACGGCATCACCGATCTGCGCACCCTGCACGGCTGGGACATCCGCACCGACAGCGCCAAGTTCATCCTGTATTTCGTCAATGCGGGCCTGCTCATCGGCGTCATCCTGCTGTGCCAGTTCGTGCAGCGCTCCAAGCTCGGCCGCATCCTCGTTGCCATGCGCGACAAGGAGGACCGGGTGCGCTTCTCCGGCTATGACGTGGCGAGCTTCAAGATCTTCGTCTTCTGCTTCGCCGCCGCGCTCGCGGGCATCGGCGGGGCCATGTTCACGCTCCAGGTGGGCTTCATGTCGCCTTCCTTCGTGGGCATCACGCCCTCCATCGAGATGGTCATCTACACCGCCGTGGGCGGCCGGCTGTCGTTGCTCGGCGCGGTGTATGGGACGCTCCTGGTGAACTGGGCCAAGACCTCCTTCTCCGAGAGCTTCCCGGAGCTGTGGCTGTTCGGCCTCGGCGGCCTTTTCATCGCCGTGGTGCTGCTGTTCCCGAATGGCCTGGCCGGCCTCTACCGCACCTATGTGGAACCGCGCCTCGGCGCGCTCCTTGGCGGGCGCCGAGCCGCCGCCAAGCCCGCTCCCGCCCCGGCCGAATGAGGAGGAAACCCCATGAATGCGCAGGTCATCTCCGACCAGATGGCGCCGGACTTCCTCCTCGCGGTGGAAGGGCTCACCGTCTCCTTCGATGGCTTCAAGGCCGTGGACGATCTCTCCTTCTATGTGGATGAGAACGAAATCCGGGTCATCATCGGCCCCAACGGTGCCGGCAAGACCACGGTGCTCGATCTCATCTGCGGGCGCACCAAGGCGACCTCCGGTTCGGTGAAGTTCAAGAACACCGAGCTCACCAAGATGAAGGAATATGAGATCGTGCGCGCCGGCGTGGGCCGCAAGTTCCAGAACCCCTCCATCTATGAAGACCTCACGGTCTTCGAGAATCTGGAGATTTCCTATCCCAAGGGGCGCGGCGTCGTCGGCGCGCTGGCCTTCAAGCGCGATGCGGCGGTGAAGGGGCGCGTTGAGGAAGTTGCCGAAACCATCTTCCTCGCGGACCTGCTGAACCAGCGGGCTGAATATCTCTCTCACGGCCAGAAGCAGTGGCTGGAGATCGGCATGCTGCTGATCCAGGACCCGGAGCTCCTCATGCTGGATGAGCCGGTGGCCGGCATGAGCGTCGCCGAGCGCAAGAAGACCGCTGAGCTCCTGAACAGGATCATCAAGGACCGCTCGGTGATCGTGATCGAGCACGACATGAAGTTCGTGGAGGACATCGCCCACAAGGTCACGGTGCTGCACCAGGGCAAGATCCTTTCCGAGGGCACCATGGCCAAGGTGCAGGCTGATCCTAAGGTCGTCGAAGTCTATCTGGGCCATTGAGGAGGCGCGCCATGCTGAACGTCGAGAATCTCGTCGTCTCCTACGGCCAGAGCGAAGTGCTGCACGGCCTGAACTTCTCCGTCGCACCCGGCGAGATCGTCGCCATCATGGGGCGCAACGGCATGGGCAAGACCACACTCATGAAATCGCTCATGGGCGTGGTGCCCACCCGCTCCGGCAAGGTCTCGCTGGGCGAGGGGGATATCACCGCAATGAAGAGCCATCAGCGGGTGGCCAAGGGCATCGCCTATGTGCCGCAGGGGCGCATGATCTTCTCCACCATGTCGGTTGAGGAAAATATCGAGACCGGCCTCGTCGCCCATGGCGAGAGCAAGGTGCCGGGCGACATTTACGAGCTGTTCCCCGTGCTGCTGGAGATGAAGAAGCGGCGCGGCGGCAATCTGTCCGGCGGCCAGCAGCAGCAGCTCGCCATCGCCCGCGCGCTCGCAACCAAGCCTAAGGTGCTGCTGCTGGACGAGCCCACGGAGGGCATCCAGCCCAGCATCATCCGCGACATGGCCCGCACCCTGAAGCGCATTCGTGATGAGCGCGGGCTTTCCATCGTGGTGTCCGAGCAGGTGCTCTCCTTCGCGCTCGACATCGCGGACCGGGTGCTGGTGCTGGAGAACGGCGAGATCGTCCATGAGGATGCCCGCGCCGATATCGACGAGGCCAAGGTCTCGAAATTCCTCTCCGTCTGATCCGCCCGCGCCGCGCGGCGCTCCCGCGCGTTTTCACGCCCTCCTTCGTCTTTGCGTCCCAAGGAAACGGAGCCGTCCATGACTGATACGCTCATCAAGGTGGATCTCAGCCAGTCCGCCTATGACAACGATATGGTGCACAACCGCTGGCACCCGGACATTCCCATGGTGGCCTGGGTGAAGCCGGGCGACGATTTCATCGTCGAGACCTATGACTGGACCGGCGGCTTCATCAAGAACAACGACAGCGCCGACGACGTGCGCGACATCGACCTCTCCATCGTCCACTTCCTTTCCGGCCCCATCGGGGTGAAGGGGGCCGAGCCCGGCGATCTGCTGGTCGTTGATCTGCTGGACATCGGCGCCATGCCCTCCAGCCAGTGGGGCTTCAACGGCTTCTTCTCCAAGAACAATGGCGGCGGGTTCCTGACCGACCATTTCCCCCAGGCGCAGAAGTCGATCTGGGATTTCAAGGGCATGTTCACCTCGTCCCGGCATGTGCCGGGGGTGAATTTCGCCGGCCTGATCCATCCCGGCCTGATCGGCTGCCTGCCCGATCCCAAAATGCTGGAGACCTGGAACACCCGTGAGGCGGCCCTCATCGCCACCAATCCCAGCCGCGTGCCGGGCCTCGCCAATCCCCCGTTCGGCCCCACCGCCCATATGGGCCGGCTCACTGGCGCGGCCAAGGAGAAGGCGGCGGCGGAAGGCGCGCGCACCGTGCCGCCGCGCGAACATGGCGGCAATTGCGACATCAAGGATCTCTCGCGCGGCTCGAAGATCTATTTCCCGGTCTATGTGGAGGGCGGCGGCCTTTCCATGGGCGATCTGCACTTCTCGCAGGGCGATGGCGAAATCACCTTCTGCGGCGCCATCGAAATGGCCGGCTGGGTGCATCTCAAGGTGGACGTGCTGAAGGGCGGGATGGCGAAGTACGGGATCAAGAACCCCATCTTCAAGCCCTCGCCCATCACCCCGCACTATAATGACTACATCATCTTCGAGGGCATCTCGGTGGATGAGGCGGGCAAGCAGTATTATCTCGACGTGCACATCGCCTATCGCCAGGCCTGCTTGAACGCCATCGAATATCTGAAGAAGTTCGGCTACTCGGGCGCGCAGGCCTATTCCATCCTCGGCACCGCTCCGGTGCAGGGGCACATCTCCGGCGTCGTGGACGTGCCCAACGCCTGCGCCACGCTCTGGCTGCCCACCGAGATCTTCGATTTCGACATCAATCCCAGCGCCGCCGGGCCGACCAAGTTCCTCGACGGCTCGGTGGACATGCCGCTGTCGCCCGATCTCGTCTGAGCGTCACCCTTCAATGGCAGGCCGGGTAAACCGGTCTGCCGGCCCATCTCGGGAGAGCCCCATGCCGGTCTATGACTACATGTGCGAGGACTGCGGCCCCTTCACGCAGATGCACCCCATGAGCGCGTGCGCAGACCCGCAGTCCTGCCCGGACTGCGGGCTGCTGGCGCCCCGCGCCTTCCTCTCTGCCCCCTATTTCGCCGGCATGGACAGCGCCCGTCGCAGCGCCATCGCCACCAATGAGCGCAGCGCCAATGCGCCCATGACGTCTTCTGAATTCGCGGCGAAGAAGCATGGCGCCGGCTGCTCCTGCTGCTCCGGAATGCAGAGCCGCTCGAAGAAGAGCCGCACCGCCACGGCGCCCTCGGGGGCCAAGAGCTTCCCCTCGGCCCGGCCGTGGATGATCAGCCATTGACGCCAGGCCGCTGGCGCGAAGCTTAGCCCAGCGCCGCCTTCAGCCAGCCGGCGATGTCCCTCAGCGTCGCCACGCATTGCGGGAAGCGCGCAACCGTGCCGCCGCCCACGGCGAAGTCATGGTGCATGTCGGGGGCGTGGAGGTGCGTGACGGTCACGCCCGCCGCCTGAAGCTTGTGCGCATAGACGATCGCCTCGTCCCGCAGCACGTCATATTGTGCCGTGGTGACGAGGGTCGGCGGCAGCGGCGGCAGATTGGGGTGGCGCAGCGGCGCGGCGTCGAAATCGGCCCCGCTCACACTCGGCGCATAGATGCGCCAGAACCAGCGCATCAGGTCGGCTTCGAGACCATAGCCGCGCGCATTCTCCTCATAGGAGGGATGCCCCGCGTCGGGCAGATCGGTCACGGGATAGAGCAGCATCTGGGCGCGGAAACTCGACCCAAGGCCTGCGGTCGCCAGCCGGTTGAGTGCGGCTGCCGCGAGATTGCCGCCGGCGCTGTCGCCGCCGATGGCAAGGCGCATGCGGTCGCCACCCAGATGATCGGCCTCCCGCAGCACGAAGCGGGCGGCCGTCACCGCATCCTCCAGTCCGGCCGGAAAGGGGTGCTCCGGCGCGAGGCGATAATCTACCGAGAGGATGAGCACGTCCGCCGCCGCGCTCAGCAGGCGGCAGAAGGGATCGTGCGTGTCCAGCGAGCCGGCGGCCCAGCCACCACCGTGGAAATAGACGAGCAACGGATGCGGGCCATCCCGGCCGGGCCTGTAGAGCCGCCCGCGCAGGTCATCGTCGATACGGATATCGGCGGTCTCGACGCCGTTGGGCAGACCCGGGATGGTTGTGCGCACGGCGCGGGCCGTCTCAAGCGCCGTACGCCGGGCGATGAGGATCTCCGCGTCGGTCTGCGGCACGGGTGTGCCGGGCGGGGGCACCAGGCTGTCCAGATAGGCGCGCAGGGCCGGATCAAGAGGCCGGGAGGCGAGGCCGCTGCCGTTGGTCATCTGGAATGTCCGCTTTCCGTCTCGGGAGTATGGAAGGCGGATGAAGGCCCGTTGTGGCTCCGGCGTCAACGGTCAAGGTTCGTCATGGCACTGTCATGGATCGGTCGCACAACGCCCGAAACCGATGAAGGGCATCACGATGGACGGGCGGCGGCGGGACGGCAGTGCGGGCGATGCGGACTATGGCCGCATCGGAGGCCACTATAGCCGCTACCGCCAGCCCGATCCCCGCATCGCCGCCATCATCCTCGACGCGCTCGGCACCGCAGAGCGTGTGCTCAATGTGGGGGCGGGCGCGGGCTCTTATGAGCCGACGGACCGCCGCATCACGGCGGTGGAGCCCTCCGCCACCATGCGCGCCCAGCGTCCCGCGCACCTCTCCGCCGCCATCGACGCCGTGGCCGAGGCTTTGCCTTTCGATGACGGCACCTTCGATGCCGCCATGTCCACCTTCAGCATTCACCAGTGGAGCGACCTGCGAACCGGCTTGCGCGAGTTGCGGCGCGTGACACGCGGGCCGATCGTGCTTCTGTCCTGCGAGCCGGGGGAGGTGGAGCGCTTCTGGCTGTCGGATTATGCCCCCGGCGTTCTGGCGGCCGAGGCGCGGCGCTATCCGTCACACGTGACCATTGCCGAGGCTCTGGGAACGGACGTGGAGGCGCGGTGGGTGCCGATCCCCTTCGATTGCGTGGATGGCTTCAACGAGGCCTATTACGGCCGTCCGGAGATGTTTCTCGATCCCGGTGCCCGCCTGTCCTGCTCCGCGTGGAGCTTCATCGAACCGGCCGCGGCGGAGGCGGCCGTGGCCCGTCTGGCAGATGATCTAAAACAAGGCGTCTGGGATGCCCGGTACCGCGACCTGCGGCAACAGCCGAGCTATGAAGGCTCGCTTCGGCTCTATGTCGCGACGATATGATTGCTTGCATTGCATGCGTTGGGTGCATGTCACTGCGTCACCTGTCGCGGGGGAATTCTGCGCAAGGCTTTGCCGAACTTGAAAAAATGACAGGTGCAAACAACTAAGCCTCACAACCCTTAAGTTCACCAAGCAAGCTCGGTGCAAGCATCGGTGAACTTTCTGTGGACCAGGTTACCGCCGTCGCGCCCAAGCCGCCGGCTCCGCCTCCACAACAAGCCGATGTGCTTCCGAGGGTGTGATGTACACGAACCTGTCTTTGATCTGGAAAGTCGCTTCGCTGCTTCTCGCCCTCGGGCTCGTGAGCATCGCCGGCGCCACCTATTCAGACTATGCCCTGCGCGAGGTGAACTCCTCCTACATGAGCGTCCTTGAAGGGCCGAGCGCCGCGGCGGTGGCGGGCGCCCGTGCCAACCGCCTCGTCTCCGACACGCTCGGCGCGCTCTATCAGAACATCGCGTCCATCTCGCCGGAGGACAACGCCCGCGCCAAGGCGGCGATCGTCAAGGCGCGCGAAGGCACCTTGACCCGCCTGGCGGAGGCAGCGCGGCTCTCCCCGCAGTTCGCCCCGCGCTTTCAGGATGTCAGCGATCGCTTCCAGTCCGTGGTGGACAAGAGCTGCGCGGAGACCATCCGCCTCGCCAATGCCAGTTCCGATGGCGATGGCAATGCGCGCACCATGGCCGAGATGAACAAGACGTGCGAACCCGCATTCCGCGCCCTCATCGAGGGGCTGTTCGCGCTCAATGGCGATCTGGTCAAGGCCGCCACCGAGGCCGGCCGCCAGACTTCCGCCAAGGCCGAGCGCAGCAGTGTTCTCGTCCTTGTGGTCATCTGTCTCGCCACGCTCCTGTTGCTGGCCGCAGCGGCGGTTCTCGTCCGGCAGAAGATCGTCGCCCCGATCCGCGCCATGATCGAGGTGATGAAGGGGCTCGGCGAGGGCCGGCTGGCGCAGGCTGTGGCCGGCACCGATCGCAAGGATGAGGTCGGTGCCATGGCCGGCGCGCTCGAAGTGCTGCGCGGCCAGCTTTCCGATGCGGAGACCGCGCGGCAGGTGCATGCGGCGCGCGAGGCCGAGGAGCGCCGTGTGCTCGACCGCCGCAACACGCTGGCGGAGGATTTCGTGGCGCGCATGACCGAGCTGTCCTCGGCCTTCGCGGCCTCGTCCGATCAGGTGGCGGGTTCGGCCCGCAACCTCTCTGCGACCGCCGAGCAGACCTCCCGTCAGGCGCAGGCCGTGGCTGAAGCGGCCGAAGAGGCCGCCGTAAACGTGCAGACGGTTGCCGCTTCCTCAGAGCAGCTTGCGGCCTCCGTGCGCGAGATTACCGGGCAGGTGAGCCATTCGGCGCAGGTGGCGGATGTGGCCTTCAATGAGGCGGAGACCTCCAACAGCCGGATCGGCGAACTGGCGACTGCCGCCACCGCCATCGGCGACGTGATCTCGCTCATCAAGGGCATCGCGGACCAGACCAACCTTCTCGCGCTCAACGCCACCATCGAATCCGCCCGTGCGGGCGAGGCGGGCAAAGGCTTCGCGGTGGTGGCCTCCGAGGTGAAGGAGCTGGCCTCCCAGACCGCCCGCGCCACCGACGAGATTGCGGCGAAGATCTCGGAAATCCAGCAGTCCACGCAGGGCACGGTGAGCTCCATGGCCGAGATCATGCGCGTGATTGCCAGCATGAAGCAGATCTCGTCCTCCATCGCCGGCGCGGTGGAGGAGCAGGGCGCCGCGACGGGCGAAATCGCCCAGAACTGCCAGCGCGCCGCCGACGGCACGCAGAAGGTCACGCAGAACATCACCGGCGTCGGCCAGGCAGCGGAACTCACCGGCTCGGCCTCGACCGAGCTTCTGGCCCTGTCCGAGGGGTTGTCCGGCCAGGCCTCGGATCTGAAACGCGTGGTTGAGGCCTTCGTGCTCGACCTGCGCGCTGCGTAAAAGCAGCAGCGGATCGCCGGGAGCGGGCCGCCGCGTCCGGCGATCCGGAAGCTTGATCTTTATCAAGTGGTTGACGCTCAGATCGCCGCCCCCGTTCGCGCGGGTTTCGTTCGCCGGACCTTCGTGTCTCCAGCGGGCCGCCCTCGACCGCTGGTTGGTGCGGAAAAAGGTTGGCGTGTTTGTTTTTGCTGCGCTAAGTCAGTTTCACGCAATCGCGCAGTGGTATCTGGGCGGTAAGATGTTGGCGTGGAGCGGGGCGGTGGGCGTTCTGTTTCGAGCGCCCCGCCGCGTGAGTTCTGGCCCGATGTCCGCAGATGTCCGTTATCCGCAAAGCTAGAGGCGCCCGCCATCTGATGGCGGTCCTCTACGGGATCGCGGTCTTCCTCGCTTTCGGCGTCTGGAGCGAGGTTACTAGCTGGAACGCCTATCGTGAGCGGGTGTCCTCCCAGTTGGCCGAAACCGCGCGGGCCGTGGGCAACCACGTGGACGATGTCATCGAAGTGGCCAAGCAGCCTCTGGGGGCTCTGGCGCTTGATCTGGATCGCGATCGGGCAACGGCCCTCGGCGGGCTCCACTTCATTTCCACCATGCGCACGCTGGCTGAGCAGTCGCGCTTCGTGCGCAGCCTCGCCTTCGTCCGTGCCGACGGTTACCTGGTGGAGTCCACCCTGTCCCCCTTGAGCCCCGGTCTCAATCTCGGCCACCGGGACTATTTCGAGCATCACAAGACGTCGCCGAGCCTCGAACCTCACATCGGAAACCCCGCCTTCGGCCCGGTCATCCGGGACTGGTTCATCACCATCTCGCGGCGCGTCAACCGCCCCGACGGCACCTTTGCCGGCGTCCTGCTGGCGACGGTGAGCATCGATCATTTCGCGAAGTTCTTCGATGGTTATGCACTGGGCGAGGGGCGCACCCTGCTGCTGATCGGCACGGATGGACGGGTGTTGCTGCGCCTGCCCGTAGAGGCGTCGTCTTCCGTCGTTTCCCTCGCCCAGACGAAGTTTTTCCGCGAGCGGCTGGTGGTGGAGCCGTTCGGGACCGCCGAATACACGTCACCGTTTGATGGGGAGCGACGGGTCGGCGGCTACTTCAGGAGCGCCGCCTCCGGGATCACCTCGACCGTCGGCGTCGCGACGTCGACGCTCTTTGCCGATTGGGTGCGGCAAGTGGCCATGCGCTGGGCCTTCGCGCTGATGGCCGTGATGGGGGCGGTCTTCCTCGGCATCCGCTGGCAGCGGCAGTCCTGGATGCGCGAGCGTTCGGAGGCGGAGACGGCCGCGCGGGTGGCGGAATTCCGTGTCATTGCCAATGCCTCGTCGGACCTCATCGAGAAGCTCGATGACGCGGGCACCCGCGAATATGTCTCGCCGTCCGCGCGGGACCTGCTGGGGCGCGAGCCGGAGGATCTGATCGGGCACCCGATCTTCTTCGGTTACGGCCCTGAGGCGGAGGCCGACTGGCGCGCCGCGCTGTCCCGCATCCGCGGCGGGTCCTCGGTCGAGCGGCTGATCTTTTCCAAGACGGCGGTGGATGGCGGGACGATCTGGTTGGAAAGCCTCATCACCAAGGCGGCGGATACGGGCGGCATGGTGGTGGTGACGCGCAACATCACCGGCCAGAAGATGCTGCAGGAGAAACTCGACGCGCAGACGAAGATCGACGAACTGACGCGGGTCTTCAACAAGCGTCATTTCAACGCCGCGCTTCAGTCCCTCACCTCGGCGGCGCTGGCGTCGGGCGGGCGGCCCTTCTCGCTGCTCATCGTCGATGTCGATCGCTTCAAGATGTTCAACGACACCTACGGCCACGTGCCGGGCGACGCCTGCCTGCGGCGCATCGCGACGGCGATTGCGTCGGCGGTGCGTGCGAGCCAGGATGTCGTGGCGCGCTACGGCGGCGAGGAATTTGCGCTCCTGCTGCCGGACGTCGGCCCCGAACGGGCGGCCGACATTGCCGAGAAGGTCCGCGCGGCCGTTTTTGACCTCGGCATCGAGCACCGCGCCAACGTGCCCTGGGGGCGCGTCACGGTGAGCATCGGCTGCGCCACCTTCGATGGCACCATCCTGCGCGAGGCCAACGAACTTGTGGTCCTCGCCGACCGCGCCCTCTATCGCGCCAAGACCGAAGCCCGGAACGCCGTCCGCGTCCACGAGCCCGTCGGCGGCGTCTGACGCGCGAAGCTGCCGCCACGCGAACGGGGTGCCTGCGCGGGTATGTGGTTCGATCAGGAAAGGAGACTGGCGGGCCGCGCCGGATAGCGATGAGCATTATGAAATATTCATAACCCTTTGATGATTATGAAGATACTTGGCGTTGTGCGGTTATCGGCGGCATTTGGGTGGCTAATGGCGGCCATTTCGGGCGCTTGGCGGGGTATTTCCAGTTCGTCGGCCGATATCGCCATGCAGTTGCTCCTTCGATCTACCGGTCTGTTAAACCTGTGCTACAGTTCAATCAAACGGTAAGAACTGGGACGATGCCGCCATTCGCAAGCCGACAGTTGGACGGCAGCTTACGCTTAGAGCGGCGGTCCCAAACCCGAATGTGCCGAAACCCGATCGGGAGTCGGTGGCACTTTTCCGAGCCATAGAGAGAAGATACCGGCATCGCCGATAGGCGCCCGATCATTCGTTTGGAACCGCTATCGCCCGTCCAGCGGTCGCGAGCGACCTTATTGACCTAGAACTTGAACACCCCGAGCATCAGCCAGCCGATGGCATCATCGACCTGAATGCAGTTATAGGGCCAGAACTGCCGCAACACGTCAGCATGGGGATGCTTGTCGCCCTTGCTGGGGTCGGAACAAAAGATGCTCGCACGTGGCGCCACAAGGGCTGCGACCTCGGGCGACGAGTTCCCGGACGCGCCATGATGCATCACCTGGAAAACGGATGCCTTGTCGAGTCGGCCATCGGGCGTGAAGAAAGTCTCAAACCCTGTCCGACGCGGTTTTGAGTTGAGCGAACCATCCCCTGTGAACAGCATCGAGAAATGGCTCGCAGAGAGGCGGGACCAATCTGGCTCGTGGTGCCAGGCCATATTCCCAAATAGGGTCTCGCCGGTCCCGAAATAGGCCTCGACGGGTGTCGACACCGGACCGCCGTACAGGAACAGCGAGATGATATTGCGGCGATAGGCGCTGCCGCCGAAGGTCGCGTCATAATGGGCCTTGAGGGCATCGAGGGCCTTTTTGCGGTCGGCCGGATTGGCGGCGGCCAGCAACGTCTCGATTAGCGGCTCGACAGTCGCCGGGAAGCCAGCCGGGCAACGCTCGGCCTGGTGCGCGTCGTTATACGGCACGAACTCCCACAGCCCGTCGATGTGGAGCACCGATTCTGCCTTCAGGAACTCAGCCTCCGACAGGCGCAGGCCCGTCACGCCAGGGATCTCGCCGTCGACCACGACCGGGACGCGCTCAGTCTCCAGCCCCAATTTCATCGGCCGGACGTCGAGTTCGCCGCGCGGACCTTCGGGCGGACCGGGATCGGGCGCGGGCGGGGGCGGGGGATAGCTCTCGCTCGGCGACACAAACACGATCCTCGCCTCCGCGCCGCCGTCCACGCCAAGAAGGTAGCCGGCGGGATCGATCAGAAACTGGAGGAAGTCGGCGTCGAGATCGTCGGCTGATGTCGCAATCCAGAATCGCTGCCAAAGCTGCAGGAAGGGCAGGAGGATCATCTTGACCTCGAACAGCCCGAGCAGGTGCACGAGACCAGAGATATGGTCCGCATCGAAATGGGACAGCGCGACGAAATCGAGCTCGGGTTTCGACCCGTGCGCCGCGCCGCGTGCGGTGCACAGGTCATCGAGCTCGCTTTCGACCTGCGCCTGCGCGGTGACGCTGCCGCAATCATAGACCCAGGTGAAGGGCGGGCGGCGTCCCTGTCGCAATTCGCCCGAGTGCAGCATGCCCTGGCCCACGGGATGGAAACGATAAGCGACCTGCCACGCATCCCCATTGAGGCCCTGCTCGTCGAGGCAATACCAAAAATGGGAGACGGGAGGAAAGGTCGACCAGCAGTCAAGAAAGGCTTGTAACTGCGCGTGGGTTGCGGGCGGCGGCAGGAGGGACCGATCGGCCGAGCGCAGGGCTGATATCCTGTTATGATTGAAGTCGCGTCCGGGCTGGCTGAAAAAGGCGTGGATCTGCTGATCCTTTAGCCCGGCATCGATCATCGCCAGGATGAGGCGGAGATCGCGGCGGCAGATGAATACTTGACCGGTTCGCACCAACCCGTTGAAACGCAGAGGAGAAGGGGAAGTAGGCAAGGGCCGTCTCCTACTACGATGATGTCGCATTCTGCCGATAGAGCGCAGAAGTATGCTTTGGACAAGATTAGAATTGCGATCCCTCTCCCGGAAGTCCCATCATTAGATGCTGGACCCAAGGACGCGTAGGAACTAAGTGCTCAGCGGGATGCCCGCGGGATCGTAGGCGGATGACTAGTTCCGGCATGAACAGACGTTAATCTTCGACCCCGGAATGGCAATGGTTGGTTGAAAGCTGCTGCACTGCCGGCCCTGGTGTGCAAGTATCGGACAATAGCGTGGAAACGGCGGTTCGTTATACCGCATGGCGATGTGCGGTGTTCGGCGGCAATATCGGGTCATAGAGGGAAATCGGCGGGGTTGGCGGGCCACGACCGATAGCGATGATCACTACGTATACGCTGTAACCCTCACTAATTAGCTCCGTTCGGGCTCGTCGACCCAATAAGAGGAGGGGCGACGCCGTCCCTCCCCCGTTTCGGCTGAATCAGCGGTGCTGGGCGAGCTGCCTGATAGTATTTTCAGCTGCCGCCAACGCGCTTTTCACCAATGTCAGAGACTCTATCGCGGCAAGGGCCTGCGCCGCTTTCGGATAAGGCCCCCGAGGCGGAAGTTCCGCCGGATTTGCCTCCTGCACATCTGCAAACCGGTCTCCCACCGCGATCTCGGCTATCCGGCCGCCATTGACGCCGAACCATGCAGCGATATCGTGCTGACGATCCCCACGGCGCAGCATTCCCTTGATAAGCGCAGCGTCAGCGGCGCTTAAGGTTATGCCGCTTGGCTTTGCCCGCCGGCTCATAGCGCGGCTTTCACTGCAATGGAGTTCTTCTCGCCCTCGGTCAGGTTAATACCTAACTTGGACTTGATGAACGCCTTTGTGGCGGCACGAGCCTGTCGGTTAGACACTACCGAGTTGGCTACAATGCAAATATTCTCCCACTCAGGGTTCTTCTTGGACCAGTTGATTTTCTCAAGGGGAGTGAGCCGGGCCTTCCAATCGCCTGACACCATCAGATCGACCCCGAGCCCGCCCAATGCACGCAAAACGGTCGAATGGGAGGAAATCTTCTCCTGACGCAGCTCAACCGCCAATTTCTGCCCTGCCAATACCTTGCCCCAATCGGGCATGTGTTTCGCGACTTCCGTCCAGTAGTCGATGAGCAGGCCTGCATTGGTGGAAATGTCGTTGTTGCCGTAGCCCTTCAGCAACTCGACATTTGCGTCATATAGGGCAGCCAAGGTGAACAGCTTGGTCGATTTTGATTCAAGCGAAACCTTTTCTTTTTCGGTCAGCTCTTTGAAGGCGGGGACCTTCTCAATCATCATCAGCGTCGCAGCTGCCACGTCGTCGCGCTTGTCGTACAGAATATCGAGAGACTTCGAGGTTTTCTGCACAAAGCGATTTAGGTCTGAGAACATCTGCTGCACCCGGTCAGTGCTTTCCCATGGGAACAGCAGGACCGACAATGTATGGTGCTTAAGTGCCTCGCTACCGTTCTTCAGCGCCCTGACGATGCCTGCGCACCGGTGCTGACCGTCATTGATGATCAGCTCGTCGCCAAGTTGCAGTTTTAGGATGCCGATGTCGCTTCCAGGCGTAAACGACTCGAACACCGGCTCAGACTTGTAGGAAGCCGTAATGGATGAAAACAGATAATCGTCTTCATTCTCAGTGATATAGTTGGCTAATTCAGGGATACGCTTTTCCACCAGGACCCGCTGTTCGCGGTCCTCCGGGAGCATCCCGCTCCAGTCCGTAAACTTGAAAAACTGGGGCACCGCATTCAGCGGCATGAGGCACGAGTAATAGGTGCGGGAGCCCATCCTTCCACGCATAGCAGGCACATGTACTTGCATAATATCTTCTCCATAGAGCTCGCGATCACTAGAGCGAACAGCTCGCTCTTTCACGTCTAGCAGCTCTATGGAAAGATATCGCACAGCTGCGATTTTCAATCAAGAGCTCCTGCGAATAAAATTGAGAGCTCCTGCGACGTGACTGTGGAGCTCCTCCGGACGAAGAGGCGAGTGCCGGAGTGGCAGCACCGCACTTATGCATGTGTCCGGCGGGGCTGTACCGATGTTTGCACTTGGCAGGAGGCGCCACTCTCAATGCATATGTCCCGAGCTCGTCGAGCCGGGTGCGCGCGTCCCTGGGGGCCTTGGGACCTACGTCAGGCGCGCTGTTTCCGACATCGCTAGCGTGCCTCGCTTCGCGTTTAGCGGCGCAATATCGATGCTGTACCCCCGCGCCAGTGGGGCCGTACGGCGGATTTCCCTCAGGGCGGTCGGCGGCGATTTCGTAGGGCGCTGGCGAGGGGGGGCTTGATGGCAGGATAAAAGCGCGCACATTGCGCTTTGGGTCGGTCGTTGTCTTTTCAGTGACTTAGCATTCGAGGGGGCAATGTATGGGGAGATTTCCCAATGTGCCCTGAGGCGCGAAAACCGCAATTTTCATCGTATTTCCAGGGAGATGGCCAAAAGGTGCGTTCCGCCGAATGTGCGACATGGCTCTCAGCCTTCGGGAGCCCCGCAGGAGCCGTTTTCCATTCGGATGGACTGGTCAGAAGGGCATCCCCATGCTAGTTACATGTAACTTCTGAGGGGGCTTCCATGTCATCCGCACCCCGGCCCAAGTCCTCGCGCGTGAAGGTCGGCGAGCATCGTGCGCGACTGCGCGCCCAGGGGCTTCGGCCGATCCAAATCTGGGTGCCGGATGTACGGGCACCCGCCTTCCGAGCGGAAGCGCGACGCCAGTCGCTGGCCGTCGCATCGAGCGCGCCGGCTGCCGATGATCAGGCCTTCATCGATGCCGTGTCGGACTGGGGCGACGAATGAGGCGCGGCGAAGTGTGGACCGTTGCCGGAGGGCAGGATTACGCCGGAAAGCCGCGCCCGGTGGTCATCGTGCAGGACGACAGTTTCGAGGGAACGGACTCCCTCACCATCTGCGCCTTCACAACCGATGAGACGGAGGCCCCGCTGTTCCGGCTGGTAGTCCAGCCGAACGAGAGAAATGGCCTGCGCGCGGTCTGCCGCCTGATGGTCGACAAGATCACGACCGTTCGAAAGGCGAAGTTCGGGCAGCAGGTCGGTCGCCTGGACGACGAGGACATCGTCCGGCTCAATCAGGCGATGATCGTCTTCCTCGGGCTGGCGGCGTCGCCAAGGGCAAGCCGGAAAGGGAGTGAGCCATGATGCGCGTCGCCCCCGCTGTTCGAGCGTCAAGCGACGCGGGGCGAAACGGTGGGCTGTGGCGTGGATATCGGCCCTTCGTCCGAGCGCGGTCCCGGGCGAAGCTGGCGTCATGGCCAGAACGCGACG
The DNA here is from genome assembly GCF_004364705.1 of Azorhizobium sp. AG788. Taxonomy (NCBI): domain Bacteria; kingdom Pseudomonadati; phylum Pseudomonadota; class Alphaproteobacteria; order Hyphomicrobiales; family Xanthobacteraceae; genus Azorhizobium; species Azorhizobium sp. AG788. The sequence goes on from NZ_SOBM01000001.1 coordinate 118,208, forward strand.
ACCTCCCCCTTCCGGCGCATCCGCCGAGCTTGAGGCCCTGCTGGGATATCCGTGGCCGTTTGCGGGCCGACCACCGAAGCACGATCCCGCAACCTGGATCGTCACCGATGACTGGCCCGAAGCTGTGCCGATCACAGAGGCCGAGATCGACGTTTTCGAGCGCTGGTTCGGCGACCTGTTCGATGATCTGCTCGGCCCGGACACCTGATCTTCTCGGGAGATACCAGTCATGACCGCACCTTTGCGCGCCGCCCTCTATCTGCGCGTCTCGACGGTGCGCCAGGCCGAGCACGATGTCTCCATCCCCGACCAGAGACGCCAGGGGGAAGCCTGGTGCGCCGCGCGCGGCTACCAGTTGGTCGAGACCTATGTGGAGCCGGGCGCATCGGCCACCAATGACCGCCGCCCCGAGTTCCAGCGGATGATCGAAGCGGGCACGTCAAAACCCGCGCCCTTCGACGTGGTGATCGTCCACTCGTTCAGCCGCTTCTTCCGCGATCATTTCGAGCTGGAATTCTACGTCCGCAAGCTGGCGAAGAACGGCGTGAAGCTGGTCTCGATCACGCAGGAAATGGGCGACGATCCTATGCACGTCATGATGCGGCAGATCATGGCGCTGTTCGACGAGTATCAGTCGAAGGAGAACGCCAAGCATGTGATGCGGGCCTTGAAGGAAAATGCCCGGCAAGGCTTCTGGAATGGCGCCCTGCCACCCATCGGCTATCGCATCGTCGCGGCCGAGCAGCGCGGGGCGAAGACCAAGAAGAAGCTGGAGATCGACCCGCTCCACGCCGAGACCGTGCGGCTGATCTATCGGCTCGCGGTGGAAGGCGACGGCACCACCGGCCAGATGGGCGTTAAGAACATCGTCTCGTACCTGAACAAGCGGCGCATCTTCACCCGCGATGGTGGGCGCTGGGGCATTGGGCAGGTTCACCGCATCCTGACCCGCCGCACCTATATGGGCGAACATGAGTTCAACAAGCGATCCAAGACCAAGGAGCTGAAGCCGGTCAGCGAGATCGTTGTCGTGCCCGTGCCGCCGATCATCAGCCGCGAGACCTTCGACACCGTGCAGGCGCTCCTCAAGGCGCGACATCCCAGGGTGACACCATCTGCCGTGATCAGCGGCCCGACCATGCTCACCGGCCTGATCCATTGCGCAAAGTGCGGCGGCGCCATGACCATACGCACCGGCAAGGGCGGACGCTACCGCTACTACGCCTGCTCCATGAAGGCGCGGCAGGGGCCGACCGCCTGCACCGGCATGGCGGTGCCGATGGAAAAGCTCGACGATCTTGTCGCCAGTCATCTGGAGGAACGCCTGCTCCAGCCGGAGCGGCTGGAAACGATTCTCGCCACCGTGCTCGATCGGAGGCAGGAGCGATCCGAACGCCAGCGCGAGCATGTCGCCGAGTTGAACAGGCGTGCAGCCGAGTCTGAAGCCCGCCTCAGGCGGCTTTATGACGCCATAGAGGCAGGCGTCGCCGATCTGGACGACCCGGCGCTGAAGGACCGCATCCTTGGCCTGAAAGCCATCCGCGATCAGGCCAAGGCTGACGCCGAACGCGCCCAGGCCATGCTCCAGAACGCCGGGAGCAAGGCCGTTACGCCGGAGATGCTGGGCAAATTCGCGAAGGCCGCGCGTCAGCGCATCCGACTAGAGGGCGGGGGCTATCGCCGTGACCACCTCCGCGCGCTAGCCCAGCGCGTCGAAGTTGCCGAGGGTGAAGTGCGGATCATGGGATCGAAATCCCGGCTGCTTCAGACGCTGGTATCGGGTGATGGCGTAAACGCAGTGCCCACTCAGGGACTGAAATGGCGGAGAGGGGGGGATTCGAACCCCCGATACGGTTGCCCGTATGCCGCATTTCGAGTGCGGTGCATTCAACCACTCTGCCACCTCTCCATCCGAGGGCACGAGCCTGAAAACAGGTCCGGCGTGGTTGTCCGGCGCTTCTAGCCGAGAGCTCGCGTGGAGACAAGAGAGGCTTGTGGGCAACGCAAGGTCCACGCAATCCGTGGCGGCGGTGGTCCGCGGGCGGGACTTTGCGGCCCGCACGCACCGTAAACGGAGATTTCGCCCGGCTGCTCCGTCCGCGTGACGCGGAAGGCGGACGCCTTCGGGCCAGATGCAGCCGGGCGTCCGCGGCTCAGAGCTCGGGCGGGACGGGGCGGGCCTTGCGGTCGGCGTCGATGGCCACGAAGGTGAAGATGGCTTCCGTCACCTTGTGTGTCTCCTCGCTCTCGCGGGCGCGGCGCCAGGCTTCCACCTCGATGCGCATGGAGGTGCGGCCCACGCTCAGGAGGGTGGCGAACAGGCTCACCTCGTCGCCCACATAGACCGGCGAATGGAAGGTGATGGCCTCGACCGCGATGGTGGCGGCGCGGCCGCGCGAGCGGCGGGCGGCCACATTGCCGGCGGCAAGGTCCATCTGCGACATCAGCCAGCCGCCGAAGATATCGCCGGCGGGATTGGTGTCAGCGGGCATGGCGATGGTGCGGATGACGGGCATTCCGTCAGGCATCTGGGCGGAGGGCGGGTGCATGAAGCGCGTCCTTAAGGCGGGCTCATCGCATCGCGGCTGGGGCCGCAACGATCGGGCGGAGAGGCTCGCGGGGAGCCGGCGGTGAAGGCCAAGCCTTCCTGAAGGCTCGATGCCATCGCGGGCCTTGCGGCGCAAGCGCTCTCTGGAAGCGTTCCGGGCAGCGCTTTCCATTGACAGGCGCTGGTCCGGCCTATAAAGGGAACCCTCCCCGAAAAGCTCCTGCGGATCGGGGTTCCCGTAGCGACCGAAAGAAGCCTGCCCTTCGAGGCGTGGCTGAACACGAAAGCGAGACAAGATGTTCGCGGTCATCAAGACGGGTGGCAAGCAGTATCGCGTTGCCACCAATGATGTGATCACGGTGGAGAAGCTCGAAGCCGCCGCTGGCGAGAGCGTCACCTTCCCCGTCCTCCTCCTCTCCGGTGAGACGACCCTCGTGGGCGCGCCGCTGGTGGAAGGCGCTTCCGTCACCGCCGAGGTGGTGGAGCAGACCCGGGGCGAGAAGGTGATTGCCTTCAAGAAGCGCCGTCGGCAGAATTCCCGCCGCAAGCGCGGTCACCGTCAGGATCTGACGGTGGTGCGCATCACCGAAATCGCCACGGCCTGATAGGACGGAGAACGCAAAATGGCTCATAAAAAAGCAGGCGGTTCGTCCCGCAACGGTCGCGATTCCGACGGCCGCCGCCTTGGCGTGAAGAAGTTCGGCGGCCAGGCCGTTGTGTCCGGCAATATTATCGTGCGCCAGCGCGGGACCAAATGGCATCCCGGCACCAACGTCGGCATGGGCAAGGATCATACCCTGTTCGCCCTCGTGGAAGGCCGAGTCGAGTTCCGCACCAAAGCCAACGACCGAACTTACGTATCCGTCGTCCCCGCCCTTGAGGCGGCTGAATAAGCAGCGAGACCCTGACGTGAAGGATCCCGCTGCGCTCGTCGAGCCGGTGGGAGCCTGATCCAGGATCATCTGGGCTTCCAATACGAACCGGGGAGACGAGCAATCGTCTCCCCGGTTTCGTTTTGTCCACCGTCTGGCCAAGGAGCCCGCCATGACCCTCGTCGAACCGCCTTTCGGCGCCCCGCTCGCGGAGAGCTGTATCCCCGTCCTCGAAACCGAACGGCTCGTGCTCCGCGCGCCGCGCATCGAGGACATCCCGGCCATCGCGGCCCTTGCCAACCATCGAACTATCGCCGAGATGACGGCGAACCTGCCCTATCCCTATCGCCTGTCCGATGCGCGCGCCTTCGTGGAGACGCTGGCGCAGACGCCGGACGCCGCAACCTTCGCCATTTTCCTCAAAACCGGGGACGAGGAGGTGTTCGCCGGCATGTGCGCCTATGGCCGCAAGCCGCCGGAGACCATGCACGAAGTGGGCTACTGGCTCGGCCAGCCCTTCTGGGGGCTCGGCATCGCGACCGAAGCCCTGCGTGCCATGATCGATTACATCTTCTCGGAGACCGACATCGACATCATCGGCGGCGCCGCCCGCGTGGTGAATCCGGCCTCCCGCCGGGTGCTGGAGAAGTGCGCCTTCCAGTGGTCGGGCGTCGGCCTGTGCCGCGTGCGCGCGCTCGCCGCCTCGGTGCCGGTGGACCGCTTCCAGCTGGAGCGGCGGACCTGGGCCTCGCTCCGGGCCTGGGGCTCCACCGCCATGCCGATGCGGCGGGAACTGGCACACTGACAGGGACAGGGCGGGCGGCCTCAAGTGCCGCCCGGACCTCACGCACGGGCGTGCCTTCAGGGCTATGATGGCGCCGCATGGCCATCCATTTCACCAGCGATACCCATTTCGGCGACATCGGCGCGATCAATATCCGCCGCCGCCCCTTCGCCTCCCTCGCCGAGCATGATGCGGCGCTCATCGCACGCTGGAACGCCGTCGTCGCGCCCGGCGACGAGGTCTGGCATCTGGGCGACTTCGGCAAGGGAAAGGTGGAGCGCCTCGCCGCGATTCTTGGCGCGCTCAACGGCTGCAAGCATCTCGTCACCGGCAATATCGACACACCGGCCCTGACCGCGTTGCCGGATTGGGCGAGTGTCCAGCCCTATGCGGAACTGAGCCTCGACGGCCACCGTCTCGTGCTGTGCCATTATCCCTTCCGGTCCTGGAACGGGGAGGGGAAGGGCGCCCTCAATCTGCACGGCCATTCCCATGGCCGGCTGAAGCCGCTGCGGCGGCAGGTGGATGTGGGCGTGGATGTCTGGAACTATGCGCCCGTGGCCCTGCCGGCCCTTTTGCAAGCGGCGGCCGGAAAGCGCGCGCCCGCCTGACGGGAAGGGGCAAATCCTCTTGCCTCCACCCGGCGCCTGCGCTTCCGTGGCCCGGACAGGTGGGGGCCACGGACGCGAATCGGGGGCCCTGAGGAAAAGGCAGCGATGACACGTCTCGAGGATCTTCCCTATCGCCCCTGCGTGGGCCTCGCCATCTTCAATCGTGCAGGTCAGGTGTTCCTCGGCCAGCGCCTGAGCGGCCCCGAGCATGTGGATGCCACCCATTCCTGGCAGATGCCCCAGGGCGGCATCGACAAGGGCGAGGAGCCCTATGAGGCGGCCCTCCGCGAGCTGTATGAGGAGACCTCGATCCGCTCGGTGGTGAAGCTGGGCGAGGTGGAGGACTGGCTGTCCTACGATCTGCCGGGCCGCGTGGCGGGAGAGGCCTGGAAGGGCAAGTATCGTGGCCAGACACAGAAGTGGTTCGCGCTGCGTTTTACCGGCGACGAAGGCGAGATCGACATCCTCAAGCCCGGTGGCGGCGCGCACAAGGCCGAGTTCTGCAACTGGCGCTGGGACGCGCTGGACCGGGCAGCCGAACTGGTGATCCCCTTCAAGCGGCAGGTGTACGAACGCGTGGCCCGTGAATTCCGCCGCTTCGCGCAGGACTGAATGGGTCGGCGTGCGTTCTGAAAAATAGAACGTAACAGACAAGATTATTCGACTATTTCGTTTCTCTCTGCCGTGCCAATGTCCGCCTCGAGTTCAGGGCGGTTGGCGCGGCAGAAGTCCCGCGGCGCTGCCACAGCATTTCCCGGCGCAAGGCGCTGGGGCAGGGAGAGTGAAATGGCGAAGGTCCTGGTCCTTTATTATTCCACCTACGGCCACCTCGAGACGATGGCGAACGCGGTTGCCGAGGGCGCGCGCGCTGCCGGCGCCACGGTGGACGTGAAGCGCGTCCCCGAGACCGCTCCGGAAGAGGTGGCGAAGGCCGCCCACTTCAAGCTGGATCAGGCGGCGCCCATCGCCACCATCGCGGACCTCGAGCATTACGACGCGATCATCGTCGGCGCCCCGACCCGCTTCGGCCGTATCGCCTCGCAGATGGCCGCCTTCCTCGATCAGGCCGGTGGCCTGTGGTTCCGCGGCGCGCTGAACGGCAAGGTCGGCGCGGCTTTCACCTCCACCGCCACCCAGCACGGCGGCCAGGAGACCACGCTCTTCTCCATCATCACGAACCTGCTGCACTTCGGCATGGTGATCGTGGGCCTGCCCTACAGCCACCAGGGCCAGATGAGCATGAGCGAGATCGTCGGCGGCGCGCCCTATGGCGCCACCACGCTCGCGGCCGGCGACGGTTCGCGCCAGCCGAGCGAGATCGATCTCGCCGGCGCGCGCCACCAGGGCGAACTGGTCGCCAAGACGGCCGCCAAGCTGTTCGGCTGATCCATCGTTCAGTGAATGACTGGAGGCCGGTCCGGCGCATGCCGGGCCGGCCTTTTACGTTTAGGCGGGGCCGCGCCGGGAGCTATTTGTCTTTCTTCGCCTTGGCGACCTCGGCCGCATAGAGCTTGCGGATCGCGGCAATGTCCACGTTCGGCTCCGGCGGCCGCAGATCCATGTCCTGCAACGTGTTCGCGATGATCTGCGAGATGGCGAGATCGCGGAACCACTTGTGGTTGGAGGGGATGACATACCAGGGGGCGTGTTCGGTGGAGCAGCGGCCGATCATGTCGTCATAGGCCGCCATGTAGTCGTCCCAGCGGGCGCGCTCGGTATAGTCGCTCTCGCTGATCTTCCAGTGGCGGTCCGGATCGTCCAGCCGGTCGCCGAAGCGCTTGAGTTGCTCCTCCTTGGAGATGAAGAGGAAGAACTTCAGGATCGTGGTGCCGGAAAGTTCAAGCCCGCGCTCGAAATCGTTGATGGTCTCGTAGCGGTGCTTCCAGACCTGCTCGGGCACGAGGTCATGGACCCGCTCCACCAGAACGGCCTCGTAATGGGAGCGGTTGAACACCGCCACGGAGCCCAGAGCCGGCGTATGGGGATGGATGCGCCACAGAAAGTCGTGCGCCTTCTCCTCGTCGGAGGGCACCTTGAACGCGTGCACGTGGCAGCCCTGGGGCCCCATGCCCTTCAGAACGTGCCAGCACACGCCATCCTTGCCGGCGGCATCGATGCCCTGAAGCACGATGAGCAGGGAATGACGCCGCTCCGCATAGAGCTTCTCCTGCAAATTGCCCATGCGCTTCAGTTGGGCGTCGATCTCCGGTTGGGCTTCGGAGCGGCTGGAGAAGGCGTTGTGGAAGCCGGCGTCGCAATCGGCGAGACGGAAGGGGGCGCCGGGCTTGGCGAGGAAAGCGGTGCGATAGTCCATGGCGCCATGGTGCCTGCTTTCGCAGCGCTTTTTAACTGCTCGCGACGCCGCGGGGGCGGATTTTGTCCGGCAAAGTAAGGGCGCATTATCGTCCCAGCTTCAGGCAAGCTTGCGCCAGCAGGGTGCGCGGCGTGGTGGGGACCACAGGAGCATGGTCCTATGACCAGTGTTTCATCCACAACCTCCTCGCTCGTCACCGGCCTGACCGCCAGCACCGGTGGCTCGGGGCGGCTGGCCAGGCTGCAGGACCAGCTTGAGCAGGCCCAGCAGGCGCTGGAGGAGGCCCAGGAAGCCAACGATCAGGAAGAGATCGCGGCTCAACAGAAGACCATTGCGACTCTGCAGCAGCAGATCCAGCAACTGGAGCAGCAGCAACAGCAGCAGACGCTGGCGGCCCAGCAGACGCAGGGCACCTCCGCCACCGGCCGGACGGACGCCACGTCCGCAACGTCCGGTACCTCAACCACGTCTTCATCCTCTGCCACGTCTTCGAGCAACGCCACCGGCGGGAGCAATCCCTACCGGCCAGTGATGAAGCTCGATCTGGCTGCCATCGCCGAACGGGTCAGGGCCTCCGGAGAGGACAAGACCGGCGCGGTCGATGCGTCCAGCGAGACGTCCGCCGAGCAGGCGGCTTCGGAAAGCCTGGAAAAGTCCACGTCGTCGGTCTGACCGGCCGTCCTCTTCATCGCGGACGGGAGGTGTCTGCGGCGAAGTCCGGTTCCTCGCGGCCGCGAACCCATGGCCGTACCCACATGGTGGCCGCGAGGACCGAGACCAAAGAGGCCGCCGTTCTCAGTCTTCGCTCGCATGCTTCGGCTTGCCCTTGCGCGGGGTGTCCGCGAGATCGTGCAGTTCCTTCTTGTCCATGGACTTGTACATGGATTTCGAGGCGCCCTTGAGCTCCTGCGCCTTGCTGTGATCGCGCTTGGCGGCCAGCGCTGCCCCCGCCGCCATCTGCTGTGCCTTTGACTTGGCCGGCATGTGATCCTCCTTCGGTTTGCCTCTGCTCCCCCAACGCGGAACCCGCCCGCACGGTTCGCGCGTGCCATTGCGGCCGCGCGTTTCCAGGCGGGCAGGGCGCCTGCGTCGCATTGCAACACGCGCGGCCGACTGCTATCTAAATTAGAAGAGTTCTAAAAATAGAGGCTTGGCCCAATGGTTGCCCTGTTGGCTTCGCGTCGGCGTTTCTCCGATCTGTCCGAGCAGGAGGTTCTGGCGCTGGCGATCTCGTCCGAGGAGGACGATGCGCGCATTTACGGCGACTATGCCGCCATGGTGCGGGAGGAGTTTCCCGACACCGCGAAGATGTTCGACGGCATGGCTGCCGAGGAGAGCGCCCATCGCGGCCGGCTGATCGCCGATTACGAGCGCCGCTTCGGCCCGCACATTCCCCTCATCCGGCGCGAGCATGTGGCGGGCTTCTATTCCCGTCGGCCGGTGTGGCTGGTGAAGAATCTCGGCATCGACCGCATCCGCGCCGAGATCGCCAAGATGGAAGAGGACAGCGCCAATTTCTATCTTGAGGCGGCCAAGCGCACCTCGGATGCCGGTACGCGGCGCCTGCTCGGCGATCTCGCCCTTCAGGAGCGCCGGCACGAGGAACTGGCCGACCGGCTGGAAGCCAAGAACCTGCCCGCCGATGCCAAGGCGGAGGAGGACGGCAAGGCGCGGCGCCAGTTCGTGCTCACCTGGGTGCAGCCGGGCCTGGCGGGCCTGATGGATGGCTCGGTGTCGACGCTGGCGCCCATCTTCGCCACCGCCTTCGCCACTGAGAATTCCTATACGACCCTGCTCGTGGGCCTCGCCGCCGCCGTGGGCGCGGGCATCTCCATGGGCTTCACGGAAGCCGCCCATGACGATGGCGTCATTTCCGGCCGCGGCTCGCCGCTGAAGCGGGGCCTCGCCTCGGGCGTGATGACGGCGGTGGGTGGCCTCGGCCACGCGCTGCCCTATCTGATTCCCGACTTCTGGACCGCCACCGTGTTCGCCGGCATCGTCGTCTTCGTCGAACTCTGGGCGATCGCCTGGATCCAGAACCGCTACATGGAAACGCCCTTCTTCCGGGCGGTCATCCAGGTGGTGGTCGGTGGCGCGCTGGTGCTGGCGGCCGGCATCCTCATCGGCGGCAGTTAGCGCCGGCCGGAACCTCGAGCGCTCCGGCCGATGGCGCTTCAGCCGTCGGCGAGCGTATCCAGCACAAAGCGGACCCGCGCGCCGACATCGGTGCGCGGCAGGATGACGGCCTCATAGCCGAGGGCGGGGAGGATGGTGCGCAGCCGCTCGTATTCCTCTTCGGCAGCCGCAAGATCATGGCGCCGTTCGGCGTCCCTCACATAGATCTCCGGCCAGGGCGGGGTGAGGAAGACCCGGCGGTGGTAGTGCCGCTCCGGGCCGAGGCTGTCCCGTAAAGGCACGCCTTCCACCTGCTCCAGCGCGGCGGCCGCGTCGATCGTGCCGCGGTCGAAGAAGACGAGGCCCGGCCGCGCGAGCGCCGCCGCACGATCGGAGCGCGCGAGGGCCAGAGCGTGGCGCGCAAACGCACCGAGATCGTTCCACGGGAGGGCGCCGCCTTGCCCGGCGTGAAAGGCGGCGATGACCCGCCGGCCGGGTTCGGCAACCACCTCATGGCCGAGGGCGGCCAGGGCTTCCAGCAGGGTGGACTTGCCGCCGCCGGAGCAGCCGGAAATCAGGACGAGGCGGCCCATGGTAGTCCGCACGCGGCCTCAGTGGACCGCTTCGTCCTTTTCCCGCTTCTTCTCATACATGCCGAGATCGGCGCGCTTGATGGTGGCTTCCAGCCGCTCGCCGATGCGGCTGGTGGCAACGCCCACCGAGAGCCGCAGCGGCGTCTTGGCGGAATTGTACTGGTTGTTCAGCTCCACCAGCTTCACGAGATTGTCGAGCACCGTCTGCGCACCCTCGCCGTCGATGCCGGGCAGGAGGATGACGAATTCGTCGCCGCCGATGCGCGCCACGTGGCAGGGCTTCTCGACGAGGGACGACAGCACCTCGCCGGCCCGCCGCAGCAGGTCGTCGCCCGCGCTATGGCCGAGCTGGTCGTTCACCAGCTTCAGGTCGTCGAGGTCGATCATGATGATGCTCACCGGCCGGGGGCCCTTGCGGTCCAGCCGGTTCAGCTCTTCCACATAGAAGGAGCGGTTGTAGAGCCGGGTGAGCACGTCGTGCTTGCCGAGATATTCGAGATAGGCTTCGGCCTTCTTGCGGGCGGTGATGTCCACGAAGGCGACCTGCACCTGCGCCCAGTCGGTCTCATGGCCGGGAAGGACCGAAAACTGCTGGAGCAGATAGAGCTGCGTGCCCTCCAGCGTATAGGCGGCGACCTCGCGCTGCTGGAACAGCTTGCCGTCCCAGAGGTCGATCAACTGCTCGCGGAGCGCCTGGAGCATCTCTTCGCGGAACACTTCGTCCAGGCGGCGGATGATCGCCGCCTTTTCGCCCGAGCCGAACAGTTGGAGCGTCTGGTGGTTGACCTCCAGAACGCGGATCTCGCTGGCGCACTGGTCCACGAATTCCGGATGCACGTCGGTGAAGACGCGGAAATCCTGGATGCCCTGCATGCGCACGCGGTCGAGCAGCGCCTTCACGCCGGAGAAGTCCTCCACCCAGAGCGAGACTGGCGAATGCTCGAACAGGCCCCGCGCATAGGCTTCGCTGAGCGCCAGACGGCGACGCGACTGCACGCTGTCCGTGACGTCTTCCAGCGAGACGAGGACGCGCGACCAGCTGTCCTCATAGCCCGGCAGGATGACGCCGTGCAGTTGCACGTCGATGCGCCGTCCGCTGAGCGAATAGTTGCAGGTGTGGCTGGAGAAGCTGGTTTCGCCAGACCACAGATGGACAAGCTCCTCGGCGTGAACCGACAGCATGTCGTCACGGAAGATCTTGCCGAGATTGGCGGTGAGGTCCTCCAGCGAGTCTGCTTCGAACAGGTCGAGCGTACGCCTGTTGACCTTCACGATGTCGATGTGCGCGGCACACTGACTGACGCGCGTCATGTCATCGGCGAAGAAGGAGCGCAGGTCGCGGACGCCCTCCGCGCGCCACTGATCGAACAGCCGTTTCAGGCGGCTGTAGTCTTCGACCCATAGGGAAACGGGCGACAGGTCAAAAATCAGGGCGTCATCGAGCATGGCGGGCAAAATCGGATTGGCCGGGAGGAGCGATCGCGCCGTCATGGCGCGTGCCCCGAGGCGGGGCAAAGCAGACCGGCACGGCGCGCGGGACCGAAACGGTCGATGGCGCGTGCGATCATGTCTTTTTGAACAAGAGCGGAGCTATGCATACACCGAGGAGCAAAACCGATAAAGGCCCGCGCCGCAAATTGCGACGCCGCCATCATGCCTATCGTGCATCACCGCTGCGGTGGCTGCGGCGATGTGCATCAGAACATCCCTCTATATCGGGCACGGGCGGGAAATAGTCGCGCCCAGGTTGCCAAACGGAAGCTTGGCCATATCGCGCGGCGACGTTCCCTGCGATCGGTTTATCGCTGCCGCCAGAGCCGATGCCCTGCGGAAGCGCCGCTTTCCCGCTCTCTCATGTTGAGGTATCTGGTGCCGGCGTCACCGTTGGTGGACATACGTTCCCGGCGCCGGGCAGAGCGGGTGCAGGCCCGCTTGGGGCGCACCCATCGGGGGCGGCAGCACGCGGCCGGGCGAGGAGTGCGCGGCCAGCCATTCGCTCCATTCCGGCCACCAGGAGCCGGGCTTCAGGTCGCTCCCCGCCACCCATTCGTCCGGGCTGATGTAGGCATCCGCAGCCGCCTTTCGCCGCACGCGATAATGCCGGTGCGGATGGCCCGGCTCGGAGACGATGCCGGCATTGTGCCCGCCGGAGGTGAGCACGAAAGTGACGTCCGTATCCGTCAGGTGGTGTAGCTTGTATACGGAATGCCAGGGCGCCACATGGTCCCGTTCCGTCCCCACCGCGAAGATGGATTGCCGGATGTTGGGCAAGGCCGCCGGATGGCCGTCCACGATGTAGTGGCCGCTGGCCAGGGCGTTGTCGAGGAACAGCTCGCGCAGATACTGGCTGTGCATGCGATAGGGCATGCGGGTGGAATCCGCATTCCAGGCCATGAGATCGATCATGGGCGTGCGCTCGCCCAGCAGATAGTCCTTGATCATGTGCGACCAGACGAGATCGTTGGAGCGCAGCATCTGGAAGGCCCCCGCCATCTGTTCGGCGGACAGGAATCCCTGGTCCCACATCATGCTTTCGAGGAAGTGCAGCTCGCTGTCGTCGATGAAGAGCTGCAGCTCGCCCGGCTCAGTGAAATCCGTCTGGGCCGCGAACAGGCTGAGGCTGGCGAGCCGCTGGTCGCCCGCCCGGCCCATGGCCGCCGCGGCGATCGCCAGCAGCGTGCCCCCGAGGCAGTAGCCGGTGCCGTGGACTCGCGTGCCGGGCACAATGGTCGAGATGGCATCCAGCGCATCGAGCACGCCCTGACGGCGGTAGTCGTCGAAGGAGACGTAGCGGTCCTCGGCGGTGACGTTGCGCCAGGAGATGCAGAAGACCGTGTGTCCCTGCGAGACGAGGTAGCGGATCAGCGAGTTCTGCGGCGATAGGTCGAGGATGTAGTACTTCATGATCCAGGCCGGCACGAGCAGGACCGGCTCGGCATAGACGTCCGGTGTCGTCGGCGCGTACTGGATCAGTTCGATGAGGTGGTTGCGATAGACCACCTGTCCGGGGGTGACGGCCACCTCCACGCCGGGGCGGAACTTCTCGGTTCCGGCCGGCGGCTCGTCGGAGAGTGCCGCGCCCACGTCTTCCAGCCAGTTCTGGAAGCCGCGCAGGAAATTGGCGCCCCCTTCCGCATGGGCGCGCGCGAGCACGTCCGGATTGGTCAGCGGCAGGTTGGAGGGCGAGGCCATGTCCAGCATCTGCCGCACCAGGAAGGAGGTGACGTCCTGCGTGTGGCGGGAGGTGCCCGGCACCTCATGGGTGGCATTGTGCCACCACTGCTGGGTCATCAGGAAGCTCTGGGCATAGAGGCTGTAAGGCCATTTCTGCCAGGCCTCGGAGGCAAAGCGGTCGTCGCCCGGCAGCGGCTCGATCACTGGCGGCGTCGCGGGATCGCGGCTCGCCCGCGCCATGTAGCCCGCGAGGCGGGAATATTTGCGCCAAGCCTTCAGCATCAACTCGGCCCGCTTGCCGGGAGCCGCCGCGAGGTGGATGGACCAGTCGGTCCAGGCCAGCGCCATGGCGGCGGGCGAAAGTCCGCCGGTGAAGCGGGCGGTGAGGGCCTGTGTCATCCGGTCGAAGGCGCGGAAGCCCTCGAGGCCGAGAGCGCCGTCGTCCGACTGCGGAGCGGGTGTGCCGTGGAGCGATCGTTTGGCGGGAGCGACTTCGGCGGGCGGGGCATAAGGCGCATTCATGGGACGACACCTCTCGGGGATGCTTGTCCATGGACCGGCAACGCCTGTTCCGCCTTGAGCCGAATCAAGCGTTGTTCACATGCCGCCGCGTTCCTGGGCGATGACGGCGGCGATCTCGACGATCTGCCGGGCGGCGCTGCTGTCCGGCGTGGAGGTCCAGGCCGCATAGAAGGGCAGATCGGGAATGTGCGTGTTGGTCTCGATGACGGCGAGGCGGCCGCTCGCCAGCTCGCCCGAGACGATGGCGGCGGGAATGACCGCGATGCCAAGGCCCTCGGTCGCCATATGCACGACGGTGGAGAGCGAGGCGCTGGCGTGCAGGCGCACCGGCGGCAGGTCATGGCGCGAGAACAGGGTGCGCACCGCCATGTAGGGTTGTGTGTTGCGGGAGAAGGTGATGATCGGGAAGGTCGCCAGCTCCTCCAGCGTCACCGGCTTCTGGCTCCAGCTGATCTCCGGGCTGGCGACGAAGGAGACCGGATAGGAGCAGAGCAGCCGGTTCTCCATCAGCGGCAGGTGGCTGGGGCCGAGCATGAAGACCACGTCGAGTTCCTGCGCCGCGAGCCGGTCGCGCAGGTTCGGCGAGATGTCGACCTCGATCTCGAGCCCCAGATGGGGATGGATGGCGTTCACCTGCTTGAGGAAGCGCGTCAGCCACGTGTGGACGATGGTCTCCGCAAGCCCGATGCGCATGACGCCGCGCAAGCTCGTTGAGTCGCTGAACACGGTCAGCATCTCCGCACGCAAGGCGAGCATCTTTTCCGCATAGGCCAGCAGGGTGCGGCCGCGAGGGGTGGGCGTGACGTTGCGGCGTTCACGCTCGAGCAGCCGGGCGCCCAGTTCGCTCTCCAGTTGAGCGATGCGCTGGGAGATGGCGGGCTGGGTGGTGTGCAACTTGTTCGCTGCGGCGCGAAAACTCCCCAGTTCCGCCACACGCACGAATGTTTCCAAGGCTTTGAGGTCCATCACCACCCTCCGCCGGGGCCGGATGCCTGACGCATCGATAAGGCCAGTTTATCCAAAACGATCCGAAATTAAAATTCGACACAATGGATTCGTGGTGATGATATGGGCATGCGCAACCAATGAGCAGGTTTTCCGATGACCGCGCATGCCTCCATTGCCACTCCCGGCGGTATTTCCCTGGCCACCGGCCGCGACGTGCGCCTTGCGAGCCGCAGCGGCGCGCTCACCGGCTCGACCGCGGGTTTCGCCCCCGGCTTCGTGCAGGCGAACCTCGCCATCCTGCCCGAGAAGCTCGCCTTCGACTTCCTGCGCTTCTGCCAGCGTAACCCCAAGCCCTGCCCGGTGATCGGCGTGTCAGAGCCTGGTGATCCGACGCTGAGCTCCATCGGCCTCGATCTCGACATCCGCACCGACGTGCCCGGCTACTGCGTCTACAAGGACGGCGTGCTCGTGGACGAGCCGGCGGACCTCAAGGCCTACTGGCGCGAGGATCTCGTGACCTTCGCCATCGGCTGCTCGCTCTCCTTCGAGGAGGCGCTCATGGCGGCGGACATTCCGCTGCGCCATGTGGAGAAGGGCGTGAAGGTGCCGATGTTCCGCACCAACATCGCCTGCGTGCCGGCCGGCCCCTTCGCCGGCCCCATGGTCGTGTCCATGCGGCCCATGACGCCCGCCAATGCGATCCGCGCGGTGCAGATCACCTCTCGCTTCCCCTCGGTCCATGGCGCGCCGATCCACATCGGCCTGCCGGAAGCCATAGGCATCAAGGATCTCTCCAAGCCTGACTATGGCGATGCGGTGGAGATCCTCGAAGGCGAGATCCCGGTGTTCTGGGCCTGCGGTGTCACGCCCCAGTCGGTCATCTCGGCCGCCAAGATCGAATACGCCCTGGCCCACGGGCCCGGCATGATGCTGTGCACCGATCTCAAGAACAGTGCGCTCGCAACCGGCTGAGCGCCGGCACAACCTTTCCAAATCGACACTACCCCCGCGGAAGCAAACGCCGTAGAGCGTGACCGGGGCATTCAGCAGAGGGATCCCTGATATGTCGTTCACGATCAATCGTCGCAATCTTCTCGTCGGCACCGCCGCGACGCTCGCTTTGGGCGCCGGGGCGGCGGGCAAGGCCAGTGCCCAGACCAAGGAAGTGGTCATCGGCGCGCTCTATCCCATGTCGGGTGCGGCCGCGCAGATGGGTGTCGACGCCCAGAAGGCGTTCGAGACCGCGCTGATGTTCATCAACGAGAATTCCGACGCGGATCTGCCGCTCGCGGGTGCCGGCGGCCTGCCGAACCTCGGCGGCGCCAAGGTGCGCATCGTCTATGCCGACCATCAGGGCGACCCCCAGAAGGGCCGCGCCGAGGCCGAGCGCCTCATCACGCAGGAGAAGGTGTGCGCCATCGTCGGCACCTACCAGAGCGCGGTGGCGGCGACCGTCAGCCAGTCCTGCGAGCGCTACGGCGTTCCCTTCTTCTCGGCTGACAACTCCTCGCCGAGCCTGACCCGCCGCAACCTGAAGTTCTTCTTCCGCGCCGCCGCCCACGACGAGATGTTCTCGGCGGCCATGTTCGACTTCCTCGACAGCCTGAAGAAGAAGGGCCAGAAGGTCGAGACGGTCGCCCTGTTCCACGAGGACACCATCTTCGGCACGGACAGCGCCAACGCGCAGCTGAAGCTCGCCAAGGAGCGCGGCTACAACGTCGTCGCCGACATCAAGTACCGCGCCAACTCGCCCTCGCTCACCGCCGAGGTGCAGCAGCTCAAGGCGGCGAATGCGGACGTGCTCCTGCCGTCCAGCTACACCACCGACGGCATCCTGCTGCTCAAGACCATGAACGAGCTGGGCTACAAGCCCAAGGCGCTGCTGGCGCAGGCGGCCGGCTTCTCCGAGCAGGCCCTTTATGATGCCGTCGGCCCGCTGGCCGAAGGCTCCATGACCCGCGGCAGCTTCTCGCTCGACCTCGCCGCCAAGCGTCCGTCGGTCGGCAAGGTGAACGACGCCTTCAAGAAGATCTCGGGCAAGGACCTGAACGACAACACCTCGCGCGAATTCATGGCCCTGCTGCTGCTGGCCGACGCCATCAACCGCGCCAAGTCCACGGAAGGCGAGGCCATCCGCGCCGCGCTGGTCGCCACCGACCTGCCGGGCGAGAAGACCATCATGCCGTGGTCCAAGGTGAAGTTCGACGAGACCGGACAGAACCCCTATGCGGACCCCGTCCTGCTCCAGCGCATCGGCAACAAGTTCGTCACCGTCTTCCCGGCTCAGGCGGCCATCGCCGAAGCCGTTTGGCCGATGAACAAGAGCTGATCTCTCGAAAGGAGGTGCGTGGAGCAGGAACATGACAGCCGCAATCGTTATCCAGAGCCTGGCCAGCGGCCTGCTCATGGGCTTGCTCTACGGCCTTATCGCCGTCGGGCTGGCGCTCATCTTCGGCCTGATGGACGTGACCAACTTTGCACATGGCGAATTCCTGATGTTCGCCATGTACATCACCTTCTTCTGTTTCAGCTGGTTCGCCCTCGATCCGCTGCTTTCCGCCCCCATCGCGGCGGCGGTGCTGTTCGGGTTCGGTGCCTTCGTCTATCTCGCCATCATCCGCTTCGCGATGCGGGCGAAGACCAACGTGGGCATGGTGCAGATCTTCGCCACCTTCGGACTTGCGGTGGTGATGCGCGGTCTCGCCCAGCTGCTGTTCACGCCGGACTACCGCTCCATTCCCCACACCTGGCTCGGCGGCAAGACCGTCTCGGTGTTCGGCATCTTCCTGCCGGCGCCGCAGCTGGCGGGTGGCGCGGTCTCCATCCTCGCCTTCGTCGGCCTGTTTTTCCTCATCAAGAAGACGGACTTCGGCAAGGCGCTGGAAGCCACCCGTGAGGACGCCGGCGCGGTGGCGTTGGTGGGCATCGACAAGAACAAGGTGTTCGCGCTCGGCTGGGGCCTCGGCGCGGCGCTGGTGGGTCTCGCCGGTGCCATCATGGCGAGCTTCTTCTACGTCTATCCGGATGTGGGTGCTTCCTTCGCGCTCATCGCCTACGTCACGGTGGCGCTCGGCGGCTTCGGCTCGGTGTTCGGCGCCTTTGCCGGCGGCATCGTGGTCGGCCTCGTGGAGGCCATGACGGCGATGGTGCTGCCGCCTTCGCTGAAGTCGGTGGGCATCTACGTGGTCTACCTGCTGGTGGTGTTCTTCCGCCCGCGCGGCCTGTTCGGGAGCATCTGATGAGCGCCGCACCCTCCTTCACGGCGCGGCGCACGCGCCAGCTCCTGCTCGCCCTGGTGATCTTCGCGCTGGTCGCCCTGCTGCCCTTCGGGGTGAAGGACGTCTACACGCTGAACGTCCTCATCCTGTTGCTGCTCTATGCCGGCCTCTCGCAGAGCTGGAACATCCTCGGCGGCTATTGCGGGCAGCTCTCGCTGGGCCATGCCCTCTACTTCGGCATCGGGGCCTACACCTCGACGCTGCTCTACACCAAGTTCGGCGTGCTGCCCTGGTTCGGCATGGCGCTCGGCGGTGTCATCGCGGCGCTGATCGCCATGGGCATCGGCCACGCCTGCTTCCGCCTTGCCGGCCACTATTATGTCATCGCGACGATCGTGATCGCGGAGATCGGACTGCTGCTGTTCCACAACTGGGACTGGGCGGGCGCGGCCACCGGCATCGAACTGCCCATCGGCCGCGACAGCTGGCTGACCTTCCAGTTCGCCCGCGACAAGCTTCCCTACTTCTACTTCGTCCTCGTCTTCGCGGCGGTGGTGTGGCTCGTCACCTGGAAGATCGAGAATTCCAAGTGGGGCTACTGGTGGCGTGCGGTGAAGGACAATCCGGAAGCCGCCGAGAGCTTGGGCGTCGTGGTGTTCAACTCCAAGATGATGGCCGCGGCGGTCTCCGCCTTCTTCACGGCGGTGGGCGGCAGCTTCTACGCCCAGTTCCTCGGCTACATCGACCCGGAATCGGTGATGACCTTCCAGTTCTCGCTGCTCATGGCCCTTCCGGCCGTGCTCGGCGGCATCGGAACGCTATGGGGGCCCGTGCTCGGCGCCGCCATCCTCATCCCGCTCACCGAACTCACCCGCACCTACATGGGCGGCTCGGGCAAGGGCATCGACCTCATCGTCTACGGCTGCCTGATCATGGCCATTGCGCTGGCCCGTCCCGACGGTCTCGTGGGCCTGTTCCAGCGCCGCAAGAGGAGCGCAGCATGAGTGCCTCGCCCCTTCTCGATGTGCGCAACGTCTGGCAGCGTTTCGGCGGCCTCGTCGCCAACAGCGATGTCAATCTTCAGGTGGCGGCCGGCGAGATCGTCGGCCTCATCGGCCCGAACGGGGCCGGCAAGTCCACGCTGTTCAACGTCATCGCGGGGCTTCGGCCCCCGACCGAAGGCTCGGTCTGGTTCGACGGTCAGGACGTGACGCGCCTCTCAGCGCCGGAGCGTTGCGCCCGTGGTATCGGCCGCACCTTCCAGGTGGTGAAGAGCTTCGACAGCATGACGGTGGCGGACAATGTCATCGTCGGCGCCCTCGTGCGCACCTCCTCCACCAAGGAGGCGCGCAAGAAGGCCGAGGAAGTGCTGGAGTTCGCAGGTCTCGGCCATCGCGCCGAAGTGTTCGCCAACGAGCTGACGCCGCCGGAAAAACGGCGCCTGGAAGTCGCCCGGGCCCTCGCGACCGAGCCCAAGCTCCTGCTGCTGGACGAGGTGATGACCGGGCTCACGCCCTCCGAGGCGCGGGCGGGGGTCGAGCTCGTGCGGGCCGTGCGGGCGAAGGGCGTCGCCGTGCTCATGGTGGAGCACGTGATGGAGATCGTCATGCCGCTGGTGGACCGCGCCGTGGTGCTGAACCTCGGGGCCGTGCTGGCGGAAGGCAAGCCTGCGGACGTGGTCCGCGACGAGCGCGTCATCAGCGCCTATCTGGGGGACCGCCACCGTGCTTGAGGCGAAGGACATCACGGTCACCTACGCGGGCCTCATCGCGGTCTCCGGCGCCTCCATCGAGGTGAACAAGGGCGAGATCGTCTGCGTGGCGGGCGCCAACGGCGCGGGCAAGTCCTCGCTGCTCAAGGCCATGGTCGGCATGGAGAAGCCGAAGTCCGGCTCGGTGAGATTCGACGGCGAGGAGCTGGTGGGCGTGCCGCCCCATCTCATCACCGCCAAGGGCCTCGCCTATGTGCCGGAGAACCGCCGGCTGTTCCCGCGCTTGTCGGTGCGCGACAACCTGCGGCTCGGCAGCTACATGTACCGGGCGCAGGACGACCGCGAGGCGCCGCTGGAGATGGTGTTCCGTCTCTTCCCGCGGCTTGCCGAGCGTCTCGACCAGCGGGCCAACACGCTGTCGGGCGGCGAGCAGCAGATGCTGGCCATCGGCCGCGCGCTGATGACGCGTCCGCGCCTGCTGATGTTGGACGAGCCCTCGCAGGGCATCATGCCCAAGCTCGTGGACGAGATTTTCCAGGCCGTCACCACCATCCGCGACACCGGCATGACGATCCTCATCGTCGAGCAGCGGCTCACGGAGTGCCTGGAGATTTCCGACCGGGCCTATGTGCTGCAGACCGGACGTGTCACCATGAGCGGGCCGGCGGACGAGATCCGCGCGAACCCCGACGTGCGCCGCGCCTATCTCGGCCTGTGAGGCCGGGGAGGGGTTCGTCGGTGGCGTGAACGTCAGGACCATTTCAGCCCGTCACCGACGGCAGGGCGGTCCTGAATGCAGCAAAAGAGGTGTCATGCCCGGACTTGGTCCGGGCATCCACGGGTCGCCGCTGGCGGGAGCTTCGAGGTCCGCACTGTCGGCGCGGCGTGGATGGCCGGGACAAGCCCGGCCATGACGGATGTGTGAGATGCGGGCCTGACACGGCGAACGCCGATCGTGGAAGGCCGGTTGAATGAGGCGTGGACGCGAGGACGCATCTCGACGCCCACACATCGTGTAAAAGCTCGCCACCGGCCCACGCCCGATGGCAGCATTTCCGTTTCGAGGCCGACCCATGCCGTCCGTTGACCTGAATTCCGATCTCGCCGAAGGCTTCGGCATCTGGCACCTCACGGAAGACGAAGCCCTGATGGACATCGTCTCCTCGGCCAACATCGCCTGCGGCCTGCATGCGGGCGATCCGGAGATCATGGCCAAGGCGTTTGCCTACGCCAAGTCGCGGGGCGTGGCGGTGGGCGCGCATCCTGGCTTTCCGGATCTGTGGGGCTTCGGCCGCCGCCGCATGCCCTTCACGCCCGGCGAGATCGAGCGGCTGGTGGCCTATCAGGTGGGCGCGGCGCAGGCGCTCGCCACCTATTCCGGCCATCGCATCACCTATGTGAAGGTCCATGGGGCGCTGGGCAACATTGCCGAGCAGGAGCCCGAGGTCGCGGTGGCGGTGGCCAATGCGGTGAAGGCGGTCGATCCCTCGCTCGTGGTCCTCGCCGGCCCGCTGGGCGCGCAGGCGCCCGCCACCCGCGACGCGGGCCTGCGCCTCGCCGCGGAGATCTTCGCCGATCGCGGTTATACGGAGCAGGGTCATCTCATTCCGCGCAGCCAGCCCGGCGCCATGATCCACGATCCCGTGGCGGCGGCCGACCGCATCATTGCCATGGTGCAGTCAGGGGCCGTCATCACCGCGCAGGGCACGCACCTGCCGACGTCCATCGATTCCATCTGCGTCCATGGCGACGGGCCGAAGGCGGTGGAGACCGCGCGCTATGTGCGCGAGCGGCTGGAAGCGGCCGGCATCACCATCGCGCCCTTCGCGCCATGATCGAGGGGGAGGTCTACGCCGCGCCGCGCTTCCTCGACAGCGGCGAGACGGCGCTGGTGGTGGAGTTCGGACGGGCGGTTGAGCCGGAGATCAGCGATCGCGTGCTGGCGCTCGACGCCGCGCTCGTGGCGCGGGCGCTGCCTGGCGTGCGCGAGAGCGTGCCCACCTATCGCTCGCTGATGGTGCATTACGATCCGCTGGTCATTTCCCGCGCGACGCTGGTCGGCGAGATCGAGGCCATGGTCAATGCGCCGCGGGCGGCCTCCGGCCCCGTGACGCGCTGGGTGCTGCCCTGCTGCTACGATCCGGAATATGGCGAGGACATCGGCGAGGTCTCTCGCATGACCGGCCTGTCCGAGGAGAAGGTGGTCGCGCTGCACGCCGCCGCCGTCTTCCGCGTCTATATGTACGGCTTCGCCCCCGGCTTCTGCTATCTCGGCGGCCTGCCGAAGGAACTCGCGGTTTCCCGCCGCACCCGCCCGCGTCCGCCGCATCCGCCGAACACGACGCTGATCGGCGGGGGCCTCGCCATCGTCACAACTTTCTCCATGCCCACCGGCTGGTGGCTGATGGGGCGCACGCCCGAGCGCATGTTCGCGGCCGAGCGCAACCCGGCCTTCCTCGTCGCCGTGGGTGATGAACTGAAATTCGAGCCGGTGGATCGCGACACCTTCCTCGCCCTCGATGCGCGCGCCGCGTCGGGCGAGGTGGTCGCGCGCCGGGAGATCCGCTCATGAGCGAGACGGCCGCGCAGCCGGGCCTGCGCATTCTCTCCGCCGGCCCCGGCGTCACCCTTCAGGATGCCGGCCGGCACGGCCTGCTGCGCTTTGGCGTGACCGGCGCGGGCCCGATGGACCCGCTCGCCTTCGCCCTCGCCAATCGCGTGGCGCAGGTGCCAGAGGGCGCCGCTGCGCTGGAAATCTCCATGGGCGGGGTCGAACTGGAGGCCGTGGAGGCGCCCGTCACCGTCGCGCTGGTGGGCGGCGCGTTCAGGATCACGCTGGACGGTCAGCCCGTCCCGTCGGCGTGCCGCCTGACACTGGAGGTGGGCCAGAAGCTCGCCGTGCGCGCGGGCACCACGGGCGCCTGGTGCTATCTCGCGCCCTGCGGTGCCATCGACATTCCCCCGACGCTCGGCTCGCTCTCCACCCACGCCCGCTCGGGGCTCGGCGGCCTCAAGGGCCGCGCCCTGATGGCAGGCGACCTGCTGCCGCTCGCCGGCGGGCACGTGCTGCCGGGCGGCACCATGGAGCTGGCCGCGCCCGTGCTGAACCGCCCCGGCGAGATCATCCGCGTGATGCTCGGGCCGCAGGACGATTATTTCAACGCCGCCGAGATCGCCGCCTTCCTCGCCGGCCCATGGACGGTGTCCGTGCGCTCGGATCGCATGGCCTATTTCCTCGATGGCACGCCGCTCACCCATGCGGGCGGCTTCAACATCGTTTCCGACGGCATCGCCCATGGGGCCATTCAGGTGCCGGGGGAGGGCTTTCCCGTGGTGCTGATGGGTGACCGCCAGCCCACCGGCGGCTATCCCAAGATCGCCAACGTCATCGGCGCCGATCTCGGCCGCATCGCCCAGCTGCGTCCCGGCGCTACCTTCCGCTTTGCCGCCGTGACGGCGGAGGAAGCCATCGCCGCCCGCCGGGCGGAAGCCGCCGCCCTCACCGACGGCTGGACGCTGACGCCGCTCGTGCGCACGCACCTCACCTCCGAATTCCTCTTCGGCTGCCGCCTCATCGACGGCTGGGTCGACGCCTTCGCGGAGGGGTGAGGGGCGGCGTGTCATCGGGCGTCGCGCCTTGTCGCCGACGGTCCGCGGCGATCCATACGGCCGCCCTACGGCTCCGGCGATAAGCGATTGTGATGCACGGTGCCGGGGCGCGGCACCGTATGCCACGCGCGCAGATGCTGTCTCACGTGAGACGTCACCAAAATGTCCCATCGCTTGGCTACGTGGTGCGGGATATGCCGCCAATCCCGGCGTGATTTTCTTTCGTTTCTTTCATCCTGATGTGTGCGGAACGACAAGAGAAGCGACAGGAGTCGTTGCGAAATATGAGCAAAGCCCTGCCACGGACGCGCGATGCACTTCGGGCATCTTTAGGCGATGAGGACCTGCCGGCGGAAATTGTGGAGCGTCTTGCCGCTCAGGCGCTGCCGGCGCTGCTTCTGACCACGGCCGCACTTGGCGAGAACAGGCCGCTTCCCGGCGCAAGTCGGCTGGGCGGGACGCCCGACCTTCCGCCGGGCATGGGGTGGCCGATGCGACCGCCCTATCCGGATGCAGAACGGCGTGCCACCGGACATCGGAAGGATGCCAGACGGCTCCTGGAGGACTCCCGCAAGCCGCGTTCTTGGATGACCCCCGAGCAGGGCGTGATGTTCAGCCAGGAGCGCATGGCGAAGGCGGATGCGACGGAGCGCCCGTTTCCGCTGGCCTTCTTCGGTCAGTTCGATCTGGCGGCTCTGTCGGCCATCGAAGGGTTCGATCCCCTGCTCCCGAAGACGGGCCGCCTCCTCGTCTTCTACGATTTCTGGGAGCAACCGGAAGACTTCACCCCCGAGGCCGCGGTCGGCTGGCGCGTGATCTGGGATGACAGCCCGAGGGACCTCCTCACACCGGCTGCCGTCCCCATGGATCTGGAGACAATCTCGAGCGACGACTGGACGACCATTTTCGCGCCGGCCCTGATCAGTGCGGTTCCCGTCGTCACGCCGATCCCCATGAGCGAGCGTGGCTGGGATGCTTTCGATCTCGAGGGCGAAGACCTGCGGGAGGTTTACGGCGACTGGCTTTCGCAGTTCGGGACGCCGGATGAGGACGGTGGAGAGAACCACCAGTTGGGAGGCTTCCCGCGTCCCCTTCAGAACGGCCTGCAAGCCACCAGTCAGCTCGCATCGCACGGCATCTATTGCGGCAATGGAGACGCGTGGAAAACCCCGGAGGCGCAGGCGCTCCTTAAAGAGGCCGGCGCCTGGCGGCTTCTGCTTCAGGTCGGTGTCGATCTTAATGCGGGGATGAGAGGCCCCGGCGCCTATTACGTCATCATCCGGAACGAAGACCTTGCCGCCCGCCGTTTCGAACGCGCACGCGTCACCTATCAGTGTGACTGAGCGGGTAGCCTCAATTGTGAGGGACGGCAGTCAGGAGCGTAGGCACAAGCTCCAACCGTCGACAGATCTGATTTGAAGATAAATGGCGCGCCCGAAAGGATTCGAACCTCTGACCCCCAGATTCGTAGTCTGGTGCTCTATCCAGCTGAGCTACGGGCGCGTTTCCCTTTGGAGATCAACGGTCAGGCCGTGATCCGGAGGCTGGTCCTCCGAGGGCCCGCCCCGGTGTCCCGGCGGCGAGGTGTGTTGAACTACTGCCTTTTCCCCGGCAGTGCAAGGCCCGCCGCTGCGAGAAATGTGAGCCGGCCCACGGTCCTGTGGAAAGCTGTACTGTCGGCGGCGGGCTCCGCGCCGGTCGATCCTTGACGCGCCAAGGGCTTGCGCGTGCGTCGTCCACAGGCGCCGGACAGGGAAGGGGAGGGGCGCGTCCGTTCCGGCGTGCGGAGGGCCGCTGGCGGGCAGGGGCGAGCCCAACGGCCCTCAGGCGCGGGCGCGCAGGGCGCGCTGGCGTAGCTCGATGGGGCGGTCGGGCAAGGAGATGAGGAAGGTGGCGCCGATGGTGCCTTCCAGCAGGCGCAGTTCGCCGCCATGGGCGCGCACGAGTTCGTCCGCGATAGGCAGGCCGAGGCCCGTCCCGCCCCGGCGGGCGGAGCCCTGGAAGGCGGCGAACAGCCGGTCGCGCCGTTCCGCAGGAATGCCGGGGCCGGTGTCCGACAGCTCGATCTCCACCACCGAGCCGATGCGGCGGGCGCTGATGCGGATCTGGTCGCGCTCCGGCGTGTTGGGCGCGCGGGCCTCCAGCGCCTGCACGGCGTTGCGGGCGATGTTGAGGATCACCCGGAAGAGCTGGTCGGGATCGGCATCGGCGGCCAGATGCTTCTCCACCGCGCACACCCAGCCGATGGGCGCGTCCGGGCCGAGGCCCAGCGTCTCGCGCACCTCGGTGAGCAGGGCGGCGATGTCCACGGGCCGGCGGTCGGGCAAAGGCTCCTGCGCGCGGCCGTAAGAGAGGGTCTGCTGGCAATAGGCGATGGCGCGATCCAGCGCCGCCACGAGCTTCGGGGCGAAGCGCTGCACGGCGGGATCGGGAATGTCCACGAGGCGGTCCGACATGAGCTGCGCAGAGGCCAGCAGGTTGCGCAGGTCGTGGTTGATCTTGGAGACCGCGAGGCCTAGGGCGGCCAGATGCGTCTTCTGGGAAAGCGTCTGGGCAAGCTCCGTCTGCATCTCGGCCAGCGCCTCCTCGGCGACACCGATCTCGTCGTCGCGCCCGCTCGGCACGACGATGCGGGAAGCATCCTCGGGCGCCGCCTGGAACTCGGCCATCTGCGCGGTGAGCCGCCGCATGGGCCGCACGAACAGCCAGTGCAGGGAGAAATAGACGAGCACGCCCGCCAGCACCGAGACCACCAGCGAGATGGCGAGCACGGTGGCCGAGAAGCGCAGCATGGCCTTGCGCAGCGGCGTCTCGGGAATGACGATTTCGAGAAATTCGCCGTCGCGGGGCGCATCGCCCACCACGCGCAGCGTGCGGCCGTTGCCAGCGGCCAGCGTGTCGAAGGCGTCCGCCACCGCGTCCCAGAGCGAGGTGTTGCGCATGTCCACGTGCCGGTCGATGGGCGGCGGCATGTCGGACATGGCGAGCAGGCGGCGCGTCTCCTGCCGCTTCACCACCACCACCTTTGCGCCCACGCTCTGGAGCAGGGCACGGGTGAGATCACCGGGAATGGTGTCTTCCGGCGCGGCATCGAGCACGAGGGCGGCGGTCCGCGCCGCCGCCAGACGGTCCGAGAGCCAGGCGAGCCGGAAGTTCGCCATGGTGGGCACGAAGATGGCGATCTCCGCGATGGTGACGAAGGCGATGGTGAGGGTGAGCAGCTTTGCCGACAGGCCAAAGCGCACCCGCCGCGCGGCTGCGCGGGGAGAGGATGTGCTGGTGTCTGCCTGCGTCATTCTGCTTGTACGCACGCCTGTCGGAGCTTGGATGGCGATCCGGGTCGCGCATAATTGAAGAAGTGGGCGGTTTGGTGGGCGCCCGCCCGAAGCCTGATCCGGATGTCCGTGCCGAGGGCTATTCGTCTTCGCCGAAGCGGTTGGCGACCAGCGCCTCCAGCGCGTTCAGCACATCCTGCGCCTGTTCGCCGGTTGCTGTCACCACGACGCTCGTGCCGGGCGCCGCGGCCAGCATCATCAGGCCCATGATGGAGTTGCCGCCCACCGCCTCGCCATTGCGGCAGACGGTGACGTTGGCATCGAAGCTCTCCACCATCTGCACGAACTTGGCGGAGGCCCGCGCATGCAGGCCGCGCTTGTTGATGATGGGCAGGCGCCGCACCAGGGCGCCTTCGGGCGCGGGCGCGCCGCAGACCACGGCGACGTCCTCGGCCTCATCGAGCGTGGTGGGGGAGGCGTTATTTTCCGGCAAGGACGCGGCTGGCGACATTGATGTATTTCCGCCCGGCTTCCTGCGCCACGTCCACCGCCTCCGAGAGGGGGAGTTCGCCCCGGACCTTGGCGAGCTTGACCAGCATGGGAAGATTGATGCCCGCCACCACTTCCACGTCCGGCGCATTCATCACGGAGATGGCGAGGTTGGAAGGGGTGCCGCCGAACATGTCGGTGAGGATGACCACGCCCTGGCCGCTCTGGACCTTGGCGACGGCCTCGATGATATCGTGTCGGCGCCGTTCCATGTCGTCATCGGGGCCGATGGTGACACTCGCGATCTGGGCCTGTGGCCCCATCACGTGCTCCAGCGCAGAACAGAACTCGGTGGCCAGGCGGCCGTGGGTGACGAGCACGAGACCGATCATGTTGCCTCCGCCTTCACCTCTTTTGAATGGGTGAAGGCCTTCCCGCACAACGGGGCCGTCATATTCAGAGCGGCTCAAAAATTACGCAAGGGGTGCAGCGCACAAAAGCATCATGTGTTGCCTGTTTCCTGCGTCGCCAGGGCTGCGGCGAGCAGCAGCGCTGCGTCAGCCCCCGGTGGCACCGGCAAACGCTGGATCTTTATTCCGCAAAGGATTTCCGTGAGATCGGCGGCGTCGGGCAGGCGCGGCGCAAGCTCTGCCGCAAGATCGATCACAATCTTCACCTTCCCGCAAAAAAGATGGGGAACCTGCCGGATGCCCAGATGCCGGACCTCGATCAGCCCGGCGAGCACTTCCGGCGCCTGCGCCACGAGGTCGGCTCCCTCCGCGCGCAGCAGCACCCGGTCGTCCGCCACCAGCCGCGCCTCCGGTAGGGCGCGGGGTGGGTCGAGCATCAGCCGCAGCGCGAGGGTGGACTTGCCGGCGCCCGACGGGCCGCGGATGAGCACGCCGGTTTCGCCCAGGACGACGCAACTGGCGTGAATGCTGGCGCCGGCCACGCTCATGGCGTCAGCCGTTAGGCAGGCGGACGATGAAGCGGGCGCCGAGCACCTTCGGCTCCTCGCCCGACGCGCCGGCCTGCGTGCGGTTCTCGGCCCAGATGTGGCCGGCGTGGGCTTCCACGATCTGCTTGGAGATCGAGAGGCCGAGGCCGGAGTTCTGGCCGAAGCCCTGGTGCGGGCGGTCCGTATAGAAGCGCTCGAAGATGCGCGAGAGGGCATCGGGTCGGATACCGGGGCCCTCGTCGTCCACGATGATCTCCGCGCCGGTCTTGGTGCGGCGGCAGAGCACCTTCACCGTGCCGCCTTCGGGCGAGAAGGAGCGGGCGTTGGAGACGAGATTGTCCACCACCTGACCCAGCCGCGAGGCATGGCCGGCGATGGTGAAATCGGCTGGCGCGCCGGGCAGGCGTTCAAAGGCGAGGGCAACGCTCACGCCGTCATCCTTGCGCACGTCCTGCGCCATGCCCACCACCATCTCCAGCAACTGCTTGAGATCGACGCTGGCGGCCTCCTGCCGCTGAAGCTCGGCATCGAGGCGGCTCGCGTCGGAAATGTCCGAGATCAGGCGGTCGAGCCGCTTCACGTCGTGCTGGATCACCTCCAGCAGGCGGCCGCGGGAGGCGTCGCTCTTGGCGAGCGGCAGGGTCTCCACAGCCGAGCGCAGGGAGGTGAGGGGGTTCTTCAATTCATGCGCCACGTCCGCCGCGAAGCTCTCGATGGCCTCAATGCGGTTGTAGAGCGAACTGGTCATGTCGCGCAGGGCGCCCGACAGGTGGCCGATCTCGTCGGCGCGGCTGGTGAAGTCGGGGATTTCCACGCGCGTCTTGATGCGCCGGCGCACCCGCTCGGCGGCGTCGGCCAGCTTGCGCACCGGATCGGCGATGGTACCGGCGAGCAGGATCGACAGCAGAACCATGACGGCGGCAGCGACGAGGAAGACGCGCACGATGACGAAGCGCTCGGCCTCCACCGCCTCGTCGATCTCGCCGCCCTGGGTGGAGAGCAGCAGGACGCCCAGAATGGCGCGGAAGCGCTGGATCGGGACCGCCACGGAGACGACCACGCGGCCGCGATCATCCACCCGCACGGCGCTGGCCTTCTGGCCGAGGGCGGCGGAAGCGACTTCGGGATACTCCTTGCCGCTCTGGGGGCCGAGTTCCTTGTAGAGGGGCAGGTCGCCCCGGCCGAGCCAGGATTGCGCGCCGCGCCATGCCCGTTCCAGCAGGCCGGGCGGCGGCTGGGTGGGCGGGGGCAGATCAAAGCGCAGGATCTCGCCCTTGGAATAGAGCGAGCGGGAATCCAGCAGCATGATCCCGTCCCGGTCATAGATGCGGGCACGGGTGCGGGTCGGGCCCACGAGACGGCGCAGGACCGGGGCGACGCGCTCGGGATTGATGGGGAATTCCAGCGGCGCGAAGCCTTCTTCCGAGGGGCCGTAGCTCTCGCCGGCCTGAAGCTCCAGAAGGCGCTCGGGATCGATGGTGATGGCGTTGGTCTCGACCTGCGCCGAGGCGGCGATGGCGCCGGCGATGATCTCGCCCTGCACCAGCAGGCTCTGCACGCGGGCATCGATGAGGCCGGCGCGGAATTCGGACAGATAGAGGATGCCGGAGACGAGCGCGCAAAGACCCGCCAGATTGAGCAGGACGATACGCTTGGTCAGGCTGGAGAAGCTCTTGAAGACCACGAACCGGCGCACACGCCGGAGGGTCGCAAGAATCCCGAGCCCCCGTTTCGGGGGGGCTTCGGGTCCTCGACCTGAGATCGGATCTGCGGCGTCGGTCATGGGAATGGGCGCCCCGCGCCCGCCCTCAGCTTTCCTTGAAGCGATAGCCGACGCCGTACAGCGTCTCGATCATGTCGAAATTGTCGTCGGCGGATTTGAACTTCTTGCGCAGACGCTTGATGTGGCTGTCGATGGTGCGGTCGTCCACATAGACCTGGTCGTCATAGGCCGCGTCCATGAGGGCGTTGCGGCTCTTCACGACGCCGGGGCGCTGGGCGAGCGCCTGGAGGATGAGGAATTCGGTGACGGTGAGCGTCACCGGCTCGCCCTTCCAGGTGCAGGTGTGGCGCTCGGGGTCCATGCGCAGCAGGCCGCGCTCCAGAACCTTGGCGCTGTCCACCTCGCGGGGGGCGGTGCCATCCTTGGCGCCCACGCGGCGGAGCACCGCCTTCACGCGCTCCACCAGCAGGCGCTGGGAGAAGGGCTTCTTGATGAAATCGTCGGCGCCCATCTTGAGGCCGAACAGCTCGTCGATTTCCTCATCCTTCGAGGTGAGGAAGATCACCGGCATGTCGGTCTTCTGGCGCAGGCGGCGAAGCAGCTCCATGCCGTCCATGCGGGGCATCTTGATGTCGAGGATCGCGAGATCGGGCGGGTTGGTCTTGAACCCGTCCAGCGCCGAAGCCCCATCGGTATAGGTGTCGATACGATAGCCTTCCGCTTCCAGCGCGATGGAGACGGAGGTCAGGATGTTGCGATCGTCATCGACGAGGGCGATTGTGGGCATGACACCTCTTTCAAGCGTCGGGGTCGGTCAAGATCACGTCTTCGTGCCGAAGAAGCCGGTTCGCGTGGCCGAAATGTGACACCGCGCTTTATTCTGCACGGAAAATAGACGGAAACGCTTGAGTCGCCAAATCTCGGTTGCCAAAGCCGCGCGTTTTCCAACGGCGGTGCGGGGATAAGTCTCCCGGCGCGCGGATGCGTCAGCTTGAATTGCTCCAATCGCACGCCGAGCCTCTCACGCTGTCGGGGCGATGGCTTTACGGTCCCGCGCGTTGTTGCAGCCGCTTCGGGAGGAGACCATGGGCGAGGCCATAACGCGGGCGAGCGAGGTGATCCGCAGGCTGATGCGCGAGGCGCGCTTCGGCGCGCTGGCGACGCTGGAGGAGACAGGCGCGCCCTATGCTTCCCTCGTGGCGGTGGCCCCCGACGAGACCGGCGCGCCGGGCCTTCTCATCTCGCGTCTCGCCCGCCACACCCAGAACCTTGCCCGCGACTCCCGCGCCTCGCTTCTGCTGGCCGCGAGCGGCACCGATCCGCTGGATTCCCCCCGCGCCAGCCTGCTCGGCCGTGTGGTGCCGGCGGCCGAGGGGAGCAGCCTCCGGGTGCGCTACCTCGCCCGTCATCCCAACGCCGCCCAATATGCGGACTTCGCCGACTTCGGTTTCTTCACGCTGGAACTGGCCGAAGCCCATCTGGTGGAGGGCTTCGGCCGCATCGTCACGCTCCCGGCCAAGGGCCTTCTCACCGACTGGACCGGCGCGGACGAGGTGCGCGAGAGCGTGGAGGGCGTGGTATCGCACATGAACGAGGACCATGCGGACGCCATTGCCCTCTATGCGACGCGCCTGCTCGGTGAGCCGGAGCGCGAGGGCGTCGCGTGGCGCATGATCGGGCTCGATCCGGATGGATGCGAACTGGCCGGTGGTGATGTGGTGCGGCGTCTCGACTTTCCGCAGCGCGTGACGGGACGTGGTGCGGTGCGGCAAGTCCTTGTGCAGCTTGTGACGCAGGCGCGAGAGAAAATGCCCTGAAAATTCAAACGATTTGAACGCATTTAAAAGAATAGACAGTCTCCCTGTCCGTATTTCATCCTGCTGCTCCCCTTCGGGAATCCGGCGCAGGCGCGTCGCGTTACGTCGCGCGCAACAGGAGATGTTCCGTGATCGAGACAGGACTTCGCAACAGCTCTCAGGGCATCGAGACCTTCGGCCTCCGGAACCTCGCGGGGGTTCACTGGAACCTCACCGAACCCCAGCTCTATGAGCATGCCATCGCCAAGGGCGAGGCGCGGCTCGCCGCCGGCGGGGCGCTCGCGGCCAATACGGGCGTCCATACCGGGCGCAGCCCCAAGGACAAGTTCGTGGTGCGCGATGCGACCACCGAGGGCGAGGTCTGGTGGGACAACAACGGCTCGATCACGCCTGAGCAGTTCGAGACGCTCTATCAGGACTTCCTCGCCGCCGCCGAGGGCAAGACACTGTTCGCGCAGGATCTTTATGGCGGCGCCGACCCGGCCCACCGCATCGCGGCCCGCGTCTACACCGAATATGCGTGGCACTCGCTCTTCATCCGCACCATGCTGCGGCGGCCGGCCCGCGAGGAACTGCCGGGCTATGTCCCCGAGCTGACCATCATCGACCTGCCGAGCTTCAAGGCCGATCCGGCCCGCCACGGGGTGCGCAGCGATACCATCATCGCGGTGAATTTCACCCGCCGCATCGTGCTGATCGGCAGTTCGTCCTATGCGGGCGAGATGAAGAAGTCGGTCTTCACCTTCCTAAACTATCTCCTGCCGGCCAAGGGCGTCATGCCCATGCACTGCTCGGCCAATGCGGGCAAGGACGGCGACGTGGCGCTGTTCTTCGGCCTGTCCGGCACCGGCAAGACGACGCTCTCCGCCGATCCCGCCCGCACGCTGCTGGGCGATGACGAGCATGGCTGGAGCGACACCGGCGTCTTCAATTTCGAGGGCGGCTGCTATGCCAAGACCATCCGCCTCTCCAAGGAAGCTGAGCCGGAAATCTTCGCCGCCTCGGACCGCTTCGGCACCATTCTGGAGAACGTGATCCTCCATGAGGACACCCGCGTGCCGGACTTCGACGACGGCAGCCTGACCGAGAACACGCGCTCGGCCTATCCACTCGATTTCATCCCGAACGCCAGTCCCACCGGGCGGGCCGGCGTGCCGAAGAACATCATCATGCTCACGGCCGATGCCTTCGGCGTGATGCCGCCTATCGCCCGCCTCACGCCGGCGCAGGCCATGTATCACTTCCTCTCCGGCTACACGGCCAAGGTCGCCGGCACGGAGAAGGGGGTGAAGGATCCCGAGGCGACGTTCTCCACCTGCTTCGGCGCGCCCTTCATGCCGCGCCATCCGTCCGTCTATGGCAATCTGCTGCGCGATCTTATCGCGAAATATCAGGTGGACTGCTGGCTGGTGAACACCGGCTGGACCGGCGGCAAATATGGCGTCGGCCGGCGCATGCCCATCAAGGTCACGCGGACCCTGCTCACCGCCGCGCTGGATGGCTCGCTGAAGGACGCCGCCTTCCGCACCGATCCCTATTTCGGCTTTTCCGTTCCCACATCGGTTCCGGGCATCGAGCCGCACATCCTCTATCCGTCCAAGACCTGGGCGGACAAGGCCGACTTCGACGCCACTGCCCGCAAGCTCGTCGCCATGTTCCGGGACAATTTCGCGAAGTTCGAGGGGCATGTGGATGCGGCGGTGCGCGATGCCCAGCCGCAGGTGCGGATCGCCGCCGAGTGATCGTTTGACCCAGCGGTAGCGGGAACCCGCCAAAGCTCCGCTTCGTTGGGGACGTGCCGCGACGCTCACGCTCGCGCCCGTCCCCAGCGAGGTCTCATGAGCGCTTCCTCTCCCGCCGCCGATGTGGCCCTGTCTCCCCGCACGGTCGGCGCCTCCGTGGCGGCGCTGGCCGGGCTCAATTTCTTCCTGGCGGACGTGCGGGACGGGCTCGGCCCCTTCCTCGGCGTGTTCCTCGTGGAGCAGGGCTGGAAGGCCGACGCCATCGGACTCGTGATGATGGTCGGCGGCCTGGCCGGCATGGTGGCCACGACGCCGCTGGGCATGCTGGCGGACGCGGTGCGCTCCAAGCGCGCGGTGGTCGCCGTCTCCGCCGTGCTGGTGGTCGTCGCGACGCTGGCGCTGCTGCTCTATCCCTCCGGCCCCGTGGTGACGCTGGCGCAGATCGCCACCGGCCTCACCGGCGCGGCCATTGGGCCGGCGATTGCGGGCCTCACCCTCGGTCTCGTGGGGCAGGCGGGCCTCGCCGCCCAGCTTGGCCGCAACGAGGCCTGGAACCATGCCGGCAATTTCGCCGCCGCCGGTCTCGCGGGTCTGTTCGGCTATTTCTATGGGCTCACCGCCGTCTTCGTGCTGATGAGCCTGATGGCCGTGGGCTCGCTGGCGATGCTGGCGCGCATCCGTCCGCAGGACATTGACCATGATGTCGCGCGCGGGCTGGAGGCGGTGCCGGAAGGGGCGGCCCATCCCGAGCCGCCCAGCCTCACCGTGCTGCTGCGCTCCGTGCCGCTGCGGGTGCTGGCGGTGACGCTGCTGCTGTTCCATCTGGGCAATGCCGCCATGCTGCCGCTGCTCAGCCAGCAGGTGGCGAGTGCCGGCAGCTTCGATCCGGCCGCCTATGCCGCCGGCACGGTGCTCATCGCCCAGCTCACCATGGTGCCAATGGCGCTCTTGGCTTCGCGGCTCGCGCAGACGCGCGGCTATGGGCTGGTGATGGTGCTGGCGCTGGTGGCCCTGCCGGTGCGCGGCCTCGTGGCGGGCTTCTTCGATCACCCGCTGACGGTGCTGCCCGTGCAGATCCTGGATGGCGTGGGCGCCGGCCTGTTGGGCGTGGCGACGCCCGGCATCGTCGCCCGCATCCTGCGGGGCACCGGGCATGTGAATGCGGGGCTCGGGGCGGTGATGACGGTGCAGGGGATCGGGGCCGCGCTCAGCCCCGGCGTCGCCGGGCTGGTGGCGGCGCGCCTCGGCTATGCGCCAGCGTTTCTGGCGCTGGGCGGGTTTGCGCTGCTGGCGCTGGCCCTGTGGCTCGTGGCCTTGCCGCGCACGGCGTCCGCCATGAACGGCGGCGAGAGCCTCAGGTGAGGCCGCCCCGGCGCGGCGCTCCGCGTCAGCGGGCGTCGCAGCCGGTGGCGAAGTCGGAGGTGACGTAGGTGCCGGGCTCCAGGAACTGGAGCGAGGTCGCGGCAGGGCGGCCCGGAATGCGGCTGCAGGCGGTGTCCGTGGCGGGCGTCTTGTCCTCGGCGCGGGCCGTGGTCGAGTAGGCGACCGGGGCATCATAGCGCGCCGTCATCTCGCTCTGGTCCGGTGCTGCCGCCCGTCCGAGATCGCCGAAGATCGAGGCGCTCGCCGCAACCACAAGCGCGCCCAGGACATAAACCTCCAACCGCATGACCCTTCTCCGTCCGGCCCCCCGAAATTCTGAAGATGATGCAAGGCAACACCATTTGCTGCATCGCAGCAATACGGCTGAGCTCATGGCTTTTCGCCGCGCTCTGAACAGGGCGCAGACCTGCGGTTGTTGCCGCGGCGGATTGATCGCGTGCGCCGCAGCGTCGAGGGCACGGGCTCGTGCATTGTCGCAGCACGCTGGAACTGCTAAAAAGCGCAGCATGAACCGCCCCTTCCATGTCGCCCCGCATCTGCCCAGGGCCGCGCTGTGCGCGACCGGGCACTATGCCTGCACGACCATGGACTTTGCCGCCGTGCCGGATCACGTGCGTTTGCCGGGCCGTTTCTTCGGGCGCTTCACCACGTCCGCGCTGGCCCGACTCGGTCGCTGACACCCTTTCTTCCGTCATCATCGTCGCATCGAATGACCCGGCGCGTGCGCTTGGGTTCATGCTCCTAGGACATCGTCATGAACGCCCCCACCAGCGGCCCCAAGACCCTCTACGACAAGATCTTCGACGACCACGTGGTCTCCCGGCAGGAGGACGGCACCTGCCTGCTCTATATCGACCGCCATCTCGTCCATGAGGTGACGAGCCCGCAGGCCTTCGAAGGACTGCGCATGGCCGGCCGCAAGGTGCGCGCGCCCTCCAAGACGCTCGCCGTGGTGGACCACAACGTGCCCACCACCGACCGCTCGCACGGCATCGACGATCCGGAAAGCGCCACGCAGGTGGAGACGCTGGCGGAGAACACCCGCGAATTCGGCATTGAATATTATAACGAGCGCGATATCCGTCAGGGCATCGTGCACGTGATCGGCCCGGAGCAGGGCTTCACGCTGCCCGGCACCACCATCGTCTGCGGCGACAGCCACACCTCCACCCATGGGGCGTTCGGCGCGCTGGCCCATGGCATCGGCACCTCGGAGGTGGAGCATGTGCTCGCCACCCAGACGCTGATCCAGAAGAAGTCCAAGAACATGCGCGTCACCGTGGACGGCACCCTGCCGGAGGGGGTCGGCGCCAAGGACGTGACGCTCGCCATCATCGGTTCCATCGGCACGGCCGGCGGCACCGGCTACGTGATCGAATATGCCGGCGACGTGATGCGCCAGCTCTCCATGGAAGGCCGCATGACGGTCTGCAACATGTCCATCGAGGGCGGCGCCCGCGCCGGCATGGTGGCCCCGGACGAGAAGGCCTTCGCCTATCTGAAGGACCGTCCCCGCGCGCCGAAGGGCGCCGACTGGGACAAGGCGGTCGCCTATTGGGAGACGCTGCGCTCGGATGACGGCGCCTATTTCGATGCGGAAGTCCGCCTCGACGGCGCCAACCTGCCGCCCATCGTCTCCTGGGGCACCAGCCCGGAGGACGTGGTGTCCGTGGAAGGCCTCGTGCCCGATCCGGAGGCCATCGAGGATGCGGTGCGCCGGGACGCCAAGAAGCGCGCTCTGGCCTATATGGGCCTCACCGCCGGCACGAAGATTTCCGACATCGCCATCGATCGCGTGTTCATCGGCTCCTGCACCAACGGGCGCATCGAGGACATGCGTCAGGCGGCACAGATCG
The DNA here is from genome assembly GCF_004364705.1 of Azorhizobium sp. AG788. Taxonomy (NCBI): domain Bacteria; kingdom Pseudomonadati; phylum Pseudomonadota; class Alphaproteobacteria; order Hyphomicrobiales; family Xanthobacteraceae; genus Azorhizobium; species Azorhizobium sp. AG788. The sequence continues at coordinate 154,470 of NZ_SOBM01000001.1, forward strand.
TTGCCGGCCACACGGTGAACGCGAATGTGAAGGCCATGGTCGTGCCGGGCTCCGGCCTCGTGAAGGCACAGGCGGAGGCCGAGGGGCTGGACAAGATCTTCCTCGCCGCCGGCTTCGAGTGGCGTGAGCCGGGCTGCTCCATGTGCCTCGCCATGAATGCGGACCGCCTGTCGCCGGAGGAGCGTTGCGCCTCCACCTCGAACCGCAATTTCGAAGGGCGCCAGGGCTTCAAGGGCCGCACCCATCTCGTGTCGCCCGCCATGGCGGCGGCAGCGGCCATCGCCGGCCGCTTCGTGGATGTTCGGACCTGGCCGCGCGGCTGACGACGGAAATAGAAAGGCCGCACGATCAGGTGCGGCCTTTCATGGCGTTACGAGGCGCGCCGCAGGATGCAGCGTTCGCCTTCCGGCGTTCCGGCAGATTCGGTGCACGGCAGGGTGCGGTGTTACTGAATGGCCGCGAACGTCGTCGCAACGAGGGTGGCGTTGGCCTCGTGGGGAGCCAGGTACGCGGCGATACCCAGTATCGTCACCAGCGCGCTGGTGACCGCAAGCTTGCGCAGCAGCATGGTCACTCTCCGTAGTCGTCCTGTTATTGCAACGACGTTTTCGCTTCACGGTTCCTTAACCATGTTCGCGTGGCGTCAACTTGAGCGAAACTTGGCGAAGCCCGGACCAACTTGGGCGGCGCCGTGGCGGCGGAGTACCGCCGCCGGTCCGGTGCGGGATCATCCCGAAGGAGCAGGTTGAAATGTCCGACGCCCTGAAGTGGCGGACGCTGGAGGCCCCGAGCCTCGCGGAGATGGAGGAACTGGCGGACGAGGTCTTCGCCCGGCTGCCGGAGCCGTTCCGCCGCCTGTGCGCGGGCGTGGTCATCCGGGTCGAGGACTTTCCCACCGACGAGGTGCTGGAGGAGATGGAGGCGGAAAGCCCCTTCGACCTCCTGGGGCTGTTCCAGGGGATCGGCCTCGCGCAGGACGAGGCCGTGGCACCCACCGGCCGCCTGCCCAACATGATCTTCCTCTACCGCCGCCCCATCCTCGACTACTGGGCGGAGCACGAGGAGACGCTGGGCCATGTGGTGGCCCACGTGCTGGTGCATGAGATCGGTCATCATTTCGGCTTCTCGGACGATGACATGGAGCGCATCGAGGCTGCGGCGGACCTATGACGCGCACCCCTCACTCCCATGCGACCGGCGGGGTGGTCCTCCGCAAACATCCGAATTTATGCCGTATTGCACGCTCTCTAGTCTGGACCGGTTCTAAACAGGCGGGCGGAGGTCAGCGTGCAACCGGTTCAGAGATATCCCAACCTCTTCTGTTTCATTCACTGGGCGACGGTGGCGCTGATCGCCATCATCTACGGCCTCACCTACGTGCGCTTCCTGTTCGAGCGCGGCACGCCGCTGCGGGCGATGGTGTGGTGGCTGCACATTTCGTTCGGGCTGGTGCTACTCGCCTTCATCGTCGCCCGCGTGGTGGCGCGGCACGCCATGACCATGCCCGGCCCCTCGGCGGCGCTCTCGCCGCTGGTGCACCGGGCCTCGCAGGCCGTGCACGTGCTGCTGTATGCGCTGCTGGTGCTGACGCCGGTGGTCGGCGTCTATCTCGCCTTCCTGCGCGGGGATGCGGTGACGCTGTTCGGCCTGTTCACCATTCCCTCTCCGGTGGCGGTGGATCGCACCTTCGCCCGGCAGGTGGTGGAAGTTCACGAGTGGCTGGCGAATGGCCTCGTGGCCGTGGCGCTGGTGCATGGGGCGGCGGCCATCGGCCACCACTTCGTGCTGAAGGACGACGTCCTCACGCGAATGTTGCCGCGGCGCTGAGCCGATCGCGCGGCGTCGCCGGCCTCTCGCTTTTTCGCACGGACGCGCGGGCGCTGCCCCGCGCGTCGGCATCTGGAACAGCCAAGGCAAGGGAGCTGCGTTAGGCCCATGGAAAAGTTCACGACGCTGGAAGGCGTGGCCGCACCGCTGAAGATTGTGAATGTCGATACCGACATGATCATTCCCAAGCAGTATCTGAAGACCATCAAGCGCACGGGCCTCGGAACGGGCCTGTTCTCGGAGATGCGTTACAAGGAGGACGGATCGGACAATCCGGACTTCGTGCTGAACCAGCCGGCCTACCGGAATGCGAAGATCATCGTGGCCGGCGACAATTTCGGCTGCGGCTCCTCGCGCGAGCACGCGCCGTGGGCGCTGCTGGACTTCGGCATCCGCTGCGTGATCTCCACGTCCTTCGCGGACATTTTCTATAACAACTGCTTCAAGAACGGCATCCTGCCGATCGTCGTCTCCAAGGACGACCTCGACAAGCTGTTCGACGATGCCGACCGCGGCGCCAATGCCACGCTCACCATCGATCTCGCGGCGCAGGAGATCCGCGGCCCCGACGGCGGCACGGTGAAGTTCGAGATCGACCCCTTTCGCAAGCGCTGCCTGCTGGAAGGCCTCGACGATATCGGCCTGACGCTCGAGAAGGGCACCGAGATCGACACCTATGAGGGCGAGAAGAAGACCGAGCAGCCCTGGCTGTGACCGGCCGGCTTCACCCGCCCACGCCCGCAAGGCGCCTCCCCGGAGGCGCCTTTTTTGTTCGGCAGGGCGCGGCGGGCAAAAAAGTTCCGCTCCGGAAGGCGGAAGTCACTGTTCTGCCTTTGAGATTGGCTTAAACTCGCGGAGTTCCCTTCCGCGCCGTGCGCCCGTACTCCCTCCGGGAGTGGGTGTGCCTTTCCATGCTACCCCTCCAGGAGGATGTGCCCGTGCCGCATGAGACGCCGCTTGTCGCCACCATCGTGGGGGCCATCGTCCTGGCCTTCATCTTGGGTACGCTGGCGCAGCGTCTGCGGGTATCGCCTCTGGTGGGCTATCTGCTCGCCGGCATCCTCGTGGGGCCCTTTACCCCCGGCTTCACCGCCGATCCCGAGCTGGCGATGGAGCTGGCCGAGATCGGCGTCATCCTGCTCATGTTCGGTGTCGGCCTGCATTTCTCCCTCGCCGACCTGCTCTCGGTGAAGGCCATCGCCATTCCCGGCGCGGTGGCGCAGATCGCGGTCGCGACCCTGCTCGGCATGGGCCTCGCCCACCTTCTCGGCTGGCCGCTTGGAGGCGGCCTCGTCTTCGGCCTCGCTTTGTCGGTGGCGAGTACCGTGGTGCTGCTGCGCGCCCTGCAGGAGCGGCGCATCCTGGAAAGCGAGCAGGGGCGCATCGCGGTCGGCTGGCTCATCGTCGAAGACCTCGCCATGGTGCTGACGCTTGTGCTGCTGCCGGCGCTCTCCGAGGCGATGGGCGGCAAGCCGGCGGGGGCTTCGCAGGCGGAGCTGCTGTTCGGCACCTCCAGCATCGCCGCGACGCTGGGGCTGACCCTCGCCAAGGTCGCGGCCTTCGTGGTGCTGATGCTGGTGGTGGGCCGTCGCCTCATCCCCTGGCTGCTCGACCGGGTGGCGGGTCTCGGCTCGCGCGAACTCTTCCGCCTTGCGGTCCTCGCCATCGCACTGGGCGTGGCCTACGGCTCGGCCAAGCTGTTCGACGTCTCGTTCGCGCTCGGCGCTTTCTTCGCCGGCATGGTGCTGAGCGAATCGCCGCTGTCGCACCGCGCCGCCGAGGAGACGCTGCCGTTGCGCGATGCCTTCGCGGTGATGTTCTTCGTCTCCGTGGGCATGCTGGTGGATCCGGCCATCATCCTGCGCAGCCCGATCCCGCTCCTGTGCACACTGCTGATCGTGCTGGTGGGCAAGTCGCTCGCTTCCTTCGCGCTGGTGCGCATGTTCGGCTACGGGAAGGGGACGGCGCTCACAATCTCGGCCAGCCTCGCGCAGGTGGGCGAGTTCTCCTTCATCCTCGCCGCGCTGGGCGTGGAGCTGGGCCTTCTGCCGCAGGAAGGGCGGGATCTCATCCTCGCCTCCGCCATCATCTCCATTCTCCTCAACCCTTTCTTCTTCCTCGCGCTGGACAAGCTGCGCGGCAAGCTGGTGGTGCAGAAGCCGGAGGACGACGTGGGCATGGGCCCCGCCGCCGCCTTGGCGGCGACGGCCCAGAGCAACCACACCGTTCTTGTCGGCTTCGGGCGGGTGGGGCGCCTCGTGGCGGCCGGGCTCGAGACCGCGGGCACGCCCTTCCTCGTGGTGGAGGACCGGGAGGATGCCATTCACGAGCTGAAGGAGGCGGGCATCGAGGTGGTGCCGGCCAACGCCGCCGCCGCCGAGGCGCTGGTGGCCGCGAACGTGACCGGGGCGCGCCGGCTGATCCTCGCGATTCCCGATGGCTTCGAAGCCGGCCGCGTGCTGCGCCGGGCGCGCGAGCTCAACCCCGAGCTCGACATCATCGCCCGCGCCCATTCGGACGCCGAGGTGGAGAATCTGCGCCAGGGCGGCGCCGGCTTCATCATCATGGGCGAGCGCGAGGTGGCGCGCGGCATGCTGGGCCACGTCTTCGGGCTCAATGACGCAGCCCGCGAGGCCTCGCCCGGCAAGGTGGAAGGCGAGCGGACCCAGATCATCACGCCCGAAGGCGTGTTCTTCCCCGTGGACGAGCCCCTGAAGCCCGCCGATACGGCGGATGAGAGCATTCTGCCCGACGTGGGCGAGGTGCTGGCCGGCAAGGGCCGCAGTCCGGAGGAGGCTTCCGAGGCCGAGGCTGAGAAAACCGACAAGCTCATGGCGGGCTGAAGCGGGGCGGGAAGGGTGTTCGGCTGTGTCCGACCGCCGGTTCGCCGTTGACGCGCGGCCCTCCCACCCCTATAAGCCGAGCCCGAACTCGGGCGGCCGTGCCTCCTGGGATACTGTCTTATTCTCCCGTTGAACCGGGAGGCGGCCGAAGGCGAAGTCCGGTGGCCGGGGCAGACCCGGGACACAGCCGCTGGAGCCGGTTCGGGAGCGCGTCTCGCGATCCCGGTGACCGTGCTCGACATTTTTGAAATCGGCCGTGCCTCAGGGCGTGGCCCGTCAATCCGGAGACAAGACCCGTGAAGCGCACTTATCAACCGAGCAAGCTCGTGCGCAAGCGTCGGCACGGCTTCCGTGCGCGCATGGCGACCAAGAACGGCCGCAAGATCATCGCTGCGCGCCGCGCCCACGGCCGCAAGCGCCTGTCTGCGTGAGGCGTGCCCGCGGAGCTGGCCGTCGTGGATCGTCTCCGCAAGCGTCGTGACTTCCTGGCAGCGGCCAGGGCAGAGCGTGCGAATGTCCCGTCCTTCCTTCTGCAGGGGCGGGACCGGCACGACGAGGCCGAGCCCCGCCTCGGTTTCACGGTGACCAAGAAAAACGGCAATGCCGTCGTGCGCAATCGCATGCGCCGCCGGCTGCGCGAGGCTGCCCGGCTGGTGATGCCGCAGCTCGGCCGCAGCGGCTTCGATTACGTTCTGGTGGCGCGCGGCCCCTGTCTCGACGCGCCCTTCCAGACGCTGGTGCGCGATATGGAGCGCGCCGTCTCCCGGCTGCATGCCGCGAAAAAAGCCAAGACCCCCACATCCAAGACACCTATCGCCCCCGCCGACGGAGGCCGCCCGGCATGACCGATAACCGCAACATGTTCATCGCCATCGGCTTGTCGTTGGTGATCCTCATCGGGTGGCAGTATTTCATCGCCCTGCCGCAGGCCGAGAAGCAGCGCCAGATCCAGGCGCAGCAGCAGGCCGCGCAGGCGATCCCGACGCCGTCGCCGTCCGCCGAGGCCGCGCAGGGCGGTGGTGCCGCGCCGACCGCGCCCGGCTCCACGGGCGTTGCCGGTTCGCGCGTCATGACCCGCGCCCAGGCGCTGGCCGCGACCCCGCGCGTTGCCATCGAGACCCCGAGCCTGCGCGGCTCCATCTCGCTGCGCGGCGCCCGCGCCGACGACCTGACCCTCAGCCAGTTCCGCGAAACGGTGGACCCCAAGAGCCCGAACATCGTGCTCCTGTCCCCCTCCGGCTCGCCCGAGCCCTTCTATGCGGAGTTCGGCTGGACGGTGGCCCCAGGCGCCAACCTGCCGGTGCCCGGTCCCGATACGCTGTGGACCGCCGAGGCCGGCGCCAAGCTCACCCCCGCCACCCCGCTGGTGCTGACCTGGGACAATGGCCAGGGCCTGCTGTTCCGCCGCACCTTCACCGTCGATGACCGCTACATGTTCACGGTCAAGGACGAGGTGGAGAACAAGGGCGCGGCCGCCGCCACCCTTTATTCCTACGGGCTCGTCTCCCGTCATGGCATGCCGCACACCCAGGGCTATTACATCCTGCACGAGGGCCTCATCGGCGTGATGGGTGACCACGGCCTGCAGGAAGTGACCTATGCCAAGATGGACGACGCCAAGCCGCTCGCCATGAAGGCGACCGGCGGCTGGCTCGGCATCACCGACAAATACTGGGCCGCGACGGTTATTCCGGACCAGAAGGCGCAGGTGGACAGCCGCTTCTCGTCGAGCACGGTCGCCGGCACGCGCACCTTCCAGGCCGATTATCTCGGCAGCGCCCAGAGCATCGCGCCCGGCGCGAGCATCGCCTCGCAGTCGCGCCTGTTCGCCGGCGCCAAGGAAGTGGCGGTGGTGGACGGCTACGAGCGCCAGTACGGCATCGACCGCTTCGACCTGCTCATCGACTGGGGCTGGTTCTACTTCATCACCAAGCCGCTCTTCCTCGTCATCGACTGGATTTACAAGCTCGTCGGCAACTTCGGCGTTGCGATCCTCATTGTGACCGTGCTGCTGAAGGGCATCTTCTTCCCGCTGGCCAACAAGTCCTACGCCTCCATGGCGAAGATGAAGGCCCTGCAGCCGGAGATGATGGCCATCCGCGAGCGCTATGCCGATGACAAGGTGAAGCAGCAGCAGGCCACGATGGAGCTGTACAAGAAGGAGAAGATCAATCCGGTGGCGGGCTGCCTGCCCATCCTGATCCAGATCCCGGTCTTCTTCGCCCTGTACAAGGTGCTGTTCGTCACCATCGAAATGCGGCAGGCGCCCTTCTTCGGCTGGATCCACGACCTCTCCGCGCCCGATCCGACCACCGTATTCAACCTGTTCGGGCTCATTCCGTGGGACCCGAGCGTGGTGCCCGTGCTCGGCCCCTACCTGATGCTCGGCGCCTGGCCGCTCATCATGGGCGTGACCATGTGGGTGCAGATGAAGCTCAACCCCGCCCCGCCGGACCCGACGCAGGCGATGATCTTCAACTACATGCCCATCATCTTCACCTTCATGCTGGCGCATTTCGCCGCCGGTCTGGTGATCTACTGGGCGTGGAACAACACCCTCTCGGTGCTCCAGCAGGCGGTCATCATGCGCCGCAACGGCGTGAAGATCGAGCTGTGGGACAACATCACCCGCACCTTCTCAAAGAAGAAGACCGCCAAGGGTTGATGCCCCTGGGTCAAGTCGAATTCGGAAGGGCCGCGCATTGCGCGGCCCTTTTTATTTGGCGCGGGCCTCGAAAATACGCTCTCGCCACATCCAGAGACCACGCCCTGCGTAGAAGAGGCGGGGACGAAACCTCGCGGCGATGCTGCCGTAAGGGACGGTTGCTTGGTGGGAATGCGACCAGCGGCGCAGCGGGATCTCTTCCGGCGCCGCGTGGCCTGCTCCCCGTGCCGGCCGATGCCCCATCGGCGGCACCTTCGGGGAGGTCTGAATGTCCATGTTTCGTCGCACCGCCGGGCGGGCGGTCATCGCTGCCGCCGTTCTGGCGCTTGCCGCGGGCGCCGTGCGCGCCGCGCCCTATGTGCTCGATCCGGCCCGCAGCGCCATCCGCTTCGAGATCGGTGCCGAGGGCTATCCGCTGACCCGCGGCCAGTTCCGCAAGTTCACCTCCAACCTTGCGGTGGACTTCGACCATCCCGCGCGCAGCAAGGTGAGCTTCAAGGTGGAGGCAGCATCGCTCGACACCGGCCTGCCCATGCTGGACAGCTATGTGCGCAGCGATGCCTTCCTCAATACCGAGCGCTTTCCCGCCGTGAGCTTTGAATCCACCGCCGTGGAGAAGCTCGACGACCACCGGGTGCAGGTGACCGGCATCCTGACGCTGCTCGGCGTCAGCCGCCCCGAGGTGTTCGTGGTGGATGTGGACCAGTCCACGGGCAAGGGCGCGCTCGGCCTCACGGCGCGCGGCCACATCCACCGGTCGGACTTCGGCATGACGGCGGGCCTGCCGCTGATCTCCGACGATGTCGCCATCACCGTCGCCGCGCTGGCGGACACCCAGTGAGGAGCGAACGCCGGCGCTGGAGCCTGCCGCTCCGGCTGCTGCACTGGGCCATGGCGGCGCTCATCCTCGGCCTGCTGGTGCTTGGCTGGGTGATGACCCATGTGCGCACGGACCTCGGCACCACCTTCGCCTGGTATCTGTGGCACAAGTCCTTCGGCTTCGCCGTTCTGGTGCTGGTGGCGGCGCGGATCGCCACTCGCCTCCTGTCGCCCGCGCCCCGCGAGGCAATGCCGCCCGGCTGGCAGCGGCGGGCGGCGCATTTGGCGCATGGGCTGCTCTATCTGCTCATGGTCGCCGTGCCGGTGGCGGGCTGGATGATGGCCTCGGCTTCGCCGCTGCATCTGCCCACCCGGCCGTTCAACCTCTTCACCTTGCCGGATCTGGTGGCGCCCAACGCCGCCTTGTTCCGGCAACTGGAGCTGGTGCACGCGACGCTCGCCTATAGCCTTCTGGGGCTGGTGGTGCTGCATGTGGCAGCGGCGCTGAAGCATCGCTTCCTCGACCGGGATGGCGTGCTGGCCCGCATGGGCTTCTGACCGCCTGCGGCGGGGCTCGACGGCGCCGCCGCTTGCGTCCGCCGGCCGTGCGGACCATAAGCGGGCATGACCGAGACGCCCGAAGCCGCCGCGCCCGCCGAAGAGCCCGTTGATCCCTTCCTGGAGAAGGGCCGCCTGCTGTTTGCCGGCGAGTGGAAGTTCGTGACCGCTGCGCCCACCGTGGACGTGCTTCCGCCCATGCAAGGGGTGGAGATTGCGCTCGTGGGCCGCTCCAACGTGGGCAAGTCGAGCCTCGTGAACGCACTCACCGGTCGTACGGCGCTCGCCCGCACTTCGGTGACGCCGGGCCGCACGCAGGAACTCATCTTCTTCCGGTGCGTGCCCGAGATGATGCTCGTGGACATGCCGGGCTACGGTTTCGCCAAGGCGCCGAAGGACAAGGTGGATGCCTGGGTCGCCACGATCCGCGCCTATCTGCGCGGCCGGGTCAACCTTGCCCGCGTGTTCGTCCTCATCGACGCCCGCCACGGCATGAAGCCGGTGGATGCGGAAATCCTCGACCTGCTCGACAAGGCAGCGGTGTCCTATGCCATCGTGCTGACCAAGAGCGATCAGGTGAAGCGGACCGACCTTGAGGCCGTCATCGCCGACACCAAGGACAAGATCCGCCGCCGCCCCGCCGCTTTTCCGGAGGTGTTTCCCACCTCCAGCCATGGCGGCAAGGGCCTCGCGGAACTGCGCGCGGCCATCGCCCGGATCATCGACGAGCGCAGCTGATGCGCGGCGGGATCAGACGCCCGCCGCCCCGCCGTCCGCGCGCGGATCGTGCGCGCCTTCGAGATCGCGCTTGGGCGTATAGATGACCGCGCCCGCATGGCCCATGGTGTCGGAGAAAGCCTCCGGCAGAACTTCCAGATCATGGCCGGCGGAGACGAGGGCTCGCACCACATCCTCGTCGAAGCGGTTCTCGAGCCGCAGGTTGGTGTGGGTCGAGCCCCAGGTGCGGCCCAGCAGCCAGCGCGGCCGCTCGATGGCCTCGCCCAGCGGCACGCTGTGCAGCACATGGCGGGAGAAGACGGCGGCCTGCGTCTGCGGTTGGCCCTCGCCGCCCATGGTGCCATAGGCCATCACCCGCCCGTCCCGCAGCACCGCCAGCGCCGGGTTGAGCGTGTGGAAGGGCCGCCGGCCGGGCGTGAGCGGGTTCACGGCTCGCTCGTCGAGGCTGAAGCTGGCGCCCCGGTTCTGCATGAGGATGCCGGTGCGCGGCAGCACGCAGCCCGAGCCGAACTCGAAGAAGATGGACTGGATGTAGGAGACGACGAGCCCGCTCGCGTCCGCCGCGCCCAGCCAGATGGTGTCGCCGCGCTTGGCCGGCTGCGGCCAGGGCAGGGCGCGGCGCCTGTCGATCCGGGCCGCATCCGCATCGAGCGCGGCGGGGGTGAGGAAATGGGCGGGATCGTGCTTCAGATGCTCGAAGTCCCGCACCACCTCGTTGCGCACGAGGAAGGCGCGCTTTGTCGCCTCGACCAGACCGTGGATGAAATCGAAGCTCTCCGCCCGCTTCACGCCGAGGCGGCTGTAGAGCCCGAGGATGAGAAGGGAGGCGAGACCCTGCGTCGGTGGGGGCGCGTTGAAGATGCGGCCCTCGGGCAGATCGACGCTGAGCGGCTCGCGCACCACGGCGCGATAGCGCTCCAGATCGGCGCGGGTGACCGGGCTGCCGATGCGCTCCATATCCGCCGCCATCTCGTGGGCGACGTCGCCCCGGTAATAATCCTCCAGCCCCGCCCGACCGAGATGCTCCAGCGTGTCGGCGAGCCGCTCCGCCTTCTGGATGTGGCCGACTTCCGGCGGCTTGCCATCCACGAGGAACTGGGCGGAAAAGCCGGGCGCGTCCTTCAACTCGGTGAGTTTGTCGGCGGTGAGCTGAGCCTGCGAGCGGGTGACGGCCACGCCGGCGCGGGCGTGCTGGACGGCGCTCTCCAGCAGCCGCGGGAGGGGCAGGTGCCCGCCGGCGGCGCGGGCCGCTTCCAGCGCCAGCCCCCAGCCGCCGACGAGGCCGGGGACGGTGAGCGCGGCGAGGGGGCCGCGCTCGGGAATGGTGTCATAGCCGGCGTCGCGATAGCTCTTGATGGTGGCGCGGGCGCCGGCATAGCCGCAGGCTTCGATATAGCGCACCCGGCCGTTGGGCTCGCGGATGAGCCAGAAGCCGTCGCCGCCCAGATGGTTCATGTGCGGATAGACCACCGCAATGGCGGCGGCGGTGGCGAGCGCCGCTTCCACCGCATTGCCGCCCTCCGCCAGCACCTGCCGCCCGGCCTCGACGGCGAGGGCATGGGGCGCGGCGACGATGCCGCGCGCGGTGTGGGTGCTTTCGTGGCTCATGGGGCCCTCCGGGGCGGCTGATGCCGTGCGCTTGACCCGCGCGGCTTTGCAGAGCAGTGTCCCGGCCTCTTAATTCAGCTTGCCCCCGACCGGAAGGGTCGGCGCGGCGCAGCGGGCGCAAGGCCCTGACGGAGACGAGAATGGCGCGGACGAATGATGGACTGACGGCACGCGGGCTGGTGAGCGTCATCAGCGCCACCATTCTCGTCGCGGTCCAGGCATTCACGGTGGCGGTGGCGGCCGGGTGGGCGCTCGCCGGCCTGTTCCAGCTCGGCGATATTGGCGAATACGCCTTGATGGCCCTGTTCGGCCTGCTGGCCGTCTATTTCAGCGTAAAGTATGTGCGCAGCGCCGCCCAGGCCGAGGCCAAGCTGCACTATTGACCGCGCCTTTCGAGCGCTGCTGGGGGATCGACCCCATTTGCGCCATGGGAGACGGGCGAAACCTCGATTGACCACGCAAAAGTGATCCCGTAGTTGGGTACGGCGATCGGGCCTGTGGCCCTGCGTGGGAGGCTGAGGATGGTTTCGCGTATCTGCGCCGCAGTGCTGGCGCTCTTTACCGTGCTGGCGGTGTCCGGCCCGCTCGCTGCCGCCGAGGCGCGGCAGAATTTCACCCTCGTCAACAAGACCGGCTACGACATCGAGAAGGTGTTCGTCTCGCCGAGCAAGTCGGACGACTGGGAAGAGGACGTTCTCGGCAAGGACACGCTGGACGACGGCGATTCCTGGGAGATCAAGTTCCACCGGGCCACCAAGACCTGCAAGTGGGACCTGAAGGTCGTCTATTCGGACGATAACTCCAGCGCGATCTGGTACGACATCGACCTGTGCTCGGTGTCGAAGATCACCATTCGCTACAACCGCAAGAGCGACAAGACGACGGCTTCCTTCGACTGAGGACGGCGCGTCGCTGAACCTTTGGAGAGGCGGGCTCTGGCCCGCCTCTTTGCGTTTCAGCCCGGCTGCCAGTGGGTCACCACGTCGGGGAGCGCGGGGCGGGGGCGATCGTCGGGCCGCTCGGCCGGGCTGCCGAGATGGATGAAGCCGGCCACCTGCTCGCCCGCGCGGACGCCCAACAGGGCCGCGGCCTCTGGGTCCCGGCCGGGCCATTTCAGCAGCCACTGGGCGCCATAGCCCAGCGCCGTCGCGGCGCTGACGAGCGCCATGCCGGCGGCGCCCGCCGATAGGATCTGGTTGAAGACCGGAACCTTGGCGGCAGGGTCCGGCCGGCTCACCAGAACCACCGTGACCGGGGCCCGCAGGAGATAGAGGCGCCACATGTCCGCCTTGCTCTCGGGCAGGTCCGGGTTCTGGCGACGATAGAGCGCATCGAGCAACCCTCCGGCCTGCGCCCGCGCTTCGCCCGACAGGACGATGAAGCGCCACGGCACCAGGCGGCCGTGATCCGGTACGCGGGCGGCCACCGCCAGCAGGCGGTCCAGCTCCGCCGGCGTCGGGCCGGGTTCGACCAGGGAGCGCAGGGGCAGGGAGCGGCGCCGTTCCAGCAGCGCGAGGGCTTCCGGCGCCTCGGCGCGGGGCAGGGCGACACCGGAATGGGTGGGGGCGGCGCCGTGGTGGCGGGCGGCGGGAGTCTCGGCGGGCGCGCGAATGTCCTGTTGGGTCAATGGCTCGGACATCATGCTACCTCTGGCCTCGGCGGGGCGGCGACGAAAAACATTGCAAGCCTGACCGGTTTTGCTTGTTCCAAAAATGTAAAGCGTCTTTCTGACGGGCCCCTGATCACGTCAGATAAACATTGATGTACCAAATCGGCAGGAATGTGTGTTAGTGTGTGAATATGCCGGTGTGATGGGCGTTTCTGCATTGAACGCACGGAAAATCCGGCCATGTCCATTTAGGCTGTAAGGCGAGAAGCGGGAAGCTGGCTTGAGCGTGTCGAGGGGGACTTATTCAGGTCGTTCCAAGACGGTATCAGTACAAACGACGACAAGTTCAGCAATGGTGGATGGCCCAGGCCAAGATTGGCGACCTGACCTCAACGGAAATACACATGAGCCGTAACCGAGACTTCCGAGAGCCGCGCCGTCGTGGCTTTGATGACGATTATGCCCCGCCCCCGTCGCGGGACCGCGCCTTCGGCGGAGAGCGTGCTTTCCCCTCGCACAGCTCGTTCAGTGCACCGGCTCCGTCGGGTCCGCCCATTGAGGCCACCGTCAAGTGGTTCAACCCCGAGAAGGGCTTCGGCTTCGTCGAGCTGTCCGACGGTTCGGGTGACGTGTTCCTGCACGCCCGCGCCCTCGAGGCCGCCGGCCAGGAAAGCGTGCCTCCCGGCTCGAAGCTGAGCGTCCGCGTCGGCCAGGGCCAGAAGGGCCGTCAGGTCACCGAGGTGCTCGAGGTCGATACCTCGACCGCCGAGGCTGCCCCGCCCCGTCGCGCGCCCGCCGGCCCCGGTGGCTTCGGCGGCGGCGCCCCCCGTTCGGGTGGCCCGCGCGCGGCTTCCGGCCCGACCGAGGAGCGTGTCGGCACCGTGAAGTGGTACAACCCCGAGAAGGGCTTCGGCTTCATCGCCGTTGAGGGCGGCGGCAAGGACGTGTTCGTTCACGTCACCGTCGTGTCCCGCTCCGGCCTTGCCGACCTCAGCGAAGGTCAGCGCGTGGTGGTGCAGGTCGGCCAGGGCCCGAAGGGTCCGGAGGCCCGCGGCATCGAAGTCGCGGACTGACCGGCGCCTTAGCGTTCATGGGCGGCCGCTGCCTTCGGGTGGCGGCCGTTCCCGTTGTTTTCGGGAGTTGGCTGTTTCATGGCTCAAAGTTCTGAGGCGGATCTCGACGGTCTCCTCGATCGACTGAAGAAGGCGCAGAGGGACCTGATCGTCACCGCTGCCAAGGCCGGGACGCTTCCGTCTGACGGCGCACTCCGCAAGATTTCGGAGCTGGAAGGGGCCATCGCGGCCACCGAGGCCCTGCTTCAGGAAGAGCAGCACGCGCCGCAGGCGCGCCGCTGATACCAAGAGATTCCGGCCGCCGTCCGAAGGGGATGGAGCGGCGCCGGAATATCGCCCGCACTCCATGAGTTCGATGAGCGCCTCGCGGGTCCGCGACGGCGCTTTTTGCATTCCGGGGGAAGGCCTCCCGCGCGGGGCGATGTTCCGGACGTGCTCCGAGGAGGGTGTGCGGCAGGGCTCCTGCCAGGGCGGCGCCTGCGGCCCGCAGCGGGGTTGGGGGGGCTTTTATCAGGATCGCGCCAGACGTCTCGATCTTGGCTATGACGGGCGATGCGTCGCCTCATCTCGGCGCTCCCGCACGAGCAGGCGTCGCTCACGAATGGAGCGTCTTCTGAGCTCGCTGTTTCTTTCGAGAAGTGGCGGCCCGGGCGTCCGCGCTAGCGGACGATTGGTCCGCACCCGGCGTGGCGCGCTTCCCGCTTCTGCCAGTGCCGGCTTCTTCCCGAAAGCTTGGGTGGGCCGGGGAACCTGGAGGCCGGACCCGGCGGCTCTCAGCGAAGGCCCGCTGAAGTGAGGCCTAAGCTGCCTCCGTTCGGGTGACGACGGCTCAGGCAACAGCTTCCGCCTCGCCGACACTCCGCGCCTGAAACTTCCTGCGATTCTGCTCGAAGGCCTTGAGTCGGCCTTTCTCAACGACGTGTCTGTCGGAATAGCCGGTCCGCTTGCGACGTGACGGTCAGCGTCGCCATCCCCGGACGGCTGCACGCATATCGCGCGTCGCTTTCCAGCTCCGCCGGCGTCTGTCTTGTCCGCGAACGCTTATGTCGGGCTGGCAGGCCCGTAAGACCTGTCGGTTTCGGCCAGCGTAAAAATAGAGATCCGCTGAAGCGCGGCCATGACCAGACGGCAAGGGGGGGATGGCTCAGGTCCGTCTCTCCTCCTGTGCCGGGATCGCGGATGCGCCTCCCTATGCAGGGGATGGTCTGCGGGTGTTCCGGCCGGCACGCATATGGCGCATTGGCTTTCCGGCTCCGCCAACGGCGGATTGGTCCGCATGCGCTCGGCTGCCCGCAGGCGCGGATGGCCGACACTCCGGCCGGGAGGGTCGGCTCGTTTGGGGGCGCCCAAAAGCAAAGGCCCCGCCGAAGCGGGGCCTTGACTGGAGAGGTGTGGGCGAAACGGCTCAGGCCGCCTCTTCCGCCTCGATGTCCTGGTCGATCTCGCTGTCCTCGACCTCTTCCGCCTTGCCGGCCCCCCGCTTGGGGCCCTTCTGGAGGTTCTGCTCGATCAGCTTGACGGACTCGGTCTCGGTGATGTTCTGCACGGCCGAGAGTTCGCGGGCCATACGGTCCAGCGCGGCTTCATAGAGCTGGCGCTCGGAATAGGACTGCTCGGGCTGCGCGTCGGAGCGATAGAGGTCGCGGACCACTTCCGAGATGGCGATGAGATCGCCGGAATTGATCTTCGCCTCATACTCCTGGGCGCGGCGGCTCCACATGGTGCGCTTGACGCGGGCGCGGCCCTTCAGGGTCTCCAGCGCCTTGGTCACGACCGGGCCTTCCGACAGCTTGCGCATGCCCACCGAAGCGATCTTCGGCACCGGCACGCGGAGCGTCATTTTGTCCTTCTCGAAGGAGATCACAAACAGTTCGAGCTTGAAGCCCGCGACTTCCTGTTCTTCTATGGAGGTGATTCGGCCGACGCCGTGAGAGGGGTACACGATGTGTTCTCCCGTCTTGAAGCCAAGACGGGCCTGCGCGCTGCTCTTCTTTGTCGACATGCTTTGAACCGCTCCTGATCAGGCCCGGAGGCCGGATCGTCCTGACACGCGCGCGCCGATGACCGGCTTTTCGACGGGTGCGTGACTTGTGCTGACGACTGGGCTACGGAAGATCCGGCAGCCCGCTGGCAGTCGAAATCAACAATCAATCCTTCGCGCCAAGCCGTACCCCGCGGCCGGACACGCCAAACTCTCGCCCCTATGTCCCGAGAATGCGCAGATGATATGAGCGCGGGATGGTTGACTGAGACGCAATCGACTGTAACACCTTACATAACACAAAAATCACCTGAATGAAAGCGTCGTTCATTTTCGCGCAAGCGATCCGGCGCAGGGCACGCATGCGATTCTGCGGGGCCGTTCCGTTTTGGAAGTGGTCATATAAACATTTCTTTATATCGTTATTGATGCTGCTGCCGGGTCGTGCTACGTCCCCGGCACTCGGCTGGCGTGCCGCAGCATGCCGCGCCGCCTTGAGGCCCCGACAGGGAGAGCAGACATGACCGATTATGTGGTGAAGGACATCAATCTCGCCGATTGGGGCCGCAAGGAGCTCGACATCGCCGAGACCGAAATGCCGGGCCTCATGGCCACCCGCGCCGAATACGGCCCGTCGCAGCCGCTCAAGGGCGCGCGCATCGCCGGCTCCCTGCACATGACCATCCAGACCGGCGTCCTCATCGAGACGCTGAAGGCGCTCGGCGCCGACGTGCGCTGGGCCTCGTGCAACATCTATTCGACCCAGGACCACGCCGCAGCCGCCATCGCCGCCGCCGGCACCCCCGTCTTCGCCGTGAAGGGCGAGACGCTGGAGGAATACTGGGAGTACACCCACCGTATCTTCGAGTGGGCCGACGGCGGCACCCCGAACATGATCCTGGACGACGGCGGCGATGCCACCCTGCTCGTCCACCTCGGCCTGCGCGCGGAGAACGGCGACACCGCCTTCCTCGAAGGCGCCACCAATGAGGAAGAGGAAGTCCTCTTTGCCGCCATCAAGCGCCGCCTGAAGCACAAGCACGGCTGGTACACCCAGCTCGCCAAGAACATCCGCGGCGTGACGGAAGAGACCACCACGGGCGTGCACCGTCTCTACGAGATGCAGAAGAAGGGCACGCTGCTCTGGCCTGCCATCAACGTGAACGACAGCGTCACCAAGTCCAAGTTCGACAACCTCTACGGCTGCCGCGAGAGCCTCGTGGACGGCATCCGTCGTGGCACGGACGTGATGATGGCCGGCAAGGTCGCGATGATCGCGGGCTTCGGCGACGTGGGCAAGGGTTCGGCCGCTTCGCTGCGCAACGCCGGCTGCCGCGTGCTCGTCTCGGAGATCGACCCCATCTGCGCGCTGCAGGCGGCGATGGAAGGCTATGAGGTCACCACCATGGAAGACGCCGCGCCGCGCGCGGACATCTTCGTGACGGCGACCGGCAACCTCGATGTCATCACCGTGGACCACATGCGCGCCATGAAGGACCGCGCCATCGTCTGCAACATCGGCCACTTCGACAGCGAGATTCAGGTCGCCGGCCTGAAGAACTTCAAGTGGCACAATGTGAAGCCGCAGGTCGACGAGGTCGAGTTCCCCGACAAGAAGCGCATCATCCTTCTCTCCGAAGGCCGCCTCGTGAATCTCGGCAACGCCACCGGCCACCCGAGCTTCGTGATGTCCGCCTCCTTCACCAACCAGACGCTCGCCCAGATCGAGCTCTGGACGAAGCCAGGCCATTACGAGAAGAAGGTCTACACGCTGCCGAAGCATCTCGATGAGAAGGTGGCGGCGCTTCATCTCGAAAAGATCGGCGTGAAGCTCACCAAGCTCTCCAAGGTGCAGGCCGATTACATCGGCGTGCCGGGCGAGGGCCCCTTCAAGCCCGAGCACTACCGCTACTGATCGCACAGATGGCCGCGCCCGAAAGGCGCGGCCATCCATTTTGGCTGGTGCGGGGCTGAGGTGCCCTGATCCGGCACATTGTCAGCCGGTCCGATCGGAGCTAGGTGTGAGCGGCAGCCGATGCTTCGGCCGCGTGTTCTAGGGGGCAGCCTTGGACCGTTTCGACCGGAAATCGGGACGCATGGTGCGCGCCCGATCGAGAGTGAGTGTCGTGCGCGTGCCGCTCCCATCCCTTCCGTCGCCACAGCAACCGTGAACGACCGGAACGCGAGCGATGGCCTTGAGCTTCAGTCGTGATCGTTCCCGCGCCCTGCCGCTCGCCGCGGAGATCGGCGCGCTGGGCGTCGTCTTCGGCGATATCGGCACCAGTCCGCTTTATGCCCTGAAGCAGGGCGTCTTGGCGGTTGGCGGCACGGACTTCACCAGCGCCGACGTGATGGGCCTCCTGTCGCTCATCACCTGGAGCATCATCCTTTCCGTCACCGTCAAATACGTGATGCTGGTCCTGCGCGCCGACAATGACGGCGAAGGCGGCATCCTCGCGCTCGTGACGCTGCTCGACCTGCATCGCAGCGCCATCGGCCTGCGCTGGTATCTTCTGGCGGCCGGCCTCGTGGGCGCCGCCATGCTCATCGGCGACGGCGTGCTGACGCCCGCCATGTCGGTGCTCTCGGCGATCGAAGGCCTTCAGGTCATCTCGCCGGCCCTGCTGGACTGGATCGTGCCGCTCACCGTGCTGGTGCTGGCGGCGGTGTTCCTGTCGCAGCGCCTCGGCACCGAGCGGATCGCCAGTTTCTACGGCCCCATCATGGTGCTCTGGTTCGGCTCGCTGGCGGTGCTGGGCGTCTATGGCATCATGCAGGCGCCCGAAGTCCTGGCGGGCCTCGACCCGCGGGCGGGCTTCCATACGGTCACCACCCATCCGGGTCTTGCCGGCGTCATCATCGGCGCCTGCTTCCTCGCCATCACTGGCGGCGAGGCGCTCTATGCGGACCTTGGCCATTTCGGCCGCAAGACCATCGCCCGTGCCTGGCTGTTCGTCGCCATGCCGGCGCTGCTGCTGAACTATTTCGGGCAGGGCGCCATCCTGCTGCGCGACCCGCAGGCGGTGCGCAATCCCTTTTACGACCTCTGCCCGGACCTGTTTGACATCCCGCTGCTGTTCCTCGCGACGGCGGCGACGGTGATCGCCTCTCAGTCCATCATCACCGGCGTGTTCTCGCTGGCGAAGCAGGCGATCGAACTCGGCTACCTGCCGCCCATGCGCATCCGCTACACCAGCGAGCACAACGAGCAGCACATTTATGTCGGCCGCCTTAACTGGCTGCTCATGGTGGCCTGCATCGCCGTCGTGCTCGGCTTCGAGGCCTCCGACCGCCTCGCCTCGGCCTATGGCATCGCGGTGGCCTTCGCCATGGTCACCACCTCCATCCTGTTCGTGGCGCAGGTGAACCGGGCGTGGAAATGGCCCAAACCCGCGGTGATCGCGCTGGGTGTCGGCCTGTTCAGCCTTGATGCGGCGTTTGCCTCCGCCAATCTCACCAAGCTGCATGAGGGCGGCTGGCTGCCGCTCACCATCGCCGGCATCGTCATCTTCGTGATGGTGAGCTGGCGGCGGGGCCTTGAGGGGGTGGTGGCGCAGCAGCAGCGCTTCACCGAGCCGCTCGATGAATTCGTGCTGCGCGGGGATCGCGCCTCGGATGCGGAGAGCCCGCGCACTGCCATCTTCCTGTCCCGCGCCGGTGCCATGACGCCGGTGGCTCTCTCGCGCATGGCGGACCTGCTGAAGGTGCGCTTCCAGCGGGCGGTCATCGTCTCGGTCTGGATCGCCGCTCGGCCGCGCGTCTCGGTGGATGACCGGGTGCGGGTGACCAATCTCGACGGCGGCTTCATCCGCGTGGATCTGCGCTTTGGCTACATGCAGCAGATCGACGTGCCCTCGGTGCTCGGCCCGGCGCTGAGCGCCCGCGGAGTCGATCCCGACGAGGCGATCTACGTGATCGGCCACGAGCGCATCATCCCTCCGGACGAGGTGGTGCGGGGCCGCGACGTGGTGGCCCACGTCTTCGCCTTCCTCGCCCGCAACGCCGAGCGCTCGGTGGACCGCTTCGGCCTGCCGCGCAGCCGCACGGTCGAGATCGGTTATCCGGTGAAACTTTGAAAATCGGGCCGCGTGCCTTGGGCGCGCCGTCTTGAGGCTGTAGGGCTTCAATGCAAGGATGGTGGCGACGTAGCGTCATCCCATCCGATCCGGGCGGTTCGCCGGTGGGGCAATGGGGCGGGCGGGCCGTCTGCGGGGACACGGTGCGTGATGAGCTTTCCTAAGACGGTTTGGCGTTTCCTGCGGGACCGCGTGGGCCTGCATGGCTTGGGCTTTATCCTGAGCCTCGTGGTGATCGGCTTTGCCATCACCGTCCTGTACAAGATGCTGCACAACCTCAACGTGGCCGACGTGGTCGCCGCGCTGAAGGCGAAGAACCCGCTGCACGTGGCCGCGGCCTTCATTCTCGTGGCCTGCGCCTACCTGACGCTGACCTTCTATGACTGGTTCGCGCTCCGGACCATCGAGAAGCCGCACGTGCCCTATCGCGTCGCCGCGCTCTCGGGCTTCTGTTCCTATTCGGTCGGCCACAACGTGGGCTTCACGGTCTTTACCGGCGGCTCCGTGCGCTACCGCATCTATTCCGCCTGGGGCCTCTCGGCGGTGGACGTGGCGAAGATCTGCTTCGTCGCGGGCCTGACCTTCTGGCTCGGCAACATTGCGGTGCTGGGCCTCGGCATCGTCATCCATCCCGATGCGGCGACCGCCGTGGACCAGCTTCCGCCGCTGGTGAACCGGCTGATCGGTATCGGCGCGCTCGCCGTGCTGGTGGGCTATGTGTGGTGGGTCAGCGCGGCGCCGCGCAAGATCGGCCGCTCCAACTGGTTCATCACGCTGCCGGCGGGCAAGACGACGCTGCTGCAGATCGGCATCGGCATCCTGGACCTCAGCCTGTGCGCCGCCGCCATGTACATGCTGATGCCGGCGAGCCCTTATATCGATCCCATCTCGCTGGCGGTCATCTTCGTCACCGCGACGCTGCTGGGCTTCGCCAGCCATGCGCCCGGCGGCCTCGGCGTGTTCGACGCGGCGCTGCTGGTGGCGCTGCCGCAGTTCGACACCGGCGAGATGGTCGGCGCGCTGCTGGTGTTCCGGCTGTTCTACTACATCGTGCCCTTCGCCTTCGCCCTGTCCCTGCTGGGTGGGCGGGAACTCTACCTCGGGCGGCTGCGGGCCCGCGGAGCGGCGGAAGCCGCAGCCGAGGCGGCCACCGCGAAGGACACGGTCGTTCCCGAGAAGAAGCACGTCACCGCCGCCGAGTGAGGCTTGCGGCGAGAAGGGACTTGCGGCGGCGTTGCCGGCCGCAGGGGCCTATGGCGCGGAGGGGGCAGCCAGAAGGTTGAGCCCCGGCACCGCCGCCACCGCCGATTTCGGCAGCTTCACCGTCTGCACGCCATGGGGCACCATGAACTGGCGCGGGTCCTGAGGGCCGCGCGTCAGCGCGGTCGCTTCATAGACCAACTGCGGCTTGCCCTGGATTTCCACATGGGTGCGCAGGGCGATGCCGTCGGCCGTGATGCAGGCGGTAGTGGGGCCGGCGGTGGTCTGGCTCGGCACCGGATCGATCTTCCAGAGGTCGCAGGTTTCGCCCGCCACCGTGTCGGTGCCGGTCTTGGTGCCGGAGCCGGTGAGGGCGGCGAAGCTGAAGCTGGGCGGCAGGTCCGTCTGCATCGCCATCTTGGGCATGGACGGCACCATCAGCGCCACCTTGCCGGACTTCAGGTCGGCGATGCCGACGATCAGGGTGGGCGAGGATTTCGGCAGCAGTTCCAGGCGCATGCGCCCGTCCGCATAGGCGAGGTCGAGAGAGCCCCCGTCGCGCAGGACCGCCTTCAGGGCGAAGTCCGCGGAAGGGTAGGGCAGGGGATCGGCAGCGGCGGCGCCGAGGCCCGCGGCCAGGGTCGTCACCGCCAGAAGACCCGTACGAATGGACATGGTTTCGTCCCGTCAGATACACGCCGCCACAGCGCAGCCTGCATGGAAAGAGTTCTATAGGAGAACAGGTTCCCTTGAAGGAACTTTGAATCACACCCTGCGGCGAAAATAGGGACCGCCGCTTTGTCGTATTGCTTTCGCAGCCCGAATTCACCATCACCCGATTAACGAATCGAAGAAGGCCGGCCAGCCGCGCCTTCCGTTGCCAGAGGTCACGCCCATGTCGGGCCGCAATGTGAGGCGCGCCGGTCCTGTAACCGGCGGGAGAGCGCTGCCATGAACGAGCCTGTCGAGGCGCGCGATGCCGCGTCCGCGCCGCCGTTCTGGCGGCAGCCGCGCCTGTGGATCGGCCTGATCGCCGCGATCGTGCTGGTGGCGATGCTGAGCGGCGAGATGGCGCCCGGCGTCGGGCTGCCTTTGCTGGTGGTGGCGGTCATCGGCTTTTTTGCCTGCGCCATCCTCACCGGAGAGCCGCCGGTGCTCCAGCGTCTCGCCGAGAAGGTGCGGCCCCAGGAGGACCGCGTGGAAGGTGAGCCGGCGGTGCATGCGCTGATCGCCGCTCTGCCGGAACCGGCATTGCTGCTCACGCCCACCGGCGAGATCCGTACCGCCAATTCCCGCGTGGCGCTTGCCATCGGCCCGGCCAAGGTGGGCGATCCGCTCTCCTTCCTCGTGCGCGTGCCCGAGGTGCTGGAAGCGGTGCGCATGGCGGCCGAGGACGGCATCCCCCGCCGGGTCGAGTTTGCCGAGCGCATCCCGCTCGACCGCTGGCTCGAGGCCCATGTGGTGCCCGTCCAGCTGAAGCCGCGCCCCGACGCCTCGGGCTCGAAGGGAGCGGCGCCGGCGCCAGCGAAGCCGGACGGCGTGCTGCTGACATTCCGGGACCTCACCGCCCAGCGGCGCAGCGAGCAGATGCGGGCCGACTTCGTGGCCAATGCCAGCCACGAACTGCGCACCCCGCTCGCCTCCCTCTCCGGCTTCATCGAGACGCTGCTGGGTCCCGCCAAGAATGACGCCGCCGCGCGCGAGCGCTTCCTTGGCATCATGGGCGCACAGGCCCGCCGCATGTCGCGCCTCATCGACGATCTGCTCTCGCTTTCGCGCATCGAACTCAACGTGCATGTGCGGCCGGACACGGTGGTGGACCTGTGCGGCATCCTCTCCCATGTGCGCGACACGCTCGGCCCGCTGGCGCAGGACCGCGCCATCACCATCACGCTGGAGACGGACGGGACCGCCATGCCGGTGCGCGGCGATCGGGATGAACTCATCCGCCTGTTCGAGAATCTGGTGGAGAACGCCCTGAAATACGGCGGCTCCGGCCAGAACGTGGATGTGCGCATCGCCCGCGAGCCGGGGACGCAGGGCGATGTGGCTGCGGTGAGCGTGCGGGACTATGGGCCGGGCATCGCGCCGGAGCATCTGCCCCGCCTGACCGAGCGTTTCTATCGGGTGGACGTTGCGGCGAGCCGCGACCAGGGCGGGACGGGCCTCGGCCTCGCCATCGTCAAGCACATCGTCGCCCGCCATCGGGGCCGGCTGATGGTGGAGAGCGCCCCCGGAAAGGGGGCAACTTTTACCGTGCGCCTCGACCTCTCCGATGACGCTGCGAAAAACTCAGTGAATACAGCGGCTTGATCCGTCATTCAGGTGTCACGAACCAGTCATAGAAGGTTCGGGCCAGACCGCTATGTGTGGGCGGTCCAAAGTTGCGTCAGGACGGGAACGTCCCGTGGCAGCACCTGATTGGCAATGGAGAGAACCCCGTGAAGCTCACCCATATTCTCGGCGCAGCCCTCGCTGTGGCCGGCACCCTCGTCGCCGGTAACGCGTCTGCCCTCGATTTCAACGGCGCTGGCGCGTCCTTCCCGGCCCCGGTCTATCAGTCCTGGGGTGCGAAGTATAAAGAGAAGACCGGCAACGGCCTGAACTACCAGTCCATCGGCTCCGGCGGCGGTCAGAACCAGATCATCAACCGCACCGTGGACTTCGGCGCCTCCGACGCCCCGGTTGAGGGTCCGAAGCTGGCCTCCAACAACCTGCTGCAGTTCCCGGCCGTGATCGGCTCCATCGTCGCCACCGTGAACCTCGACGGCATCCAGACTGAGCAGCTCAAGCTGACCGGCCCGGTCCTCGCCGACATCTACCTCGGCAAGATCACCAAGTGGAACGACAAGGCGATCGCCGACCTCAACGCCGGCGTGAAGCTCCCCGACCAGGCGATCGTCCCGGTGTATCGTTCGGACGCCTCGGGCACCTCCTACGTCTTCACCTCCTACCTCGCTGAAGTCAGCGCGGACTGGAAGGCCAAGGTCGGCGCCGCCACCTCCGTGCAGTGGCCGACGGGCGCGGGCGCCAAGGGCAACGAAGGCGTTGCCGGCACCGTGAAGAACACCAAGGGCGCCATCGGCTACGTCGAGTTCGTGTACGCCGCCGCCAACAAGCTGGTCGTGACCCAGCTCCAGAACAAGGCCGGCAAGTTCGTCGCCCCGACGGTCCCGGCCTTCATGGAAGCCGCCGCTGCCGCCGACTGGGCCGGCTCGAAGGACTTCGCCGCCTCCATGCTGAACACGCCCGGCGCCAATGCGTGGCCGATCGTGTCCGCCACCTACATCCTGCTGCCGAAGAACCCCACCAACGTGGACGCTTCCAAGGAAGTGATGAAGTTCTTCCAGTGGGCCTACACCAAGGAAGGTGGCGAGATCGCCGAGAAGCTTCACTACATCCCGCTCCCCGAGGCGGTCGTGAAGCGCGTCGAGGAAGCCTGGAAGGCTGAAGTGAAGGCTCCGGACGGCAAGCCGGTGTTCTGATGATCCTCCGGCCCGCACCCTCGCCGGTGCGGGCCGGTCCCTCCGCGGAGGGTGCCGGGCTGGTCCCGGCTTTTTGAATGCAATGCGTGCAGGATGCCATGGCGCTGCCGCCCGCACGGACGCCGGAGCAGGGGGCTCCTGGCGACGTGGATGAAAGACCCACACCGGCACTGGACGCAGCCGGGGGACGCAGGAAGGGCTGGGAATGGACGCGACGATCGATACCAGGGATGACATGGGCCGAATTCCCATTCATCAGGCCAAGCGCATCGGCGGACTGTCCGATCCGCTGTTCGTGGGCGCCCTGTGGGCCTGCGGCATCCTCGTTCTCGTGCTGCTCGGCCTGATCATCGGCCAGCTCTTCCTCGGCGGCCTGCCGGCCCTGCGCGAGTTCGGCCTCGACTTCCTCTGGAGCCCGAGCTGGAACCCGGTCACCGAGAAATACGGTGCGCTGGTGATGATCTATGGCACGCTGTTCAGCGCCATCATCGCCGTCATCGTCGCCCTGCCGCTCTCCTTCGGCATCGCCTTCTTCCTCACCGAGATCGCGCCGCAGCAGCTCAAGCGCCCCATCGGCGTCGCCGTGCAGCTGCTCGCCGCCGTGCCCTCCATCATCTACGGCATGTGGGGCTTCTTCATCGTGGCGCCGCTGATGGCCGCGTATGTCCAACCCCCGCTGATCGAGTGGCTGGGCCCGATCCCGGTGATCGGCGCGCTGTTCCAGGGTCCGCCGCTGGGCTCGGGCATGTTTACCGCCGGCCTCATCCTGGCGGTGATGATCGTGCCCTTCATCACGGCCATGTTCGTGGAGACGCTGGAATCGGTTCCGCCCATGCTGAAGGAATCCGCCTACGGCGTCGGCTGCACCACCTATGAGGTCTACAAGAACGTCTCCGTTCCCTACGGCCGCACGGCCATGGTGGGCGCGATCATGCTCGGCCTCGGCCGCGCGCTGGGCGAGACCATGGCGGTGACCTTCGTCATCGGCAATGCGACCCGCCTCTCGGCCTCGCTCTTCGCGCCGGGCGCCACCATCGCCTCCACCATCGCCAACGAATTCCCCGAGGCGCCGATCGGCTCGCTGAAGCTCACCTCGCTCCTGCAGCTGGGCTTCATCCTGTTCGTCATCTCCTTCATCGTCCTCGCGCTGTCCCGCGCGCTGGTGCGTTCGCGCCTCGACTGAGAAAGAACCGAACCATGGCTTCGCTCGCCGCCCGCCGGGCCAAGGACACGACCGTCAAGGCGATTTCCGTCGGATTCGCCGCCCTCGCCATCCTTCTGCTCGCGTGGATCCTGCTCACGCTGCTCGCCAAGGGCCTTCCGGCGCTCGGCACCAACGTCTTCACGCGCATCACCATGCCGCCGGGCCAGAACGGCGGCCTCTTGAACGCCATCGTCGGCTCGCTCATCCAGATCGGCCTCGCCCTCGTCATCGGCGGTCCGATCGGCATCTTCGCCGGCACCTTCCTCGCCGAGAACGGCAAGGGCACGAAGATCGGCTCCGCCGCCCGCTTCGTGAACGACATCCTGCTCTCGGCGCCGTCCATCCTGGTCGGCCTCTTCATCTACCAGCTGCTGGTGGTGCCCTTCGGCGGCTTCTCGGGCTGGGCGGGCTCCATCGCCCTCGCCATCCTGGTGATCCCGGTCATCGTGCGCACCACCGAGGACATGCTGAACCTCGTGCCGGTGGGCCTGCGCGAAGCCGCCTTCGCGCTCGGCGCGCCGCAGTGGAAGGTGGTCATGATGGTGACGTGGCGCGCGGCCCGCGCCGGCATCGTCACGGGCGTGCTGCTGGCCATCGCCCGCGCCGCCGGCGAGACGGCGCCGCTGCTCTTCACCTCGCTCGGCAACAATTCCTGGTCGGTGGACCTGTCCAAGCCGATGGCCAGCCTGCCGATCGCCATCTATCAGTATGCCGGCAGCCCCTTCGACGACTGGGTGGCCCTGGCCTGGGCCGGCGCGCTGCTCATCACGGTGGGCGTGCTGGTGCTCAATGTGGTGTCGCGGCTCGTCCTGGCGCGGTCGCACTGACCGGGCCGGCTTCCCTACGCAATTCCGCCCGCTGCGCCGGGCCCCGAGATCCGAACGAGGCTAGACCATGACTTCCGCCGTCGATCCGAACCTCAGCATGTCCACCAGCGTGTCGGCCAAGCCCGGCGCCCCGGACGCGCCGACGAAGATTCAGGTCAACAAGCTGAACTTCTACTACGGGCAGAACCACGCCCTGAAGAACATCAACTTCACCATCCCGGAGAAGCGCGTGACGGCCATGATCGGCCCGTCCGGCTGCGGAAAGTCCACGCTGCTGCGCGTCTTCAACCGCATGTACGACCTCTATCCCGGCCAGCGCGCCGAGGGCGAGGTCATGTTCGACGGCGTGAACGTGGTGGGCAAGGATCTGGACTCCACTGTGGTGCGCAGCCGCATCGGCATGGTGTTCCAGAAGCCGACGCCCTTCCCCATGTCCATCTATGACAACATCGCCTTCGGCGTGCGCCTGCACGAGAGCCTGTCCAAGTCGCAGATGGACGAGCGCGTCGAGAGCTGCCTGCGCAAGGCGGCGATCTGGGAAGAGACCAAGGACCGTCTCCACACCTCCGCGCTCGGCATGTCCGGCGGCCAGCAGCAGCGCCTGTGCATCGCCCGCACCATCGCGGTGAAGCCGGAAGTCATCCTGCTGGACGAGCCCACCTCGGCGCTCGATCCGATCTCCACCTCGAAGATCGAGGATCTGATCGACGAGCTGAAGCAGGAATTCACGATCGTCATCGTGACCCATAACATGCAGCAGGCGGCGCGCTGCGCCGACCGCACGGCGTTCTTCTACCTCGGCGAACTGGTGGAGGTCGGCCCCTCGGACGTGATCTTCACCAATCCGAAGGAGATCAAGACGCGCGACTACATCACTGGCCGGTTCGGCTGACGCGGCACGGGGAGGTTTTGATGCCTGAACATACTGTTTCCTCTTTCGATGCCGAGCTGAAGGAACTGGGCCGCAAGATCGTCGAGATGGGCGGCCAGGCCGAGCGTCTGGTGGCCGATTCCGTCGGCGCCCTGATCCGCCGGGACGGCACCGCCGCCCAGCGCGTGGTGGTGATGGACGCTGCCATCGACCACATGCAGCGCGACATCGAGGAAAAGGCGGTGCTGGTCATCGCCAAGCGCCAGCCCATGGCCAGCGACCTGCGGGACATCGTGGCCACCCTGCGCATCTCCAACGATCTGGAGCGCATCGGTGACCTCGCCAAGAACGTCGGCAAGCGCGTGCTGGCCATCGAGGGCGAATACCACCCGCAGAAGCTGGTGCGCGGCGTCGAGCACATGACCGACCTCGTGCTTGAGCAGCTCAAGGAAGTGCTGGACGCCTATGCCGGCCGCGACGAGGCCAAGGCGCTCGAGGTGTGGCGCAAGGATGCCAGCGTCGACACCATGTACACCTCGCTGTTCCGCGAACTCCTCACCTACATGATGGAAGATCCGCGCAACATCTCCGTGTGCACGCACCTCCTGTTCTGTGCCAAGAACATCGAGCGCATCGGCGACCATGCCACCAATGTGGCCGAGACCGTCTATTACATGGTCACCGGCAACATGCTCTCCGACGATCGTCCGAAGGCGGACGCGTCCAGCGAGACCACGGTGACCTTCCCCACCCGCACCCTTCAGGGGTAAGCCAACGTGCCTGCGCGCATTCTGATCATCGAGGACGAGGAGCCGCTGACGCTCCTCCTGCGGTACAACCTCGAGAGCGAGGGTTACGCCGTCGACAATGTGGGGCGGGGTGATGAAGCCGAGACGCGGCTGCGCGAGAGCGTGCCCGATCTCGTCATCCTCGACTGGATGCTGCCAGGCCTTTCGGGCATCGAGCTCTGTCGCCGGCTGCGCACGCGGCCGGAGACGGAGCGCCTGCCCGTCATCATGCTGACCGCCCGTGGCGAAGAGACCGAGCGGGTGCGCGGCCTTGCCACCGGCGCCGACGATTATGTGGTGAAGCCCTTCTCCGTGCCGGAATTGCTGGCGCGCGTGCGGGCGCTGCTGCGCCGGGCCAAGCCCGAGCATGTGGCGACCCTGCTGCGGGCCGGCGACATCGAGCTCGACCGCGAGACCCATCGGGTCCACCGCTCGGGCCGCGAGGTGCATCTCGGTCCGACCGAGTTCCGCCTGCTCGAATTCCTGATGCAGAGCCCCGGCCGCGTCTTCTCCCGCGAGCAGTTGCTCGACGGCGTGTGGGGCCAGGACGTCTATATCGACGAGCGCACCGTGGACGTGCATGTGGGCCGCCTGCGCAAGGCGATCAATCGCGGCCGCCAGCCCGATCCCATCCGCACCGTGCGCGGCGCCGGCTATTCCTTCAACGAAATGTTCGCCCGCGCCCATTGAGGGGCGCGGTGCGCCACGCCATCTGCCGTCCGATGGCCGCGTGGGTGGCGCGAGGGAGGCTGAGCATGGCAGGTGTGGTGCGCATGTCGGGTCGTTGCCTGAAGGCGGCGGCCCTCGCCCTGGCGCTGTTGCCTCCCTTCGCGTCCACCGGCGCACAGGCGCGGCCCAACACGCGCGCCATGACCTGCGACCAGGCGGCGCGGCTGGTCGCCCGGGCCGGCGGCATCGTGCTCGACACCTCCGCGACCACCTTCGACCGCTATGTGAGCGATTTGCGCTTCTGCATGCCGCAGCAGGCGCTGCGGCCGGCCTTCGAGCCGACGCGCGACAATCCGCAATGCTTCATCGGCTACACCTGCTACGACCCCGCCAAGGGAGACTGGCGCTGGGGCTGGGGCTGGTGAGCCGCCCGCTGGCAGCAGGCCGCGGCTGAGCCTATGTTGGAGCGGTCGCCGGAGACGGTGGCGAACGCCACAAGGGGCCGCGCCGAACGCGGCTGCGGGAGTTAAGGATCATGAACAACTGGTCGCGCGCTGTTCTGGCGCCGGTTCTGCTGGCCGGTGCCGTCGTCGCCTCCGGGGCGGCGCTTGCGCAGGGGCTGCCGGACAGCCGCAAGATGAGCTGTGCGCAGGCCACCGGCATGGTGCGCCAGCAGGGTGCCGTGGTGCTCGCCACATCTCAGCTGGTTTACGACCGCTATGTGGTGAGCGGGGCCTATTGCCCCATGGACCAGCAGACCAACCCGGCCTGGGTGCCGACCCGCGACAATCCGCAGTGCTTCGTGGGCTATACCTGCTACGATCCGACGCGGGACCGGCGCTGACGGATGCGCGCCCGGCGTGTCATCCGCGCCGGGCATCGTCTTCGACGGTCATAAGGCCCCTGAAAACCGAAGCCCCGCCGGAGCGGGGCTGGGTCAGGACAGATCAGAGACGGGCCACCCGGCGGTCCCGCCGGCGATCCTGGACCGGCTGGTAGGCCATCCGGGCATGGGTGGTGCAGTAGGGCATCCCGGGAAGGCTGCGTCCGCCGCAGAAATAGAAGGCGTCCGTCCCCGGTTCGCCCACCGGCCAGCGGCAGGTGGCTTCCGTGAGATTCATGATCGTGCAGCGCTGGCCCATCGGCACGATGTTGGCGGAGGGCTGAGCCTCCGGCGCGGGCGCCGGAGCGGTCTCCACCAGTTCCTCGAAGGCCGGGGCGAGGGCGGTGTTGCCGATGGTCGCCGGACGGGTCGGGGCCTGGGGGCGCGGTGCGGGCGCCTCGGGACGGGCGGCCTTGCGCGGACGGGCCGCGACGGCCGGAGCCTTTGCCCGGCCCGACAGGCCGAGACGGTGAACCTTGCCGATCACGGCATTACGCGTGATCCCGCCGAGTTCAGCCGCGATCTGGCTGGCCGACAGTCCTTCGCTCCAGAGCTTTTTCAAGAGTTCGACGCGCTCGTCGTTCCAGCTCATCGCTCGCCTCCTTGGCTGCCTCATCGAATCCCCGGCCGCTTCCTGCGACGCGCTGTCCGCGCGCAGGACTGGGGAGCCGACGCCACTTGGGAACGGTGCCGCACGACATCTCGTAGGCGGCGAGTGGGAAACTACAATATGGGGGCTGGGTCGCGAAGAGTCAGAATCACGCAGCCGGCTGTTTTCCCCAAGTCGTTGCGAAAACGTTAACCAAGCTAGGTATGTTGACCCCGCGTGGGCGATAGCTAGAATCACCCACGTCGGGCTGCCCCGCTTGGGCGGCCTTTTTCCGTTTGTCCCTGCGCCACTCCGGCGCTCAACCCTCGTGAGGAGGGGTTCCCGTGATATCCCCCGTTCTGCCGACCTATGCACGCATCAACCTGGAATTCGAGCGGGGAGAGGGCTGCTGGCTCGTGACGACGGACGGGCGACGTTATCTCGACTTCACCGCCGGCATCGCGGTCAATGTGCTGGGTCACGCCAATCCCTATCTGGCGCAGGCCCTGACCGAGCAGGCGGGCAAGCTCTGGCACACCTCGAACCTGTTCCGCATCGCCGGCGGCGAGCGGCTGGCCGAGCGCCTGACGCAGGCGACCTTCGCCGATACGGTCTTCTTCACCAATTCCGGTGCGGAAGCGCTGGAGTGCGCCATCAAGATGGCGCGCAAATACCAGTATGTCTCCGGCCATCCCGAGCGGAACCGCCTCATCGCCTTCGAGGGCGCCTTCCACGGCCGCACGCTCGCGACCATCGCCGCCGGCGGCAATGCCAAGTATCTCGAAGGCTTCGGCCCCGAACTGCCGGGCTTCGACCATGTGCCCTTCGGCGATCTGGAGGCGGTGAAGGCGGCCATCGGCCCCGCCACCGCCGGCATCCTGCTGGAGCCCATCCAGGGCGAGGGCGGCGTGCGCGTGCCGCCGTCCGGCTTCCTCGCCGCCCTGCGGGCGCTGTGCGACGAGCACGGCCTGCTGCTGGTGCTGGACGAGGTGCAGAGCGGCGTCGGGCGCACCGGCAAGCTGTTCGCCCACGAATGGGCGGGCGTCACGCCGGACATCATGTCGGTCGCCAAGGGCATCGGCGGCGGCTTCCCCATGGGCGCCTGCCTCGCCACGGAAGAAGCGGCCAAGGGCATGACGCTGGGCACCCACGGCTCCACCTATGGCGGCAACCCGCTCGCCATGGCGGTGGGCAATGCGGTGCTGGACAAGGTTCTGGAGCCGTCCTTCCTGGAGCATGTGAACCAGATCAGCCTGCGCTTCACGCAGCTTCTGGCCGGCGTGAAGGACCGCCATCCCGGCGTCATCGCCGAGGTGCGCGGCCAGGGCCTGCTGCTCGGCCTGCGCGCCAATGTGCCGGCGGGCGATCTCGTGGTGGCGCTGCGCGAGGAGGGCCTGCTGGCCCCCGGCGCCGGCGACAATGTTGTGCGCCTCCTGCCGCCTCTGGTGGTCAGCGAGGAAGAAGTGAAGCTTGCGGCGGAAAAGATCGAGGCGGCTTGCCGGCGGATCGAGGACGGGCTTGCAGCCGCGCCGGTGAAGGGGGCCGCCGAATGAGCGGGAATGGTGTGCGTCACTTTCTGGATCTGACGGATCTGGAGGCAGTGGACCTGCGCGGGGTGCTGGAGCTCTCCAAGCAGCTGAAGGCCAAGCGCAAGGCGGGAACCGAGGAGAAGCCGCTGGCGGGCAAGTCGCTCGCCATGGTCTTCGACAAGCCCTCGACCCGCACGCGCGTGTCGTTCGATCTGGCCATGCGCCAGCTCGGCGGCGAGACCATCATGCTCACGGGCGCGGAAATGCAGCTCGGGCGGGGCGAGAGCATCGCCGACACCGCCCGCGTGCTGTCGCGCTTCGTGGATGCGATCATGATCCGCATCCTGAGCCATGAGGACCTGCTGGAACTGGCGAAATTCGCCACCGTGCCGGTCATCAACGGCCTCACCCGCGTGTCCCATCCCTGTCAGGTGATGGCCGACGTGCTCACCTTCGAGGAGCACAAGGGCAACATCCAGGGCCGCAGCGTGGCCTGGACCGGCGACGCCAACAACGTGCTCGCCTCGTGGGTCCATGCGGCGGCGCAGTTCGACTTCTCCATCAATGTCGCGACGCCCAAGGAGCTGTCTCCGCGTCAGGCGCTGAAGGAGTTCGTCAAGCGCACGCAGGCCAAGGTCCGCTTCATGCGGGATCCGGAAGAGGCGGTGGAAGGCGTCGATTGCGTCATCACCGACACCTGGGTCTCCATGGGCGACAAGGAGGCCGAGCGCCGTCACAACCTCTTGAAGCCCTATCAGGTGAACGCCAAGCTCATGGCGCGCGCCGCGCCCGACGCCATATTCATGCATTGCCTGCCCGCCCATCGCGGCGAGGAGGTGACGGACGAGGTGATGGACGGCCCGCAGTCGGTGGTGTTCGACGAGGCGGAGAACCGTCTGCACGCCCAGAAGGGCATCCTCGCCTGGTGCCTGGAGAAGGCAAGCGCCTGATCCCGTCGCTTGGCCGGCCCCGCATGGGGCCTGTAAGGCCCAGTGGACGGACGGGTGCAAAGAGCGCAATCCTTGCGGCCCCGGTCCATGACCGGGGCCGTTGTCATGATTTGGAGTCCCGATGGCTGAAGAGGAAAAGCAGCCCCGCCTCGATGCGGATGACTGCGTGACGCCGTTCCAGGTGGAGACGCTCGACGTGCGCGGCCGCGTGGTGCGCCTCGGCAGCGTGCTCGACGGCGTGCTGGCCCATCACACCTATCCGGCGGCGGTGAAGCGGCTGATCGGCGAGGCGGTGGTGCTGGCGACCCTGCTCGGCTCGTCCCTGAAGTTCGAGGGCCGCTTCATTCTCCAGACCCACACCGACGGTCCCGTGGACATGCTGGTGGTGGATTTCGTGACCCCCGACAAGATCCGCGCCTATGCCCGCTTCGACCGCGAGGCGGTGGAGGCGGCGGTGCTGGCCAATGCCGCGAGCCCGGCCGCGCTGCTCGGCAAGGGGCATCTGGCCATGACCATCGATCAGGGCCTGTCGGTCAATCGCTATCAGGGCGTGGTGGCGCTCACGGGCGAGGGGCTGGAAGAGGCGGCGCACGAATATTTCCGCCAGTCCGAGCAGATCCCGACCCGCGTGCGTCTCGCCGTGGGCGAGGAATTGCAGGCGGGCGGCGGCTCCTCCTGGCGGGCGGGCGGGCTGCTCGCGCAGTTCCTGCCGGCCGAGGCCGGCCGCGCGGCGCAGGCGGACTTCCATCCGGGCGATGCGCCGGAGGGCACCGAACTCCATCAGGTGGATGACGACGAGGCCTGGGCCGAGGCGCAGGCACTCGCCGGCACCATCGAGGATGTGGAACTGGTGGACAAGACGCTGACCAGCGACCGCCTGCTGTTCCGCCTCTTCCACGAGCGCGGGGTGCGGGTGTTCGAGCCGCAACTGCTGAAGGCCCAGTGCTCCTGCTCGCGCGAGCGGGTGGCGGGCGTGCTGAAGAGCTTCACCCGCGAAGAGCAGAAGGAGATGGTGCAGGACGACGGGCGCATCACCGTCACCTGCGAATTCTGCGGTCGCACCTATGGGTTCGCGGCGGAAGAAGTGTTCGACCAGCTGGATTCCTGAAGACCGATGACGGGCGCGCCGCGCCCGTCATCCGCATATCGTCACCGCCACCAGAAGCGCGGCACCACCAGCACCAGCACGGTGACGATTTCGAGCCGCCCCAGCAGCATGGCGAGCGTCAGCACCGCAATGGCCGGCTCGCTCAGCCCGCCGTAGTTGGAGGCCGGCCCCACCAGCGGCCCGAGGCCCGGCCCCACGTTGGCGAGGCAGGCGATGGCGGCGGAAAGCGCGGTGCGCAGATCGAGCCCGAGCATGCTCAGGATGACGCTGACCACGATGAAGCTCGCCACATAAAGGAAGATGAAGCCGAGCACCGAGGCCACCACGTCGTCGGAGACCGGCGCGCCGCCATAGCGGATGGGGAACTGGCCGTTGCGGTAGGAGATGCGCTTGAGATGCTGGCGCACGGCTTTGAGCGCGATGAGGATGCGCAGCGACTTGAGGCCGCCGGAGGTGGAGCCGGTGCAGCCGCCGAGGAACATGGCGATGAAGAAGATGGCGTCCGAGAGCGGGCCCCAGTTCGTATAGTCCACGGCCATGAAGCCGGTGGTGGACATGAGCGAGGCCACCGTGAACAGCGCCCCGCGCAGCGCCGGCTCGCCGCTGGCGATGCCCTGAAAGGTCTGCTGCAGGAAGGACGCCACCGTGAAGACGGCGACGAGCCCCAGAAACAGGCGCACTTCCGGATTGCGGAACAGCTTGCGCACGTCGCCCGAGAAGGCCCGCACATAGAGCGGGAAGGGCAGGGCCGCCGCCAGCATGAAGACGATGGCCACATAGTCCACCGCTGGATTGGCGAAGACGGCCAGCGAGGAATCCGAATTGGCGAAGCCGCCGCTCGACACCGTGGACATGGCGAGCGTCACGGCATCGAAGGGGCGCATGCCGGCGAGCCCGTAGCCGATGGCGCACAGCAGGGTGAGCACCCCATAGGCGGCGAGCAGCCCCTTGGCGACGGAGCCGGCGCGGGGGAGGAATTTCTCCGAGCGGTCGGAGGATTCGGTGCGGAAGAGCTGCATGCCGCCGATGCTCAGTGCCGGCAGCACGGCGATGGCGATGACCACGATGCCGATGCCGCCGAACCAGTGCAGCATGTTCCGCCACAAGAGCACGCCCGGCGCCATGGCATCGAGCCCGCTCATGACGCTGGCGCCCGTGGTGGTGAGGCCGGACATGCTCTCGAACAGCGCCTTCACCGGCGAGAGGCCGCTCGGACCCCAGGCGAGCGGCAGGGCCGCGAATAGGGCAAGCACCACCCAGACCGAGGTGGTCAGCAGGAAGGCCTGCCGCAGATCGAGCCGCATGGGGCCGGCGGAGCGGCCCGACACGATCATCAGCACGCCGACGAAGATAGTGACGGCGGCGGAACCCACGAAGGCGCTCTCCCCCGCGACGCCGGCCCTGAGATCGGCGAGGGCGGGCAGCACCATGCTGGCGCCGAGGATGGCGAGCAGCGTGCCGATGGTGGCGGCAAGCGGCCGCAGGTCGAGCGCCGGGGTGGAGCCCCTCTGCACCCGCGCGGCATTGGCAAGGCTCATGGCGATAAGGTCGTCAGTTCAGGATGCGGGGCATGTGGGGCACGTCCAGCGAGAAGGCCGGCACCTCCACCGAGAAGGTCTCGCCCGTCTCGGCGAGCATGTCGTAATGGCCCGACATGATGCCGGTGGGGGTCGAGAGGGGCACGCCGCTGGTATATTCGAAGCGCCCGCCCGGCGGCAGCACCGGCTCCTCGCCCACGACGCCCGCGCCATGCACCTCTTCCACATGCCCGTGGGCATCGGTGATGACCCAATGCCGGGACTTGAGCTGCACGCTGACCTTGCCGAGGTTCACCACCTCGATCGTATAGGCCCAGAAATGGCGGCCCTGATCCGGCTCCGACCGTTCCGCCACATAGCGGGGCGTGGCTGTCACCTGGATCTTGCGCGTCGTGGCGCGGTACATGATCGCGCGTCCTCCCCCTTCGCACGGCGCACCTCTGCCGGCTGCGCGGTCAGGATGGGCGGTCCCGCCCCTCAGTTCAAGGCCGGAGCGGCGGGTTCCGGCGGCAGGGGCACCATGTCCTCCAGCTTCCGGTCCCCGGCGCCGGCCGGAAGCGGCGCGGCGGGCGGGGGTGGGCCGGCCAGCAGCAGGCGGGGGTGCGTCAGCGCCGGAACGAGGAAGACGGTGCCGAGCACCAGCGCCAGTGCGCCGAGATATGGGGCAAGAGCGCGCAGCATGGCGGGCATGGGGGCATCGCCCTTCAGCCGGTCCCGCGTCACCACCAGCGCATAGCCGAGCGGCGGCAGGAGGAAGCTCATCTGCAAGGTGAGCAGGATGAGCACCGCCACCCAGGCCGCGTCATCCACCCGCATCAGCAAAGGCGGGGCGATCAGCGGCACGATGACGAAGATGATCTCGAAGGCATCGAGCACCAGAGCCGAGGCGGCCACCACCAGAAGCGCAGCCGCTGTTGCCGCACCGGGGCCGCCGGGGACCGACTGGATGGCGGTGGCGATCAGCTTGTCTGTGCCGAAGAGGCGGAAGACGAGGGTCAGCGTCGTCGCCGCCGCCAGCAAGGCGAAGAGGGCGCCCGTCATGCGCAGCGTCTCGTCGAGCAGCGGCCCGATGGTCGCCCGCGAGACGTGGCCGGACAGGAGGCCGGCGAGGAAGAGCACCACCGCACCGCAGGCCGCTGCCTCCACCGGATAGACATAGCCGAGCGCCACGCTGACCAGGAGGCCGCCCACGAAGGGCAGAGCCAGCAGCGAGATGAGCGCATCCGGCAGGCTCAGCGGCGGGCGCTCGGCCGGCGCCGTGCTCTGACGGCGCTGGGTCAGCACGGTGACGAGGATGCTGCCGGCCACGAAGAGGCCGGCGGGCAGCAGCGCGCCCCGAAACACATCCTGCGTATTCACCACCTGCGCGATCCGGCCCGAGGCGTTGAGCGCCACCGTGTGGGCGTTCAGCATGGCATCGCCCAGCAGGATCAGCACGAGCGAAGGCGGCACCACGACGCCCAGGGTCGCCGCCACCGCCGTCACCGCCTGAATGGTGGCGAGCGGCACGCGGTTGGCCGCCATGCCTGGCGCAATGGTGCGGGTGAGCGCCATGGCGGAGGCGCCGACCGACCCGTTCATCGGCCCCAGCAGCACGCCGATGCCGATGCCCGTCACCGGCGCGCTGGCGGAGGAGCGCGGCAGCAGCGCAAGCCCGGTGCGGAAGAGGGCGGAGGCGACCGGCAGGCGGTTGAGCAGCGTGCCGAGGAAGACGAACAAGGGCAGCGCCTGCAACAGGTCACTGCTCATCAGGTCGATGATGCGGGTCGGCAGTGCGGGCAAGAGGTTCGGCGTGATGACGCCGGTGAAGAGGCCCACCAGAACGCCGAAGACGGCGGTGGCGAGCAGCACCACCACATTGGGCAGCCCGGTGAAGACGCTGCCCACGCCGATCATCAGGAGGAGGACGAGGCCGAAGGCGCTCATGCCGCCCGCTCCGGACGCGCGATGTCGAGGAGCGCCTGCGCGAAGGCCAGCAGCCCCAGCAGCCACATGGCGAGCTTCACGAGAAAGAAGCCGGGATTATAGGTCTCGGGAAAGGCTTCGAGACTGAGGGTCGAACGCCACGCCATGTCCCATCCCGCGCCCAGCAGCCAGAGGGACCAGGGCAGCAGTCCGATGGCGGCGCCGATGCGGGCGAGCCGCGCCCGTGTGCGCGGGCCGTAGCGATGGGCGAAGATGTCGCTGGCAAGGTGCGCTCTCGCCCGCGTCGCGGCGGTGACGGCGACCGCCACATAGAGGCCGAACAGCCACTGGCCGAGGTCGTTGGCCTCGCGCGAATAGGCGTGCACCACCTCGCGCAAGGGCCATTGCAGGAAGAGGAGGAGGGCGATGGGCAGGATGAGCCAGCGCCCGCCCGCAAGTGCCGCGCCGATGCCTGCGGAGGTCAAGCCCGCCAGCCGTTCCATCCCTCGCCTCCTGCCCGTTGATCCGGGCTTGCGGCAAAGGTAGCGGGCGGCGGCGGGCTGTCCAGATTCTCCCAGCGTCAGACGAAGCGGGGCAGAGGCAGGGCCCCGTCCAAATCCGCCTCAGACGGCTTTCAGCGCCTGCACGATATCCGAGACGAGATCGTCCGGATGCTCAAGGCCCACGGAAAGGCGCACGAGGCCGTCCGAAATGCCCATTTCCGCCCGCGCCTCGGGGGTGAAGCGCTGGTGGGTGGTGGTGGCCGGATGGGTGAGCAGGCTCTTGGAGTCTCCCAGATTGTTGGAGATCCGGATCACCTTCAGCGCATTGGCGAAGCGGAAGGCACCCTCCTTGCCGCCGCCCACCACGAAGGTGACGAGCGTGCCGCCGCCGGTCATCTGCCGGCGGGCGAGGGCTGCCTGCGGATGGTCGGCGCGGAAGGGATAGAGCACCTTCTCCACCTTCGGCTCGGCAGCCAGCGCATCCGCCAGCGTCGCGGCGGAGGACTGGGCGCGCTCCACGCGCAGGCCCAGCGTCTCGAGGCCCTTCAGCAGCACCCAGGCATTGAAGGGCGAGATCGAGGGGCCGGTCTGGCGCAGGAAGGTCTGCAGGTGGTCGGTCACGAACTGCTGCGAGGACAGCACCACGCCGCCGAGGCAACGGCCCTGCCCGTCGATATGCTTGGTGGCCGAATAGACCACGACATCCGCGCCCAGCTCGAAGGGCTTCTGGAGCAGGGGGGTCGCGAACACATTGTCCACGATGAGCAGAGCGCCCTGGGCGTGGGCGATGTCCGCCACCGCCTTCACGTCGATGATTTCGAGCGTCGGGTTGGTGGGGCTTTCGAGGAAGAAGATCTTGGTGTTGGGCCGCGCCGCCGCCTTCCAGGCGTCGAGGTCCGTGCCGTTCACCAGCGTCGTCTCGACGCCGTAGCGGGGCAGGAAGTCTTCCAGGATCCAGCGGCAGGAGCCGAACAGCGCGCGGGCGGCCACCACATGATCGCCGGCCTTGAGCTGGCAGAGCAGGGAGGCGTTCACCGCCGCCATGCCGGAGGCAGTGGCGCGGGCCGCCTCGGCGCCGTCGAGCAGCGCCATGCGCTCCTCGAACATGGCGGTGGTGGGATTGCCGTAACGGGAATAAACGAAGCCGGGGTCCTCGCCCTTGAAGCGGGCCTCGCAGGCTTCGGCATTGTCATAGACGAAGCCCTGCGTCAGGTAGAGCGCCTCCGACGTCTCGCCATAGGGCGAGCGGGTGGTGCCGCCGTGCACGAGCAGGGTTTCGGGATGCAGGGTTGACGGATCCGGGGGGACGAACTTCGATGCCACGGTTCAAGCCTTCAGGTGAGGCCGGGACCCGTGGATGCAGGCACGATGCGCGCCTGCCACGTCCCCGGCCTTTTAGCGATCTGTTTAACGTGGCAGCAAGCCGGCCGGCTCAAATTCTCCACGAGCCGGGGCAGTTAACGCCGTGGGCCGCTTGGCGTCAAGCCGAGCGTCCGTTAAAACGAACGATAGATGGAAGCGGAGCCGCGCGTGGGCGAACAGTATAAAGCAGGCATTCTCCCGGCGCAGGCCATTGCGGCGCTTGTGGAAAGCGGCGGCATCTCCACGCGGCGCGCGCTCGATGACGACCAGATCCAGCCGGCGAGCCTGGACCTGCGTCTCGGTCGCACGGCCTGGCGCATCCGCGCCAGCTTCCTCCCCGGCGCCGGCAATACGGTGAAGGACCGCCTGTCGGAGCTTGTGCTGCACAAGCTCGACCTTTCGGACGGTGCGGTGCTGGAGACGGGGGGCGTCTATCTCGTTCCTCTTTTCGAACGGCTCCGCCTGCCCATCGACGTGGCGGCGTCCACCAATCCGAAAAGCTCCACCGGCCGGCTCGATGTCTTCACCCGCGTCATCGCGGACGGGGCACGGGCCTTCGATGCCATCCCCATGGGCTATGCCGGCCCGCTGTATCTGGAAATCGCGCCGCGCACCTTCCCCATCCTCGTGCGCACCGGGTCGCGTCTGTCACAGGTGCGCTTCCGGCGCGGGGTAGCGCGACTCTCCGATCTCGAGCTGCTGAACCTCCAGCAGGAGCAGCGCCTGGTGGATTCCGACGCGCCGGACGTCGCCGGTGGCGGCATCGCGCTCGGCGTCGATCTCGCCGGCGCTGCGTGGAACGGCATCCTCGGCTTCCGGGCCAAGAAGCACACCGGCGTCGTGGACGTGGACAAGCGCGCGGCGCTCGACGTGGAGGACTTCTGGGAGCCCATCCGCGCGCGCGGCCATTCTTCGCTCGTGCTTGATCCGGACGCCTTCTACATCCTCGCCTCCCGCGAGGCGGTTCAGGTGCCGCCGGAGCATGCGGCGGAGATGGTGCCCTTCGATCCGCTGGTGGGCGAGTTCCGCGTGCATTACGCGGGCTTCTTCGATCCCGGCTTCGGCCATCCGGCCGCGGGCGGCAGCGGGGCGCGGGCGGTGCTGGAAGTGCGCTCGCGCGAGGTGCCCTTCATCCTTGAACATGGCCAGACCGTCGGCCGCCTGGTCTATGAGCGGATGGCGGCGCGGCCGGACCATCTTTATGGCGAGGCGCTCGGCTCCAATTATCAGGGGCAGGGCCTGAAGCTCTCCAAGCACTTCCGCCCCTTCGCCTGAGGCGGCTCAGCTCTCCGCGGTCTCCGGCCGTTCCGCCTTGGCCGGTTCGGCCTCGGTGGAAGGCGTGGGGGAGGCGACGCGCCGGTCCAGCACGCTCTGGAGGTCGCCCAGCGGCTGGAGGATGGCGTCGGAGAAGGCGAGATAGTCCGCCACGAAGGGCAGCAGCCGGCGGGACGTGTCGTCCGTGAGATTGCCCAGCGCCGCCTGGAGCGCGGCCTCGAGCTGCGGGGCGGCGGTGGTGGAGACGGCGGGCGCCGCCGTGCCAAGCGCCAGGTCGAAGCCCTGGAGGGTGCGCGAGCGCGCCGCTTCCAGCACGTTCACCAGTTCCTCCGGCGGCGACAGGGCCGAGAGCCGCTGGGCGGCATCTTCCAGCAGGGCGAGATAGGTGGTGAGCACGTCGAGGGTCGAGACGAGGTTCACCACGTCGCCGGCCGTGCGATAGCCGAGCGCGGATTCCGCATCGAGCTGGGGCAGTTGCTCCATCACCGGGCGCATTTCCCAGGCGAGGATGCTCACCGAATCCCCCTTCTCGCCGCGCGGCCACCATCCGGCGAAGGCCGCACGGCAGCGGGTGACGACCGCCTTCACCTGATTGAGCACCTCGTCGCTGCCGTAGATGGGCAGCACCAGATAGGAGATGGCGAGCGCCACGGCCGCGCCGATGGCTGTCTCGTAGATGCGCGAACTCATGCCCTCGGCGGTGAGGCCGGTGACGAGATGGAGCCCCACCACCACCGAGAGGCCCGTGGCGGCGGAGGCGATGTCATAGCGGTCGCGCATGGTCAGCAGCCCGACCATTTGACCGACAAGGCAGATGGCGGCGAGGAACCAGATGCCGTTGCTCATGAGATAGACGGCGAGAATGCCGATGACGACGCCGAGCAGCGTGCCCCAGGTGCGGTAGCGCACGCGCAGCACCGTCTCGCCGAGGCTGTTCCCGAGCACGAACATGACCGTCATGGTCGCCCAATAGGCGTGGTCGAGACCGATGAGCAGGTCGAGGCTGGTGGTGATGCTGGTGGCGACCACCGCCTGGATGCCCACGCGGATGGCCCGCCCGGCACCTTGGGCCTGTGCGACCGGGGCCTGCGCCCGCACGCTCTGGGGCGCGACGAAGGTGGCGACATTCTCCTGCACCGGCCGTTCGAGATGAAAGCGCTCCAGCCCGCCCACGAGGAGGGCGAGACGCTCGAAGGCGGTGATCGCGCGCAGCAGGGTGAGTTGCACCTTCACGTGCAGATCAGCCGCCATGGCCGCCTGCCGCATGCGGGACAGGCTGGCGTTGAGCCGCGCATCCCCGCCCACCGGCTGCTCGCCGATGCGGTCCAGATGGCGGGCCACCTCTTCCGCCACCGAGGCGACGGAGGGCTCCCAGCCGTCCGGCTGGCCGTCGGGTCG
This sequence comes from Azorhizobium sp. AG788, assembly GCF_004364705.1. NCBI lineage: Bacteria > Pseudomonadati > Pseudomonadota > Alphaproteobacteria > Hyphomicrobiales > Xanthobacteraceae > Azorhizobium > Azorhizobium sp. AG788. The sequence goes on from NZ_SOBM01000001.1 coordinate 196,351, forward strand.
GCGCACGGGGGGGATGCAGTCGTGCAGCAGTTGCGTGGCGATGCGCAGGCGATAGACATGGGTGCGCACCGCCTCCACCCAGGCGCGGGCGTCCGGGTCCTCGGCCGTGGCGGTCAGGAGCGCGACGCGCACCCGCACGCGCAGGCGGTTGAGCATGGTGTCGGCGGGACGGGGCACGTCCTGCCCGCTGCGGATCGCCTCGGCGAACTGGCGCAGATAGTCGCCGACGCCGCGCACGGCATCCACCACCGCATCGTTATAGGCCTGCATGGCGCTGGGCCGGAACGGCGAGAGGCGGATGAGGGCGGTGACGATGCCGCCCTCCAGCGCCGCCAGCAGCAGCCAGAGCCCCTCCGTATGGGTGGGCCGCAGGATGGCGGCGACGGTGGCCATGATGATGATGGAGATGCCGAGGCGCTGCCCGTCCATGCCATAGCGGCGCAGGTACATGGCGAGGAACGACAGCGGGATCAGCAGCAGCTTCAGGATCAGCCCGTTGATCTCGTGGTCGCCCGGCCCGATCAGCGCCACCAGCGCAAGCAGGCTGAAGTTGACCGCGAACAGCCGCGCGAACGTGCGCGCCTCGATGGCAATGGAGGCGGCTGGCGTGAACGTGATCAGCACCGAGGCGGTCATCGCCGCCACCATCGGAAAGATCACGTCGAGCTGGAGGTCGAAGGCGCGCGAGGTGGCGAGCCCGAGCAGGATCACCACCACATAGGAGAGGCAGAGATGCAGGGTGCGGATGCGGTCGATGCCGCCGGGGTCATGGTCGTCGAGCCACGCGCGCAGGCGGTGGAGCAGCGGCTGGTGACCGGAGATGTTCTCGACCGACGGCCTGAATTTCACGTCCCGCACCCGGTTTGAACGCCTGACCGAACTTGGGCCACGGCGGCATCTGAATGTCCAGAGCTGCGGCAGGCGGCCGCGCGCATCCGGGTCACGATGGCCGAGGGTAGTGAAGGAATGCTGGCAGCATTCGGACAAAAATGCCCCCGGCGTGCGGTATCCACACCGGGGGCATGTTGATGACCGTCAGCCCTCAGGGCCGTGGCGCCGCAGCGCCTCAGTAGGGGGCGTAATAGGTGCTGCTCGGCACGCTCTGGTAGCCCGGCGTCACCACATAGACGTTGGTGGGCGTATAGGTGCGGTTGGCCGGCAGAACCATCGTGCCGTTGCGGCCGCCCACGGCCATGGAATTCTGGTCCTGGATCAGGACATAGCCGCCGTGGCGGCTCAGATAGTCCATCTGCCGCTGCTGGACCATGCTGTCGTTCACGGCGTTGATGCTGTCATCCGCCGATGCGGTGCTGGCGAGGCCGGCGGCGCCGGTGGCGAGGGCGAGAGAGAAAGCGGCGGTGCGCAGAAGCGTGGTCTTCATGGACTGTTCCTTTCGCTCTTGAGCCCGCCCCCCAAGGGCTGGTGAAGTGAAGCCGATGACCGCGGCGGCGCTCGGGCCGCCCTGCGGCGCAACGCGGGCCGTTCCGGGCCCGTATGCGGCGGTTCCGGCTTCTCCCGGTTGCACCGCCGCGTGATTTTACAATCAGGAAACGCGGTCGCCGCGGTTTGGTTTCATGCGCCGGGCCGGATCGGTAGGGCTTGCGCTTGCGGGAGCCGGGCCGGGCGTCTAGAGGCTGATCCCGCAGGCGGGCCCCCGCCTGCCGGGTGTATCCGTCACGGCCAACCCTGCGAGACGGCCCACCTGCCTGCCCGTCCGGGCACATCAGCACCAAGACGCGCGCCAACCGGGCGAAAGCCGGGGCCTCAGGCCGGCGCGCGGAGGCCGGAGGTTCCATGGGCATCGAGAGCGGCACCCGCATTGCCACCCGTTACAAGGCCATGGTGGCCGCCGGGGAGATCCGCGAGGACGCCGCCCAGGCGGCTGTGGTGGATGCGCTCGCCCGTCTTGAACAGGCCCTGAAGGACAGTTCGCTCGCCCGCAAGGGTTCGGCGCTCGGCTGGCTGTTCCACCGGCGCACCGTCACCGCGCCGCCCAAGGGCCTCTACATTTATGGCCGGGTCGGGCGCGGCAAGACCATGCTCATGGACCTGTTCTTCGAGAGCATCAGCTTCGTCGCCCGCCGCCGCTCGCACTTCCACGAGTTCATGGCCGACGTGCATGACCGCATTTACAAGGAGCGCGAGGGCCAGAAGAAGGGCGAGCGCAAGACCGGCGATCCGATCGTGCCGGTGGCCGCCTCCATCGCCGCCGAGGCGAAGGTGCTGTGCTTCGACGAGTTTCACGTCACCGACATCGCGGACGCCATGATCCTCGGCCGCCTGTTCCAGCACCTCTTCCCGGCCGGCGTCGTGCTGGTGGCGACCTCCAACGTGGCGCCGAAGGACCTCTATGCCGGAGGCCTCAACCGGGCGCTGTTCCTGCCCTTCATCGACATGATCATCCAGAAGACGGACGTGCTGGCGCTGGACGCCTCCACGGACTACCGGATGGAGAAGCTGGACGGCATCAAGGTCTGGCATGCCCCGCTGGGACCGGAGGCGGACGCGGCGGTGGAGGCGGCCTGGCTGCACCTGGCCGGTCCCGACGGCGGCGCGCCCTACGAACTGCACATGAAGGGCCGCACCCTCGCGGTGCCCCGTGCCGGCGGCGGGGCGGCCCGCTTCACCTTCGCGGACCTGTGCGAGCATCCGCTCGGTGCGTCCGACTATTTGCGGCTGGCGCACACCTTCCACACCCTTGTGGTGGAACACATTCCCGTGCTCAATCCGGAGAAGCGGAACGAGGCCAAGCGCTTCATCACGCTGATCGACGCCCTCTACGACAACAACGTGAAGCTGGTCGCCTCGGCGGACGCCGAGCCGGAGGGGCTTTATGTGGGGGCTGACGGAACGGAAGGGTTCGAGTTCGCCCGCACGGTTTCGCGCCTGCACGAGATGCGCTCCAGCGACTATCTCGCGCAGCCGCACGGGCGGGGCGACTCCATTGCGAGCGGAGATGCTACCGGATTGGTGGAAACCTGACCCTCGGTCTGCCGAAACCGTGGTTGGGCGCCTAAAGGGGTAGATGCGGCGTCTTGAACCCTTGTGCGGATGGGAGTAGTCAAGCCCCGCTCGGCCTAAGGCCGTATCCTCTGTTGCCCGAGGTTTCCTGTTCATGGCGCGCAGCAAGATTGCCCTGATCGGCGCCGGCCAGATCGGCGGCACGCTTGCATTGCTGGCAGGCCTGAAGGAACTCGGGGACGTCGTGCTGTTCGACCTGGTGGAAGGCGTCCCCCAGGGCAAGGCGCTCGACCTCGCGGAGCTGAGCCCCGTGGCCGGCTTCGACGCCGCCTTCGCCGGCACCGGCGCCTATGAGCAGATCGCGGGCGCGGATGTGGTGATCGTCACCGCCGGCGTGCCGCGCAAGCCCGGCATGAGCCGCGACGATCTGCTGGCGGTCAATCTCAAGGTCATGGAGCAGGCGGGCGCGGGCATCGCGAAATATGCGCCCGATGCTTTCGTGATCTGCGTCACCAATCCGCTCGATGCCATGGTGTGGGCGCTCCAGAAGGCCTCCGGCCTGCCGCGTCACAAGGTGGTCGGCATGGCCGGCGTGCTCGACAGCGCGCGCCTGCGCTATTTCCTGGCGGACGAGTTCAACGTCTCGGTGGAAGACGTGACCGCGATGGTGCTCGGCGGGCACGGCGACACGATGGTGCCGCTGATGCGCTATTGCACCGTCGCGGGCATCCCCGTTCCCGACCTCATCCGCATCGGCTGGACCAGCACGGACCGCATCGAGGCGATCGTCACGCGCACCCGCAACGGCGGGGCCGAGATCGTCGAACTGCTCAAGAGCGGCTCGGCCTTCTATGCGCCGGCGGCCTCGGCCATCGTCATGGCGGAGAGCTATCTCAAGGACAAGAAGCGTGTGCTGCCGGTGGCGGCCCCCCTGTCGGGCGAGTACGGCTTCCGCGACCTTTACGTGGGCGTGCCGGCGGTGATCGGCGCGCGGGGCGTGGAGCGCATCGTCGAGCTCGAACTCGACCGCGCCGAGCGCGCGCAATTCGAACAATCGGTGGCCTCGGTCCAAGGACTGGTGGACGCCTGTGCCAAGATCGCGCCGGACCTCGTTCGGTGACACTGCCATCCGCGGCGGCCCTCCGGGTCGCCGTTTTCGTGCCGGCGGGGGGACCCGGCGGCAATAGTCCAACCGGAGCGGATCGCCTTCGTCATGAGGGCGGGACGGTCCGAAACTCTTGGGACGGAGCCCCATGAATATCCATGAGTATCAGGCGAAGGCCCTGCTGAAGACCTACGGTGCGCCCGTGTCTCGCGGCGTGCCGGTCTTGGCGGTGGGCGAGGCCGAGGCGGCCGCGCGTGAGTTGGGCGGCCCGCTCTGGGTCGTGAAGTCGCAGATCCATGCCGGTGGCCGCGGCAAGGGCAAGTTCAAGGAGCCGGAAGCCGGCGACAAGGGCGGCGTGCGGCTGGCCCGGTCGGTGGAAGAGGTGAAGACCTTCGTCGAGCAGATGCTCGGCAACACGCTCGTGACCGTGCAGACCGGCCCGGCCGGCAAGCAGGTGAACCGCCTCTACATCGAGGAAGGTTCCGACATCGAGACCGAGTTCTACCTCTCGCTCCTCGTGGACCGCTCCACCTCGCGCGTCTCCTTCGTGGTCTCCACCGAAGGCGGCATGGACATCGAGGAAGTGGCGCACTCCACCCCTGAGAAGATCGTCTCCTTCTCGGTGGACCCGGCCTCCGGCATCCAGGCTTTCCACGGCCGCAAGGTGGCCGATGCGCTCGGCCTCTCCGGCGACCTCGCCAAGCAGGCGGGCAAGCTGACCGAGGTGCTCTACACCGCCTTCACCGACACCGACATGGCGATGCTGGAGATCAATCCGCTCATCGTCACCAAGGATGCCAAGCTGAAGGTGCTGGACGCCAAGGTGACCTTCGATTCCAACGCGCTGTTCCGCCATCCGGACCTGCTCGCCCTGCGCGACGAGACGGAAGAGGACGCCAAGGAGATCGAAGCCTCCAAGTATGACCTCGCCTACATCGCGCTCGACGGCACGATCGGCTGCATGGTGAACGGCGCGGGCCTCGCGATGGCGACCCTCGACATCATCAAGCTCTATGGCGAGAGCCCGGCCAACTTCCTCGACGTGGGCGGCGGCGCCAGCGAGGAGAAGGTGACGGCGGCCTTCAAGATCATCACCTCGGACCCGAACGTGAAGGGCATCCTGGTGAACATCTTCGGCGGCATCATGAAGTGCGACGTGATCGCGCGCGGCGTGCTCGCCGCGGTGACCGCCGTCGGCCTCAAGGTTCCGCTGGTGGTGCGCCTCGAAGGCACCAACGTGGAGCAGGGCAAGCAGATCATCCGCGACAGCGGCCTGAACGTGATCCCTGCCGATGACCTGGACGATGCGGCGCAGAAGATCGTCGCGGCCGTGAAGAAGGAAGCTGCGTGATGTCCGTGCTTATTGACGCCAATACCAAGGTCATCACCCAGGGCTTCACGGGCAAGAACGGCACGTTCCACTCCGAGCAGGCCATCGCCTACGGCACCAAGGTCGTCGGCGGCACCTCGCCCGGCAAGGGCGGCTCCACCCACCTCGGCCTGCCGGTGTTCGACACCGTGATCGAGGCCCGCGAGAAGACCGGCGCCGACGCCTCCGTGATCTACGTGCCGCCTCCGGGCGCCGCCGACGCGATCCTGGAAGCCATCGACGCGGAGATCCCGCTCATCGTCTGCATCACCGAGGGCATCCCGGTGCTCGACATGGTGAAGGTGAAGCGCGCCCTCTCCGGCTCCAAGTCGCGCCTCATCGGCCCGAACTGCCCGGGCGTGGTGACCGCCGGCCAGTCGAAGATCGGCATCATGCCGGCCAACATCTTCAAGACCGGCTCGGTCGGCATCGTGTCGCGCTCCGGCACGCTGACCTATGAAGCGGTGTTCCAGACCTCGCAGGAAGGCCTCGGCCAGACCTCGGCGGTCGGCATCGGCGGCGACCCGGTGAAGGGCACCGAGTTCATCGACGTGCTCGAGCTGTTCCTTGCCGATCCCAAGACCGAGTCGATCGTCATGATCGGCGAGATCGGCGGCTCGGCCGAAGAGGATGCGGCGCAGTTCCTCAAGGACGAGGCCAAGCGCGGCCGCAAGAAGCCGATGGTCGGCTTCATCGCCGGCCGCACGGCGCCTCCCGGCCGCCGCATGGGCCATGCCGGCGCGATCATCTCCGGCGGCAAGGGCGGCGCGGAAGACAAGATCGCCGCCATGGAAGAGGCCGGCATCCGGGTCTCTCCCTCCCCGGCGCGCCTCGGCAAGACCCTGGTGGAAGTGCTGAAGGGCTGATGAAAAGGACGGCAATCCGGCGGGAGACCATCGGGTTGCCGTCTTTGCATTGGACGAGTGTCACCGCGTGCCACGCTGGGGAAAGCCTCCAGCAGTACGCGGAGCGCAGGTCCGCCGTGCGTGAAATGCCGGGGTTGGCGGGGGAAGGGAGCTTCCCCCATGCCGCCAAGCATCTTATGTAGCGGCCGGATTTCTCTCCGCTCCATCTGGAGCAAGGCAATTTGCGGGAGTGCGGCGGGATTGCCGGCGCGCTTCCATGGTGTGGCTGTCAACGGCTTGGAGCTTGGTTTTGAACGCGCCCGGCGCGCCGAAACCGGCTAAGCTCCGAAGGCCATCCGGGATTTAGGCCCATGTCGCGCGCGGACCAAAACGACCAATTTCTCGCTACCTCCTTCCTGTACGGAGGTAATGCTCAGTGGATAGAAGATCTCTATGCCCAGTATGAGGCCGATCCGAATTCGGTCGATGCGCAGTGGCAGAGCTTCTTCGCCGCGCTGAAGGAAGACCCGGAGCAGGTCAAGCAGAACGCCCGCGGTGCCTCCTGGAAGAAGCCCAACTGGCCGCTCCACGCCAATGGCGAGCTGGTCTCCGCCCTCGACGGCAACTGGATCGAGGTGGAGAAGAAGGTCACCGACAAGGTCAAGGAGAAGGCCCAGAAGGCGGGCGTCGAATTCTCCGCCACCGAGGTGCAGCAGGCCACGCGCGACAGCGTGAAGGCGCTCATGATGATCCGCGCCTACCGCATGCGCGGCCATCTCCAGGCCGATCTCGATCCCCTGAAGCTCACCCCGCCGCGCGAGGCGCCCGAGCTCGATCCGGCCTCCTACGGCTTCTACGAGAGCGATCTCGACCGCAAGATCTTCATCGACAACGTGCTGGGCCTTGAGTTCGCCACCGTCCGCGAGATGGTGACGATCCTGCGCCGCACCTACTGCCAGACCATCGGCGTCGAGTTCATGCACATCTCCTCCCCGGAGGAGAAGGCGTGGATCCAGGAGCGCATCGAGGGCGTGGACAAGGAAGTGTCCTTCACCCGCGAAGGCAAGCGCGCCATCCTGAACAAGCTGGTGGAGGCCGAGGGCTTCGAGAAGTTCCTCGACGTGAAGTACACCGGCACCAAGCGCTTCGGCCTGGACGGCGGCGAGGCGCTGATCCCGGCGCTGGAGCAGATCATCAAGCGCGGCGGCAATCTCGGCGTGCGCGACATCGTGTTCGGCATGGCTCACCGCGGCCGCCTGAACGTGCTCACGCAGGTGATGGGCAAGGCCCACCGCGCGCTGTTCCACGAATTCAAGGGCGGCTCCTGGGCCCCCGACGACGTGGAAGGCTCGGGCGACGTGAAGTACCACCTCGGCGCCTCGTCGGACCGCGAGTTCGACGGCAACCGGGTGCACGTGTCGCTGACCGCCAACCCGTCGCATCTGGAAATCGTCGATCCGGTGGTGCTGGGCAAGGCCCGCGCCAAGCAGGACCAGATGCACGACACCGACCGCGTGGCGGTGCTGCCGCTGCTGATCCACGGTGACGCGGCCTTCGCGGGCCAGGGCGTGGTGGCCGAGTGCCTCGGCCTCTCGGGCCTCAAGGGCCACCGCACGGGTGGTTCGCTCCACGTCATCATCAACAACCAGATCGGCTTCACCACCAATCCGCGCTACTCGCGCTCCTCGCCCTATCCGTCGGATGTGGCGAAGATGATCGAGGCGCCGATCTTCCACGTGAATGGCGACGATCCGGAAGCGGTGACCTTCTGCGCCAAGGTGGCCATCGAGTTCCGCCAGCGCTTCCACAAGCCGGTGGTCATCGACATCTTCTGCTATCGCCGCTTCGGCCATAACGAGGGCGACGAGCCGTCGTTCACCCAGCCGCACATGTACAAGGTGATCCGCCAGCATCCCACGACGCTGGAACTGTACGGCAAGAAGCTGGAAGCCGAAGGCGTGATCGCCGCCGGCGAGCTCGACCAGATGCGCGCCGAGTGGCGCAACCGCCTGGAAGGCGAGTACGAGGCCGGCCAGCACTACAAGCCCAACAAGGCCGACTGGCTGGACGGCCGCTGGTCGGGCCTGAAGGCGAGCCACGAGGATGACGATCCGCGCCGCGGCGACACCGGCGTGGCGGAAGATGCGCTCAAGGCCATCGCCGACAAGATCACCAAGGTGCCGGAAGGCTTCACGCCCCACCGCACCATCCAGCGCTTCCTCGACAACCGCCGCAAGGCGGTGCTCGACGACGGCGCCGGCATCGACTGGGCGACCGGCGAGGCGCTGGCCTTCTGCTCGCTGCTGGAGGAGGGCCATCCGGTCCGCCTGTCCGGCCAGGACGTGGAGCGCGGCACCTTCTCGCAGCGCCACTCCGTGCTGACGGATCAGGAAACCGAAGGCCGCTACAAGCCCTTCAACCACCTGACCGACAACCAGGCCAAGTACGAGGTCATCAACTCGATGCTCTCGGAAGAGGCGGTGCTCGGCTTCGAGTATGGCTACTCCCTGTCCGAGCCGAACGCGCTCGTGCTGTGGGAAGCCCAGTTCGGCGACTTCGCCAACGGCGCGCAGGTCGTGTTTGACCAGTTCATCTCCTCGGGCGAGCGCAAGTGGCTGCGCATGTCCGGCCTCGTCTGCCTGCTGCCGCACGGCTATGAGGGCCAGGGTCCGGAGCACTCCTCCGCCCGCCTCGAGCGCTATCTGCAGCTCTGCGCCGAGGACAACATGCAGGTGGCCAACTGCACGACCCCGGCGAACTACTTCCACATCCTGCGCCGCCAGATTAAGCGCGACTTCCGCAAGCCGCTCATTCTGATGACGCCCAAGTCCCTGCTGCGCCACAAGAAGGCGGTTTCGCGTCTCGACGAGTTCGTGACCGGCACCACCTTCCACCGCGTGCTGTGGGACGATGCCCAGTCCCATCCGGATGCGGCGGGCCTGCAGCTCGTGGCGGACGACAAGATCCGTCGCGTCGTGCTGTGCTCGGGCAAGGTCTATTACGACCTGCTGGAGGAGCGCGAGAAGCGCGGCACCAACGACGTGTACCTGATGCGCGTGGAACAGCTGTTCCCGTTCCCGCTCAAGACCCTCGTGCAGGAGCTGGGCCGCTTCAAGAACGCGGAAGTGGTGTGGTGCCAGGAAGAGCCGAAGAACCAGGGCTCCTGGGCTTTCGTGCAGCCTTACCTGGAGTGGGTGCTGGAGCAGGTGGGCGGCGCGTCCAAGCGTCCGCGTTACGCCGGCCGTCCGGCGTCCGCCGCCACCGCCACCGGCCTGATGTCCAAGCATCTCGCCCAGCTCAAGGCCTTCCTCGAAGAAGCCCTCGGCTGAGGCGCCTGCGGCATGAGCTATTTCCTGCTGCGGCTGCGCCACGTGCGCCCCACCTTCCCCTTCGACGCCACCGAGGCGGAGATGGCGGCGATGGGGCAGCACATGGCCTACTGGCAGCAGCAGGCTGAGGCGGGACCGGCCATTGCGGTCGGTCCGGTCTTCGATCCGGCCGGCGCCTGGGGACTGGCGCTGGTCGAGGCGGATGACGAGGCGCAAGCCCGCCGTCTGTCCGAAGATGATCCGATCACGGGGATGAACCTCGGCTTCTCCTATGAGGTGCTGCCGGTTCCATCCCTTATTTTGCGCCGGGGTTGACCCGGCATCGAGCGTTTGAGGGAGGCCCCCCGCGGGCGAATGTGATGGCGACCGAAATCCGCGTGCCCACCCTGGGCGAGTCCGTTACCGAGGCCACCATCGGCAAGTGGTTCAAGAAGCCTGGCGATGCGGTGAAGGCCGACGAGCCTCTGGTGGAACTGGAGACCGACAAGGTCACCGTCGAGGTTCCCGCCCCGGCCGCTGGCGTCCTCTCCGAAATCATCGCCAAGGACGGTGACACCGTTGGCGTCGGCGCCCTCCTCGGCGCGATCGCCGAAGGCGCTGCCGGCGCTGCTGCCGCCGCTCCGAAGGCCGAGGCCCCCAAGGCGGCTCCGGCTCCGGCCGCTGCGCCCGCTCCGGCGCCTGCCGCCGCCCCGGCCAAGGCCGCTTCCGGCGCCAATGGCCCGGCGGTCGAGCGTCTCGCCGCCGAGACCGGCGTGTCCGCCGCCAACGTCGCCGGCTCCGGCAAGGATGGCCGCGTGACCAAGGGCGACATGCTCGCCGCCATCGCCTCCGGCGCTGCCGCTCCGGCCGCTGCCCCGGCGCCGGTCGCCGTCCGCGCCCCCTCCGCGCCGGTGGATGCCGCGCGCGAAGAGCGCGTGAAGATGACCAAGCTGCGGCAGACCATCGCCCGCCGCCTGAAGGACGCCCAGAATACCGCCGCCATGCTCACCACGTTCAATGACGTGGACATGAGCGCGGTGATGGGCCTGCGCGCCCAGTTCAAGGACTCCTTCGAGAAGAAGCACGGCACCAAGCTCGGCTTCATGGGCTTCTTCACCAAGGCCGTCATCGCGGCCCTGAAGGACCTGCCGGCGGTGAACGCCGAGATCGACGGCCAGGATATCGTCTACAAGAACTACTACAACATCGGTATCGCGGTGGGCACCGAGAAGGGCCTCGTGGTTCCCGTGGTGCGTGACGCCGACGAGCTGTCGGTGGCCGGCATCGAGAAGGCCATCGCCGGCTTCGGCCGCAAGGCCCGTGACGGCAAGCTCGGCATCGAGGACATGCAGGGCGGCACCTTCACCATCACCAACGGCGGCATCTACGGCTCGCTGATGTCCACCCCCATCCTCAACGCGCCGCAGTCGGGCATCCTCGGCATGCACCGCATCGAGGAGCGTCCGGTGGTGGTCAAGGGCCAGATCGTCGTGCGCCCGATGATGTATCTCGCGCTCTCCTACGACCACCGGATCGTCGACGGCCGTGAGGCCGTGACCTTCCTGGTGCGTGTGAAGGAGACGCTGGAGGATCCCGCGCGTCTCGTGCTCGACCTCTGATCGTCCAAGCCTGACACCGGCGCGGCGGCTCTGTCGCCGCGCCGTTTCCCGACCGGGCGTCCGCCGCCCGCTGACAGGCCGGTTGCGGCAGGGCCGCGCCCCACGGCCGCTGACACGAGGACGGGCGAATGAGCAGCCATCTCGCGGAATTCCTGACCATCATGGCAGTGTTTTCCCTGGCCGCCGTGACACCGGGACCGGACTTCGCCATGGTGGTGCGCCAGAGCGTGGTGCGGGGCCGCCGCGCGGGCATCATCACCAGCTTCGGCATCGGCGCCGCCATTTTCTTCCATGCCGCCTATACGGTGGCCGGGATCGGCCTGCTGGTCGCCCACTCGCTCCTCGCCTTCAATGTGCTGAAATGGGCGGGTGCCGCCTATCTCTTCTACGTGGGCGTGAAGACCTGGCGCGCGCCGCCGCCCAGCTATCAGGTGGATCTTGCGGACGCGCCCGCGCCGGCGGTTGCCCCCCGGCGCTACGGCGATGCGTCCGACTTCACGCTCGGGTTCCTCACCAATGCGCTGAACCCGAAGGCGGTGCTGTTCTTCCTCTCCATCTTCACTACGGTGGTGAGCCCCACCACGCCGCAGAGCATGCAGATGGGCTATGCCGCCGGCATGGCGGGCCTGCTGGTCGTCTGGTTCACGCTGGTCTCGGTGTTCTTCACCGGGCGGGCGGTGCAGGCGCAGCTCTCGCGCATCGGCCGCTGGTTCAACCGCATCACCGGCGCGGCCCTGGTCGGCCTCGGCATCCGCCTCGCCTTCCAGAGGGCCTCCGCCCACTGATCCCTTCCCGTTCGCTGCGGCCGGCTGGCCGCCCGCTTCCTTCAAGGACTGTATTCCATGGCTAATTACGACCTGATCGTCATCGGCACCGGCCCCGGCGGCTATGTGGCGGCCATCCGCGCCGCCCAGCTCGGTCTCAAGACCGCGGTGGTCGAGAAGCGCGCCACCCACGGTGGCACCTGCCTCAACGTCGGCTGCATCCCCTCCAAGGCGCTGCTGTTCGCCTCCGAGAAGTTCGAGGAAGCCGGCCACAGCTTCGCCAGCATGGGCATCACTGTCCCGGCGCCGAAGCTCGACCTCGCCGCCATGCAGGCCTTCAAGGACAAGGGCGTCGACGGCAATGTGAAGGGCGTCGAGTTCCTGCTGAAGAAGAACAAGGTCGACGCCTATCACGGCGTCGGCAAGATCCTCGCCCCCGGCAAGGTGGAAGTGACCGCCGCCGACGGCACCGTGCAGGTGCTGGAGACGAAGAACATCCTCATCGCCACCGGCTCGGACGTGGCCCAGCTTCCCGGCGTCACCATCGACGAGGAGAAGGTGGTGTCCTCCACCGGCGCGCTGGCCCTCAAGAAGGTGCCCGGCAAGCTCGTGGTGGTGGGCGCCGGCGTCATCGGCCTTGAGCTCGGCAGCGTGTGGCGCCGCCTCGGCGCCGAGGTGACGGTGGTGGAATATCTCGACCGCATCCTGCCCGGCATGGACGGCGACGTGGCCAAGTCCTTCCAGCGCATCCTCCAGAAGCAGGGCTTCGCCTTCAAGCTCGGCACCAAGGTCACGGGCGTGGACACCAAGGGCAAGACCCTCAAGGTCTCCGTGGAGCCGGCCGCCGGCGGTGCGGCCGAGGTGCTTGAGGCCGACGTGGTGCTGGTGGCCATCGGCCGCGTCGCCTACACGGGTGGCCTCGGCCTTGCCGAGCTCGGCGTCGAGACCGACAAGCGCGGCCGCGTGGTGGTGGATCACCACTACAAGAGCACCGTGGACGGCATCTATGCCATCGGCGACGTGATCGCCGGCCCGATGCTCGCCCACAAGGCCGAGGATGAGGGCGTCGCGGCGGCCGAACTGCTGGCCGGCAAGGCGGGCCACGTGAATTACGACGTCATCCCCGGCGTCGTGTACACCTTCCCGGAGGTGGCTTCCGTCGGCAAGACCGAGGAAGAGCTGAAGGAAGCCGGCATCGCCTACAATGTCGGCAAGTTCCCCTTCACCGCCAATGGCCGCGCCAAGGTGAACAACACCACGGACGGCTTCGTGAAGTTCCTGGCTGACGCCGCCACCGACAAGGTGCTGGGCTGCCACATCATCGGCCCCGAGGCCGGCGAGATGATCCACGAGGTCTGCGTGCTCATGGAGTTCGGCGGCTCGTCGGAAGACCTCGCCCGCACCTGCCATGCCCACCCCACCCGCTCGGAAGCGGTCAAGGAAGCGGCCATGGCGGTCGAGAAGCGCGCCATCCACATGTGAGCCTTTCCGCGCCGGGCGACCGGCGCGGTCCTCAAACGGAACCGGCCGGCCCGCGCTGCGGACCGGCCGGTTTTGTTTTGGCACGCACCGCTCCGCCTGTTCCTGGTGCGGGCGGCGCGCACTCTCGGCGCGAAGAGGCTCAGGTGCCCTTGGAGGGCGTGCTCTTCGTCGTGTTGGAGGCGTGCGCCGGGCAGTCGGCGAAAGCGGGGGCGGTGGCTCCGAGCAGGCTCAGGGTCACGAGGGCGAAGGCAAGACGCTTCATGGCTCATCACTCCCATCGGGTTGCGACATTCGAGAGCCTACGCCCGGTTGTGGCGTGGACCGAAGCCTGAAAGAGCGGCAAACCTGCCCCAGCGGCATCTCGATGCCGCCGCTCACGCGGACGTGTCGGCCACCGCCTCGATGCGCCAGCCGTCCGGGTCGATGAGGAAAGCGGCGTAATAGCTTGGCCCGTAATCGGGCCGCGGTCCCGGCGGGCCGTTGTCGGTGCCGCCGGCGGCAAGCCCCGCCGCATGGAAGGCATGGACGGCGGCCGCATCCGGCGCGCCGAAGGCGAGATGAAAGCCCGGCGGGCAGGAGAAGCTCGCGCCCGGCCGCTCCTCCAGCCAGAAGGGCACATTGTCCTCCAGCGCCCATTGCCCCGGCTGTCCGTAACCCGCCGAGCGCGTCCCGGTGGGCTCGGTGAAGAGCACCTCCCGTGCCAGCCCGAGGGGCGCGAGCACACGGTCATAGAAGGCCATGGCCCGGTCGAGATCGGCGACGCCGATGGACATGTGGTGGATGTTCACCTGAAGTGTCCTTGCCCTTTCTGCCCTGACACAGATTAGAGCGCGACCGGGGCGCAGGTGCATCCGACGAAAGGGGGAGGCAGCGGGCCCAAGGGATCGTGCCGCAAGGTTCGCGACAGCCATGGAAAGGCCCCAAAGGCCGCACCATCTTCCTCAAGCCATGCCTGATACCGCCCCCATCCCGCCCGTGCGTCCCCGCAGCCTCTGGCGCCGCCGCCTTCAGCGCGCGCTGCTCATGGTGCTCGCCGTCGGCTTCCTCATCGAGGCTTGGCTCTGGGCGCACACGGCGCCGCTCATCCGCCGGCTGGCCGAGATCCTGCCCTTCGAGCGGCTGAAGCAGGCCATCGGCCATTGGGCGCACCGCCTGCCGCCTTATGGCGCGCTGGTGCTGTTCGTGGTGCCGCTGATTCTCATCGAGCCCATCAACATCCTCGCCCTGTGGTTCTACGCCCACAAGCATTTCATCTTCGGCAGCCTCTGTTTCCTTGTGGCGAAGCTCGTGGGCGTCGGCCTCATGGCCTTCCTGTTCGAGGCCTGTCAGGCGCAATTGCGCTCCATCGGCTGGTTCTCGCGGCTGTGCGACATCGTGATTGCCGCCAATGCCTGGGCGCACCGGCTGGTGGAGCCCTACAAGGAGAAGGTGAAGGCGGCCCTCGTGCGGCTGCGGCAGGACGCGGCCCGGGTGCTCGGCCTCGGGGATCGGCGCAGCCGCTTCCGCCGCGCCGTTCTCGATCTGCGCCGGCGCGTCTTCTCCCGCTCCTGAGGCGGCATGCCCTGCGACCGCTGCCGCGCGCTTTGCCTCGACTGGTCCATCCGCACGCCGGGTGAGCTGGAGCATGCGCTGACGGTGGCGCGGGACAATCTTTTGGACGGCACGCTGACGGAGCAGCCGGACCACCCCGACAATTCCGTGCTGCGGATGGGGCAGGACAGGGGTTGGCCGGACATCGTGTCGGTGGATTTCACCTGCACCACCTGCGGCGCGCGCTTCCACCTCGCCTGCGAAACCTATCACGGTGGTGGCGGCGGCTGGTCGTTCAGGCCCCGCTGATCGACGCCCCGCCCGCCCGGTGGATACGTCCAACGACGTGTTATCCACCCCGATTTCGTCTTGGGCGTGCCGGCGGGCGCGTGATATGCACCGGCCATCATGGTTGAGGTCCGGCGCCCTATGCGGCCGGACAGGTGGGCGCTCACTCATTCATGCATCAAGGGCTGGAGTACCGGCCGCACATCGATGGCATGCGGGCCATCGCGGTGGGCGGGGTCGTTTTGTTTCATTTCGGGCTGACGCCGCTCTCCGGCGGCTTCACCGGCGTGGACGTCTTTTTCGTCATCTCGGGCTTCCTCATCTCGAAGACGCTCTATCGGGATGTGGCCGCGGGCGATTTCTCCTTCGCGGATTTCTATGCGCGGCGGGCGCGGCGCATCGTGCCCGCCTATGTGGCAGTGTCGCTGCTCTCGACGCTAGCCGCCGGCCTGCTGCTCTATCCGCACGCGCTGCGGGATTTCGCGGCCTCGCTGCTGGCCTCCACCGTCTTCGCCTCGAACATCTATTTCTATTTCAGCGCCAATTATTTCGCGCCGGCGGCCCATGAGCTGCCGTTGCTGCATTACTGGTCGCTGGGCGTCGAGGAGCAATTCTATCTCCTGTTCCCGCCGCTGCTCTTCGCGGCCCGGCGCTGCACGCGCCGCCGCGTGCCGCTGCTGCTCGCGGTGGTGGCTGTCGCCTCGCTGCTGTCGGGTGAGATGCTGCTGCGCTTCAATCCGGAAGCCGCCTTCTATCTGCTCCCGTTCCGGGCCTTCGAGCTGCTCATCGGCTGCCTGCTCGCGCTACCCGGCGTGCGCTTTCCGGCCCAGCCGCGCATCGCCAATGGCGCGGTGCTGCTCGGCCTCGCGCTCATCCTCGGCGGCATGGTGGCGCTGAGCGAGCGCGGCCCCTTCCCGGGCACGGACGCCCTCCTGCCCTGCGCGGGGGCGGCGCTGGTCATCTGGGGCGCGGACCGCGTGCGCACGGGGGCGGGCGCCCGCCTGCTGTCGCTGGCGCCGCTGCGCTTTGTCGGCCGCATCTCCTATTCGCTCTATCTGGTGCACTGGCCGGTGGCTTCCTTCGGCCGCCATCTCTTTCCCTTCGCCGAGGGATGGGAGTTCTTCCTCGGCGGCGTCGCGACCTCGCTGCTGTTCGCAGTGGCGATCTATGCGCTGGTGGAAGCGCCCTGTCGCCGCTGGCTCGGCACGGCCCCCCGCGCGCTCGTGGCGAGCACTGCCGGCCTCGCCGTGCTCGCGGCCCTCGCCGGGACCATCCTTGCGCTGGGTGGATTTCCGCAGCGCGTGGAGGCCCGCGTGCTGCGGATGCTGACCTATGTGCACTATCGCCCGAACGAGGCCTTCCGGACCGGCACCTGCTTCCTCGGCCCGCGCGAGACGGCCGAGAGCCTGCGCAGCGATCTCTGCCTGCCCGCGCGCCGGCCGCTGGCGGTGCTGTGGGGCGACAGCCATGCGGCGCATTATTATGCCGGACTGGAGCCGCTGTTCGCCGCGCGGGGCTATGCACTGGGCCAGCTCACCGCCTCCGGCTGCCCGCCGCTGCCGGGCATCGCCATTCCCACTCGCCCCAACTGTGCCGGCTTCAATGACTTCGCCTTGGCGGAAATCCTGCGCCTCAAGCCGCAGCTTGTGGTGATGGCAGGCTTCTGGTCCGTGGACCCGGCCTGGCTGGAGGCGCTTGAGCAGGCGCTGTCCAGGCTGGAGGCGGCCGGCATTCCGGCGGTGGTGCTGGGGCCGGGGCCGGTGTTCCGGCGCTCGGTCCCGCTCATTCTGGCGGACCGGCAGCGGGCCGGTGACCGCGGCGTGACCTCGGGCGATGAACTGTCGGCCGGCGTGGTGGAGGAGATCGACGCCGCCGTACAGGCCGTCGTCACCCGCGTTCCGGGCGCGCGCTATGTGCCGGTGCTGGAGACGATCTGTCCGCAGCGCCAGTGCCCGTTGGCGGCGGACCATGTGCCACTCTTCTTCGACAATGCGCACCTCACGGCCCACGGGGCGCAGGTCTTCTCCCGTGCGCTGATCGGCCGGATTCTGCCCTAGGACGGCGGCTCAGGCGCGCGGATGGGCGGCGCGATAGGCGTCCATGAGGCGCGTGGCATCCACCGCCGTATAGACCTGCGTGGTGGAGAGCGAGGCGTGGCCCAGCAACTCCTGGATGGCCCGAAGCTCGCCGCCCCGCGCCAGCAGATGGGTGGCGAACGAATGGCGCAAGGCATGGGGCGTGGCGCTGTCCGGCAGGCCGAGCGCGCCGCGCATGCGCTCCACCGCCATCTGCACGATGCGCGGTGACAGCGGCCCGCCCTTGGCGCCGCGGAACAGTGGTTTGTCCGCTTCCAGCACATAGGGGCAGAGGGCGGCATAGTCGGCCACCGCCTGCGCGACCTGCGGCAGCAGCGGGACCATGCGGGTCTTGTTGCCCTTGCCCGTCACCGTGATCTGATCGCCGACGCCCGGTTCCGGCATCATCGCCCGCGTGAGGCCAAGGGCCTCGGAGATGCGTAGGCCGCAGCCATAGAGCAGGGCGATCACCGCCGCGTCGCGGGCGAGCACCCAGGGGGCGCGGTCCTCGCCCGCCCGCGTGGCGGGATCGGCCAGGGCTTTCGCATCCGAGACGGAGACGGGCTTGGGCAGGCTGCGCGGCACCTTGGGCGCGCGCACGGCGGCGAGCGCGCCCACCTTGCCGAGCCCCTCTCGCTCCAGATGCCGGCCGAAGGAGCGAGCCGCCGCCATGAGCCGCACCAGCGTGCGCGGGGCCACGCCTTCCATGCGGCGGGCGGCGAGCACGGCGCGCACATCCGCCGGGGCGAGGGCCGCCATGTCGACGACGGTGGGCCGGTGGCCGAGATGGAGCGTCAGCAGGTTGAGCACCACGGCGAGGTCGCGGGCATAGGCATCCTGCGTCTTGGGGGAGAGCCGCCGCTCATGGGCAAGGCGCGCCAGCCAGCCCTCGACGGCCGGCTGAAGGTCCGCCGTCTGGGCCGCCAGAAGCGCCGCGCGCGAGCGGGCTGCCTTCTCCACATCCGACATGGCCATGGCTGTTCTCCTGACGCCGCCACCTTAGCCCGCGAAAATTAACGGTGCCCTCTTGCGTCCAGATATATCGAAAGATATATGTGCTGTCGTTGTATCGTAAGATACATCATAAGGAGCAAAGATACATGTTTGGATGCAGACACCATGGGCGCGAGGAGCGCTTTGCGGCCGGTGGCCGGGGTGAGTTCGGCGGCGGGTTCGGTGGCGGCTGGGGCCGTGGCCGGCGCGGCGGCGGCGGTGGGTTCGGCGGCGGTGGCGGCGGGGATTTCTTCCGCATCGGCCGCATGCTGGCGCAGGGCGATCTCAAGCTTCTGGCGCTGAGCCTCATCGCCGAGCAGCCGCGCCACGGCTACGAGATCATCAAGCTGATCGAGGAGAAGACGGGCGGCTGGTACTCGCCGAGCCCGGGCGTGGTCTACCCGACCCTGACCTTCCTTGAGGAAGCGGGTTATGTGACGGCCGAGCCGGACGGCGCCAAGAAGCGCTTCACCATCACGGAAGAAGGCCGCGCCTATCTCGAAGAGAACAAGGACGTGGCGGACGCGCTGGTGGGCCGCCTGTCGGAGATCGGCCTGAAGGTCGGCAAGATGCGCCGCTGGATGGGCAAGGGCGAAGAGGGCGGCGAGCCGTCCGGACTGCCCCGCCTCGTGGACGCGGCCATCGAGAACCTGAAGGACGTGGCGAAGGCCAAGCTGGCCGAGAACCCGCGCACGGAAACGCGCATCGTGGAAATCCTCGCCGGCGTCGCCAACGACCTGCGCGAGGTCTGAGCGGCCTCAAGCGCCGCAGCGACGCCGGACGGGTCGGACGCGACCCGCCCGGCGCCTGTCGCACAAAAGGGTGAGGCTCAGGCCCCTGCCACAAAAGGGGCCGCCAGCACCAGCAGGATGCCAAATACGGACATGGCCCAGACGCCCGAGCGGATGTAGGGCAGGCCAGTCGCATAGAGGGGCACATACAGCACGCGTCCCCAGAAGTAGATGTGGGCGCCGCCAACGGAGAGTGCGCTATGCGTTCCTGTCACGGAAGCGATCAGCACCGCCGCCACGAACAGTGGGAAGGTCTCCATCAGATTCCGGAAGGCGCGGTCCAGCCGGCCGGCCAGCGGCCCGAGTGGCTTGACGGCTTCATCGCGTGGGCCCGCATTCCAGGCCAGCCCGCGCTCGCGGGTGGCAAGCTGGGCCGCCACAATCAACTGGACCAGAGCGAGGACACAGCTTGCGGCGAGCAAGGCGAGTTCGTGCGTCATGCCATGTTTCCTTGAAAGGGCTTGAGGATCAGGTGGTAAAGCCCGCCCGCTTCAGCCGCACGATCGCAAGATCGAGCGCGGACAGGAAGGCGGAGCGGTCGCGGGGGGAGAAGGGCTTCGGCCCGCCGGTGATCTGGCCGGCGGAGCGCAGGTCGTCCATCAGATTGCGGGTGGCGAGCGTCGCGCCGATGGTGGCCTCCGTATGGGCCTTGCCATTGGGCGCGATCACATCCGCGCCCGCCTTCACGCAGCGGGCGGCAAGCGGGATGTCCGCCGTCACCACCACGTCGCCGCGCGACACCCGCTCGGCGATCCAGTCGTCCGCCACATCCGGCCCGCTCGGCACCACCACGCGGTGGATGCGGTCGTCACGCGGAATCGCGATGGGCTGGTTGGAGACCACATGGACGTGGAGCGCATGGCGCTCCGCCACCTTGTAGATTTCCGCCTTCACCGGGCAGGCATCGGCATCGACATAGAGGGTGATCGGCTCGGGGCGTGCGCTCATCCTGCCGTGATGGCAGGGGTGCTGCGATGCCGCAAGCGTGTTTGCATCCTGCCGGGACGACAGGCTTGACGGCACATCGGCCGTCATGGCCAGCATCGTCCATGACCAGCCTGCTCGACCATTGCCATCGCCTTCTGTCCGGTATCCCCGGTGTCGGCCGCATTGTCCGCCATGTCAGCCGCATGGAACGGGCGACACTCGTCGTCGTCGCCTTGACGGCGGGGGCCTTCTACCTCTTCGTCGCCATTGCCGACGAGGTGCGCGAGGGCGGCACCCGCTCGCTCGACGAGCGCATCCTGCTGGCCCTGCGCGTGCCCGGCGACCTGTCCAATCCCATCGGCCCGCGCTGGCTCGAAGAATCCATGCGGGACCTGACCGCGCTCGGCGGCACCACCGTGCTGTCGCTCATGACGCTGGCGGTGATCTGCTTCCTGCTGATGGTGCGCAAGCGCCAGACGGCGCTCATCGTCCTGCTTTCGGTGGCGGGCGGGGCGCTGCTCTCCACCCTCTTCAAATGGGGCTTCTCCCGCCCCCGGCCGGACCTCGTGCCCCACGGCATGGCGGTCTATTCGGAGAGCTTCCCGAGCGGCCATTCCATGATGTCCGCCATCGTCTATCTGACGCTCGGCGCGCTGCTCGCCCGCACGCAGGCGCGCTGGCGGGTGAAGGCCTTCCTGTTCGGCCTTGCCATCGCGCTCACCTTCATCGTGGGCGTGAGCCGGCTCTATCTCGGCGTCCACTGGCCGACCGATGTCCTCGGCGGCTGGACGCTGGGCGCCGGCTGGGCCGCTTTGTGCTGGCTGGTCATGCTCTATCTGCAATCGCAGGGCGAAGTGGAGCCGGAGGAACCGGCCCGCGATCCGGACGCCTGAGGGCGGGGGCTCGTCGCACTCGGCTTACGCGCGCTCCCTCAAGTCATGCCCGGGCTTGTCCCGGGCATCCACGCCGCGCCGACGGTATAGACCTCTGGCGGTGTGCTTGGCGGCACCCCGTGGATCGCCGGATCAAGTCCGGCGATGACGGTCGCGCGGGGGAGTGCCGGACGAGCCCAGTCCGATGGAAGCACCTCCAAACGCAAACGGCCGGCGCGAGGCCGGCCGTTCAGAAACAGAAGAGCGGGACGATCAGTCGAACAGGCTCGACACGGACTCTTCGTGCGCCGTGCGGGCGATGGCCTCGCCGATGAGGGTGGCGATGGGCAGCACGCGGATGTTGCGCGCCACGCGGACCGCCTCGGTCGGCAGGATGGAATCGGTGATCACCAGTTCCTTGAGCTTGGAAGCGGTAATGCGGGCCACCGCACCGCCCGAGAGCACGCCGTGGGTGATGTAGGCGTGCACTTCCTTGGCGCCGCGCGCCAGCAAGGCATCGGCCGCGTTCACCAGCGTGCCACCGGAATCGACGATGTCGTCCACGAGGATGCACGAGCGGCCGGAGACGTCGCCGATGACGTTCATCACTTCACTCTCGCCGGGGCGCTCGCGGCGCTTGTCGACGATGGCGAGCTGGGCATCGATGCGCTTGGCGAGCGCGCGGGCGCGCACCACGCCGCCGACGTCCGGCGAGACCACCATGGTGTTGCCGAGCTCGAACCGTTCCTTGATGTCGCGCACCATCACCGGGGCGGCGTAGAGGTTGTCGGTGGGAATGTCGAAGAAGCCCTGGATCTGGCCGGCGTGCAGGTCCAGCGTCATCACGCGGTCGGCGCCGGCGTGGGTGATGAGGTTGGCGACGAGCTTGGCGGAGATGGGCGTGCGGGGCGCGGGTTTGCGGTCCTGCCGGGCGTAGCCGAAATAGGGCAGCACCGCCGTGATACGCTTGGCCGAGGAGCGGCGCAGCGCGTCGATGATGATGAGCAGTTCCATCAAATGGTCGTTCGTGGGGAACGAGGTGGACTGCACCACGAACACGTCCTCGCCACGGACGTTTTCCTGAATCTCGACGAAGATCTCCATGTCGGCGAAGCGCCGCACCACCGCCTTGGTCAGCGGCGTTTCCAGGTAAGCGGCGATCGTCTCCGCGAGCGCGCGATTGGAGTTACCCGCGACCAGTTTCATGGATCTGTTCTCTTAAGGGTATGCGGCCCGTCCGGAAGATCGGGCACCGGAATCCTGTCGGCGCCCTGATAGGCATCCCGGTCCCGACTTGTAAAGACGCAGATTCAGCGGGACGCGTATGCGAGGCCGGGGGCCTCGGCGGCGGAGGGGCCGAAGGGCGACGCGCTGGCCACCGGGACTCCGCCCACATCCACGGGCGCGCTGGAGGGCGCCGTGGCCGGCGCCGGCTGCTCGGCGACCGGAGGAGTGGCTTCCGTCGGTCCGGCGGGGGCGGCGGCCGCAGGAGCGGACGCCGTGCCGCTGGCGGCGGCGTTCGGATTGCCCACCTGGAGGGTCTCGGAGAGGCTGGCGATGGTGGTGCCGGCGATGCGGGCGATCACCTCGTCGTCGCAGGAGGCCCAGGCGCCACCCTTGGCGGACTTGATGGTCTCCGTACCGGTGATGCGGGCGACGCGCTGCTTGTCGGCGTCGAACACGTCCCAGGCGTAGTTGACCAGCGTCTTGCCCTTCTCGGTGTGGGCCGAGACATAGCCGCGGATGCGGTAATTGGCCGGCTGGGTGCGGGAGACGAGGGCCACCTGCTGCTGCTCGGCCTGGTCGGCGAGCTTGGTCACGAGCCGGTCGAAGGTCGCCTTGGGCGGGCCGTCGATGGACTCAAAGGCCAGCGCCTGATTGGAGCGGGAGGAGCCGGAGGCGACGCCGGCGCCGTCCGTCTGGCATCCGGCGAGCGCGAGACCCGCGCCGAGCAGTGCAAAACGGGCGAGCCGCCCAACGAGGGCACCCCATCTCACGTGGCTCGTCGCGTCCGTCATGCCGCAACCCTTCTTCACATTTCGTTAAGCAGAAGGGGTAGCGTTCTTCCGGCTCGAGGTCCAGAAGTTCGGTTAAGGTATCGTTAATCGTGATCGGAAGCCGGCTTTCTGTAACGGTTGTTGGCACCCTGCGGCGCCGATGCGCGAGGTCCGGTGGCGCCCCGAAAGCTCAGCGCGGGGCCTGGCGGAAGCGCAGATAGACCCGCTGACCGATCATGAAGGGGTTCGGCGCGTCGATGAGCAGCACCCCGTCGGCCACGCGCACGTCCACCCGTTCCGTAGCGTCCGCCGTGCGGCGGGTATCGAGGAAGGGGCTGATGCGCAGCAGCCGGCCGGTGCCGGTGGACTGGTCGTCGCTCTCGGCGGTGATCTCCGCCTCCATGCCCGGACGCAGCAGCCGGACGAAGGGCTCCTGGATCTCCGCCTTCACCACCAGCGGCGCGTCGGGGATCAGCACGAACATCTCCGTCATGGCGGCACCCGACATGACATCGCCCGCCTTGACGTTGCGCCGGGCGACGATGCCGGCGACGGGCGCCCGCACCTGACGCTGCTCCATCTCGTAGCGCGCGGTCTCCATCTTCGCGGTGGCCTGCGCGAGGGCAGCGTCCCCGAGCCGCAGGTCCGCCGTGAGCGCGGCGAGGGCAGCTTCCGTCTCGTCGAGCGCCTGGGGGGAGATGGCCTGCTCCTTGGCCGCCCGCCGCATCCGCTCGGTCTGCCGCAACTGGGCGGTGCGCCGGGCATCCAGCGCCGTGCGCCGCGCCTGCGCCTCGGCCAGCTCCGCCTCGGCGGCTCGCAGGGCGATGGCGGCGGCGCGCGTATCGAGCTCGGCCAGAAGGTCGCCGGCGGCGACCCGCTGCCCCTCGCTGACCCGCACCTCCCGGACGATGCCGTCCCGGCTCGCGAGGATGCGCGAGAGGCCGCCCTCCACGTCCACGCGCCCCCGCGCCGCGGCGACGATGCCGGACTGCGCGGACAGGTTGGGGTCGGCCTGGCTCTCGTCGGGTCCCAGCAGCGCCCAGGCGCCGATGCCGAGGCCGATGCAGGTCAGCAGCCCCAGCGCGACGGTGGTGAAGCTGTCCAGCCGTCTCATGCCTGCGCTCCGGCGGGCAGCGCCGGCGCGGGGCCGCGGCGGTCGCGGATCAGGCATCCGTCCTCCATTTCCAGAATGCGATCGGCGCGGGCGATGAGGCGCGGATCGTGGGAGACGCAGGCCACGAGGGCGCCGCTCTCATGGGCGATCTGCCGGAGCAGATCGGTGACGCGCGCGCCGTTCACGCTGTCCAGCGCGCTGGTCGGCTCGTCGGCGAAGAGCAGGGCAGGGGCCTTCACCACGGCGCGGGCGATGGCCACGCGCTGCTTTTCTCCGCCCGACAGCTCCGCCGGGCGCAGATGGCGCCGCCGCCACATGCCGACCAGTTCCAGGGCTTCGCCGGCCTGTTCCACCGCCTGCGCGTGCGGCACGTCCAGATAGTCGAGGGCGATCTGCACCTGTTCGAGGGCGGTGAGGGCAGGAAACAGGTTGAAGCCCTGGAAGACGAAGCCGCAATGGGCGAGCCGGAAGGCGTCGCGGGCCGCGTCGTCCAGCTTGCCGAGATCGATGCCGAGCGCATGGACGCTGCCGCTGTCCGGCCGCGTGAGCCCGCTCATGAGCGAAAGCAGGGTGCTCTTGCCGCAGCCCGAGGGACCGATGATGAGGGACATCTCCCCCGGCCACAGGTCGAGGGAGACCTGCCGCAGGGCTTCGGTCCGGATGTTCTGCACCATGTAGGATTTCGACAGGGCGCGGGCGCTCAGATGGGGCGGCATCAGCTATCTCAGCAGGGAGGCGGGATCGGCGCGGCGCAGCGGGCGCAGGGCCAGCAGGCCGGCGACCAGCGCCACCGAGAACACGACGAGGGCCGAGAGCAGCATGATGCTGCCGCGCAGCTCGAACGGAATGGCATTGAGCCGCGCCAGCAGCGCCGCCAGCAGGCTGCATGCGAGGCCGAGGACGAGCCCTGCCGCGCCAACGAGGCCCGCCTGCTTCAGCACGATGCGGCGCAGGTCCGTGAAGGGCACGCCGAGCGCCCGCAAGGTGGCATATTGCGTGGTGGAGGCGGCCACCGCCGCCATGAGCGTCTGGCTGGTGATGAGCGTGCCCACCAGCATGGCGATGAGGGTGGCGAAGACGAAGCCGATGCCGGCCCCCGATTCCAGCAGCCAGTAGCGGACCGAACGGTTGGCGAGATCTTCGGCGGTCCAGCTCTCGAACCGGGCCTTGCCGGCGAAGGACTGGAGGCGCCGCCTTACGGCGGATGTGAGGCGGGGGTCTTCCACGCCGGCGAGGAAATAGGTCGCCTTGTCCGCGCCCCGCAGGGCCGGGTCCAGCAGGCGGGCGGTGCTGAGCGAGGTGACGACATTCACGCCGCCCATGGAGCGCAGATTGTCGGTCACGCCGACGATGCGCACCATGTGGCCGTTGATCTCGGCGGTGGCGCCGATGTCCGTGGCGAGCTTGTCGAGGTCGCTTTCGTCCACGAGGATGGTGCCTTCCTCCTGGAGCAGCACGCGCTCGCGCGGCGTCACCGAGCGGGCGAGGCCGAGGCCATCCCTGCGCGTGTCGATGCCCACCAGCGTCACGCTCATGCCGCCGCCCCGCGCGCCGCGCCAGTCGCCATTGCCGAGCAGCAGCGTCTCGAGGCGCGAGATGCGGGGATCCATCAGGATGTCGGCGGCGATGCCGGAATCGATGGGCCGGCCGAGATCGGCGCTCGGCGTGCCGGGAAAGCCGACCCAGAGGTCCGCGCGGGACTGGGTGACATAGAGGGCGTTGGCCCCCACGATGCCGAGCAGCAGCGCGCCCTGCACGATCATGAGCACGCCGGAAAAGGCGACCGAGATGGTGGCGGGGAGAAAGCGGCGCCATTCGTGGATCAGGCTCTTGCGCGCCAGGGGTACGGCCATGCTTTACTCCCGGCCCGCGACGGGCGCGGCACCGCCCAGCGCCTTGTAGAGCGCGACGAGGGCGACCGCTTCCACCTCCTGCGCCTGCACGAGGCGGCGGCGCCGGTCCAGCAGCGCGGTTTCTGCCTCCCAGAGCCGGGCGCGGTCGGCGAGCCCCTCGCCGGACAGGACGCGGGCCGAACGCTCGGTCTGCGCTGCTGCGGCAACCGCCGCCTTCTGCCCGGTGACTGCCTTGCGGCTGGCGCTCAGGGCCGCGAGGGCGTCCGAGGCCTCCTTGTAGGCGTCGAGCACCGTCTGGCGGTAGGCGGCCTCGGCCTCCTCCACCTGCGCCCTGCGGGCGGTGAGGTTGGCTTCGCGCCTGCCGTAATCCAGCAGCGGGATCTGGAGCACGGGACCTCCCGCCACACCGAAGGCGGAATTGGTGAAAGGCGCGCCGGCGCCGATGGTGCCGACGAGGCGCAGCTTGGGATAGAGGTCGGATAGCGCGATGCCCGCCTCCGCCGAGGCGCGCAGGACGCGCTGCTCGGCCGCCCGCACGTCCGGGCGCGCCCGCAGCAGGTCCGCCGGGCGGCTGGCGGGCAGCCCTTCCGCCGGCATCGGCTGGGGACCGGCCGTCTCCAGCGCCGGATCGTGCGTCGCGGAGCCGAGCAGCGTCGCGATCTGAAGCCGGAGGCTTGCGGCGCGGGCATCGAGGTCGGCCAGTTCGGCCTTCGCCTCGGCCAGGGCAAGGGCGGCCTCCGCCTCTTCGCCCAGCGCGGCAAGGCCCGTGCGGATGCGGGTCTGCACGAGATCGGAGCGTTTGCGCCGGGCCTCCAGCGCGGCGCGGGCGATCACCTGCTGCTGCTGGACCGCGCGCAGCATGATGTAGGCCCGCGCCACTTCCGCCGTGACGGAGATCTGCACACTCTCGAGATCCGCCGCAACGATGGCGGCGGAGGCGGTGGCCGAGCGGTTTGCGTTTTCCGCAAGACCGAAGAGACCGACGTCCCAGCTCATGTCGAAGCCGGCCATGAGCGGACGGCGCAGCGGATCGTCGGTTTCCGAGGGATTGGTGGTGGCGATGGCGGTGCCGCCGGCGCCGGCCATGGGCAGGAACAGGGTGTTGGCCGCTGCCGCCTGCGCCCGGGCGGCGGTGAGCCGAGCGCGGGCCTGCGCCACCGAGAGGTTCTGGCCCATTGCCTGATCCACGAGCCGGTTAAGGGCGGGATCGCGGAAGGTGCGCCACCAGTGCCCGGTATCGCGACGGGCCAGCGGCACATCCGCAGCCGCATAGGCGGAGGGCAGGGCCGGTGCCTCGGCAGTCGTCTCCGGCAGGGCCGCGCATCCGGCGGTGAACAGCGCCAGACCGAAGGCGCAGAAAACCCCTCGCCGGGCCTTTCGCATCCCCCAAGGCCCCTTGGCCCCTTCCATGGGCTCGCGCCCTACCACCGACCGCATCCGTTTTTCTTCCCGAGCGGAAACCCTGCCGAACCGCCCGCGACAGATCACCGGGCGGCTTCGGCGAACGCGTGGGACGGGCGCCGTCGGCCGCCGGGGACATCCCGCAGCGTGGCGAGAGGCATGGGGGTGCTGGATTGCCGCAACATTACGGGCTTCGCACCCGAGGTGCCGATCCGCGACATGAGGGCGAGCGTGCGTTCGATGACGACGTTGCGCTGCCGGTCCAGCGTCACGATGTGGTAACTGTCGTCCAGCACCGTCAGGTCTGCGATGCCACCGAGACGCCCGGCGATATGGGTGCTGTTGCGCAGGCTGCTGATATCGTCCGTGCGGGCATGCAGCAGGATGGCCGGGGCCTTCACCTCCGGCAGCTCCCGCCGCACGCGGGCGCTGATCCGCCATAGCTCCCGAAGGGCATGGGCCGGCGTTCCGGCAAGACCAGCCTCCGCGCTGTCGCCCCCCAGCATGGCGGCGGCGACGCGGGCGCGGATGCGCGCATCGCGGATGCCGAAGGGCTCGCGCTCCACGAACCGGTAACGGCGGCCGATGGGCGTATAGACCGCGACCTTCAGCAGCGCGCGATACCACGGCATGGCCCAGCCGTCGTACCAGAGCGTCGGGGCATAAAGGGCAAGGCCATGCACGTCCGATCCGCGTCGGGCCGCCAGATGCAGGGCCAGCACGGCACCGAGCGACAGCCCGCCGACCACCACCCGCTCGCACCGGGCGGAGAGGCGGTCGAACGCGGCTTCCACGCTCGCGTACCAGTCCTGCCAGCGTGTGGCGACGAGATCGGCCTCCGTTCCGCAATGTCCCGCGAGCGTGCAGCAATACGCGGTGTGCCCCGCCGCGTGGACGGCCCGCGCGATGCGCTTCAGCTCGACGGGTGTACCACCGAGGCCGTGGATGAGCAGTAGGCCTGTCGGGCCGCCCTCGTACAGGATGTCGTGCACCGATGCGGGGTAAGGGGTGTCACTCTGGGCGCTCACGGAAGATGTCCTCCATCAGCCGCAGCAACTGGGCATTGGCTCGGGCGTTGATGACCGCGTGATCTGCGGCGCGGACGCGCCGGCAGTCATGGTCGGTGAAGGCGAGAAAGCGCCGCCACGGATCGCGGAAGCGGGCGGGCGAATAATCGCCGCAGACATCCATGCCGACGATGCGGTGGCGGGTGGCGATGCGGCGGAGCAGGACGAGTGCGTGGACCAGGGACATTTCGCCCTGGTCCCAGTTGGTCAGGGCGTCCGGCTCGCAGAACACGTCCTTGTCGAGGGTGATCCAGACCGCGCGGGTGGGGATGCGCCTTGGCAGGTCCGAGAGGAAGCTCTCCCATGCCGCGCCGCCCACGTTGTGCCAGCGGATCGTGTTGCCCGTCCAGCCGGAGGCGGCCGACATGCGGGCGCTCAGGAGCCGGGAGGGCGGGTGGCGCCACGGATAGACCTCCAGCGCCCCATCCGCGAGGGCACGCAGGTTCGCGCCCTTCAGGTCCGGCGCGGCGAGATCCGGGCTGCAGGGGCCGATGGTGATGACCTTACGCACGTGGGGGAGGCGCAGGGCGCGGCTGACCCATCCGCCGCAGTTGAAGGTGGGGGGAAAGGTCAGCCAGTCCGGATGGTTGTCGAGATGGATGACCGTCACCGGCTCGTCGACCCGCCGCAGCAGGCCGGCGGTGAGGTGATGGAAGTCGCCGGAGCCGTAGAAGAACATGTCGGCGTCGCGCCCCGGCGGCGGCAGCCGCCCGAGGAACGCTTCCATGGCGCGGCGGCCGCCCGTGAGCCGGAGTTGGGGTGCGAGGTCGCGCATCTCGACGAATGTCGCCGCCCCGGCGGCGCGGCGATCGAGAAACAGCGGCTGCGCGGCGACGCTTCCGTCAAGATCAAGGACGCACAGCCGCATCTCTCAGCCCCGGGTCACGCGGGTGATGAGGAGATCCAGCAGGCGGATGGCCTGGTCGATCTCGGACTTGGTGATGAGCAGCGACGGGGCGAGGGTGACCACGTTCTTGTAGTAGCCACCGATATCCAGCACGAGGCCGTGGCGACGCCCGTCGAGTTCCAGATCGGCGGCCAGCGCGATGTCGACCATGCGGTCAACAAGGGCCTTGTTGGGCGTGTAGCCGTCCTCCTCGCAGATCTCCATGCGCAGGGCGAGACCGAGCCCGTCCACGTCGCCCACCACCTTGTGGCTGCGCTGGAGATACTGGAGGCCTTCCAGGAAATACGCGCCCTTGGCCATGACGGCGGCGCCGAAATCCTGCTCTTCCTCCACCATGCGCAGCGTCTCCAGCGCCACGGCGGTGCCGAGCGGATTTGAGGCGAAGGTGGAGTGGGTGGAGCCGGGCGGGAACACCTCCGGATTGATGAGCGCATCGCGCGCCCAGATGCCCGAGAGAGGGTTGAGCCCGTTGGTGATGGCCTTGCCGAAGACGAGAACGTCGGGCGTGACGCCGAAATGCTCGATGGACCAGAGCTTTCCCGTGCGATAGACGCCCATCTGGATCTCATCCACCACGAGCAGGATGCCGTGGCGGTCCAGAACCTTCTTCAGCTCGATGAAGAAATTGTGGGGCGGGATGACATAGCCGCCGGTGCCCTGGATGGGCTCCACGAAGAAGGCGGCGCATTCGGCCTCGCCCGCCTTCGGGTCCCATACGCCATTGTATTCACTCTCGAACAGGCGCTCGAACTGCTTCACGCAGTGGAGGCCATACTCCTCCTTGTCCATGCCCTTGGGGCCGCGGAAATGGTAGGGGAAGGGCACGAACAGCGCGCGGTCGAAGTGGCCGTAGCGGCGGCGATAGCGATAGGACGAGGTGATGGCGGAGGCGCCGAGCGTGCGCCCATGATAGCCGCCCTCGAAGGCGAACATGGTGCCCTTGCCGCGCCGGGCGTTGCGCACCAGCTTGAGCGCATCTTCCACCGCCTGCGACCCGCCGACGTTGAAATGCACGCGGCCCCCGGCGCCCCATGTCTTCTCGGCATGCTGGGCGATGGTCGCGGCCAGCTCGATCTTCTCGGCGTGGAGATACTGGCTCGCCACCTGCGGCAGGCGGTCCAGCTGGCGGGTCAACGCCTTGTTGAGCCGCTGGTTGCCATAGCCGAAATTGACGGCGGAATACCACATCTGGAGGTCCAGATAGGGCACATCCTCGGCGTCATACATATAGGAGCCCTGGCAGCGGTCGAAGATCTTCGGCTCGCTGTAGTGCACGGTGTCGCCGTGCGAGCAGTAGCGCTGCTCCAGGGCGAGCAGCCGGGTCTCGCGGCTGACGTCGAACGCGCTCGGGCGGGTGCCGCCGGCGGCGAGGTGACGGGCGGGGATGTTCATTGGACGGCTCCGTTCTTGAGGGTGCGGACGGGCGCGTGGGTCAGCCACTGCGCGACATCGCCCAGGGTTTCGAAGGGAAGGTAGGAAATGCCGTTGCGGCGGCAGTGGTCGGCGAGCTTCGATTTTGCGAAGACAATCTGCGCGGTCTCGGCCACGCAGAAGTCCGAGCGCCCGTCGCCGATCAGCACCACGGCCTCGCTCTCCGCCAGCGCGAGCCCGCACTTGCAGGTGCCGGCACCGCATTCGGAGGCGGCGTTGGGGAAGGCCAGCGACCAGTGCCCGCCGGACAGGGCGACGAGGCGGTTCGCCCGCACCGGCAGGCGCAGATCGTAACGGGCAAGCACACGCATGATCACGCGATCAAGACCATCCGAGACGATGGTGAGCGGAATGCCCCTGGCCCGGCACTGGTGCGCCAGATCCGGAAAATGGGGGTCGACCGCGATCTGGTCGGCGAATGCGTCGAGTTCCGCGGCCGAGGCCCGGATCAGCGCCACCTGCCGGCGCATGCATTCCATTGAGCCGATGCGGCCGGCTTCCCAGTCCTGCTCCACGTCGCGCCAGGACGGGTGGGCAAAGGATTCGAGGATCAGATCAGTCGTATCTTGCCTTGTGATCGTTCCATCAAAGTCGAGCATGATGGTCATGCGCGGAAGCATCGCAGATCAGTCTCTTTCCGGACCGTCAATCTGACGGCGGAGGGACATTTTCATTCGAGCATTACGGATACATTACGTAATATGGAGACACGAAAATTATCGCCGCTTTGTATTTACGGAGCGGTATGCCCATATCCGGCGTCATGCGTCGCGCCGGGGCGAAGGGAGGCGATGCGGCCGCCGTCCATCTGGATCACACGGTCGGCCAGCGCGAAATAGCGGTCGTCATGGCTGACGCAGATGATCGTCTTGCCCAGCGCGCGCAGCTCCAGCAGCAGTTCGTGATAGAACAGCCGCCGGTAGGAGGGATCCTGATCGGCCGCCCATTCGTCCAGCATGAGGATGGGCCGGTCCTCCAGAATGGCGTTGATCAGCGCCAGCCGCTTGCGCTGGCCCGTGGAGAGATCGAGCGTCGAGAAGCGCCCCGTCTCCACATCCACCACGCCCTCCAGATCGAGCCGGCGGAGCCAGACCCGCGCGCGGGCCACGGTGTCGGCGCGCGGCGCGAGCTCCTCGAACAGATGGAAATCGGCGAAGACGGCGGAAAAGAGCTGCCGGTATGCGGCGAGGTCCTTCTGCGCCAATGGCCGGCCGTCGAGCAGGAGGTGTCCGCTCGCGGGCGTGCTCAGGCCCAGCAGCAGCTTCACCAGCGTGGTCTTGCCGCTGCCGTTTCCGCCGACGATGAACACCAGCTCACCGGCGCGGATGTCGAGGTTCGTGACGTGCAGGGTGAACACGCGGCCGGTGGCGGGATCCTCCAGCCGGTGGACCACGTCGCGGAGCGCGATGCTGTGGCCGAAGGCGGCCGGACGCCCATGCTGGTTCTCCGTCTCCCCGCGATCCGCTGAGAATTCCGCCGAGAGGGCGCTGATCCGGCGGAAAGCGATCTGCGCCTGGCTGAACACGGGCAGGGCGCCCGCCAGTTCCTCCACCGGCCCGCGCGCGAACAGCATGACGATGATGAATCCGGTAACGGCCTCGTTCGGAATGTCGAGGAAAGGGCGGATGATGAGGATCACCCCGATGATGAGGAAGATCAGCGAGAGGCTGAGCACGTCCACGGCCCAGAAAATGGCAAAGGCCCGCCCGTTGAGGCGGGCGATGCGGTTCGTCAGGTCGACGATCCCGTGCCGGTGGAGCCGCTCCATGCGGTCCCTGTTGAGCCGAAGCTCCTTGGCGCCCTCGACCACGCTGCGGAACAGCTTCTGGAGGCTGTCCTCCAGCGAGCGCGCCGCCTCGAAGCGGTCCAGCCACATGGCCATGCCCTTGTGGTTGAGGAACCCGCCGAGGGCGACGACGCCGAGCGCGAAGGCGAGCATCACCGGCGACAGATGGAGGAGGTAGACGAGGCAGCCGGCGACGATGGCGAAGGCGGCCGCATAGCCCGCGAAATGGTGAGCAAATTCGGAGATCTTCTCCACGTCGCCCGTGAGGATCGCCAGCAGCCGGTGGGCCTTCGCGCGCTCCACCGCGGCGAGCGGGGCCTCGAGGATGCGGCGGCAGATGTCCTGCCGCAGCCGGGCGATGATCTTCTGGCCGAGGATGCTGTTGCCGATGCCGGCCGCGAACTGGCCGAGCAGGCTGATGACGCACAGGGCGCCGAAGGCCAGAAGGCCCGTCACCGGCGCCTGTACCGTCAATGCCTCGTTGATGACCGACAGCGACCAGGCCATGGCCATGCCGCCGATGGCCCCCGCGATGGTGGTGCCGAGGATCGGCTTCCAGAAGGGGCGCAGCAGATGCAGCACTTCCCGCATCAGGCGCGGGCGGGCGGGGGAGGCGTGGCGCATGTCCTGGCCCTGCTGAGAGATCGGGATGCCGCTCGCCCGGCTCATGCCTGTACCCGCCCGGGCGCGGGGCACCGTGCCGCCTGGAGGCTGGGGTCGAGTTCCTCGAAGCCCAGCAGCGGCGAGATGGCCCGCAGCATCGCGTTCAGCATCGGGCTGCGATGGCGGAAATAGTTGTGCATGGGTTCAAGGACGCTGCCGAGCCGCAGCTTGTTGGCGAACGTGCCCTGGCCGGTCTGGAGCCGCGTCTTGCCGTTGGCGATGCAGTAACGCACGTTCTCCATCCAGCTGATGAAATAGAGGTCGTGCGTGCGGGCCAGCGGGTAGTTCATGCCGAGGAACTTGTCGATGACCCGGTCCTCCTCCACCATCAGCAGGTTGAAGGCCGCGAGAACGCCGTCGATCCGGTAGCAGACGCAGAAGGCGCGGGGCGCCAGCGCCGCCACCACGCGGGTGAAGTAATCGGCCGGCAGCTGTTCGAAATCGCCGTAATCCGAAGGGCTCTCCAGCCGGGTCTGCTCGTAGAGGGCGAAGATCTCGTCACCGATGTCCGAGATGTCGTGCCGGTATTCGATCTCCACGTGGGCGGCGTCGCGCAGCTTGCGCTTCATGTCCTTGCGGGTCGAACGGGACAGCGAGGCGAGATAGTCGTCGAACGTGGCATAGGGCAGATGAAGCACCGCCACCGGCAGGCTCGACATGCGCGTATAGCCGCGTGCGAGCAGATGCGGGCGGAAGGCCGGCAGGTCGTCCTCGTGAATGTCCTTGATGACGGTGAGGCCGATGTTTTCGAGATGCGCCTGCCGCTCCAAGAGGTCCAGCAGGCGGTCGGCGGCACGCAGCCGGTCCGCCTCGTCCATGTCCGGCGGGAAGCCGCAGTGGCAGCGCTCCGCGAACGGCGAACCGAGGCCAAGCATGGGCAGGCGGAAGAGCCGGGGGAAGCGCCGGTCGAGCTGCCGCATGGCGGCGCCCAGCCAGCCGTCCTGGATCGAAGTGTGCAGTGCATATTCCATGCGGAACAGCGGCGCCACGGCCTCCGGCCTCTGGGTGCCGTTGGCGATCAGGGCGCGCACGTGGGCCTGCGCGGGCCGCGCGGCAGCGCAGGCCTGATAATAGCGCAGGTTCTCCACCTCTCCGGGAAAGCAGATGTCCCACATGGCCTCGGGCAGGCGGCCGAATTCGCTGACGGCGGAAACCCTCACAGCCTGACGTCCTTTTGCGGCTTTGAAGCGCGACGCGCGGGGCCGGCAACAGGACATGCGTCCGGCCCCAGGGCTCGCGCGCTGGTGCCGGCATTCTGTTCGTGAGGATTACGCGGACATTACGCGGGATCAGGGCCGTTCAGGTGACCGGCAGCGGCGTGAAGGCGATGCGCACGGTGGTGCCGCCGCCGGGCGTCTCGTCCAGCGAGACCCCCGCATTATGAAGGGCTGCCACCTGCGCGACGATGGAGAGGCCGAGGCCCGTGCCGCTGCTGCTCCGGCTGCTGCGGGCGAAGGGCTGCATCACGCTCGATCCGTTGTAGATCGTGCCGATGCCGGCGCCGAAATCGATCACCGAGACGCGCCCGCAGGCTTCCACCTGCACGATCACCCGACCGCCGGAGGCCGCATGCTGGGCTGCGTTGCGGATGAGGTTGGAGAGCGCGACGGTGATGGCCTGTGCCGAGCCGTTGATGAAGACGGGCGTATCCGGCGCCTGGAACTCCACTTCCATTCCCGCGGCGACGAGGCTCGGCGCTTCCTGCGCCGTCAGGTTGCGCGTGAGGTCGGTCAGGTTGAGGCGGCTGATCTCGGCGGGCTCGGAGGTGAGCCGGGCGAGCTGGAGCAGCATGGTCACGGTGGCCGAGAGGGAATGGATCTCGGTGGCAAGCTCCGCCCGCAGGCGCGGGTCCGGCACGGCCTCGAGGCGGGTGCGGGCGCGGGCCAGTGGCGTGCGCAGTTCGTGGGCGGCGTTGGAGAGGAAGCGGCGCTGCTCGGCGGTCACGTTGTCGATGCGGTCGAGCGCGCGGTTGAAGGCGGCGATGAGCGGGCGCAGTTCGGTCGGCGCATTGTCTTCCGGCAGGCGCGTGCCTTCCCGCGTGCCGTCGATGAACTCCGCCGCCGTCGCCACACGGCGCACGGGACGTGCGATGACCTGCGGCACGAGGATGACCGTGACGACCATGGTGGCGAACAGCACCACGAGGATGGGCACGGCCGTGGTGTTGATGTCGCGCAGCAGTTCGATGGTGATCTGGGTGCTGCTGTAGGCCGCCCCGCCCACTTCGATGAGGATGGTGTCGTCCTCGAGCGGCACCACGAGGCCCAGCCGCTCCGTCCTCATGGTCGAGCCGTTGACCGCGTAGCCGGAGAGCGGCTGCGGCGGGCTCCAGACCTTGGCGCCGGCCTGCACCCGCTCGGGCACCGGCCCGTAACTCACGGACGTCCGGCCGTCGGAGACGAGATACCAGAGGGTTGGGAATTTCCGCTGATAGGCGAGCAGATCCTCCACGGGCTGGAGGGTGAAGCTGCCGGTCTCGGTCCGCTTCAGGGACTTCTGGATGGCCGTTGCCGCGTCGAACTGGGCATAGCCGCCGTCATCGCCTTGCAGGGCGGCGAAGGTGACCCAGGAGAACAGCAGCACGACCGTGAGGCAGAACCCCAGAAACAGCGCCCCCGACGCGGCGATGGAGCCGGGCAGAAACCGTTTCAATGTTCGGACAGCATGTAGCCCAGGCCGCGCAGGGGGCGGATCTGGGCCTGGCAGTTGTGCTCGCGCAGGCGCTTGCGCAGGCGCGAGAGATGGGCGTCGATGGCGTTGGACTGAATCTCGTCGTCAAAACCGTAGGCGGCGTTTTCCAGCGTCTCCCGCAGCACCACCTGCCCCACGCGCCGGATCAGCGCTTCCAGCAGCGCCAGCTCCCGTCGCGGCAGGATGAGGGAGGTGTCCTCGATATAGGCGGTGCGGGCCGCGGTGCAGAAGCGCAGGTTCGCGACCGTCACGACGCCGTCGCTCTGGTCGAGCTGGGCGCGGCGCATCACGGCCCGCACACGGGCGATAAGTTCCACCGGCTCGAAGGGCTTGGCGAGATAGTCGTCCGCGCCCGCATCGAGCGCCTTGGCGATGTGGTTCGGATCGTCGAGGGCGGTGAGCACCAGAAGGCTCGGCCGCGGGCGCAGCCGCTGGAACGCGCCGATGAGCTCGATGGAGTCCCCGTCCGGCAGCCGCCGGTCCATGACGATGAGGTCGAACTCCCGGACCTTGACGGCCGCCTGTGCCTCGTCGAGCGAGGTCACGAGATCGGCCCCGCCAAAGGCGTCTTCCAGCGTGGTGCGAAGCCAGGAACCCAGCTCCGGATCGTCCTCGATGACGAGCAGCCGCACGTCGTGTCTCCAGCCCCCACCGGCGCTCGTTCCCCGAACGCGCAGCTTAAGATTTTGCTCAACATATCCGGCAGTCGAGCAGAATGATGGCGGAACTGGGCTTACGGCGTGTCCGGAGCGGTGGCTATTCGAGGACGATCGCCGCCACGAGGCGGCCGTAGTCCGGTTCCCTGCGGTGGGTCATGCGCCGGTAGCTGAAGAAGCGTTCGGGGTCGGTGTAGGTGTCGAGGCCCAGATCCTCCACATGGTCGATGCGGGCTTCCCGCAGGCGATGGGCGATGAAGCCGGGCAGGTCGAACAAGGCGTGGTGCGGCCGGTCGGCCGGCGCGAAGAAGCGGGCGAAGGTGCGGTCCGCATCGAGGAAGCGGGCGATGAAGTCCTCGCCCACCTCATAGCTCGGCTGGCGGATGAGCGGGCCGATGACCGCGCGGATGTCGCCGCGCCGGGCGCCGAACGTCTCCATGCGGGCAACCGTCGCCTCGATGACGCCGCCGAAGGCGCCTTTCCAGCCGGAATGGGCGGCCGCCACCACCCGCGCGACGGGATCGGCGAACAGTACCGGGCCGCAGTCGGCAATGGTGACGGTGGCGGCAAGGCCGGGGACATTGGTGGCGATGGCATCCGCCTGCGGCGCCTCGGGACGCGTCCAGGGCGCCGTCATGGGCACGCATATGGCGGAATGGACCTGCCAGCACATGACGAGATGCGCGGGCTCGACGCCGATCGTCCGCGCCATGCGGCTGCGGTTCTCCATCACGTTCGCCTCCGCGTCATTCGAGCCGAGGCCGCCGTTGAGGCTGGTGTAGGGGCCGGTCGAGACGCCGCCCTGCCGGGTGAAGAAGGCGTGCCGGATGCCGGGCAGGGCCTTCAGCAGGGGGGCTTCCACCATCATGTCGCGAACTCCTCTTCCGGGGCGAAGGCCGGCGGCGGGCCGAACGTGGGCGCCGCCAGCGCCAGAACCTTGAACAGCATGCCCATCTCGCCCGCTCCCGCACCGGTGAGGCGGGTGAGAGCCGAGCCGATGGCCGCCTTCTGCGCCTCGCTCGCGCTGCCCATCAAGGTCGCCGCCCGCGCCTCGATGCCGAGGCGGCGCAGGAAGTCGCCTTGTGTCAGCGGGCCGAAGGTGCGGGCACCGGCCGCGCGGGCCATGCCCGCGAGCGCGGCGAAATCCACATGGGCGGTCAGGTCGGCCTCGCCCGGCTCCGCCAGCGGATCGGTGAAGCGGTGGTCCTTCATGGCCTGGAGCGTATCACCGAAGCCCGAGCGGGCATGGCCGTAATCGAGGACGAGGGCGGTGCCCCCCTGCGCCGCGAGGCGGGCGGCGAGCGCGCGGGCGGGGCCGCTCTCCATCCGCTCCAGAAGATCGCCTTCCGCCGGGCGCGGGAAAGAGGAGGCAAAGGCCTCGATGGGCCGGAAGGGGCTGGGATCGAGGCCGAAGATCAGATTGCCGGCCGCATCGAGCCCCACCCGCCGCTCATGCCAGCCGGCCGCGCCGCGCACGAACTGGTCGACGGGCAGGGCATCGAAGAATTCGTTGGCGACGACGATGGCCGGTCCCTCCGGCACGTCCTCGATGCGGTCGTGCCACTGGGGCGCGTGATCTTTCAGTGTCTCCGCCTGCCGGCGGCGCAGCACCGGGCTCATCTCCACCAGATGGAGGCGCATAGCCGCGCCGAAGGCGGGGACGAGGCGGGCGGCGCGCAGGGCATCGGCCATCAGCGTGCCGCGTCCGGGGCCAAGCTCCACAAGGCGGAAGGATGACGGCTCGCCCATCTGCTGCCAGCACGCCACCGCCCAGAGGCCGATAAGTTCGCCGAACATCTGGCTGATTTCGGGCGCGGTGATGAAGTCGCCGCCGGCGCCGAAGGGATCGCGCGTCACATAATAGCCGTGGCGCGGATGGCCGAGGCAGAGCGCCATGTAGCGCCCCACGCTGATCGGCCCTTCCGCCTCGATGAGGGCGCGGATCTCGTCCTTCAGCGGGTTGGTCACGGGACCGGGCGCCTCAGCGCATAGATGACGAG
Organism: Azorhizobium sp. AG788; assembly: GCF_004364705.1. Lineage (NCBI taxonomy): Bacteria > Pseudomonadati > Pseudomonadota > Alphaproteobacteria > Hyphomicrobiales > Xanthobacteraceae > Azorhizobium > Azorhizobium sp. AG788. Next base: position 234,846 of record NZ_SOBM01000001.1, read on the forward strand.
ACCGGCCCCGGCCAGCACCAGCGGGATGGAGAGCAGCATGCCCATGGTGGAGCCGAACATCAGGAAGCCGAGCTGCGGGTCCGGCTCGCGGAAGAATTCGCCGACGATGCGGCCGATGCCGTAGCCGATGCCGAAGATACCCGCCGCCAGCCCCGGTCGCTTGAGCGCGCCCATGCGCACGGCGATCAGCATGGCGATGAACAGGACGAGCCCTTCGAGCCCCGCCTCATAGAGCTGGCTCGGATGGCGGGGCACGTCGCCGCCGGTGGGGAAGACCATCGCCCAGGGCACATCCGCCGGGCGGCCCCACAGCTCGCCATTGATGAAGTTGGCCAGGCGGCCGAAGAGCAGGCCGATGGGGGCCACGACGCCCGCCACGTCCAGCAGCGAGAACACCCTGATGCCCCGGGCGCGGGCGAACAGCACGAGCGCGACGAGGGTGCCGGCGAGGCCGCCGTGGAACGACATGCCGCCGTGCCAGAGCTTCACGATCTCGTCGGGGTGCTCGAGGAAGAAGGGCAGGTTGTAGAACAGCACATAGCCCGTGCGTCCGCCGAGGATGACACCGAACGTGGCCCAGAACAGCGCGTCGTCGAGATCGTTCGGCTGCATGGGCGAGGTGCCGCCCCAGAGCGCCGGGCGCGAGACGAGGTAGCGCGCAAGCTGCCAGCCGATCAGCAGGCCGGCGATATAAGCGAGCGCATACCAGCGCACCGCGAAGGGGCCGACCGCGAACAGGACCGGATCAATGGCCGGGAAGGGCAGGGCGAACTGGATCATGGGGTCTCCGGGGGCGGCCGCCGCGCCTTTTTAAGCATACGGCCGTGAACTTGCCTTTAAGGTCGAGATGAAAAGACACCCGCTCGACGGGATGTCGCCCAGCCGGGCGCGGATGTGCGCCGCACGCGGCGTGGCGTCAAGCCGCAGCTTGGCCGCGGGCCACTCCTGTCGCATTGCACAGCCTCTTGTTCGCCGCCGGCCGCGCAGGTCTTGCGGGCGCCATACAAGATGCCCATTGTCAGTCCGATCGCGCCCGAGGAGGGCGCAGGATGCCTGAAAAACCGGCGCGGAGGCCGACCATGACCCAGACCACGGGCCGTCTGTTCGACGAAATGTCCCGTCTCATGAATGACGCCGCCGGCGTCGCGCAGGGGATGCGCCGGGAGGCGGAAACGGTCGTGCGCGCGCAGATGGAGCGGTTCCTGCGCGACATGGACCTCGTGAAGCGCGAGGAATTCGAGGTGGTGAAGGATCTCGCCGCCGCCGCCCGCCTTGAGAACGAGCGCCTCGCCGCCCGTCTCGCCGAGCTGGAAGCCAAGGTCGCGGCCCTCTCTGGCGGCGCCTCCGAGACCAGCTTCTCCGGGACGCCCGGCGCCGGCCCCGGCCCGGTCTGAGGCGGAACCCTTTTGCCCCGCTGCTCTTGACGACAGGCGGGTGACACAATCTGTCGTAGCGGCGCGATGCCGCGCCGCGATATAGTGGGTCCAGTGGCGATTCGAGCCGGATCGTCGCGCCAAGCGCGACGGGGCGCAGCCTCGCCATGGCACGCCGTTCCGGGTGGCCGTAGCTCTCCGGATGGCGGAGCCGCCGGCACGCCGCGTCGCGCAAATCCTGGCTGGCTTTGAGTGCCGTTCGTGCCGCGTTCGACCGTCTCCGCGCCCCTCCAACCGCGAGGTCGAGGCATGTCTCTGATCGAAATCGAAGCCGATTCGCCGGCCAACCCCGTCGATCTGGTCGAGCAGCTCGCCGCCGTGCGTGACTGGTCCTTCGAGCGTTCCGCCGAGGACGAAATCACGCTCTCCCTCAACAATCGCTGGACCGACTGCCACGTCTCCTTCCAGTGGATGGACGAGATCGAGGCCCTGCACGTGGCCTGCGCCTTCGACTTCAAGGTGCCCGACAGCCGTCGCAACGAGGTGCTCAAGCTGCTCGCGCTCGTGAACGAGCAGATGTGGCTCGGCCATTTCGACATCTGGCAGCAGGAAGGCGTGGTGATGTTCCGCCACGCGCTCGTGCTGGCCGGCGGGGCGAGCGCCAGCGACCGCCAGTGCGAGGCGATCGTGGATGCGGCCATGGAGGCGGTGGATCGCTATTACCCGGCGTTCCAGTTCGTCGTCTGGGCGGGCAAGACCGCCCGGGAGGCGATGGACTCCGCGCTTTTCGAGACGGCCGGAGAAGCTTAAGACAGCGGAACCTGTTTCGCGGGGCGCGCCGCCGGTCCGGCGGGCGCCTCCACTTCCAAGGTGTTCCGATGTCTCTCGAAGTTCTGAAGCAGTTGGACGGCCCGATCGTCCTCGTGGGCGCGGGCAAGATGGGCGGCGCGCTGCTGGAAGGCTGGCTGGGGCTCGGCATCGAACCCGCCCGCCTCGTGGTGCTCGATCCCAACCTCAATCCCGAGGCCGCCAAGGCGCTGGCCGACAAGGGCGTTTCCGCCAATCCCGCCTATGACGCCATCCCCCACGCCGCCGTCCTCATCCTGGCGGTGAAGCCGCAGGTGGCGCCGGCCGTCATTGCCAGCATCCGCGGCATCGTCGGGCCGAAGAGCGTGGTGGTCTCCATCATGGCGGGACGCACCATCGGCTTCATGCAGGAAGCGCTGCCGCGGGGCGCCGCCGTCGTGCGCACCATTCCCAACACGCCGGCCGCCATCGGCAAGGGCATCACGGTCGCCGTGGCGAATGCCGCCGTCTCGCCGGAGGCCCGCGCCGCCACCTCCGCTTTGCTCGGCACCGTCGGCCCCGTGGAATGGGTGGAGAGCGAGAGCCTGATCGACGCGGCCACCGCCGTCTCCGGCTCCGGCCCGGCCTATGTCTTCCTGCTGGCCGAGGCGCTCGCCAAGGCCGGTGCGGCGGCCGGCCTGCCGGCGGATCTGGCGGACCGGCTCGCCCGTGCCACCGTTTCGGGTGCCGGCGCGCTCCTGGAGCAGTCCGGCATCGATCCCGCCATTCTGCGCCAGAATGTCACCTCGCCGGGCGGCACGACGGCAGCGGCGCTCGCCGTGCTCATGGATGAGGCCAAGGGCTTCGGCCCGCTGCTGACGCAGGCCGTGGCCGAGGCGACCCACCGCTCGCGCGAACTCGCGGGCTGAACCGCGCCGGTCCGCCTCTTGCTGATGGCGGAGGCGGGGCTTGTGGCGGCAGGTCCGCGCCCCCACGTCTGGCGGGCGTGGGGGAGTTCAGCCGGTGAAGGAGGACGCATGACGTTCGAAACCAGCCGCGACGCGGCGCTGCGGGCCTTTCTTCAGCTTCTGGAGACGACGCCCTTCGAGCGCATCGACCTTCTGGACGTGGCCGAGCATTCGGGCGTGCCGCTGCCAGAACTGCGGGCCGCGTTCGCCTCGCGCCGCGACCTGCTCGCTGCCTTCTTCAAGGCCACCGACCGGCAGGTGCTCGCCGCTTCCGACGAGGATTTCACCGATGAGACGGCGCAGGAGCGGCTGTTCGAGGTGCTCATGCGGCGCCTCGATGCCCTTGAGCCGCACAAGGAGGCGGTGCGGGCCCTGATGCGCTCCGCCCGCCGGAATCCGCCGCTGGCTCTCCTGCTGCTGGAACTGAGCGTCAAGTCGCAGACCTGGATGCTCGCCGCCGCCCGCCTGCCGGCCTCCGGCCTTGCGGGCGCCGTCCGGTCGCGGGGTCTGGCGCTCCTGTTCGGCCGCGTGCTCGACGTCTGGCTCGACGAGGAGGATCCGGGCCTCTCGCGCACCATGGCGACCCTCGACCGGGAGCTGGCGAATGGCGCCAAGCTGCTCGGCATGCTTGACGACCTTGCCTATCTCGCCCGTCCCTGGCGCATCGAACGCCGCCGCCGGGATGTGCCGCCGGTGACCGAAGAGCCGGGGACAGCGGACGCCGCCGCTTGACGATCGGCTCCCGTCGCGCCCGAGTGGTGCGGGGAGCCGGAACAGGAGAGCGGCATGGCGGATGCGAGTCAGACGGCGCAGATCGGGATCGACGATTTTCTGAAAGTGGACGTGCGGGCCGGCACCATCATCGCGGCCGAGGCCTTCCCCGAGGCGCGCAAGCCCGCCTACAAGCTCACCATCGACTTCGGCCCCGAGATCGGCACCAAGCGGTCCTCGGCCCAGATCACCGAGCATTACACGCTGGAGGGCCTGGTCGGTCGTCAGGTGGCGGGCGTCGTCAACCTGCCGCCGCGCCGCATCGGCCCTTTCACCTCCGAAGTGCTCACCTTGGGATTCCCCGATGAGAAGGGTGCCGTGGTGCTGGTGACGCCGGCCGCCGGCGTGCCCAACGGTGGCCGCCTGTTCTGATCCCCGCGCTCTATTCGTTTGCGCCCTAGTTTCCGGGGCCGGCGCGCTCCCTCCCCCCTTGCGGGGGAGGGCCGGGGAGGGGGGTAATGCCCTCTCCATTCTGAACGCGGCCAGAGGTTGGCTCTTCATCTGAAAGGGCGAGCTTGCGGCGCCAGCCATACCCCCCTCCCAACCCTCCCCCACAAGGGGGGAGGGCTTTCCCGCCCGGCTTCGACGCGCCGTTATGACTTAGGCCAAGGCCGTCACTTCTGCGTCCGGCCGACAATCTCCCGCCTTCGCCGCTACCGGCACCGCACCCGATGACCGCCCCCCTCACAACCGCTTCGCCATATGGACGAGATGAAGGTCCGGCTCGGCGACGCGGTGGGTCTCCTCATAGCCGCAGCGGCCGTAGAGGGCGATGTTCTCCACCATGGCCACGTTGGTGAAGAGGCGGATGGTCTCGAAGCCAGCGGCGCGGGCCGTCTCCTCCACGAAGGCGAGCAGGCGGCGGCCGTGGCCCTGCTTCTGTGCCGACGGGGCAACGGCGATGTTGTCCAGGAGAAGGCAGTCCGGCTCGCGCACCAGCACCACGAGGCCGAGCACAGCGCCGTCCTGTTCCAGCACATGCACGAGGCCGCGTCCCACCAGCTCCGCATAGTCATCCTGCATGGGCAGCGGCGGACGGCCGATGCGCGGAATGTAGATGCCATAGGCCGCCGCCACGAGGGCCGTGACGGCGGGCACATCCCCGGCCCGCGCCGGGCGGATGAGGGGGCTCATACGGGCAGCCGGATGCTGGCGCGCAGACCACCGAGCGGGCTGTCAGCGAGGATGACGTCGCCGCCATGGGCGCGGGCGATATCGCGGGCGATGGAGAGGCCGAGGCCCGAGCCGCCGGCATCCTGATTGCGCGCATCATCGAGGCGCAGGAAGGGGCGGAACACGTCTTCCCTCTTGTCCTCGGGAATGCCGGGGCCGTCGTCATCCACGGTGACGATCAGCCAGCGGGCATCACGCGTGCCGGTGATCTGGAGTGTCTTCGCATAGCGCACCGCATTGCCCACGAGATTGCCGATGCAGCGCTTCAGCGAATCCGCCTTCACCTGCACCAGCGGTGGCCCCATGAAGGTGCAGGTGGCGGTGGCGCCGGAGCGCTGGGCGCTGGCGCACAGATCTTCCACGAGTTGCGCCATATCGGTGAGCTGGGTCTGCTCGCCCCCGTCGCCGCGCGCGAAGGCCAGATAGGCCTCCAGCATGCCCTGCAATTCGTCCACGTCCTTGCGCAGGGCTTCCACCTCCGGCCCGTCGGGCAGGAAGGCCAGCTCAAGCTTGAAGCGGGTGAGGATGGTGCGCATGTCGTGGGAGACGCCCGCCAGCATGGCGGTGCGCTGCTCGATCTGCCGCTCGATGCGCCGCTTCATCTCCAGGAACGCGACGGAGGCGCGTCGCACCTCGCGGGCGCCGCGCGGGCGGAAGTTTTCCACGTCGCGCCCCTTGCCGAAGGCCTCGGCCGCGTCGGCGAGGTTCTCGATGGGGCGGATCTGATTGCGCAGGAAGAGGATGGCCACCGCCAGCAGCACCAGCGAGGTGCCCACCATCCAGAGCAGGAAGATGTGCGAGTTGGAGGCATAGGCCGCATTGCGCCGGGCGAAGATGCGCAGCACCGACTCGGGCATCTTCACCCGCACCTCGATGAGATTGGAGCGGCCGACCGTGTCGATCCAGAAGGGCTCCTTCACCTTGCGGCTGATCTCGCGGGAGAGGGCGCTGTCGAGGATGGAGAAGAAGGGGCGCGGGCCCTGCACCGGCAGCGGATCGTTGGGCAGCACGTCCACGGAGAGCTCCATGGTCTGCCACACGATGCGGCGCAGCGTCTGGACATCCTTCTCCTGCGGATAGGCGGCATAGAGCTCCACCACGGCCGCGATGTCCTGGCTGACGGCGGCCGAGAGGCGGCGGGTCACGGTGTTGTAGTGGCGCTCCATGAAGACGAAGGCGACCACCGACTGGAGGATGACCATCGGCACCACGATGATCAGCAGCGAGCGCGGGAACAGGCCCTTGGGCGTGACGCGGTTGAACCAGGCGCCGATGCGCGCGTTCGCCTCGCGCATGAAGTCCCAGAGACCGCGCAGCCCGGCGCGGCTGGCATCCATCACGGTCACGGCGTCACCACCAGCCTGTAGCCGAGGCCGCGCACGGTCTGCACGAAGGAGGGATTGGCGGGATCGCGCTCCACCTTGCGGCGCAGGCGGTTCACCTGCACATCCACGGCCCGCTCGCTGGCGGCACCGCCGGCGGCGAGGGCAAGGCGGGGCACCGTCTCGCCCGGCTGCTCGGCCAGCGCCCGCAGCATGTCGCGCTCGCGCTCGGTGATGCGCACCGGCTCGCCGAGCCGGGTCAGCTCGCCGCGCCCGATATGGAAGGTGAAGTCGCCGAAGCGCACGCTCTCGATGGCCTTCTGCGGCGCGGGCGTGGTGCGCTTGAGGATGGAGCCGATGCGCAGAAGCAGCTCGCGCGGCTCGAAGGGCTTGGACACATAATCATCCACCCCGGCCTCGAGGCCGGTGATGCGGTCCATGGTCTCCGAGCGGGCGGTGAGCATCAGGATCGGGATGGAGGAGGTGGCCCGCAGGGAGCGGGCGAAGTCGATCCCCGTCTCGCCCGGCATCATCACGTCCAGCACGATGAGGTCGAACTCCAGCCCTTCCATGCGCCCGCGCGCCTCGGCGGCGGAGGCGGCCGTGGTGACGCGATAGCCGTTCTCGCTCAGGAAGCGCGAGAGCAGGGTGCGGATGCGGTTGTCGTCATCCACCACCAGCAGATGGGGCGCGTCGTCCGGCAGCGGCGGCGGAGCGGGGCGGGCAGCGGTTTCGGTCATCCGTTGATCCTCAGGCGGAGGGCGTGGCGGCGGGCAATTGTGCCCGCTCGATCAGCCGCTCCACCGCTGCCCGATCCTCGGTGTCGATCATGGCGACAAGAAAACGGCGCGCCGCCTCTTCCGCCCCCGGTCCACACTGTTCCAGCGCCTTGGCGATGCGCTGGCTCTGGAGCCCCATGAATTCGCGCGCAAGCGCCGCGCCCTTGGCGGTGGGATAGAGCAGGCGCTGGCGCCGGTCGGCCGATCCGGCGCGGCTTTCCACGAAGCCCTCGTCCACCAGCTCGCGCAGCACGCGGCCGAGGCTCTGTTTGGTGATGCGCAGGATGTCGAGGAGGTCCGTCACGCGCATGCCAGGATTGCGGTTCACGAAATGCAGCACGCGATGGTGGGCCCGGCCGAAGCCGAAGGACGACAGGATTTCGTCGGGGTCTCCCACGAAGTCCCTGTAGGCAAAGAAGAAAAGTTCGATCAAATCGACGTGCGTCTCGCCGGCCTCGATGGCGTCGCGCCCTTCGGTGCGGCGGGGGAGGGGCGTTTCGCTCAGGTGCGTTATGTCAGCCATGTTGACTTTTTTCGGTCCGATCGTTACTCACAGGGCGCCGGCGACGAAATGATCGGTCTCTTGATCCCGGTGAGATGTTTCGATCATTGCGCTTGCGAACGGCTGGGCTCATCCTTGAGTCCAGAAAATATCGACAACCTCGGCCCCTGCAAAGCGCGGGGGTGCGCAGGAGACAAGGGCCGCCCCGAAGACGAGCCCAACAGGAGTGAAGATCATGAGCGGAGAGCCTTTCGACAAACGTGACGGCTGGATCTGGATGGACGGCGCTCTGGTGCCGTGGCAGGACGCCAAGCTGCACGTACTCTCCCATGGCCTTCACTATGCCAGTTGCGTGTTCGAAGGCGAGCGCGCCTATGGCGGCACGATCTTCAAGTCCTCGGAGCATTCCGAGCGCCTGCGTCTCTCCGCCGAGATGCTGGACTTCACCATTCCCTATTCGATCGCCGAGATCGATGCGGCCAAGCGCCTGACGCTCGAGAAGAACAATCTCGTGGACGCCTATGTGCGTCCGGTTGCCTGGCGCGGCAGCGAGATGATGGGCGTCTCGGCCCAGCACAACAAGATCCACCTCGCCATCGGCGTGTGGGAATGGCCGAGCTATTTCGACCCCGAGCAGCGCCAGAAGGGCCTGCGCCTCGACCTTGCGGAGTTCCGCCGCCCCGATCCGGCGACGATCCCCTGCAAGGCCAAGGCCTCCGGTCTCTACATGATCTGCACCATCTCCAAGCATAAGGCCGAGCGTCGCGGCTATGCGGATGCGATGATGCTGGATTATCGCGGCCTCGTGGCGGAGTGCACCGGCGCCAACATCTTCTTCGTGAAGGATGGCGTCATCCACACGCCGAAGCCCGACTGCTTCCTCGATGGCATCACCCGCCGCACGGTGATCGACCTCGCCAAGCGCCACGGCTACGAGGTGGTCGAGCGCCACATCAAGCCCGAGGAACTGGCCGGCTTCTCCGAGTGCTTCATCACCGGCACCGCCGCCGAGGTGACGCCGGTGGGCGAGATCGCCGAGTGGAAGTTCACGCCGTCGGGCATCACCCATCAGCTGATGGATGCCTATACGGCCGAGACCCGCCCGAAGCAGGCCGCCGCCTGATCGGGATCGCCTGATCCGCCGCGAACGCGGCGCAGGACCAAGACCAGAGGGCCGCTCCGTGAACCGGAGCGGCCCTTTTGCTTTGCGGTTGCGAAGCAGAAGGGTGAGGCCGGCGGACGCGACCGACGGCTCAGCGGCTGCGCACGCGTGAAGGCGGCAGCAGGGGCAGGGCCTCCGTCACGGGCGCCGTGCCGGAGGCGAGGACCACCCGGTTGCGTCCCTGCGCTTTCGCCTCGTAGAGCGCGGCATCGGCGGCGGCCAGCAAGGTCCGGGTTTCCGTCTCGGGGGCAAGCGTACCGGAGGCGGCCCCGATGCTCACGGTCACGGTCATGTCGGGGCTCGGGAAGGCGTGCTCCACCGCGGCCCGCATCGCCTCGGCCACGCGGGCGGCGCCGGCGGCGTCCGTGCCAGGCAGCACGGCGGCGAACTCCTCGCCGCCATAGCGCGCCACCATGTCGTCCGGCCGGCGGGCGCAGGCGTTCAGCACCTGGCTGATCTGGCGGAGCACCTCGTCGCCGCGCCCATGGCCGAAACGATCGTTCAGCACCTTGAAGCGGTCCACGTCGATCATCAGCAGCGCCAGCGGCGCCGCGGAGCGGGCGGTGCTGCGGGCGGCGGCGATCAGGCGCTCGTCGAAGGAGCGCCGGTTGGGAAGCCCGGTCAGCCAGTCGGTGGTGGCGAGGTTCTCGAACCGCGCGCTCATCTTCTCCTCCCGCCGCAGCGCGCCTTGCAGCGCCAGCACCAGGAGGACGATGGCGCCGGCAATGACGCAGCCGATGAGGCCGAAGGTGAGGGCCTGCCGCCGCCAGAGGCCGAGCACCTCGTCCACGGAGAAGCCCACCACCAGCGTCAGCGGAAAACGGCCGACGGGGGCGTAGAGATAATGTCGCTCGACGCCGTCGGTGCCGTCGCTGGTGGTGAAGGAGCCGCTCGGCCCCTCGGCGATGTGCCGGAAGAGGCCCGACCGCGAGATGCTGGCATTGAGCAGGTCGTGGGTGTCACCGGACGGCCAGCGCATGACGAGGCGCCCGTCGCTGCGCACGAGGGCGATCTCGCCCGCCCGGCCCATGTTGATGCGCGAGAAGAGGTCGCGGAAATAGTTGAGGCTGATTGCCCCCATCACCACGCCGTCAAAGCTGCCGTCCGGATTGCTGATCCGCCGGCTGAGGGCGATGCCGGGGGTGTCGCCCCCCAGCCGCCCGACGAAGGGCGCGCTGATATAGGGCTCCTGCGCACTGTCCTTCTGCACCTGGAAATAGTCCCGGTCCGCGAAATTCCCGCTCCGGGGCTTCACCTCGCTGGCGTCATAGACGATCTCGCCGCTGGGGGAGAGCACCAGCATGGCCCCGAGATATTCGGCACTCCCGGCGCGATCGAACAGCACGAGGTTGCGGATCACCGGGTCGAGGTTGGCGATCTCGACACGGGTGGTGGCCTCCTGTGCGCCCTGAAGGGAGAGGTCGAGAAGATTGAGGTTGCGGTCGACATCGCTGTCCAGCGTATGAAGCACGTTCTGCGCCGCCTGGATGGCGCTGGTCCAGCGGTCCTGCCGGATCTCCAGCAGCAGCACGGCCTGCACGCCGAGGGTCGCGATAAGGCCGAGGCATACGGACACGATGACCCCGTGCCGCCGGAGGGACATCTTCAAACGGGTTGGCAACGTCGCAACAGCCTTCTCTGTCGGGGCGTTATCTTTATACCATGCGATGGATAGCATGCGCGGCACAAGGGCCAGTCCGGCGTGTCGAAGATTGTCCCTGATGGAAAGCGCCGCAGGCGCGCTCCGCATTGCGATGGATCAGACCGCCTGAGCGGTCCGGGGATCCTCGGACGTGTAGTCGGCGGCCGCGTGAGTGCCGGCATCCGGAGGACGGCGGTGATCCGGCGTCTCGGTGAGGTTGCGCACCGCCACGCGGTTACGACCATTCGCCTTGGCTTCGTAGACGGCCTTGTCCGCCGCGGCGAGCAGCCCTTCCGCGTCCTGCCCGGTGAGGAGGTGCCCGGTGGCGACGCCGATGCTGACGCTCACCGGCATATTCGGGCGGCCGACCTGCCGTTCGATGTCGGCGCGGATGCCTTCGGCCACACGGGCCGCTCCGGCGGCTCCGGTGGCGGGCAGGATGACGGCGAATTCCTCGCCGCCATAGCGCGCCGCCACATCATCGGCCCGCCGGGCGGCGGCGGCGATGACGGCACCGATCTGGTGCAGCACCTCGTCGCCCTTGGCGTGGCCGAAGGTGTCGTTGAGAAGCTTGAAGCGGTCGGCATCGATCATCAGCAGCGACAGGGACGCGCCGGAACGGGCGGCCCGGCGACCGGCCATGATGAGATTTTCGTCAAAGCTGCGCCGGTTGGCGAGCCCGGTGAGCCAATCGGTCGTGGCGAGGTTTTCCAGCCGGGCGGAGACGAGCCGCTCCTTGCGCAGCGCCCGCTGCAAGGCAATCACCAGCAGGATGATCAGCAGGCTCGATGCGCCGCTGATGGCGCCGAAGGCGAGGGCCTGGCGGCGCCAGGGCGCGAGTACGTCATCCACCGCGAAGGCTACGACGAGGCGGAGTGGATACTGGCCGACCCGGTCGTAGAAATAGTGCCGGCGCACCCCGTCCACGGCCCCGTCCATGGTGAAGGGCTGGCCGTCGCCGGTCATGATCCGCCGCATCCCTTCGGAGCTGGCGATATCGAGGTTGGTGTCGCCGTGCCCGTCGCTGGAGGGCCAGCGCATCACGATCACCCCGTCGTCCCGCACCAGGCTGACAATGCCGCGCGGCCCCACATCCACATTGGCGAAGAGGTCGCGGAAGAATTCGAGGCCGATGCCCCCCATGACGACGCCCCGGAACGATCCGTCCGGCCCTGAGATGCGCCGGCTGAGAGCGACGCTCGGTTCAAAGTCGCGGAAACGGGCGTTGTAGGGACGGCTCAGATAGGGGGCGTGATTCGCGTCCTTCTGGACCAGGAAATAGTCGCGATCGGAAAAATTGCCGGGACGCGGAATGGGGTGACCGAGGTCGTAGAGCACGTCGCCGCTGGGCGACAGGATGAGCATGACGCCGAGGTAGCGCGCGTTCAGGGCGCGGTCGAACAGCACCATGTTGCGCGTGGCGGGGTCCAGCGTCGTGAGGTCGGCCTTGAGGAAGGCATCCTGTGCCCCCTGCAGGGACAGGTCGACGATGTTCAGATTGCGGTTGATGTCGCTGGTGAGCGTGATGAGCACATTATGCGCGGACTGCACCGCGCTGGCCCAGCGTTCACGGCGGTTCTCCCAGAGCAGGAAGGCGGCGACGGCCAAAGAGAGGAAAACACCAACGCAGATCGCGGCCAGCGCATAGGTGCGTCGCACATCGGGGTTCAGCATGCCTTATGGCGGTCCGGACTCGCGCATTTCACTCGTATGCAAAACATACCATGCGTTGCATTGTGCTGCAGCGAAATCTAGAGCGGCGCCGCATTTTTCCGCCTGACGGACCATCAGGTCTGCGAGCCGTTCCTGAGCCGTCTCCCGACTCAGGCCGAAGGCGAGCCCCAGCGCAGGGCGGCGTCGTCGTCTGCCTCCTTGGCCTCGACCCAGGCGCCGTCATCGGCCGCGCCGGGGCGTTCCTCCTTCTTCCAGAAGGGGGCGGAGGTCTTCAGCCAGTCCATGAGGAATTCGGCCGCCGCGAAGGCCGCCCCGCGATGGGGCGAGGCGGTCACGACCAGCACGATGTTCTCGCCGGGCACGATGCGCCCGAAGCGGTGCACGACACGGCCACCGGAGAGAGGCCAGCGGGTGCGGGCCTCGTCGAGGATGCGCTCCATCTCGGCTTCTGCCATGCCGGGATAATGTTCGAGATGCAGGGCGGCCAGCGGCAGGTCGTCCTTAACGTCCGCCCGGCACAGGCCGCTGAAAGTCACCACCGCGCCGATGTCCGTGCGGCCCTGCGCCAGCGCGGCGATCTCTGCGCCGGCGTCGAAATCCTCCGCCTGCACGCGGACGCTGAACAGGTCGTCGGCGGGAGGGGCGTCGCTCACCGCTCAGCCTCCGGTCATAGGCGGGAAGAAGGCGATCTCCCGTGCCGCGCCGAGGGGCGCATCCGGCTTCACATGCTTGCGGTCGAGAGCGGCGCGCACCACGGCCGGATTGTCGAAGGCATGGGCATGGCCGCCGCCCTTCGCGCGCAGGAAGGCCGCGAGCTCGGAGACGGTGCGCACCTCTGCGGGCACCTCCACCTCTTCCTCCGGCACCCCCACACGTTCGCGCAGCCAGGCGAAATAGAGCACCTTCACCGATTGTCTCCCGACACCAGATGGCGCCCGCCGGCCCGGAAATAGTCATAGCCCGTGTAGAGGGTGAGCACGGCGGAGATCCACAGCAGGGCAAGGCCCGCATAGGTCACGCCATGGATCAGCCGGTCGCCTGCCTCGCCCGCCAGCAGGAAGCCCACGGCGATGAGCTGGAGCGTGGTCTTCCATTTGGCGAGCCGGGACACCGGCACGCTGACGCGCAGCTCGGCGAGGAATTCCCGCAGGCCCGAGACGAGAATCTCGCGGCACAGGATGACGATGGCCGCCCACAGCGACCAGCCGCGGATGGTGCCGTCCGACGCCAGCATCAAGAGGCAGGTGGAGACCAGCAGCTTGTCCGCGATGGGATCAAGCATGCGGCCGATGGCCGACTGCTGCGACCAGGCGCGGGCGAGATAGCCGTCGAAGAAATCCGTCACGGCGGCGGCGATGAACAGGCCGAGCGCCACCCAGCGCAGCGACAGGCCGCCTTGCAGGATGTCGGCCCAGAACAGGCACGCGGCCACCAGCGGCACCGCCGCGCAGCGGGAATAGGTGAGGATGTTCGGCACGGAGAAGGCGAGGTTCCGCGCCGGTGCGGGAGAAGAAGGGCGGGTCACTGCTTCGGCCATGCCGGACGGGCCTCGGTGCGTTCTGCCACGGGACGCCGCGCGCCTCGAATCTCGAGGCCTGCCGTTACGTCCATCGCAGCCACTGTGCGCGCGAAAGCAGGCAGGGTCGAGGCCGCCTCACGCGCCGATGCGATCATGGAAATACTCGTAGATGGCCCGTGCCGTCGAGGCATTTACGCCCGGAACCTGCTCAAGATCGGCGAGCGAGGCCCGTTCGATGGCCTTGAGGGTACCGAAGTGCCTCAGCAGCGCGCGCTTGCGGGTCGGGCCGACGCCGGGGATGGCCTGAAGGCCGGCATCCGAAATGTCCTTCTTCCGCCGCGCCCGGTGCGAGCCGATGGCGAAACGGTGGGCTTCGTCCCGCAGGCGCTGGATGAAATAGAGCACCGGATCGCGGGGCTCCATGCGGAACGGCTGCTGGCCGGGGATGAAGAACTGCTCGCGGCCCGCCTCGCGGTCGAGACCCTTGGCGATGCCCACCATCGGCACGTCGGTGATGCCGAGCTCGTCCATCACCGCCCGCGCCGCATTGAGCTGGCCGAGGCCGCCGTCGATCAGCACGAGGTCGGGCCAGGGGGAGGCATCATCGGCGGCTTCCTGCACCTCGGCCGGGGTGGGCGGGAGCGGGGCGGGATCGACCGGGATTTCGCCGGGCTCGCCGCGCGTGCGCCACGTCTCCTGCGCGGCGGCGGCGGGGGCGGGAGGCGGAGCGGGCAAATCCGTCGGAGCTGGCGCCAGCGGGGCCACCGCAGGCGCCGCCCCACCGCGCGGGGCTTCCCGCAGCAGGCGGGAGAAGCGGCGGCGCAGCACCTCGCGCATCATGCCGTAATCGTCGCCGGGCACGAGGTCGGCGGACTTGATGTTGAACTTGCGGTACTGGCTTTTGCGGAAGCCTTCCGGCCCCGCCACGATCATGCCGCCCACCGCATTGGTGCCCATGATGTGAGAGTTGTCATAGACCTCGATGCGCTGGGGCGGCTTCTCCAGCTTGAAGGCGGCGGCGACACCGTCCAGCAGCTTGCCCTGCGTCGCCGTCTCCGCGAGCTTGCGGCCCAGCGCCTCGCGGGCGTTCTGGAGCGCGTGGTCCACGAGATCACGCTTCTCGCCCCGCTTGGGGGCGCTGATCTCCACCTTGTAGCCCGCCTTCTGCGACAGGGCCTCGGCGATGAGATCCTGCTCCTCCACCTCGTGGCTCAAGAGGATGAGGCGCGGGCAGGGCTTGTCCTCATAGAATTGCGAGAGGAAGGGGCCGAGCACGTCCTTCTCGTCGAGCGAGCGGTCGGCGCGGGGATAATAGGCGCGGTTGCCCCAGTTCTGGCCGGTGCGGAAGAAGAAGACCTCGATGCAGGTGGCCCCGCCCTGCTGGTGGCAGGCGAAGACGTCCGCCTCCTCCACCGAGCGGGGGTTGATGCCCTGGCTGCCCTGCACGGCGGACAGCGCCGCGAGACGGTCGCGCAGGCGGGCGGCGCGCTCGAATTCCAGCTCCTCCGCCGCCGCTTCCATCTCCTTCGCCAGTTCCTCCTTGATGGCGCGCGAGCGCCCGGCGAGGAAGGCGCGGGCCTCGCGCACCAGCTCGGCATAATCGGCGGTGCTCACCTCGCCCGTGCAAGGGCCGGAACAGCGCTTGATCTGGAACAGCAGGCAGGGGCGCGAGCGGTTCTCGTAATAGCTGTCCGAGCAGGAGCGCAGGAGGAAGGCGCGCTGGAGCGCGTTGATGGTGCGGTCCACCGCCCAGACGCTGGCGAACGGCCCGTAATAGTCGCCCGGCCGCGAGCGGGCGCCGCGATGCTTGAGGATCTGCGGCGCCGGATGGTCGGCGGTGATGAGGATATAAGGAAAGGACTTGTCGTCCCGCAGCAGCACGTTGAAGCGCGGCTTCAGCTGCTTGATGAGGTTCGCTTCCAGCAGCAGCGCCTCGGGCTCCGTCGCGGTGGAGACGAACTCCATGCTGGCGGTGGCCGCGATCATGCGGGCGATGCGGTTGGTGTGGCCGACGAGGCGCGTGTAGCTGAGGATGCGCTTCTTGATGCTCTTGGCCTTGCCCACGTAGAGCACCGTGCCGTCCGCCCCCAGCATGCGATAGACGCCCGGTCCTGTCGGCGCGTGCTTGGCTGCGCGGGCGATGACGGCGCGGCCCGTGGCGAGGGGACCCTCGGCGGGCTCGGCCTCGTCGCTCTCCTCCGCGAGGGGCAGGGAGGCTTCGTCCTCGGTCTCGGGCAGGAGGTCGGCGTCGTCCGGCGTGTCGGGCAGGTCGTTCGGGAGGCGGCTCGTCATGGGCGGAAGGTAGGGATTCGCCGGGCCGAGGGCCAGAGGCCAGCCTTTGCATCCCCCAATCCATGGACAAGGCGTAAAAAACTACTACCAATCAGCCCGGTACCTGCCGGGGGGCTTCATGTTCGGTTTCCTGTCCATCCGCTCCAAGGTTCTGGCCATGCTGCTCATCTGCGGCATCGGCTGTCTGGTGGCGGCGAGCCTTGTCGCCATGCGCAGCGGAACCACGACGCTGAAGTCCAGCATCTTCGACCAGCTCACCACCCTGCGCACCGCCAAGGCGGCGCAGGTGGTCAACTGGTTCCAGGACGTCTCGGACGACTTCAGCGACATCTCGCAGGATGCCTCGACCATTGCCGGCATACAGGCCTTCTCGGCCGCCTACCTGCGGGCCGGCGTCGGCGCGTCCGCGACGCCCACGCCGGAGCTCGATGCCTATTACAAGGACAAGTTCCTGCCCTCCTTCGCTATGCTCGTGGATGCGCCGCTGGTGCCGCGCGGCTTTCTGCCGGCGAGCCCGGCCGCCCTGCGGCTTCAGGCCGCCTATGTGACGCGCAACGCCAATCCGGTGGGCACGGAGGGCGTGTCGCGGGAGGATACCGGCCAGCCGGCGGACTCCGGCCTTGCCGCCTATGACGATGCGGTGGCGCGCTTCCAGCCCTTCTTCCGCCGGGCCGTGGAAACCCACGCGCTGGAGGACATCCTGCTGGTGGACGCGAGGAGCGGCACCATCGTCTATACGGTGGCCAAGCGGACCGATCTCGGCGCCAGCCTGAAGAGCGGGCCCCTCTCCACCTCCGGCGCCGCCCGCGCCTTCAGCCGCGTGATCGAGGGCGGCGGGGTGCCCGGCCATACGGTGCTGGAGGACTTCTCCGCTTACATTCCGGCGGGCCTGCGCCCCTCCGCCTTCATCGCGGCGCCGGTCTTTTCGGACGGCAATCTCGTGGGCGTTGTCATCGGCGTGCTGTCGGTCAAGCAGATCAACGCGCTCATGACCAACGACCGGCATTGGGAAGAGGCCGGGCTGGGACGCACGGGCGAGGTCTATCTCGTCGGCGTCAACGAGCTGCTGATGCGCTCGCCCTCGCGCTTCCTGATCCAGGACCCGGCGGCCTATTTCAAGGCGCTGGAGGCCACGGGCGTGAGTTCGGAGACGCTCGCGCGCATCAGGCACTTCGACTCGCCCATCATGGCCCAGAAGGTCAGCACGGAGGCGACGCGCGAGGGCCAGAAGGGGCGCTCCGACACCCAGATCGTGGCCGATTACCGGGGCGTCTCCACCCTGAGCTCCTGGGGGCCGGTGGCGGTGCAGGGCCTGCACTGGATCGTGGTCGCCCAGCAGGACGAGGCGGAGGCGCTGGCGCCGGTGGACGGCCTGCGCCACTCCATCCTGGTGGTGGCGGCGCTGGCGGCGGTCATCCTCACAGCCATCTCGGTGGCGCTCGCCAGCGTGTTCACCCGCCCCATCCAGGCGGTGCTCGCCGGCGTCAACACGCTGGCGGCGGGCGACGAGAGCGTGCGCATTCCGGTGAAGGGGCGCGACGAATTTGCCGACCTTGCCCGCGCCTTCAACGCCATGGCCAACGAGATCGCCGAGCGCTCCGCCCGCATCGAGCAGAAGACGGTCGAGTACGAGCAACTGCTGCGCAATTTCTATCCCGACCTCATCGCCGACCGCATCCGCAATGGCGAAGGCGCCTTCTCCGAGCATGTGCGCAACGTCTGCGTGGTGGTCCTCATCATCGAGGGCTTCGAGGGGCTGGTGCGGGGCGGCAGCGGCGAGACGCTGGAGCGCGTCAATGCCGTGGTTGGCGATCTGGACGAACTGTGCACCGCCGGCGGGCTGGAGAAGATCCGCACCATCGGCGAAACCTATATGGCCGCCTGCGGCCTCTCGACGCCGCGCCTCGACGCCGCCCAGCGGGGCCTTGCCTTCGTGGAGCAGGTGAGCGGTGCGCTCGACCGCCTGTCGCGGGTCTATGAGGTCGAGCTCTCGGTCCGCGCTGGCGTCGCGCTCGGCGACGTGGAGGTGGGCATCGTCGGCCGCCACCGCATGCTTTACGACGTGTGGGGCGCCACCATGCTGGAAGCCCGGCGCATCGTCTTCGACGCCGAGCCGGGCACCGTGCGGGTGACGGAGGCGGTCTTCCAGCAGTTGAGCGTGCGCGAGGGCTTCGAGCCCAAGGCGGAGATCACGCTGTTCGACGACACGCCGGTCGCCACGTGGCAGCGTCCGGCCGCGCCTGCGCCCGCCGCCGAGAGCCGGTGAGACGGCGATGCTCAGCGCGCAGATCGCCCAAGAGGTGCCGTGGACGATCCTGATCGTCCTCGGCTTTCCGCTCCTCACGGTTCTTCTCATCGAGCTGACGCGGCGTTTCGCCGGGCCGGACTCGGCGGCGCGCCGGCCGATCAAGGCACTGCAGATGATCGTGGTGCCGGCAGGCGCCGTCTGGATCATCGTCCACGAACTGCTGCACCTGCCGCCGGACGGCCTGACGGTGAAGATCGTGGACACGGCGGTGGGCATCCTGCTGCTGCACGCCGTCTTCACCATCCTCCAGAGCCTCATCATCGCCTTCAGCGAAACCGTGGGGCGCCTGCCGGCACCGCGCCTGTTCTATGAGCTCGGCTCGTCCGCGGTGGTGGCCATCGGCGCGGCCATCATCGTGTCCACCATCTGGGACGTGGACCTCGGCAGCCTGCTGGGGGCGCTCGGCATCGGCTCGGTGGTGCTGGGCCTCGCGCTTCAAAACGTCATCGGCGGGCTCGTGGCGGGCGTGATCGTCTTCTCCGGCCGCCACTTCAATCTCGGCGACTGGCTGCAGATCGACGGCACGCCGGCCAAGGTGGTGCAGATCGACTGGCGGGCCATCACGGTGGAGACCCTCTCCGGCGAGCGCATCGTGGTGCCGAGCGCCAACATGTCCAGCGCTTCCTTGCGCATCACCCGCGCCCGGCAGTCGGTATCGGTCGCGACCGACGTGTCCCTGCCGCCCGGCACCGCGCCGGCGGAAGCCAAGGCCCTCCTGCTGGAGGCGGCACGGGACGTGCCCCAATTGCTCGACGCCAATGCCGTTGCCTGCCGCGTCAAGCAACTGGGCGGCACGGCAATCGTCTATGGCGTGTCCTTCCCGGTGGCCGATGCCAGCCAGGTGGTGAAGGCGCGCGACGCCTTCCTGCACCGCCTCTGGTACGTCGGCCAGCGCCACGGCGTCTCCGTGGCCGAGGGCGTGAGCGCGGAAGAGCTTTATGGCACCGACACCCCGCAGACCCGTCTTGCGGCGCTCGCCGGCACCGGCGCCTTCGGTGCGGTGAGCGACGACCTGCGTGTCGTGGCGGTGGACGCGCGCCTGCGCCTCTATGCGGCGGGCGAGATCATCCTGCGGGCGGGGGAGGCGGCCCCTTATTTCCTGGTGCTGCTGTCCGGTGCGGCCCGGGTGAGCCTGCCGGCCGGCGGGGTGGTGGAACGCCTCGCGGATGGCGCGCTCTATGCCACCCGCGACGCCTTCCGCGGCACGCCCTCGTCCGTGGAGGTTCTGGCGGAGAGTGAGGTTCATCTGCTGGAAGTGCCTGTGGCCGCCATGGAGCGCCTGCTGGAGCGCCACCCGGCGCTGGCCCAGAGGGTGGACATGATCGTCGAGGCGCGCACCGCCGCGCTCGCCGACTCGCTGGCAGGCAACGGCGGCGCGGCCGCTTAAGACTCTCTTCACCAGCTTCGCAGGCCGAAGCGGAGCGGCGACACTTCCTTTGCCTTTGGAAGCCTTACTCGCTGCAAGGCGGGACGACCCCCTCCCGTCCGCAATGAGGAGAGTTCCATGAAGACCCGCATCATCGCGGCCTTGGCCGCGACGCTGGCGGCGAGCCCCGTGGCGGCAGCCGATCTCAGCTACGGCAACAGCTATGGCTATGCACCGGCGGCGGCCGCGCCTGCCTCCTGGACCGGATTCTACGTCGGCGGAAACATCGGCTACGGCTGGGGCTCGGCGGGCGCCGATTCCCCGAAGGGATTCCTGGGCGGCCTGCAGGCCGGCTACAATCTTCAGATGGCCGGATCGCCCATCGTGCTCGGTCTTGAGACCGACTTCGACTGGGCCGGCATGAACGACGGCAATTACAGCCAGGACTATATCGGCACGGTGCGGGCCCGCGCGGGCTTCGCCTTCGACCGCGTCCTCATCTACGGCACCGCCGGCTTCGCCTATGGCAAGGGCTCCTACCAGGTGTTCGGTCTCAGCAACAGCCAGACCTCCTACGGATGGGCCCTGGGTGCCGGTGCGGAATATGCGATCGACCGCAATTGGAGCGCGCGTGCAGAATATATGTACGTCGATCTAGGCAACTCGACCTATGGCACCTGGGTCGGCCCCACCAACGTGAGCTATGACACAAGCGTTCTTCGCGCAGGTGTGAACTATCGTTTCTAGTCTCTTAACGTCAGTCGACGCCGCGGAAATCTTGAAACCAGAAGGCTTTTTTCGTGGCGTCGGCTGCAATTGTGTCGCGATCTGGAACCTCTGCCGCAATTTTGCCGTGCTTTCAAAAGGAGGTGTTGCGCTAGGGTGACAGACGGGGCGGCGATCCCGATGTATGGTCCGCCTCACTGGTTCTTCGTCGAAAAACACAAAAGGTGTTCCCATGTTGAAGCGCGCTCTCGCCGGGGTGTCGGCCCTGGCTCTCCTCGGCTGCGGCGCCGCCTCTGCGGCTGACCTCGCCACCAAGTACCCCGTCAAGGCCATTGCGCCGGTCGTGCCCGTGTTCTCCTGGACCGGCTTCTACATCGGCGCCAACGTCGGTTACGCCTGGGGCTCCACCGACTTCCACGGCAACACCCGCACGGGCCTGCCCTACAGCTACTCCGTCGGCGGCCAGGACGACTGGCTGGGCGGTGGCCAGATCGGCTACAACTACCAGTTCGCCAACAACGTCGTGGTCGGCATCGAAGCTGACATCGACTGGACCGGCATCGGCAGCTCCGGCGTCGCCGTGAACGGCCCGCTCGCCGGCCAGACGATCAACGGCTCGCTCGACTACTTCGGCACCGTCCGCGCCCGTCTCGGCTACGCCTTCGACAAGTTCCTGCCCTACATCACCGGTGGTGCTGCTTGGGGCCATGTCGACTACGGCAACATCTACGGCGTCGGCACCTCCTCCACGAACTGGGGCTGGACCATCGGCGCGGGCTTCGAGTACGCCGTCACCAACAACATCACGGCTGGCCTCGAGTACCTGTACGTGGATCTGGGTGGCAACAACTACCTGTTCCCGAACCTGACCTCGCTGGACACCTCGTTCAACATGAGCGTCCTGCGCGCTCGCGTGAACTACAAGTTCTGATCCGGACCTTTCCGGTGACGAGAACCCCGGGCGAAAGCCCGGGGTTTTTTATTGCCCCGACTCTGCCGCATTTGGTCCTTGCCTCCCCCAAGGCACGCCGCAGGTTCGCTGGCTGCCGTAAGGTGCTGCCACCCCCTTCGGCCGATATGCAACAGGTGTTGCTGATATCGCGCGCCTTACCTCTCGCGGTCCCCGTCTGACGCACCGCCACGTCCGCGCTGCCGCTATTCGGCCATCTGCCCGCTGCCATCGCTTTGCCCAGACCGTGCCATGCCCTTGCCCGCCTCGCGGGCGATACGAGGGGGAATGGGCTTTCAAGTGAAGGGTAGAGCGTGATGAAATCGGTTCTGGTCACGGGAGCGCTGGCGAGCCTGCTGTTCGCTGCGCCCGCCATGGCGGCCGATCTGTCCCGGCCGGCCCCCGTGATGCCAGCGAGCGCCGTGAGCGCGCCGCCGGTCTTCTCCTGGACGGGATTCTATATCGGCGCCAACACCGGCTATGCGTGGGGCTCGGGCAAGGGCAGCGCGGATGCGCTCGGCCTCGATCCCGACGGATGGTTCGGCGGTGGTCAGGTCGGCTACAACTACCAGTTCCAGAACAACATGCTGGTGGGCCTCGAGGCGGACGTGCAGGGCGGCGGCATCAGCGCCGGCAACGGCCCGGTGTCCAGCAAGCTCGAATCCTTCGGCACCGTCCGCGCCCGCCTAGGGTATGCGGTGGACCGCGTGCTGCCCTATGTCACCGGCGGCTTTGCCTGGGGCAACAACAAGATCACCGACTTCGGCACGAGCCAGTCCCAGACCCTCACCGGCTGGACGGTGGGCGGCGGCGTGGAGTACGCCCTCACCAACAATTGGACCGCCCGCGCCGAGTATCTCTACACCGATCTCGGCAAGGCCGATTACAAGGCGCTCGGCGAGGCTGGGGTCGCCGCGTCAACGGCGCGGCTCGGCGTCAACTACAAGTTCTGACGCATCGGACAGCGCGCGGGCAGGTCCCGCGTCCGGCACGACGGGGGTCGTGATGAGGGGGCGTGGCGCGAGCCGCGTCCCTTCTGCTTTTCCGCCGGAACCGGCCCGTTTGTGGCGGCGCGGTAACACGCGGACGTAATTCTTGAACGGCGAAACGTCGCGGAATTGATGTGGCGCCTCGCTTTGGCCCGCCCCCCCATGATAGGAGCGCAGCCGAAGTTCAGTAGGCAAGAGGGCTGAAATGGCTCGTGATTCGGCGGCCTCCGTGGCGCGTCCCCTTCGCGTCGGCGTCACCGGCATTGGCATCATGGGCTCCAACCACGCCCGCGTTCTGGCGGAACTGCCGGGTGCGGAGCTGGTGGCGGTGGCCGATCCGGACACGGCGCAGGCCGGCCGCGTGGCCGAGGTGCTCGGCTGTCAGGCGGTGAGCGATCATCACGGTCTGCTGGAACTGGGTCTCGATGCGGTGATCGTCGCCGCCCCGACCCATCTCCACCATTCCGTGGCGCTCGATGTCATCAATGCCGGCTGCTCGGTGCTGGTGGAAAAGCCGGTGGCCTCCACCGTGGAGCAGGGGCGCGAGATCGTTGCCGCCGCCAGGGCCAAGGGCGTGACGCTCATGGTCGGCCATGTGGAGCGCTTCAATCCGGCCGTGCAGGCGGTGAAGAAGGCCATCGAGGGCGAGGAACTCCTCTCCATCGCCATCACCCGCGTCGGTCCGTTCCCGCCGCGCATGTCGAACGTGGGCGTGGTCATCGACCTCGCCGTGCATGACATCGACCTCATCCGCTGGTTCACGGGCTCGGACATCGTCGAGGTGCAGCCGCAGACCTCCAGCGCCATGGCCGAGCGCGAGGACATCGCTCTGCTCCAGTTCCGCACCGCCTCCGGCGTACTGGCCCATATCAACACCAACTGGCTGACGCCCTTCAAGGCGCGCACGGTGCATGTGGCCACCCGCAAGAAATACGTCATCGGTGACCTGCTGACCCGGCAGGTGACCGAGTGCTTCGACTACCGCCCGGACGGCTCCTATTCCATGCGCCACCTGCCGGTGGCCTATGCGGAGCCCCTGCGCACCGAACTCACGCACTTCCTTGATGCGGTCCGCACGGGCGGCACGCCGCCGGTGTCGGGCGAGGAGGGCGTTGCGAGCCTGGAGATCGCCATCTCCTGCCTCACCGAGCGGGTGGAGGCGGCCGCCCGCGCCAAGGTGCGGCGCGCCGGCTGAGGCCGGGCGCCTTCATACCAGACGCGGGGCCTCCGGCTCCGCCTGTCCCATGCCGATCGCCCCGCGCCTCTGCGCGCGGCCTGCCAGGAACGTGTGCCCATGACCTCGACCGCTGCCCAGCTTCATCCGGCGCCGGCTTTCGCCCAGCCCATCCCCTTCATCGACCTCGCCGCCCAGAAAGCCCGTCTCGGGCCGAAGGTGGACCAGGCGGTGCAGGCGGTGCTGGACAGCTGCCGCTTCGTGAACGGGCCGGAAGTGACGAAGTTCGAGGCCGAACTCGCCGCCTTCGCCGGCGCCAAATATGCGGTCTCCTGCTCCAGCGGCACGGATGCGCTGGCCATGCTGCTGATGGCCTGGGGCATCGGCGCGGGCGATGCGGTCTTCTGCCCGGCCTTCACCTTCTGCGCCACCGCCGAAGTGGTGCCGTGGGTGGGCGCGACCCCGGTGTTCGTGGACGTGAGGGCGGATACCTTCAACATGGACCCGGCGAGCCTTGAGCAGGCCATTGCGGTCGCCAAGGAAAAGGGCCTCACCCCCAAGGTGGTGATCCCGGTCGATCTGTTCGGCCAGCCGGTCGACTATGACGCGATCCTGCCGATCGCCGCCAGGCACGGCCTCAAGGTGCTGTGCGACACCGCGCAGGGCTTCGGCGGCACCTGGAACAACAAGCGCACCGGCTCCATCGGTGACGCCACCGCCACCTCCTTCTTCCCGGCGAAGCCGCTCGGCTGCTACGGTGACGGCGGTGCCATCCTCACCGACGATGCCGACCTCGTTGCCGTGCTCAAGAGCGTGCGCGAGCACGGCCAGGGCGTGGACAAGTATGAGAATGTCCGCATCGGCATGACCGCGCGCCTCGACACCATCCAGGCCGCGGTGCTGCTGGAGAAGCTCGCCATCTTCGAGGACGAGATCGCCGCCCGCGAAAAGGTCGCCCGCCGCTACAACGAGGCGCTGGCCGACATCGCCACCGTGCCCTTCGTCGATCCGCGCGCTTCCTCCGTGTGGGCGCAGTACACGCTGCGCTTCGCCCCCGGCGTGCGCGATGCGCTGGCGAAGGCGCTTCAGGCGGAGGGCATTCCCACCGCCGTCTATTACCGCATCGCCATGCACCGCCAGCCGGCCTATGCGCAGTATCCGGCCGCTGCCGAGAGCCTGCCCGTTGCGGAGGGCCTCTGCGCCGAGGTCATCAGCCTGCCCATGCACGCCTATCTCGATGAGGCGACGCAGGACAAGATCATCGCCGCCGTGCGCCGCGCCGTCGGCAAGTGATCTCCGCCGCCGAAGGCGGCCGGACGAGGTTCAGGGGCGCCGCGAGAGATCGCGGCGCCCTTTTCGTTTCTCCCGTGCAACGTCGGGCGGGCGTGTTTGCCGATTCCGGTTTGCGGCTTTTGGCTCTACAAGTCGGGGCATGAGCGCGACCGCCGAGCGCCAGCCAGAGAGGTGGCGGGGGCGGGCGGTCTCCCTCAGGTTGAAGCAGCGGCAGGACGTGCGGGTGGTGGAGCAGGACGTGACGGGCGCGGCCCGAGGTGGGAAGGGCAACGCCGCGGCGCGCGCCCTCAAGGTTCTCCTCTTCCTCATTCTCGTGGCGCTGGTCCTCGTGCTGGTCGCGCTCCAGCAGCGGGCCCTCGGCGGCTATGGCGCGGAGATGTCCGCCGACAATGCGGACGAGGCGAGCCACTTCATCAGCGGCCTGATGATCGCGGACTATCTGCGCAGCGGCCTCTCCCAGCACCCGCTCGCCTTCGCCACCGACTATTATCTGCACCTGCCGAAGGTGGCGATCGGCCACTGGCCGCCGCTCTATTATCTCGCGGAGGCCGGTCTCTTCCTTGCGTTGCCGCCGACGACGCCGGTGGCGCTGCTCCTGCCGGCGCTGCTGGCGGCGCTGCTGGTCGTGACCACGGGATGGATGGCGGCGCGCACGCTGGGGCCGCTCCAGGGCGTGGCCGTGGGCGTGGTGTTGCTCGCCGCGCCGCTGCTGCGGCAGGCGATGCTGGTGATCCAGCTCGACCTGCCCGTCGCCTCTCTGGCCCTGCTGGCGACGCTCGCCTATGCGCACTTCCTGCGCACACAGCGAGTTGGGCCGGCGGCACTCTTCGGCCTCATCGCCTCGATTGCGATCCTCACCAAGGGCACCGCCGCCGCGCTGGCGCTGCTGCCGCCGCTGGTGGTGCTGCTCGGCGGGCGCTTCCGCCTGATGCTGCGCTGGGGCTTCTGGGTGCCGCTGCCCATCGTGCTCGTGCTGGCCGGCCCCTGGACGGTGATGACCGCGAAGATGGCGGCGAACGGCTTCCAGTATGAGGCAGGCGTGGACTTCATCGATCTCGCCATCGCCACTTATGCGGACGGCCTTTCGGCGGCACTCGGCGGCCTGCTCCTGCTGCTGGCCGGCGTCGGCATGTCACTCGCTGTGGTCCGGAGCTGGCGGGGACGGGCGCAGGCGGATCTCTGGGTGGCGCTGGTGGCCCTGGCGGTCGCCTTCTTCGTCTTCCACTGCCTCATGCCGTCGGGCCTCGACCCGCGCTACATGCTCCCCGTGGTGGCGCCGCTCATCCTGCTTGCGGCCTATGGCGCGACGGGGCTGCTCGGGATGCTGACAACGGGCTGGCCGACGCTCAAGGGGCTCGTGGCGGCGCTCGTGCTGCTCATCGGGGCCCTGCCGGCGCTCATGACGCCGGTGGAGAAGCGCCCCATCGGCATGGGCGCGGCCGCCGAAGCCTTCCTTGCCGGACGTCCGGACAATCCGCTGGTGCTGGTGGGGTCCGATGCCATGGGGGAGGGGGCCTTCATCTCCACCATCGGCCAGCAGGACCGTGCCCGGCGCATCATCGTTCTGCGTGGAACCAAGATGCTGGCGCGCACCGACTGGAACGCAACCTCGTATCGGCCGTTGGCCAAGGACGCGGCGGATCTCCTGCGGCAGCTCGATGCCGTGGGCGTCGGCCATGTGGTCGTCGATACCTCGGCGGCTGCGCAGGCGCTGCCGCACGACCGGCAACTCGAGGAGGCCATCGCGGCCTTCCCAGAGCGCTTCCGGCTGATCGCCAGCTATCCGCGTGCGGACGCGCGGGGCGAGGTCCGGCTTTACGAGCTCACGGGCAACGGCGACCGGACGCCGGACATGAAGGATCTTGCGGCCCGCATCATGGCTGACAAGGCGAACTGAAACCGCAACAGGCGGAAGGAGAAGCCCGATGGGTCGGATGGTGGATGGGGTCTGGCACGGACAGGAAGATTTCCCCACCGACGCGGGCGGGCGCTTCACCCGGCCCGATTCCGTGCTGCGGCACTGGGTGACGGCGGACGGCAGCCCCGGCCCCACGGGCGCGGGTGGTTTCAAGGCCGAGCCGGGCCGCTACCATCTCTATATCGCCCGCGCCTGCCCCTGGGCGCATCGGGCCATGATCTTCCGGACCTTGAAAGGTCTGGAGGACGCCATCTCCTTTTCCGTCACCCACTGGCTGATGGCGGAGGAGGGCTGGACCTTCCATCCCGGCCCCGGCGTCATTCCGGACTCGAACGAGGGCGTGACCCGCATGCACGAGCTCTATGCCCGCTCGGACGCCGCCTATAGCGGGCGCGTGACCGTGCCGGTGCTGTGGGACAAACAGACCCGGCAGATCGTCAATAACGAATCCGCCGACATCATCCGCATGCTGAATTCCGCCTTTGATGGCGTCGGCGCCAAGCCCGGCGACTATTATCCGGCCGAACTGCGGGCGGAAATCGATGCGGTCAACGACCGCGTCTACAAGACGCTGAACAACGGCGTTTATCGCTGCGGCTTTGCCACCACGCAGGCGGCCTATGAGGAGGCGCTGGCGCCTTTGTTCGAGACGCTGGACTGGCTGGAGGAGCGCCTGTCCCGCCAGCCCTATCTCATGGGCGACCGGCAGACGGAGGCGGACTGGCGGCTCTGGACGACGCTGCTGCGCTTCGATCTCGTCTATGTGGGCCACTTCAAGTGCAACGTGCGCCGCATCGTCGATTATCCGGCGCTCTGGGCCTATACCCGCGCGCTCTATCAGGTGCCGGGCATCGCCGAGACCGTCGATGTCTTCCACATCAAGCACCATTATTACGAGAGCCACCGGGGCATTAACCCGCGCGGCATCGTGCCGGTGGGGCCGGAGGTGGATTTCACCGCACCCGTGGAACGCCCGGCCGCTTGACGGGGCGGGCGGCGCCTCCCACAAGGCGCCATGCGCGCGCTGAAGGATTATTCGCTGAAGGAATGGGCGGCGGCCGAGCCGCTGTTCCATCGCTTGCGGCGGGCGCGCAACGTGCTCGTGGACCGTGCCTACCGCCGCCGCACCGCGCCGGGGCAGGCGGAACTGGTGGCGCGCCTGCGCGAGAGCCGGGCCCCCGCGCTCGCCTTCACCATCGCTTTCAACCTGCCCGAGGCCATCGCCCTGCTGGCGGACGGGATGGCGCGCTTCGCGCCCGGCATTCCGCTGGTGGTGTGCGACAATTCCAGCCGGCCGGAGGCCCGCGCCGCCATCGCAGCGCTCTGCGCCGCGCGCGGGCTCGCTTATTGCCCGCTGCCGCCCTCACCCTTCAAGGGCGGGCGCAACGGCTCGCGCTCCCATGGCGTGGCATTGAACTGGGTGCTGCACAGCCTCATCCGGCCCGTCGCGCCGAGAGTCTTCGCGTTGCTGGACCACGATCTCGTGCCGCTGGCGTCGGTGGACCTTCCCGGCCTCGTCGCCCACCAGCCGGCCTATGGCATGGTGCGGCGGGGGGAGCGGTTCGGCGGCTGGTATCTCTGGCCCGGCTACAGCGTGTTCGATCTCGACGCGCTGGGCCATCTGCCGCTCGATTTCGGCACCGATACGCCGCTGACGCTGGACACCGGCGGACAGAACTGGGGCGTGCTCTACCGCACGCTTGATCCCGCGCGCCTCGAACGTGCCACCACCCGCACCGCCTGGATCGCCGATCCTGTCACGGGAACGCCAGAGCCCTATCTGCTGGCTGATGGCTGGCTGCATGTGGGCGGCGCCGGCCATCGCGGCGGCGGGGCGCAGGCGCTCGCCACTGTGCGCGCGGCCTATGACGCGGACCCGGAGGGGCTTCTCGCCCGGTTGCTGGAAACGGCGACGGACTGATCCGAGGCGCCCACGCGGGCAATAAAAAAGCCGCCGGGCGAACCCGGCGGCTGAAATCGTCAGAAGGAAACGGCGCCTCACTCGGCGGCGGTCGCCTTGGCCTTCTTCGCGCGATCGTCGGTGCGCTCGGCGATACGGGCGGACTTGCCGCGACGGTCGCGCAGGTAATAGAGCTTGGCGCGACGCACCTTGCCGCGACGCACCACCTTGATGCTGTCGATCAGCGGCGAGTAGATCGGGAACACGCGCTCCACGCCCTCGCCGTAGGAAATCTTGCGGACCACGAAGTTCTCGTTGAGGCCGCCGCCGTTGCGGGCGATGCACACGCCCTCATAGGCCTGAACGCGGGTGCGCTCACCTTCAACCACCTTCACGTTGACGATGACGGTGTCGCCGGGCTGGAATTCCGGGATCGTCTTGGTTTCGGAAAGGCGGGCGGCCTGTTCGGCCTCAAGCTGCTGAATGATGTTCATTGTCGCCAACCTCTAGCAGCGCTTCGGGAATAAGCCGTCTCCGGCCGTGCCCCGGCGCCACATCGTGTCGTTGTAAGTTAAGGGACGCGCTCACATACAGGAGAAAGGGACAGATGTCATGCCCTTTCCTTCATGGCAGCGTCATCTTCCCCACGGGACGCGGCGCGCAGCCTCACTTTTCCGCCTTGGCGAGAAGGTCCGGCCGGCGCTCGCGGGTGATGGCGAGCGCCTGCGCCCGGCGCCAGGCGGCGATCTTCGCGTGATCGCCGGAGGTGAGCACCTCGGGGATGCCAGCGCCCTCGAAGAGCTGCGGGCGGGTGTATTGCGGATATTCGAGCAGGCCGTCGGAGAAGCTCTCCTCCGTGCCGCTCTCGGTCTTGCCCATGACGCCGGGGATCAGCCGCACGCAGGCATCCAGCGTCAGCAGCGCCGCCGCCTCGCCGCCGGAGAGCACCACGTCGCCCACGCACACTTCTTCCAGATTGCGGCCGGGGATGATGCGCTCGTCCACGCCCTCGAACCGCCCGCAGAGGATGACGGCGCCGGGCCCCGCGGCGAGGTCGCGCACGCGTGCCTGCGTCAGCGGGCGGCCGCGCGGGGTCATGAGCAGGCGAGGGCGGGGATCATCCGGTGGAGAGACGGCGTCGATAGCGCGGGCGAGCACATCGGCCCGCATCACCATGCCGAGCCCGCCGCCGGCCGGCGTGTCGTCCACCGAGCGGTGCTTGTCCAGCGCATGGTCGCGGATCTGCACCGCCTGCAGCGCCCACAGCCCGTTGGCCAGCGCGCGGCCGGCCAGCGCATGGCCGAGCGGCCCCGGAAACATCTCGGGATAGAGGGTGAGGACGGTGGCGCGGAAGGTCATGGCGCAGGAATGGGGGAGCCGGCCCGTGCCGTCAACTTGACGGCAGGCGGGCTCAGGCCTGATCGGCGTCCTCGGGCGGGGTCTCGTCGGGATTGGTGTCAGGCACCACCACGATGCGTCCGCCGGGCACGTCCACCACCGGCACGGCGGCCTTGGTGAAGGGCAGCAGCAGCGTGCGCCCGCCACCTTCGGGCGTGTATTCGAGCACGTCGCCGGCACCGAAATCGTGCATGGCCAGAACGGTGCCGAGCAGCGCACCGCTCTGATCTTCCACCCGGAGGCCCATGAGATCGGCGTGGTAGAAGGTGTCCTCGTCCTCCGCCGCCGGCAGGGCGTCACGGGGCACGAAGAGGTCGGTATTGGTCAGGGCCTCGGCCGCGTTGCGGTCGGCGATGCCCTCGAGCCTGGCGACGAAATGATCCTTGGCCGCCCGCAGCGACTGGACCTTGAAGCGGCGGGCGCCGCTCTCGTCGGTCAGCGGATAGCGCTTCAGCGCCAGCGGGTCTTCGCCGAAGGCGAACAGGCGCACCTCGCCCTTCACGCCATGGGGCGCACCGATGCGGGCGATGAGAATGCGATCTGTCATGGGCTGCGGATACCGAAAACACGAACCGGCCTCGGGTGAGGCGGGGATCTGAAGCGTTAACTTTGCCGCCGGCGCGACAGGCTCTCTCTCCCGCTTGCGGGGGAGGGTCGGGGAGGGGGCAGGGGCGTGGCCTATCCCCTTCCACCCATGGCGGACGTCACGTCTGCGGATGTGTCCCGCCGTTCCCCCTCCCTGCCCTCCCCCGCAAGCGGGAGAGGGTGAAATCGGAGAGGTCGGCGCAGAACACGAGCCGCCTGTCTGGCTACGGAACTGGACGCCACCGCCACCGGAACAGGCTCCCTCTCCCGCTTGCGGGGGAGGGATGGGGAGGGGGCAGTGGCGCGACCCTTCAGCCGCGCATCCCCTCCGGCCGAAATCACTCGGCGGACGCGGCCTCGGAGGCCTCGGCAGCCTTGGCGGCACGCTCGGCGGCGCGCTCCTGGGCCTTCTTGCCGGGCTCGGCCTTCTTCGGGTTGTTGCGGGCCTCACGCTTCAGCAGGCCGGCGGCGTCGAGGAAGCGGGCCACGCGGTCGGTGGGCTGGGCGCCCTTCTCGAGCCAGGCCTTGGCCTTCTCGGCGTCGAGCGTCACGCGCTCGGCGGCGTCCTTGGCCAGCAGCGGGTTGAAGGTGCCGATCTTCTCGATGAAGCGGCCATCGCGCGGGGAGCGGGCGTCGGCCACAACGATGCGGTAGTAGGGACGCTTCTTGGCGCCGCCGCGGGCGAGACGGATCTTGAGGGACATGGGACTTTCCTTTCAGTGTCTTCGTGTTCGTGTGTCTTGATTTCAATCGGCCGACCGCTGATCCCCATGGGAGCAAGCGGCGGGCGTCATTTCTTCTTCGGGCCGCCGAGGCCGGGCAGGCCGGGGAAGCCCTTGGGCAGGCCCGGAGGCAGGCCCTTGCCGAGGCCGGGAAGGCCACCGGGGAAGGTCGGGGGGAGGCCGCCGCCACCGGGCAGGCCGCCCGGCATCTTCTCGGCCATCTGCTGGAGCATTTCCGGCGAGGGGCCGCCGGCCCCCATGCCCATCATGCTGGCGAGGCCGGCGAGCGGGCCGCGCTTGCCGGCGGCGCCGCCCATCGCCTTCATCACATCCGCCATCTGGCGGTGCATCTTGATGAGGCGGTTGATCTCCTCGACCTTGGTGCCGGAGCCGGAAGCGATGCGCTTCTTGCGCGAGGCGTCGAGCACCTTCGGATTGCGCCGCTCCTGCCGGGTCATGGAATTGATGATGGCGACCTGGCGCTTGAACACCTTGTCGTCGAGATTGGCGGCGGCGATCTGGTTCTTCACCTTGGCGATGCCGGGCAGCATCCCCATCAGGCCGCCCATGCCGCCCATCTTCTGCATCTGGAAGAGCTGGTCGCGCAGGTCTTCCAGATCGAAGACGCCCTTGCGCATCCGCTCGGCGGTGGCCTTGGCCTTCTCGATGTCGAGATTCTCGGCGGCCTTCTCCACGAGGGCCACCACGTCGCCCATGCCGAGGATGCGGCCGGCGACCCGCTGGGGATCGAAATCCTCCAGCCCATCCATCTTCTCGCCCGTGCCCAGCAGCTTGATGGGCTTGCCGGTGACCGCGCGCATGGAGAGCGCGGCGCCGCCGCGCCCGTCGCCGTCGGCGCGGGTCAGCACGATGCCGGTGATGGAGACGCGGCTGTCGAAGGCCTTCGCGGTGTTCACCGCGTCCTGGCCGGTGAGGCTGTCGGCCACCAGCAGCACTTCGTGCGGGTTGGTGATGGCCTTCACCTCGGCCACTTCCGCCATCAGCGCTTCGTCGAGGGTGACGCGGCCGGCGGTGTCGAGGATCACCACGTCGTAATTGCCGAAGCGGGCGGCATCCATGGCCCGCTTGGCGATCTGCACGGCGCTCTGGCCGGGCACGATGGGAAGGGTATTCACCTCAACCTGCGTGCCCAGCGTCGCCAGCTGCTCCATGGCCGCCGGGCGGCGGGTGTCGAGCGAGGCCATGAGCACGCGGCGGTTGCCGCGCTCGGTCAGGCGCTTGGCGATCTTCGCGGTGGTGGTGGTCTTGCCCGAGCCCTGGAGGCCGACCATCAGGATCGGGACCGGGGCGGGAGCATTGAGGTCGATGGGGTCGGCGTCGGAGCCCAGCGTCTCCACCAGCACGTCGTGAACGATCTTCACGACCATCTGGCCGGGCGTCACCGACTTGATGACCTCGACGCCCACGGCGCGCGCGCGCACCTTGTCCGTGAAGGAGCGCACCACGTCGAGGGCGACGTCCGCCTCGATCAGCGCCCGCCGGACCTCGCGCATGGCCTCGCCGACGTCGGCCTCGGTGAGAGCGCCGCGCCGCTTCAGCTTGTCGAGTATGCCGCCAAGGCGGTCTGAAAGGCTGTCGAACATGGGTCCGTCCTGATCACTCCGGCCGGGACCGGAGTTGGGGTTCGCAAGGCCGGCGGCTGGCCCGCCGGGTCTTGTCTCTCTGCCGCGCCACAGATGGGGTATGATCCCAATGGCGCAACGAGAAACGCGCCCGAGGGCGCAACGCGCTGTCGGGCGGTGACCTCCGGACCCTCGGTCCGGTCGGCGGATCGGCGATGCCGTCCTCTTGAAGCGCGAGCCCTTAGCACTGAAAATGGGCCGAGGCAATTTAAACGTGCCGTCCGGCCACGCCGAGGGCAGCGATGCTGGCGCAAGCCTAGGGCTCTAGAACCGGCATGGAATATGCGGGCCGTGCGTCCGCGTGCCCGCCTTCGCCATCGTGAGAGGCCCGATGACGTCCGCCACAGGTCTGCTGTCCCGCCGCGATTTCCTGGCCGGTGCCGCCGCGCTCCCGCTTGCTGCGGGCGGGCTCGGCCGGGCGATGGCGACGCCACTCAATGCGCCCTTCAGCGTTGGCGCCTTCCGGATCATGCCCATTCTCGACGGCCCCTTCGGTCTCACACCGGCCCTGATTCCCGATGCCGATTCCGTGGAGGGCGAGAAACTGGTGGAGCGGGCGGGCCTGCCCAAGCTCGGCCCCTGGCCGCAGCCGGTGAACGTCTTCGCCATCAATCGCGGCGACCGATTCTATGTGGTGGACGCGGGTGCCGGAGCGACGCTGGGGCCTGATCTCGGCAAGGCCGCAGAGCGCCTTGCCGCTGTCGGCGTGCCGCCCGAGCGGGTCAACGCGCTGCTCATGACCCATCTCCATGCCGACCATGCGGGCGGCCTGATGAAGGCGGACGGCACGGCCCTGTTCCCCAATGCGGAACTGGTGGTGCAGCAGATGGAGGTGGCTTTCTGGAGCGACGACGGCGCGATGTCGCGCATGCCGACGTCCATGGAGCCCATGTTCATGATCGCCCGCAAGGCGCTGGAGGCCTACAAGGGCCGCGTCCGCACGGTGAACGGCAGCGGCGAGGCGGTGCCGGGCATCACCTTCGTGCCGCTGCCCGGGCACACGCCGGGCCATGCGGGCTTCCTGCTGGCGGACGGCAAGGAGCAGTTCCTCATCTTTGCCGACACCATCCATTCCGCTTTGCTGCAATTCCCCCATCCCGCCTGGACGGTGGTGTTCGACGTGGACGCCTCACTCGCCGCCGCCACCCGCCGGGGCATCCTCGATCGGCTGGTGATCGACAAGATCGGCGTCACCGGCTCTCATATTCCCGACCGGGGCCGGATCATCGCCCGGCAGGCGGGTTACGTACTGGTGGATTGAGGGGCCGTGGCGGCCCCGTACGCGGGGCACGCATGGCATCACGTTTCTTCCTGACGGCTCTTCTCGGCCTTCTCACATTCGCGCCCGCTTCCGCACAGGAGGCGGCGGCGACGGTGCGCAACGAGAGCGTGCCGACGCTTTGCGCCGAGACGGACAATGTGGCGCTCACCTTCGCCGCGCCGGGCATCAGCCGCCTGCGCATTGCCGCCGTCCATCCCGCTTACATCGGCACGCTGTCCGTGGACCGCATGGCGCCGGACTTCACCGCCTGCGACATGAGCAAGGATCCCGCCGTGCCGGCGGTGCCGAAGCGCGTGACCTTCTTCGAGACGCCCGACCTCTGGCTCACCGGCTACACTTTCCCCTCCTTCTGGCGGCCGGCTGCCGTGCCGTTCCGCGTGGGCGACAAGGTGGTGGAGGGGCTGCATCTGGTTCAACTCTGGGTGCGCCAGCAGGACCGGGCGGAGGAGGTGCTGGTGGTCTATCCCCCGGACGGCTACTGGCGCGCCCGCCCGCTCTCGCCGAGCCATCTGCCCATGACCGGCTATGGCTCGTCCTTCCTCGTCGGCCCGGTGGAGACCGAGGGGCGGCCGCTGGTGAAGCTGAAGGAGATCGCCTTCGATCCGGCCACGCGCTCCTTCACGCTCACCTTCGCGGGCGGCGGCACCGCGCGGATGCATCTCGCGACTCTGGACCGCGAGCAACTGGCGCTGGACGTGACCTTCGATCGGCCGGTGGCGGGCGCCCCCTTCGCGGCGCTGCGCTCCATGTATGTGACCGAATTCAACGCCGACGTGGCGCGGCTTGCCTGGAAGGCGCCGGGCGAGAAGGGCTGGGGTGAGGCGCCGGTGATGACCTATCCCGGCGGACTGGCCAGCGAACTCTGGGCGGGCCGCCTCGTGCCTTCCCGCCACAACACCAGCGCCCCCGACATGGTGTTCGGCCCGTTCGGCACGAAGTGATGCCGAAGCGGGCGGTGCTGGGCGGGACCGGAGCGTGATTTCTTCTGCCGTCCGCCCCTCCTGACCGTGCCTGCCCCCTCCCAACCCTCCCCCGCAAGCGGGAGAGGGCTTTCCCGCCGGGAGTTCAGGAGCATCGCCTCAGCCAGCGCGACAGGCCCCCCTCTCCCGCTTGCGGGGGAGGGTAGGGGAGGGGGCAAGCGAGCGATCGAAGGGGAGCAGGCGCGGGAAAGAGCGGCGGACGGTCTCAAAACAGGCCCCGAAACGAAAAGAGGCGGCGCGTGGGCCGCGCCGCCTCTTTCATCGAGCGAAACCGCGCGGGGCTCAGACGCCGCCGATGCAGATGTACTTGATGTTCAGATAGTCGTCGCAGCCATACTTGGAGCCCTCGCGGCCGACGCCGCTCTCCTTCACGCCGCCGAACGGGGCCACCTCGGTGGTGATGACGCCGGCATTGACGCCCACCTGCCCATATTCCAGCGCCTCGGAGACGCGGAAGGCGCGGCCGAGATCCTTGGTGAAGAAGTAGCAAGCGAGGCCATATTCGGTGCTGTTGGCATAGCGAACGACCTCCTCCTCGGTCTCGAACTTGAAGAGGGGCGCCATGGGGCCGAAGATTTCCTCACGGGCGAAACCCATGTCCTGCGTCGCATTGGCGATCACGGTGGGCTCGAAGAAGGTGAGGCCGAGCGGGCTGCGCTTGCCGCCGGTGACGATCTGGCCGCCCTTGTCGGTGGCGTCCTTGAGCAGGCGTTCCACCTTGGCGACCGCCTTCTCCTCGATCAGCGGGCCGGCGACCACGCCGTCGTCGAAGCCGTTACCGATCTTGAGCTTGCGCACCGCTTCCGCGAACTTCTCGGCGAAGGCGTCATGGATGCCGGCCTGCACATAGATGCGGTTGGCGCACACGCAGGTCTGGCCGGAGTTGCGGAACTTGGAGGCGATGGCGCCTTCCACCGCCGCATCGAGATCGGCATCGTCGAACACGATGAAGGGGGCGTTGCCGCCCAATTCCATGGAGATCTTCTTCATGGTGTCGGCGGACTGCTTCATCAGCAGCTTGCCCACCGGCGTGGAGCCGGTGAAGGTCACCTTCTTCACGATGGGGTTGGAGGTCATCTCCAGCCCGATCTCCTTGGCATCGCCGGTGACGATGTTCACGCAGCCGGCCGGGATGCCCGCCATTTCCGCCAGCACGCCCCAGGCGAGGCCCGAATAGGGGGTCAGTTCCGCCGGCTTCGCCACCACCGTGCAGCCGGCAGCAAGCGCCGCGCCCACCTTGCGGGCGAGCATGGAGGAGGGGAAGTTCCAGGGGGTGATGGCGGCCACCACGCCCACGGGCTCCTTGGTCACCATGATGCGGCGGCCGGCCCACGGGGAGGGGATGGTGTCGCCGTAAAGGCGGCGGGCTTCCTCGGCGAACCAGCGCACATAAGCGGCAGAGGCGCCGACCTCGCCCTTGGCCTCGGCGAAGGGCTTGCCCTGCTCGGTGGTGAGCAGGCGCGCAAGATCACCCTGGTTGGCGAGGATGATGTCGGCCAGCTTGTGCAGGGCGCTGGCGCGCTCGGCGGCGGTCTTGGCGCGCCAGATCTTGAAGGCGTCAGCGGCGGCCTCGATGGCGCGGCGGGTCTCGGCGCGGCCGGCGTGCGGAATGGTGCCGATGATGGCGCCGGTGGCCGGGTTGTTGACCTCAATGGTCGCGCCGCTGTCCGCGTCGACCCAGGCGCCGCCGATGAGGTTCTGCTCGCGCTGGAAGGGGAGCGGCTGCGCGGCGGGGGAAGACTGGGAAGCGGTCTGGGCGGCCATCGGCATCTCCTGTGCGGCCGGCTGGCACGACGGGCTCCACCGGCGGAACACCGCGCGCGCCCGTGGCGGGCCGCGCGAATACCGCTGTCATATAGGGAAACGGCTGCCCCGTGCGAGGGGGCAAGCGGAGTTTCTTTGGGCGGGATCTATAGCCGGAGGCTATCGCACGCACGTAATGGAATGGAAGGGCACCACCTGCTCCTTGTGGTTGTCCCCCGCCGAGACATAGCAGCGCAGATAGTCCTTGCCCACGCTCATGGGCGCATAACCGGTGATGGTGGTGCCGCCGATGACCTGGATGACGATGGCCTGACCATCCTTGGCGCTCACCAGATCCATGATGGCTTCACGGAAGTCGTTTTCCTTGTTCTGGCACCGCATGGGATTTGCTCCTCCTGCTCAGGACGCATTCTGCAACCTGCGGCCGTTCGGCTCGTTGACCCAAGTATAACGCCGGAACGGTCCAAAAAGACACGCTCCAGCATGGGCCGGGAGGGTGCGACTTGCTTTGCGATGCAGCAAAAAGCGGATGCTCATTCCGTAGGGGCAATGGCGTGGAAGAAGGTGCCCGTCACCTGTCCGCGCCGGCTGCCCGACGGCGGCAGCGCGGTGCCCTGGCTGTCGGCGAGCTCCGCCAGCGGCGCGTCGGAACCCCGGTCGATCACGCTGGCATAATGGAATTCGTGCCCCCGCACCCGCGTCCCCGCCCGGCCGATGGGCGTGTCGCCGAGCAGGCGCGCCTCGCGGTAGCCGAGATTCATCTTGCGCTTTGCGAAGCTCGTCTCCAGCGCCAGCAGC
Source organism: Azorhizobium sp. AG788 (assembly GCF_004364705.1). Lineage (NCBI taxonomy): Bacteria > Pseudomonadati > Pseudomonadota > Alphaproteobacteria > Hyphomicrobiales > Xanthobacteraceae > Azorhizobium > Azorhizobium sp. AG788. The sequence goes on from NZ_SOBM01000001.1 coordinate 272,604, forward strand.
CCGGCCATGGCGTGGCGCGCGCCCTGTGCATCGACGATGCCCTGGCCGAGGGCCATGTAGCCGCCGCACTCCCCATGCACCGGCTTGTGCGCTGCGAAGGCGGTGAGCCCCGCCTTGAAGCGCTGGGCATTGGCGAGCGCCCCGCCATGCAGCTCGGGATAGCCGCCGGGCAGCCAGCAGATGTCGGCGGAAGAATCGGGCGCCTCGTCCGCCAGCGGCGAGAAGGGCAGGATCTCCGCGCCCGCCGCCCGCCATTCCGCCAGCAGATGGGCATAGACGAAGGTGAAGGCGGCATCCTGCGCCAGCGCGATTCTCTGCCCGGGCGGCGGCAAGGCACGAGCCGGGTTCGCGGCCACCGGCCGCACGGGGGCGGCGAGCGCCAGAATGGCCTCGAGATCGAGATGGGCTTCCGCCATGGCGGCCAGCGCATCGAGCCGGGCGTCGAGGTCCGCATGCTCGCCCGCCTGCACGAGGCCGAGATGGCGCTCCGGCAGCGCGAGGGTGGCGTCGCGCGGAATGGCGCCCACCACGGGCAGGCCGAGCGGCGCCATGGCTTCGCGCACCAGCCGGATGTGCCGCTCGCTGCCCACCCGGTTGAGGATCACGCCGCCGATGCGCACCTGCGGATCATGCGCCATGAAGCCGCGCGCGACGGCGGCGGCGGTCTGCGACTGGCCGGAGACATCCAGCACCAGCAGCACGGGAACGCCGAGCAGCGCCGCCATGTCCGCCCCCGCGCCGCTGCGGCGGGGCGGGGCGGCAACGCCATCGAACAGGCCCATGGCGCCTTCCACCACGAGGAGGTCGCCATCCGCCCCGGCGAGATCCACCAGATGGGCGAGCAGGCCGGGCGGCATGGCCCAACTGTCGAGATTGAGGCCCGGCCGGCCGGTGGCGGCGGCGTGGAAGGCGGGGTCGATATAGTCCGGACCCGATTTCGCCGCCCGCACGGCAACGCCACGCCGGGCGAGCGCGGCGAGGAGGCCGAGCGTCACCGTGGTCTTGCCGGAGCCCGAGCGCGGGGCGCCGATGAGCAGTCCGTTGAGGCTCATGGCTGGCCCCCGTGACGGCGCGCCGCCTGCGGCCTATGAAGGGCCTCATGAGCACAGGCGGCAAGGAAGACGGGCCTTTCGCGGAGCAGCCGGACGGCGCGCCGGCCCCGAACCTGCGTCGCGGCTGGACGACGGGTACCTGCGCCGCCGGTGCCGCCAAGGCCGCCTTCGCCGCGCTGGTGACGGGCGCTTTCCCCGATCCCGTCGAGGTGGAGCTTCCGAACGGTGCCCGCCCCGCCTTTGCCCTCGCGGTGAGTGTCCTTGAAGGCGACAGCGCCCGCGCCAGCATCGTGAAGGATGCGGGCGATGATCCGGACGTGACCCATGGCGTGCTGGTGAGCGCCACCGTGCGCCGGGGCCCGCCGGGGGCGGGCGTCACCTTCGCGGCGGGGGAAGGGGTCGGCATCGTGACGCGCCCCGGCCTTCCCGTTCCGCCCGGCGAGCCGGCCATCAATCCCGTGCCCCGGCGCATGATTGCGCAGGGCATCGCCGAGGTGGCGGCGGCGGCGGGCGTGCCGGCCGATGCCGAGGTGGAGATTTCCATCGCCGACGGGGAGCGTCTCGCCAAGAAGACGCTCAATCCCCGCCTTGGCATTGTCGGTGGGCTCTCGATTCTGGGCACCACGGGCGTCGTGATCCCCTTCTCCTGCGCGGCCTGGATCCATTCCATCCATCGTGGCATCGATGTGGCCCGGGCCATGGGGCTCGATCATGTGGCGGGCGCCACCGGCTCGGCCTCCGAGGCAGCGGTGCAGGCGCTGCATCAGTTGCCCGAGACCGCGCTCATCGACATGGGCGATTTCGTCGGCGGCATGCTGAAATATCTGCGCGCCCATCCGGTGCCGCGCGTCACCATCGCCGGTGGCGTCGCCAAGATGACGAAGCTCGCGCAGGGGATGCTGGACCTCCACTCCAAGCGCGGCAGCGCCGATCTCACCGCGCTGGCGCATCTCGCGCGCGAGGCCGGCGCGAGCCTCGATCTCGCCGACCGCATCGGCAGCGCCAACACTGTCGCGCAGGCTTTTGAGGAGGCCGGAGCCGAGGGCCTGCCGCTGGGCGATCTCGTGGCGGCGCGGGCGTGGGACGCGGCGGCGGGCGTGATCGCGGGCACGGGCATGGAACTGGAGATCGTGGTCTTCGACCGCGACGGCGCGCTGATGGGGCGGACCGGGTTTCGGGCGGCTTAGGTTTGTGGGCGGCTGCGCGTCGCTCTGGCGGCCGCCGTTATACCCCCCTCCCCAGCCCTCCCCCGCAAGGGGGGAGGGGGTGGGGTGCGCGAGATGAAGGGCGTTTTGGCGAGCGGATGGAGCGGGACAAGCGAGGAACGGCGCGTGCTCGAAGTCCGCGTGCTCAGAACCGGGCGGGAAACCCTCCCCCCTTGAGGGGGAGGGCAGGGAGGGGGGTAAGACGCTCTCCGCTTGTGCCCGGTTGCCCAATCCCCACGCGGTGACAACTCGCATCAAACGGGCGTTGCTCCAGCGGCGGCCGTCGCCGCCGGGCGGGCGGGTTCGCCTCTCCCCGAGAAGCACCGTCCTCACTCCGCCATCCCCCGGAAGCGGCGGACGTAGTCCACATTGTAGAGGGCGCTCTCGCGGAAATCGGCGGCGGCGAGGGCGGGGCCCACCAGAATGAGCGCCGTGCGGGCGATGGGGTCGGCCGCATCCTGCGCGGCGATGGTGGCGAGCGTGCCGCGCAGGATGCGCTCGTCCGGCCAACTCGCCTTCACCACCACCGCCACCGGGCACTCCGCCCCATAGAAAGGGGTGAGCTCCGCCACCACGCGGTCCAGCGCATGGATGGCGAGATGGATGGCGAGCGTCGCGCCACTTTCGGCAAAGGTGGCGAGCTTCTCCCGCTCCGGCATGGCGGAAGCGCGGCCGGAGACGCGGGTCAGCACCACGCTTTGCGCCACTTCCGGCACGGTGAGTTCCGCCCGCAGCGCCGCCGCCGCCGCCGCGAAGGCGGGCACGCCGGGCGTCAGCGTATAGGGGATGCCCCGCCGCTCCAGCCGGCGCACCTGCTCGGCGACCGCGCTATAGACCGAGAGGTCGCCCGAATGCAGCCGCGCCACATCCTGCCCCGCCGCATGGGCCGCCACATATTCTTGCTCGATCCGGTCGAGATCGAGGGGCGCGGTGTCCACGATGCGCGCGCCCGGCGGGCAATAGGCCAGCAGGTCCGGCGCCACGATGGAGCCGGCATAGAGGCAGACGGGGCAGCGGGCGATGAGATCGCGCCCGCGCACGGTGATGAGGTCGGCGGCGCCGGGGCCGGCGCCGATGAAATGTACGGTCATGGGAAACGGGAACTCATGGCAGCGCGCCGCTGCGGGCGAGCGCGCAGGTGACCGAGCCGAGCGCGAGGCGCGGGCCCAGCAGATGGGCATTGAGGCCGCAGGCGGCAAGCGCCGCCGTCTCTGCGGCGGAGGGAATGCGCAGCAGTGCCACCACCCGTTCGGAATGGGTCTGGGTGCGCTCGGCCATGGCTTCCAGCTGGCCCTGCGGAATCAGCACCAGCGGCAGGCCCAGCAGGGCCGCCGCCTCGGCGATGCCCGCCTCGCCACCCTTCACGGCCGGTGTGGCGATGACTTTCAGGTCTTCGCGCGACAGGTCCACGCGCGTCAGTGCCGCGTCGATGGCGGCGAGCACGTCCTGCGCGGTGACGCCCCGCTTGCTGCCGATGCCTGCCGCGATCATGCGGACGCTCCCGCCTTGACGACGCTCCACTGCGTGACCGGCATCGCCGGGCGCCAGCCGGTCATGCCCTTCACCGGCACGGCGCGGGACACGGACAGCCGCGCCAGGCTGCCGCCGAGGCGCGCGTAATGCTCCAGAAGCACGGCTTCGGTCTCCAGCGTGACGGCATTGGCGACAAGGCGCCCGCCCGGCTTCAATGCTGCGAGGGCTCCGGCGAGGACACCCGGCTCGGACCCGCCGCCGCCGATGAACACGACATCGGGCTGCGGCAGGCCCGCATAAGCCTGCGGCGCGATGCCCGTGACGACGGCAAGGTGCGGCACTCCCAGATTGCCCGCATTGACCCGGATGCGCTCGGCGCGGGTTTCGTCCTGCTCGATGGCGGTGGCCGAGAGGGAGGGGTGCGTCAGCAGCCATTCGATGGCGATGGAGCCCGCGCCCCCGCCCACGTCCCAGAGATGCTCCCCGGCCCGCGGCGCGAGGGCGGACAGGGTCACGGCGCGGATCTCGCGCTTGGTGAGCTGGCCGTCATGGTCGAACAACCCGTCCGGCAGGCCGCAGGTGAGCGGCAGGGCCTGCGAGGCCGTGTCCGCCGGGACTTCCAGGGCGAGGATGTTCAGCGGATCGACATCCGCGAGATCGAAACCGGCGGCAGTCGCCGTGCGCATCCGCTCGCGCGGGCCGCCGAGGGCTTCCAGCACGGTGAGCCGCGCCGCGCCGAAGCCGAGCGCGGCGAGGAGGGCCGCCGCCTGCGCGGGACCTTCGCCGTCCGAGGTCAGGGCCAGAATGCGGGCGCCCGGTTGCAGAAAGGGCCGGATGCGGCCGATGGCCTTGCCGTGCAGGGAGACCTGCGCCGTCTCCTGCAAGGGCCAGCCGAGCCGGGCCGCCGCGAGGCTGAAGGCCGAAGGGCCGGGAATGACCCGCATCTCATCCGCCGGAACATGGCGCGACAGGGTGGCGCCGACGCCGTGCAGGAAGGGATCGCCGGAGGCGAGCACGCACACGCGCCGCCCGCGCGCCGCCAGCACCTGCGCGATGCCCTCCGAGAACGGGCTGGGCCAGGGGCAAGGCGTGCCGCGGACGAGCGCTCCGGCCAGCGCCAGATGCCGGACGCCGCCGAACACCAGCTCGGCGTCGCCGACGAGCGCGCGCGCGGCGGGGGAGAGGCCGTCCGCGCCATCCTCACCGATGCCGACGATGGACAGCCAGGGCCGTGCTGCGGCAGTGTCGCCCGCCATGTCAGGTCCCTCGCTCAGCCAAGCCGCATCCATGCCGCGTCACATCCTCATCCTTGGGGGGACAGGGGAGGCCCGGCGTCTCGCCGCGCGACTCGCAGGCGAGAAGAACCTCCATCCCATTGTGTCGTTTGCGGGCCGCACCGAAAACCCCGCGCAGATGCCTGTCCCCGTCCGCGTGGGCGGCTTCGGCGGTATCGAGGGGCTGCGCGCCTATCTCGCCGCCGAGCGTATCGCGGCGGTGATCGACGCCACCCATCCTTATGCGGCTCAGATGTCCCGCCACGCTGCGGCGGTCTGCGCGTCTTTGGGCGTGCCGCTCCTCGCCCTTCGGCGGCAGCCCTGGACGCCGGTCGCCGGCGATCGCTGGCGAGAGGTGGAGGACGTCGCGGGCGCCCTTGCGGCGCTGGGTGAGACACCCCGCCGCGTCTTCCTCGCGCTGGGCCGCAACGAGGTGCGCGCCTTCGAGGCGGCGCCGCAAAATGCCTATCTGGTGCGCAGCGTCGATCCGGTGGAGCCGCCGCTGGCGGTGCCCCACGCCGATTATGTGGTGGCGCGGGGCCCCTTCACCGTCGAGGGCGATCTGGACCTGCTGCGCGACCATCGCATCGAGATCATCGTCGCCAAGAACAGCGGCGGCCCTGCCACCTACGGCAAGATGGAAGCCGCCCGCGCGTTGGGCCTCGAGGTGATCCTGCTGCGCCGGCCGGACGTGCCCGATGTGCCGGCGGTGGAGACGGTGGAAGAGGTGGCGCACTGGCTCGCGACGATGAACACGCCCGACGCCTGGAGCCGCACCCATCGACGCGCGCGCTAGTGCCCCGGCATGGTCAGCACCAGCGGGCCGTTGCGGGTGGCGACCACCGTGTGCTCGTACTGGACCGTGAGCGCGCGAGGCTCGCTATAGAGCGTCCACGGATCGTCCTCGACATTTTCGGCGAGGGTCGCGCCGAGCGACAGGAAGGGCTCCACCGTGAACACCAGCCCTTCCGTGATAATACGGCGATCGGAGGCATCCGGCCAGGTGGCGATTTCGGTGGGCTCCTCGTGCAGCGAGAGGCCGACGCCGTGGCTCGCGAGGTTGCGCACCAGCGTATAGCCGTTCTTCTTGGCAAAGGCGCCCACAGCCTGGCCGATGCCCGCCAGCGGGCGGCCCGGCGCCACCTGCCGCAGGCCCGCCCACATGGCGCGGCGTCCGTCGCGGCAAAGCTTCTCCACCGCCCGCGTCACCGGTGGCACGGCGAAGGAGGCGCCGGTGTCGGCGAAATAGCCGTTCTTGTGCGCGGAGACGTCGATGTTCACGAGATCGCCGGGCCGGATGGCGCGGTCGCCGGGAATGCCGTGGGCGACTTCCTCATTGATGCTGATGCAGGTGGCGCCGGGAAAATCATAGACCGTCTCGGGCGCCGACTGCGCGCCGGCGGCCTCCAGAAAGGTCCGGCCGATCCCGTCCAGCTCGCGGGTGGTGATGCCGGGCTCGATCGCCTTGCTCATCGCCTCCAGCGCCTCGGCGCAGATGCGGCCGATCTCCTGCATTGCCTTCAGCTCGTCGTCATTCGACAGCGTCATGGCCTGTCCTTTCGCATCAGCCCTGCATCATCGCGCCGAACGCGGCGAATAGACGAGGGGGGACAATCCCGGCCGTGTCACCACCCGCGTTTCGGTCGAGCCGATGATGACGCAGGTGGCCATGTCCGCGATGCTCGCGTCGGCATCCGCGAGCGTGGCGAGGGTGGTGCGCTCGTCCGGCCGGCCGGCGGCGCGGCCGAAGATGACGGGCACGGTTCCCGGCAGCACTTCGCGCAGCAGGTCGAAGGCGGCGCCGAGCTGCCAGGGGCGGGCCTTGCTGATGGGGTTGTAGAGCGCGATCACGAAGCCCGCCTGCGCCGCCGCCTTGAGGCGGGCGGTGACAAGCTCCCACGGCTTCAGATTGTCGGAGAGCGAGATGGCGCAGAAATCGTGGCCCAGCGGCGCGCCGATGCGCGCGGCCACCGCCAGCATGGCGGTGACGCCCGGCACCACGGAAAGCTCCACGGCCCGATAGGCGTCCGGCCCCTTTTCCACCGCCTCGCAGACCGCCGCCGCCATGGCGAAGACGCCGGCATCCCCGCCGGACACCATCGCCACCTGCGCGCCGGCCACTGCCCGGTCGAGGGCCGCGCGGGCGCGGTCCAGTTCCTCGCGATTGTCGGAGGCATGGCGCACCTGCCCCGGCCGCTCCGGCGCGCGGGCGAGATAGGGGCCGTAGCCGAAGAGTTCGTCCGCCGCCTCCAGCGCGGCCACGGCCTCCGGTGTCATCTGCTGGGCGGCGCCGGGGCCGAGGCCCACCACGGTGAGCGACCCGCTCACGCGGCGCGCTCCCAGCCCGGCACCAGCACGATGGCGAAATAGGGCGCGCGGTCGTCATTGCGCTCGGCGAGCGGCACCACATAGCTCTCCGCCATGGTGCCCCGCTCCACATAGAGCGCGCGGGGCAGGCGGCCCGCGGCGGCGAGCGCGCGGCGGATCTTCGGCAGGTTGCGGCCCACCTTCATGATGACGGCGGCATCCGCCTCGCTGAGGCGGCGGGCCAGCTCCGGCTCGTCCAGCGTGCCGGGCAGCACCATGAGCACATCATCGCCCTGCGCGATGGGCGCCCCCGCCTGCGACCAGCAGCCGGACATGCCGGTGACGCCGGGAATGACCCGCGTGGGAAAGCGGTGGGCGAGGCGCACATGCAGATGCATGTAGGAGCCGTAGAAGAGCGGATCGCCCTCGCTCAGCACCGCCACATTGAGCCCGGCCATGAGGCGCTCGGCCACGCGGGCGGCGGATTCGTCATAGAAGGCGCCGATGGCGAGCTTGTAGGCCTCGTCATGCCGGTGAATTTCCGTGGTCACCGGATAGAGCAGGGGCAGTTCTTCCGCCCCTAGGCGGAAGTGGGCGCCGGCAATGGCGCGGGCGTGGCTGTTGTTGCCCGCCTTGGCGAAGTGGGCGATCACGTCCGCCTGCTCCAGCGCGCGCACGGCCTTGAGCGTCATGAGTTCGGGATCGCCGGGGCCGACGCCGACGCCGATGAGCTGTCCGATGGCGGCGTTCACAGCCCGGCCCTCGCGAGTGCGTTGATGGCGGCGGCGGTGATGGCGCTACCGCCGAGCCGCCCGCGCACGATGGCGAAGGGCACGCCGCGCGGGTTCTCCGCCAGCGCATCCTTCGATTCCGCCGCGCCCACGAAGCCCACCGGCATGCCGAGGATGGCGGCGGGCTTCGGCGCGCCGGCATCCAGCATCTCGAACAGGCGGAAGAGGGCGGTGGGCGCATTGCCGATGGCCACCACCGCGCCCTCCATCCGATCGCGCCAGAGTTCCAGCGCGGCGGCGGAGCGCGTGTTGCCGATCTCGGCGGCGAGCGCCGGCACCCGTTCGTCACGCAGGGTGCAGATGACCTCGTTGTTCGCCGGCAGCCGGGCGCGGGTCACGCCATGCGCCACCATCTGGGCGTCGCACAGGATGGGCGCGCCCGCCTGAAGCGCCGCGCGGGCGGCAGCCACGAAGCCGGGGCCGAAGACGAAATCGCGCGCCGCTTCCACAAGGCCGCAGGCATGGATCATGCGCACGGCCACGTCCGCCTCGTCGTCCGAGAAGCGGGAGAGGTCGGCCTCGGCGCGGATGATGGCGAAGGAGCGTTCGTAGATGGCCGTGCCGTCGCGCTCATAATCGAGAGGCGAGGGGCTCACGGGGTGGACTCCAGCACGGCGGGTGACAACAGCAACGGCTCCAGCGACGAGGACGGCAGGCCCGCCAGCGTCTCGACCATGCGCGCACCGGGCGTGTGAGCCGCGTCGAGCGCGCCGGCGAGGCGGGCGAGCGTGGGAAGAAGCGCCTCGACCGTGATCTGCGGCCGGATTGCATCCCCCGCTCTGCCCTCTCGCACGAGCGCCACCCGATTGTCCATGGCGTCGGCGGGCAGGCCGACGAGGGTGAGGTTGGCCGGCGCAGGATGCGCGCACCCTTTGGTACAGGCGGAGATGTGCACCTGGAGCGAGCCATCCAGCGCCTTGCCGAGCACGTGCGCCACCTCGCCCGCAATGGCGCGGGCGGGAATGTAAGCGGAGGCGCAGGCTGGCGCTCCAGGGCACGCGGCGACGAAACGGCGGGGATCATCCGCCTGGATCAGGCAGCCGAGGCGTTCGGCGGCCGCGCTGAAGGTGTCCACGCCCTCGGCCGACAGGCCGGTGGCGATGAGGCCATGGTCGGGTGCAGGCCGCAGGTCGCGGGCGCCCGCCGCCTCGGCGGCAGCGGTGAGCCGTTCGATATCGTCCGCGTGCAGCGCGCCGAAGGGCAGGCCGATGCAGCAGGCTGTCGAGCCGTCCTTCAGCGCGAAGAGGCCGATGGGGCTCGTCTCGCGCATGGGGCGGGGCGGAGCATCGGTGGCCGGGGGCAGGGCATCGGCCATGCGCGCGGCGGGGCCAAGCGCCGCGAGGCGCTCCAGCAGGCCGCGCACGAGGTCCGGCGCATCGCGTCCCCGCACGCTGCCGAAGGGGAGCGCGCGCGCTGCATCTCCCGCAAGGGAAACGTCCCACATCTTCTCGCCCTTGCCGGGACGGGCCACCAGCCGCACGTCGGTCTTGAAGGCATCGAGGCTCAGCGCCCCGCCGCCATCCACCACCACGGAGACCTTGGCGCCAAGCCGGGGCATGAGGTCCGCCGCCATCTCATGCAGCCGGGCCGCCATCAGCCGGGCATCGACTGCCTCCGTGGCGTCGATGCCGGAGAGGGGTGAGACATCCACCGGCAGGCCGGTGCGGGGCGTAATGCCGAGCCGGTCCACGGCGGCATTGAGGGGGCCGACGCTGTCCTCGGTCAGGCCACGCAACTGCACGCTGCCCTTGGCGGTGATCTCGATGATGCCATTGCCATACGCGCGGGCGGCGGAGGCCAGCCCGCGCATCTGGGCGAGCGTGAGCCAGCCCTCCGCCGGCACGAGCCTCACCAGCAGGCCGTCGCCGGTGGCCATGGGTGCCGTGAGAGCCGGGCAGATGCCCCGCCGGGTCGGGGGCCTAGGAGATGTGGACATGGTCACCTGCCCTGCCGCCGGGCGGTGCGGCCTGAGGAACTGTCATGGGCCGCGTACGGGGGCCGCGCGGTGGGATGGCTGAATCCCTCCGCACGGTGTTTGCGGGCGATGTCAGGTTGAAATGCGAACGCGCATCCGGCGCCGTGCGGGAGAACCCTCCCCCCTTGCGGGGGAGGGCAGGGAGGGGGGTAATGCCCTCTCCGCTGCGAGTCTTTCGTGCTGGAACGCGCCGCGTGAGGGCACCGCGCGGGCCGCCTTCCGATGTGCGGGCGCATCTGCCCCCGCCGTCATACCCCCCTCCCCAGCCCTCCCCCGCAAGGGGGGATGGGGCTGGGTGCGCGGGGGGGAGAGGGCGCGAGGTTGGCGTGCGGTGAGGCGAGGCGAGGTCGTGCATCATTCCGCCGCCTCCGCTCTCAGCGCATCGAGATCGGCGTCGATGTCGTTGCGCCGGGGGTGCCAGAGGCCGCGACGGCGGGCGTCGGCGAAGCGGCGAGCCATGGAGGTGGCGGCGGCCGGGTTCTGCGCCAGGAGGAAGGCGCGCACCTTTTCGTCCCGCAGATAGGCGCCGTGGAGCGCGTCGATGAGCCGGTCGGGCACGCGGCCGGTGGTTTCGGCGAAGGCGATGAGGCGGTCCACCGTCTCCAGAAGCTCGGTGGCGCCGCGCGGACCGTGGCGCATCTGGCCGGCGATGAAGACCTGCGACACCCGTCCATGGACGATGCGCGAGAGCGCGGTGGCGAGGTCGCGCGCCTTGGGACGGGCGGGATCGCTGGTGTCCAGCACGATGAGGTCCACCGCGCGGCCGAGCTTTTCCGCCGCCGCCGCGAAGCCGCCGATGAAGGCCGAATCCGCGCCGCCATCCAGCAGATCGCGGGCCGGATCGTCCGCCCCATGGAGCAGGCCGTCGGCGGCGGCGACCCGCGCGGCGAAGGCGCCGGGGGCGGGGCGGGCGGTGCCGTCCGGCCCGCCATAGGCATAAGAGGCGTGGTCGAGATAGGCGGCGCCGAGATCGGCGCGGTCGGAGAAGGCGCCGCGCGCCAGCTGGTCCTCCATGCCCGCGCCATAGGCGCCCGGCGCGGCGCCGAAGATGCGCGGGGCTTCGCCCGAGGCGGCGAGCGGATTGTCGTCGCCCTCGTCCGTGCGGGCGGCCACCGCGCGGGTGGCGGCGTCAAGCAGGGCCACCTGCGCGGGGAAGATGTCGCGAAACAGGCCGGAGATGCGCCACGTCACATCCACGCGCGGCCGCCCCAGTACGGCGGGGGGCAGCACCTCGATGCCGGTGACGCGCCCGGTGGCGCCATCCCATTGCGGACGGCAGCCCATGAGCGCGAGCCCTTGCGCGATTTCCTCGCCCCCGGTGCGCAGGGTGGCGCTGCCCCAGAGGTCGATGACGAGCGCACGGGGATAATCCCCGTGCTCCTGCAGGAAGGCGCGCACCACCTCATCCGCCGCGAGGCGGCCGAGGTCCATGGCGGTGGGGGTGGGAATGGCGCGCGGATCGGCCGTCGAGAGATTGCGCCCCGTGGGCAGCACGTCACGCCGCCCCCGGCTGGGCGATCCGGCCGGACCGGCGAGCACATGGCGGCCATCGAGGGCCGTGAGGAGCGCGGCCCGCTCCGCCGCGCCGCTTGCCGCGCGGGCGGCGTCCGCATCGTCCTGACCGAAGATGTGGAGCCCGTCCTTCACGGCGAGATCCTTCACATCGCACAGCCAGGCGTCGATCTGGCGCAGCGCCGCATCGGGGTCCGCATCCGCCGGCACGCCGGCCATGGCGGAAAGGCCGGTCTCGGCGGCAGTTTCGACGATCAGGCGGGCGAGACGTTCCCTGCGGCGGCGGTCGAGGCCGTCCGCCTGCGCATATTCATCCACCAGCCGCTCCAGCCGCTGCTCGGCCTCGGAGAGGCTCGCGCTGGCGAGGGGCGGGGGCAGGTGGCCGAGGGTGACGCCGGCGATCCGCCGCTTGGCCTGTGCCGCCTCGCCGGGATTGCTGACGATGAAGGGATAGATGACCGGCAGCGGCCCCAGCAGGGCCTGAGGGAAGCAGGCGGGGGTGAGGGCCACGGTCTTGCCCGGCAGCCATTCCAGCGTGCCATGGGCGCCCATATGGACCAGCGCATGGGCCCCGAAGCGCTGCCGCAGCCAGAGGCCGAAGGCAAGCAGCGCGTGGCGGGGCGGCAGTGCCGGATCGTGATAATCCGCCCGCCGGTCCAGCGACGCGCCCCGCTCCGGCGCCAGGGCCACGAGCGCGTTGCCGAAACGCGCGGCGCGGAAGACGAAGGCGCCGTCCCGCACGTCCGCATCCGCCTCGGGCGGCCCCCAGGCGGCATGAATTGCGGCCTGCGTCTCAGCGGGCAGGGCGGCGAGGGCGGTGGCGTAGTCCGAGAGGACGTAGGTCTCGCGGGCTTCCTCCAGCCGATGCAGCAGGGCTGCGGCATCGGCGGGGGCTTCGGATACGGCGTAGCTCTCGGCGCGGAGCGTCTCGATGAGGCGGCGGGCGCTCTCGGGCACGTCGAGCCCCACCGCATAGCCGGTGCGGCCGGGCACGCCGGGATAATCGGGCATGAGCAGCGCCAGCCGCCGCTCCGCGCGCGGCGTGCGGGCGAGGCGCACCAGTGCCGCCGCCCGGTCCGCGGCGTGCGCGATGCCGGCCGCATTGGGGGCATTGCGGGCGGCGGCGAAGGCGAGATCGTCGGCGGGCGGGGTGAGCGACTTGAAGGAGATGGCCCCCGCCAGCACGCGCCCGTCCAGCTCGGGCAGCACCACATGCATGGCAAGGTCCGCCGCCGCGAGGCCGCGCGCGCTCTCCGCCCACGCTTCCTCGGCGGTGGTGGCGGGAATGACCTGAAGCACCGGCGGGCCGCCGGGGGCAAAGAGATCATCCGCATCCCCAGCCGCGAAGGCGGTGGCGGTGAGGATGACATCCGGCCGCGTGTCGGCGATGGCCTGCCGCACGAAGGCGCGGGCGGCGGGGTCCTTCAGGCTGGAGAGAAAGAGTGGGACGGGCGTCACCCCCCGCGCGCACAGCGCCCCCGCCAGCGCGTCGATGGGGGCGACGTCTCCGGCGAGCCACATGGAGCGGTAGAACAGCAGCAGGGCGCGGGGGCGCGCGCCATGTTGGGGCGAGGGCTCGTCGGTTGTGAGATGCTCGGCGTTGTATGGGGGGGCGGGCGTTCTACCCCCCTCCCCAGCCCTCCCCCGCAAGGGGGGAGGGGGTGGGGTGTGCGAGGACGAGAGGGCGTTCTTTGAGTCGCAAGCAACATCCGCAGCGCCCGGCATGTCGGCGGCGGCGGCCTCTCCCATTTCACCCTCTCCCGCTTGCGGGGGAGGGCAGGGAAGGGGCGACGCGCGCAGCGCGGCGGTGGGTGCGAGGCTTGCGGGCGGTGTGTCGTCCGAGGGTGTGATGCCCCCTCCCCAACCCTCCCCCGCAAGCGGGAGAGGGGGCAGGTCGTGCGGGGAGGGAAGGGCGCGCCCAGAAACTGCCGGGGCAGGTGGAACGTTTCCCGCTTGGGCGCCGATAAATGCCGCAGCGCCCGTCATCTCGGCGGCGGTGCCCTCTCCCATTTTACCCTCTCCCGCCTGCGGGGGAGGGCAGGGAGGGGGCGACGCGCAGCGCGCGGCGGCGTGTGCGTCATCCACCGGCGCCCGTAGCACGCCCGCCAGATCCACGGCTCCGACGCCGGGCCGGTAGAAGGCGGCGGGGGGCACGGGCGTGGGCGCGGCGGGCTCGGGCAGGGCATGGCCGGCGATGCGGGCGAGGCGCGTGAGCACGCCGGCCATGTTGGCGGGGCCACCCTGGCGGAAGCCGGCGAGTATCACTGCCAGCTCGGCCGCATCGATGGTCGAGAGGGCGGCGAGGCGCGGGTCGTCCTGGTCCTCGCCGGGCAGCAGCGCCAGGGCGATGTTCTCGCGCCGGGCCAGTTCGGCGAGGCGTTCGGCGCCGTAACGCCACCAGTCGAGGCCGCCCAGCAGGCGCACGAGGATGACCTTGGCGTGCCGGGCCGTGCGGTCGATCCACAGATCCACCGACATGGGATGGCGCAGGTCCTTCAGCCGGGCGAGGCGCAGCGTGGGCAATCGCGCGCGGTCCTGCCGCCAGGCGGCGGCAAGGGCCAGAAGATCGCTGTCGGTGAAGGACAGCGCCACCACCTCGGCCGGAGGCAGGCGGAGATCCACGGGCTCCGCGAGGTCCTCGATGCTGGCCGATGTGGTGGCGAGGATATGCATGGATCAGCCGAGCAGCGCCCGCTCCACCGCCGCGCGGTCGAAGCCCTTGAGGCCGATCACCACGAGGGCGCCGCGCCGGGCTTCCTCCGCCTTCCACGGACGGTCGAAATGGTGCGACACGCGCGGGCCAACGCCCTGCACCAGCAGGCGCAGGGGCTTGCCAGCGACCGCCGCGAAGCCCTTCACCCGCAGCACGTCGGGGGCTTCGGCAGCGGCGGTGACGCGGGCGGCCAGCGCCGCCGGATCGGTGATCTCGGGAATGGCCACGACGAAGCTGTCGAAATCGTCGTGATCGTGGTCCAGTTCGTCGTCGTGATGGGTCTTGCGGTTCTCGATCTCGTTCTCCACCGCAAGGCCGAGGCCGAGCATCACGCTCGGGTCCACCTTGCCGCCGGCGGCCCGCACCACGCTCACCGCGCGGGGGAGCGCGGCGGAGACGCGCGCGCCCGCGGTCTCGGCGGCGGCGGCGTCCAGCAGGTCGGATTTGGAGATGATGACGAGATCGGCGCAGGCGATCTGGTCCTCGAACACCTCTTCCACCGGGTCGTCATGGTCGAGGCTGTCGTCGGCGGCGCGCTGGGCGTCGAGGGCGTCCATGTCATGGGCGACGCGACCTTCCGCCAGCGCCGGGCCATCCACCACCGCCACGACGCCGTCCACCGTCACCCGGCTCTTGATGGCCGGCCACTGGAAGGCCTGCACGAGCGGCTTGGGAAGCGCGAGGCCAGAGGTCTCGATGAGGATATGGTCCACCTCGCGGGCGAGGATCTGGTCCAGCGCCGGCACGAAGTCGTCCGCCACCGTGCAGCACAGGCAGCCGTTGGAGAGCTCGACGATATTGTCCTCCGGGCAGGCCTCGATGCCGCAGCCTTTGAGGATTTCGCCGTCAATGCCCACATCGCCGAACTCGTTGACGATGACGGCCAGCTTCCGGCCGCCGGCATTCTCCAGCAGGTGGCGGATGAGCGTGGTCTTACCGGCGCCGAGGAAGCCGGTGACGATGGTGCAGGGAACGCGGGTGAGCGAGGTCATGAAAGCTCCGAAAACATGAGATCAGGCGGCGGGCGGCGCCAGCGGCGGGATGCGGGCCACCATGCCGCGCTTCAGCGCGTCGGGCCGGCCCCGCCACGGCAGCAGGCCGTCGGTGGAGGTGAGGAAGAGGCGGGCCCCGGCGAGAAGATCATCCGCCGCTTCGGCGGAGAGGTCGCCGAAGACATAGGACCAGCCGTCGCGATGGGTGAGGGCGGCGCTCAGCGCGCGTTTGCAGTTGGCGAGGCACTTCACCTCGCGCACCACGATGTCGGTCTCCCCTGCGGCGCGCACCTGCGCCAGCAGGTCGGCGCCGGCGGGCGTCGCGTCGGCCGGGGCATCGGGGAGGCGGCAGGTGGAACAGACGTAGAGCGTCACGGCCGGCGGTCCGGAGCCGGCGGCCCGTTCGGGCATTAGAGTATCGTGCTGCTGCAAGGCACGGGGTCCATGGGTGCAGCTGGCCCGCGAGGGCCTTTTAAAGGGCGCATGGCCAGGGCACCCCGCCCGGCGCGTTCCTCATCAATGGCAGGTCTCCTGGCTTGCGGGTCACGGTCCTGTGCCGCCTTCCCGGCGCCGGATGTCTCCGGGCGTCCAGTGGCTCGTGGCACCGACTCACCGCCTACAGTTGCGGGGGCAGCTGCGGTTGACGGACCTTGGCGCCTGAAGGCGCCGGGCCGCTTCGCATTCCCTTTTCACCCGGCAGGGCAGCACGCGCCCGACCGGGACCATCGATGGGGCCACTAAAGGGCCGGGGGGCGGGGAAGTCAAATGGGGGAGGCCGGGCGCGTCCGTCTCGGGACTGAGGCTTGGGCTTGTCCCGGCTTTGCGTCAGGGGCGCTCGGTCGTAATATGACTACCAGTGGTCATATTGCGGAACCTGGACGCGGGAGGCATCGAGCCATGGACGAGATCCAGTTGCGGACGGCCAAGGAGAACTTGTCCCAGTTCGTCGATCAGGCGGTGGCTGGAGAGCCGGTGGTCATCACCCGCCACGGAAAGCCGCAGGTGGTGCTGGTGTCGTGGGAGGAATGGAACCGGGTCAGCCGGTCCGTCCCGTCCTTCGGCTGGCTGCTGGCCCATCCTCCGGCGGGCATCGAGGACGTCCCCGTGCGCACGGGGCGGCGGTCGCGGCGCCTGCCGGACCTCTAGCCGCCATGACCGCGACCCGTGCCGCCGGCTATCTGCTCGACACGAACGTCATCTCCGCAGCCTCGCCCCGGCAGGCCCCGCATCACGCGGATCTGGTCGCATGGCTGGTGGCGAACGGGGATCGCCTGTGGTTGTCCAGCATCTCCGTCATCGAGATCGTCGCTGGCATTGCGGCGGCCGAGCGCAAGGCCACGACCCGGCAGGTACCGGAACTGAAGGTCTGGCTCTCGGCCATCGAGGCCTATTATGCGGATCGCATCCTGACCATTGATCCGGCGGCGGCCCATGAGATCGGGCGCTTGCTCGAACACGCAACAGCCACGGGCCATAATTGCGATTTCGAGGACATTGCCATTGCCGGCATCGCCCGTTCGCGCGGGCTCATCGTCCTCACCCGCAACGTTCGAGATTTTGCGCCCCTGGGGGTCGACATCCACGACCCGTTCGCCGCGCTGCCGGATTAAGTTGCCTGAGCCTTCAGCCCCTCACCCCCGCGCGCGCTCCACGATGGCGAGGGCCGCCGCGAAGCTGTCCTCGATGCCGAGGTGCGAGGTGTCGAGCAGCACCGCATCGCTTGCCATCACTAGCGGGGCGGCGGCGCGGGTGCTGTCGCGTTCGTCACGTTTGTGAATGTCGGCGAGCACCGCTTCATAGGAGGCGAGGGGATCGCGGGCGGCGAGTTCCTTGAAGCGCCGCTCGGCGCGAACCTCGGGCGAGGCGGTGACGAAGAGCTTCACCGTGGCATCGGGGCAGATGACGGAGCCGATGTCGCGTCCGTCCAGCACCGCGCCTTCCGGCCGGGCGGCGAAGCGCCGCTGGAGGTCGACGAGGGCTGCCCGCACACCAGGCCGCGCGGCGACCACGGAGGCCGCCTCCCCGATGGCCCCGGTGCGCAGGCTTTCGGGATCGAGCGTCGTCACGTCGAGGGTGCGCGCGGCTTCCACGGAGGCGGCTTCATCCTCGAGCTTGCCCGCAGCGAGGCAGATGGCGCCGACGGCGCGATAGAGCAGGCCGGTGTCCAGATGCGCAAGGCCCAGATGCCCGGCAATACGCTTGCCGAGCGTGCCCTTGCCGGAGGCGGCGGGGCCGTCGATGGCGATGATCATGGCCGCCCCGTCACGCGATGATGGCGCCGAGGCCGGCCATCATGGGCATGAAGGTGGGGAAGGAGGTGGCGATGAAGCTCACGTCATCCACCTTCACGCCGGCGCGGGAGGCGAGGCCCAGCACGAGGAAGGACATGGCGATGCGGTGGTCCATGTGGGTGGCCACCGGGCCGCCGCCCTCCACGTCCGGCGCGCCGGTGACGATGAGGTCGTCGCCCTCGATGCGGTGGGTGACGCCGCAGGCGGCAAGCCCGTCCGCCACGGCCGCGAGGCGGTCGCTTTCCTTCACGCGCAGTTCCGCGAGGCCCTGCATCCGCGTCTCGCCCTCGGCAAACGCGGCGGCGACGGCGAGGATGGGATATTCGTCGATCATGGCCGGCGCGCGCTCCGGCGGCACCGCCACGCCCTTCAGCTTCGAATAGCGCACCCGCAGGTCCGCCACCGTCTCGCCACCCTCGGTGCGCTCAGCCAGCGTCTCGATGCTGGCGCCCATTTCCTTGAGCGTGGTGATGAGGCCGGTGCGCAGCGGGTTCATCATCACGTCGGTGATGACGATGTCGGAGCCGGGCACGATCACCGCCGCCACCAGCGGGAAGGCGGCGGAGGAGGGGTCGGAGGGCACGTCCACGGGGGCGGCCTTCAGCTCCGGGCGGCCCTTCAGCGTGATGCGGCGGCCGTGGGCACCGTGCGGTTCGACCGAAACGTCGGCGCCGAAATGGGCGAGCATCCGCTCGGTGTGGTCGCGGGTGGCCTCGCGCTCCACCACCACCGTCTCGCCCGAGGCGGCAAGGCCCGCCAGCAGCACGGCGGACTTCACCTGTGCGGAGGGGACCGGCGTCTCATAGGTGAAGGCCTTGAGATCGGTGACGCCTTCAAGGCGCATGGGCAGGCGGCCGCCCTCGGCTTCCTCCACCAGCTTCACGCCCATGGCGGCCAGCGGATCAAGCACGCGCTTCATCGGGCGCTTGCGCAGGCTGGCGTCGCCGTCGAACGTCGCCTGGATGGGATTTCCGGCCACCGCGCCCATCATGAGGCGCACGCCTGTGCCGGAATTGCCGAAATCGAGCGGCGCAGCCGGCGCCTTGAAGTTTCCGACGCCCACGCCTTCCACCCGCCACTGGCCGGGCCCCGTGCGCTCCACCGTGGCGCCCAGTGCGGCGCAGGCCTTGGCGGTGTTCAGCACGTCCTCGCCTTCGAGCAGGCCGGTGATGCGCGTCTCGCCACGGGCGAGGGCGCCGAAGATGAGGGCGCGGTGGGACACGGACTTGTCACCGGGCACGCGCACCTTGCCGGAGAGGCCGGGGGAGGGCAGGCCCGTCGCGGGCTTCGGGTCGGACCCGTGGCCGTGCGCGGAAAGGGACGGGGAGCTCTCGACCTGGGACATGGGGGCCTCATGCGGGCGCCGCTGGCGCGGCTGTTCGTTCATCCGGCGGCCCGTCTAACACAGGCCGGCGGGGGCTGCCACGCGGCCGAATCGGATTTCGCCTTGACAGGGCACGGCCCTTTCGCCAATGGAGCACCCTCCCTGTATATGAGCGCCGAGGATCTTTGCCGTGGCGAAGCCTGAACTCGGAACCAAGCGCGTCGATCCCGTGACCGGCCGCAAGTTCTATGACCTGAACAAGGATCCCATCGTCTCTCCCTTCACCGGCGAGACGTATCCCCGCTCTTACTTCGAGCCGCAGCCGCGCGCCGGCAGCCGCGCCGAATCGCGCGCTGCCGTGGCCGCCGACGATACCGACACCGATGATGTGGCGGACGTCGAGGTCATCAGCCTCGAGGAAGCCGACGAGGAGACCACGGGCGCCAAGGCCATTCCGGCCGCTGACGACGTGGATGTGGACGAAGACATCGACGCCGATGGCGACGACGATACCTTCCTCGAAGAAGATGAAGATGATGGGGATGACGTCTCCGATCTCATCGGAGAGGGCCTCGAGGACGACGAAGAGGCTTGATGTCGTCTGCGGCCTGTGCTTAAAGGCCGCTCTCGCTCGGGACGGGTTCTTGTCCCGGGCACCCGCCGCCGGCCATCCCGGCAGGCCAAGTTCTTGAGATCGATGATCTTTTGATCCTTGGTTTGCAGCCTGCGGCACAGTGGGGCCATAGCTCAGTTGGGAGAGCGCTTGAATGGCATTCAAGAGGTCGGCGGTTCGATTCCGCCTGGCTCCACCAAATCAAACCTGTGGGTTTCCCACAAAAGGTCTTCCGGTAAACATCGGATCGGCCTTATAGGAACCCGGCGCGAGCGAAACGCGCGGCTGTTGTTTCTGCGGATCTTTTCAAAGATCCGCCCGTAAGAACCAAAAGTTCTTGCGGTTCCCGTCCCGGGACTTCCCGGCGGTCTGATCGGTCTTCGGGCCCTGAATGATCGCATCCCGTGGCGCTGTGGGGTCATAGCTCAGTTGGGAGAGCGCTTGAATGGCATTCAAGAGGTCGGCGGTTCGATTCCGCCTGGCTCCACCAAATCTCCAGCCTTCCTGAAATTCCGACCGTTCTACAGATGCATCCATTCGGGTAGCAATTTTGCCCGTCGCGGTGCCCGCGCATCCGGCTCCATGTTGCCAGCCGGAGCCGCGCTCCATTACAAGCCGCGCAACCTTCCATTTCCGGAACCGCCGTCCATGACCATCCGCCTGCACCGCGGCGACCTGCCCGACAGCTTCCAGCCCGCCCCGGTGGTTGCCATCGACACCGAGACGCTCGGCCTGAAGCCTCACCGCGACCGCCTCTGCGTGGTTCAGCTCTCGAACGGCGACGGCACGGCCGATGTGGTGCAGATCCCAGCCGGCGCCACGGCGGAGAGCGCGCCCAATCTGGTGCGCATGCTGGCCGATCCCAATGTGGTGAAGCTGTTTCACTTCGGGCGATTCGACATCGCGGTGCTGCTGCACACCTTCGGCGTCACCACCGCTCCGGTGTTCTGCACCAAGATCGCCTCGCGCCTGACCCGCACCTACACCGACCGGCATGGCCTCAAGGATCTGGTGCGCGAGCTGCTCGGCGTCGATCTGTCGAAGCAGCAGCAGAGCTCCGACTGGGCGGCCAGCGAGCTCACCGACGCCCAGCTCGCCTATGCCGCGTCGGACGTGCTGCACTTGCACGCGTGCAAGGAAAAGCTGGAGGCCATGCTGGCCCGCGACGGCCGCACTGCGCTGGCCGCCGAATGCTTCAAGTTCCTGCCGGCGCGCGCCGCGCTTGATCTCGCGGGCTGGCCGGACGAGGACATCTTCGCTCATTCGTGAGCGCAAACGGTGGCCGGGTGCAGGCGCATCCGGAGGCCGCAGCCTTGCGCCGGGCCTGCCGCGGGCCATATGCCCGCAGTGGATGCGAAGCACAAAGTGTGGCATGCATCGCACTTGAGAAAGACTCCACGGTCGCGGGGGCGTGCGCGGCAGAGGGGTGGTCAGACCCACAGGGCGACGGCGGATGCCGGTGTCCCAGAGTGAGCCATGAACAGACACGTGCCGCCAGACGATTTCGAACGCCCGGATGTCGCGAGCTTCGCGGTGCGGGCTGCGCCGGACTTCCGCAAGGCGACGCGCCACAGCGCGCGCGTGCGGCTGGTGAAGCGCGTCCTGCCGGTGCTCATTGTCGTGGCGCTGGTGCTGATGGTCAGCATTCCGCTGCTGCGCAATCTCACCATGACGATGGAGCTGCCGTTCGATCTCGGCCGCCTCAGCCTCTCGGGCACCCGCCTCACCATGGAGGCGCCGAAGCTCTCCGGCTTCACCGACGACAACCGCGCCTACACCATCACTGCCGGTTCGGCGGTGCAGGATGTGACCAAGCCGGACCTCATCGGCCTCACCGATGTCTTCGCCAAGATGGAGCTGGCCAACAAGGGCTGGGCCACGGTGAAGTCGCGCACCGGCTCCCTCGATACCAAGACCCAGTTCATCACGCTCTCGGACGGTGTGGACCTCGCCACCAACAGCGGCTATGCCGGCCAGATGCAGGATGCGGGCGTGGACGTGAAGGCGGGAACCGTCACCACCGACCATCCGGTCGTGCTGACCTATATGGACGGGCGGCTTGTTGCGGATAAGCTGCAGATCACCGATCGCGGTGGCCGCGCCTTCTTCGATGGCCACGTCCAGCTCGATTTCCGCCTGTCCAGCCTGCCGAAGAGCGAGCCCGTTCCGCCCGCGCCAAAGCCGATTGTGAAGCAATGACCTTCCTGTCCCTCCGCCTTGCGGCGGCCGCCTGCGTCCTCTCCCTCGCCGTGCCTGCGCTTGCGCAGCAGCCGGCCGCCAACAGCGGCCCGCCGAACGCGCTTCAGGGCTTCGCCCGCAACCGCGACGAGCCCATCCGCATCAATTCCGACACGCTGGAAGTGAAGGACAAGGAGAAGCAGGCCACCTTCTCCGGCAAGGTGGTGGTGGTGCAGGGCGACACCACGCTCCACTGCCCGCAGCTTGTCGTTTATTACGACGGCGACGTGGCGGCCGGCGTCCAGGGCGGCGCTCCGTCGGATTCCAGCAAGATCCGCAAGCTCGAAGCCCTCGGCGGTGTCGTGGTTCAGACAAAGGACCAGACGGCGACCGGCGATACGGGCGTGTTCGAGATGAAGACCAACACCGTCACGCTCACCGGAAAGCCGGTGGTGCTCACCCAGGGCCCGAACGTGGTCCGCGGCCAGAAGCTGGTGGTGGACCTCACGACCGGCGTCTCGAAATTCGAGGGCGGGCGCGTGGATATGCTTCTGACTCCTGGCAGCATGAAGCAGCCGGGCGCCCCCGGGCAGCCGGCGCAGCCGAGCCGCTGAGGCCGGTCGGAGGCTGTCGTCCGTCTGTCATCGACGGTCTGCCGAGCCTCGTCCCAACTGACTTTGCGTGAATGGGCCGCATGTCGGCCCATTTTTTGCATGTTGCATTGCGCGGCGCCGTGGGAGGCATTACAACCGAGGACAGGGGCTGCAATCCGGAGCCCGGGATGAACGTCCTGTCCATGTTCGGTAGAAACGCCACGCGCGAAACATCCAGTCCCGCCGCCACCGCCGGCCGCTATGCGGACGAGGGCGACTGGGAGGGCGAC
This sequence comes from Azorhizobium sp. AG788, assembly GCF_004364705.1. Classification (NCBI taxonomy): domain Bacteria; kingdom Pseudomonadati; phylum Pseudomonadota; class Alphaproteobacteria; order Hyphomicrobiales; family Xanthobacteraceae; genus Azorhizobium; species Azorhizobium sp. AG788. The sequence continues at coordinate 295,187 of NZ_SOBM01000001.1, forward strand.
GACCACCAGCCCGCCACTGCGGAGGGCTCGCTGGCCGCCTTCGGCCTCGCCAAGTCCTATGGCGGTCGCAAGGTGGTGCGCGATGTGAGCCTGGACGTGCGCCGGGGCGAGGCCGTCGGCCTCCTCGGCCCGAACGGCGCCGGCAAGACCACCGTCTTCTACATGATCACGGGCCTCGTGAAGGCCGATCAGGGCCGCATCGAGCTCGACGGCCATGACGTGACGCCCATGCCCATGTACCGGCGGGCGCGGCTCGGCATCGGCTATCTGCCGCAGGAAGCCTCGATCTTCCGCGGCCTGTCGGTGGAGGACAATATCGGTGCGGTGCTGGAGATCACCGAGCCGAACAGGAAGCGCCGCGCCGAGGAACTCGACGCGCTGCTCGAGGAATTCAAGATCACCCACGTGCGCAAGTCGCCCTCCATCGCCCTCTCGGGCGGCGAGCGCCGGCGCGTGGAGATCGCCCGCGCGCTGGCGAGCCGCCCGGCCTTCATGCTGCTGGACGAGCCCTTCGCGGGCATCGACCCCATCGCCGTGGGCGACATCCAGGCGCTGGTGCGCCATCTGACCACCCGCGGCATCGGGGTGCTCATCACCGACCATAATGTGCGCGAGACGCTGGGCCTGATCGACCGCGCCTACATCATCCATTCGGGCACCGTCCTCATGGAGGGCGACCCGGAGTCCATCGTCGCGAGCCCCGATGTGCGGCGGCTCTATCTCGGCGAAGAGTTCCGGCTGTGAGCACGGCGCTGCGCCTTCCCGCCTCGGCGAGGGCGCGGCGCGCGAGCGGGGAGGGCTGACGTCATGGCGATGAGCCCAAAGATGGAGTTCCGCCAGAGCCAGTCTCTGGTGATGACGCCGCAGCTGATGCAGGCCATCAAGCTGCTGCAGCTCTCCAATCTCGAACTGGTCGCCTATGTGGAGGCCGAGCTCGAACGCAATCCGCTGCTGGAGCGGGCGAGCGAGCCGGAGAGCCCCGAGCACGATCCGCCGAACCCGCAGGAAGAGGCACCCGCCCCGCCTGACAGTGGCGCGCCGGTGTCCGGCGACTGGATGGAAAGTGACATGGGTTCGAGCCGCGAGGCCATCGAGACCCGGCTGGACACTGACCTCGGCAATGTCTTTCCCGATGATGCGCCGGCCGAGCGCATCGGCGCGGGCAGCGGCAGCGGCTCGTCCATCGAATGGGGCTCGGGCGGCGACCGGGGCGAGGACTACAATCCGGAAGCCTTCCTCGCTGCCGAGACGACACTGGCCGACCATCTGGAAGCCCAGCTCTCCGTGGCGGAGCCCGATCCGGCGCGCCGCCTCATCGGCCTCAACCTCATCGGCCTCATCGACGAGACGGGCTATTTCTCCGGCGACCTCGATGCGGTGGCCGAGCAACTGGGCGCCACCCACGATCAGGTGGCCGATGTGCTGCGCGTCATCCAGACCTTCGAGCCGTCCGGCGTCGGCGCACGGTCGCTCAGCGAATGCCTGGCCCTGCAACTGCGGGACAAGGATCGCTGCGATCCCGCCATGCAGGCGCTGCTCGACAATCTGGAACTCCTCGCCCGCCACGACCGCAACGCGCTGAAGCGCATCTGCGGGGTGGACGCGGAAGACCTCGCGGACATGATCGGCGAGATCCGCCGCCTCGATCCGAAGCCCGGCCTTGCCTATGGCGGCGGCGTGGTCCATCCGCTGGTGCCGGACGTGTTTGTGCGCGAGGGCTCCGACGGCAGCTGGATCGTGGAACTGAATTCCGAGACGCTGCCGCGCGTGCTGGTGAACCAGACCTATCACGCGACGGTGGCCAAGGCGGCGCGCTCGGCCGAGGAAAAGACCTTCCTCGCGGACTGCCTCCAGAGCGCCTCCTGGCTCACCCGCTCGCTGGACCAGCGGGCGCGCACCATCCTGAAAGTGGCGAGCGAGATCGTGCGCCAGCAGGACGCCTTCCTCGTGCACGGCGTGCGGCACCTGCGCCCGCTGAACCTGCGCACGGTGGCGGATGCCATCGGCATGCACGAATCCACCGTCTCGCGGGTGACCTCGAACAAGTACATCTCCACACCGCGCGGGGTGCTGGAGATGAAGTTCTTCTTTTCCTCCTCCATCGCCTCCTCGGGCGGCGGCGAGGCCCACGCGGCGGAGGCGGTGCGCCACCGCATCAAGAGCCTCATCGAGGCCGAGAGTGCGGACGACGTGCTGTCCGACGACACGCTGGTGCAGAAGCTGAAGGACGACGGCATCGACATCGCCCGCCGAACGGTCGCGAAATATCGCGAGAGCATGAACATTCCATCCTCCGTCCAGCGCCGTCGCGAAAAGCAGGCGCTGCGCAGCGACGCCGCCGCCGCCGGCTGAGGTGCGAAGATGACCGATCACGAATGTGAAATCCGGTCCTTGGATGGTGGTTGGGAGGCCGTCGGGGTCGAGGAGGCCTTGGGCTTACCGTCCAGCCTTCTCAAGCGTTGTCCTGAATGCCACGGACGGGTCCGGGTGCATCGGGCCAGCGTGAACGGCATGCGTGCGCATTTCGAGCACATGGAGGCACACCGCGGGTGCTCGCTGTCCCGGGGCGTACCATTCTCCGGTGTTTCGTCCCCGCATCCCGTAGCTCTCGACTGAGGTCAGTCTGGGGCGACGACGGTAGCGCTGGACATGCCCCGGCCGGTCGAGCGACCCTGACGTCAAACAACAAAGCCGGCCTGCGTCCGGACGGGAGGACATGCTTCAGGCCTGGGTCGTCATCATCCTCGCCTTCGCCTATATCGGCTGCCTCTTCGCCGTGGCGAGCCTGGGCGACCGCTGGGGGCCGGGCAAGGCGCTCACCGCCGCGCGGCCCTTCATCTATGCGCTGTCGCTGGCAGTCTACTGCACGTCCTGGACCTTCTACGGCTCGGTCGGCCTTGCCACCGCGCAGGGCTATGACTTCCTGACTATCTATGTGGGGCCGGTGATCGTCATCACGCTCGGCGCGCCGGTGCTGATGCGGGTGGTGCGCCTGGCCAAAGCCCACAACATCACCTCTATCGCCGACTTCATCGCCGCCCGCTACGGCAAGCATCAGGGCATCGCCGCTCTGGTGGCCCTTGTCGCCGTCATGGGGTCGATCCCCTATATCGCGCTCCAGCTTAAGGCGGTCTCCGCCTCGCTGCTGGCGGTGCTGGGGCATCTGGCGGGCGGGCCCATGCGCCTGCCGGTGGGCGGCGACATGGCGCTGTTCGTTGCCTTCACCATGGCCGTCTTTGCCATCCTCTTCGGCACCCGCCATACGGATGCCACCGAGCATCAGGATGGCCTGATGCTGGCGGTGGCGACCGAATCCCTCGTCAAGCTCATCGCCTTCCTCACCGTCGGCGTGCTCGTCACCTTCTTCATCTTCGATGGCCCGTGGGAGCTGTGGTACGCGAGCCTCGAGAGCGGGGCGACCACACCCTTTCAGCACGGTATGTCGCTGGAAAACTGGGTGACCATGACGGTGCTCTCCGCCGGCGCCTTCATGCTGCTGCCGCGCCAGTTCCATGTGGCGGTGGTGGAGAACAAGAGCGAGGCGGAGATCCGCCGGGCCCGCTGGCTGTTCCCGCTCTACCTCGTCCTAATCAACCTCTTCGTGGTGCCGCTGGCGCTGGCCGGCATGACCATGTTCCCGCTGGCGACCGTGGACAGCGACGTCTACGTGCTCGCCGTGCCGCTGGCCTCCGGGCACGAGGGCTTTGCGCTGCTCGCCTTCATCGGCGGCCTTTCGGCGGCGACCGCCATGGTCATCGTGGAATCGGTGGCGCTCGCCATCATGATTTCCAACGATCTCGTGGTGCCGCTGCTGCTGCGCCGTCGGGTGAGCCGCACGACCGAGGGCACCGCCAGCGCCAGGGACATGTCCGAGACGCTGCTGCTGGTGCGGCGGGCGGCCATCTTCTGCATCATGCTGCTTGCCTATCTCTATTACCGCACCACGGGCGACGTGCAGCTGGCGCAGATCGGCCTGCTCTCCTTTGCTGCGGTGGCTCAGGTGGGGCCGGCCTTCGCCGCCGGCCTCATGTGGCAGCGGGCGACCGCCAAGGGCGCGGTGGCGGGCATTCTGGTGGGCGTTGCCGCCTGGGCCTATACGCTGCTGCTGCCGAGCCTCGTGGATGCGGGCCTTGTCGCCCGCGACATCGTGGAGGCCGGGCCGCTGGGGCTCAGCTGGCTGCGGCCGACCGCGCTGCTGGGTCTGGAGGCGACGCCGCTCGCCCATGGCGTCGCCTGGAGCCTTGCCCTCAACACGCTGGCCCTGCTGGCGGTCTCCTTCTTCACCCGGCCCAGCGACATCGAGCGCGTGCAGGCGGGGCTGTTCATCTCCGACGCGCAGGCGCTGGTGCGGCCCGCCTTCCGGCGCTGGCGCTCGGCGGTGAGCACGGAAGAGCTCATCGTGACGGTGGCACGCTATCTCGGCGAGGAGCGCACGCGCTCGGCCTTCGCCACCTTCGCCGTGGAGCAGGGCATCAAGCTCGATCCGCTGCGCGAGGCCGACGCGCATCTGGTGCGCTTTGCTGAGCATCTCCTGGCGTCCGCCATCGGTGCGGCGTCGTCGCGCCTCGTGCTCTCGCTGCTGCTGCGAAAAAGGGCGGTTTCCACCAAGGCGGCGCTGCAACTGCTGGACGATGCCTCCGCGGCCATCCAGTACAATCGCGAGCTGCTCCAGAGCGCCATCGACCACGTGGGTCAGGGCATCGCCGTGTTCGACCGCGAGGCGCGCCTCGTGTGCTGGAACCGCAGCTTCGGCGCCATGCTGGACCTGCCGCCCGAATGCTATGCCATCGGCGTTCCGCTCGCCGACATCCTCGCCCATGCCCTGCCGGAGAGCGAGGCGGCCGAGCCCGTCGCCCGGCTCGGGCGCTATGTGGCGGCGACCGGCGCGGTGCTGGAGCGCCTCACCCAGCGCGGGGCGGTGATCGAGGTGCGCTCCGACCCCATGCCGGATGGCGGCATCGTCGTCACCTTCACCGATATCACTGCCTCCGTGGAAGCCGAGATGGCGCTGGAGCGCGCCAACGAAACCCTGGAACGCCGCGTGCGCGAGCGCACGGAACAGCTCGAGCGGCTCAATCAGGCGCTGGAGAAGGCGAAAGGCGAGGCGGAGGAGGCGAACCTCTCCAAGACGCGCTTCCTCGCCGCTGCCAGCCACGACATCCTCCAGCCGCTGAATGCCGCCCGCCTTTATGTGACGAGCCTCGTGGAGCGCACGAAGGGCGGGGAGGGCGCGCGCCTCGCCACCAACATCGACGCCTCGCTGGAGGCGGTGGAAGAGATCCTCGTCGCGCTGCTGGACATCTCGCGCCTCGACAGCGGCGTCCTGAAGCCGGAGTTTGCGCCCTTCCGGCTGGACGACGTGCTGAAGCAACTGGAGCTGGAATTCGCCCCGCTGGCGCAGGAAAAACAGCTCAAGCTCACCTTCGTGCCCTGCTCGCTCACCGTGCGGTCGGATCGGCGCCTGCTCCGCCGCCTGTTGCAGAACCTCATCTCGAACGCGGTGAAATACACCCCGCGCGGCCGGGTGCTGGTGGGCTGCCGCCGCCGCCGGGGCAAGGTGCGGGTGGAGATCATCGATACCGGCCTCGGCATTCCCCGCTCCAAGCACAAGCTGGTGTTCCAGGAGTTCCAGCGCCTCGACCAGGGGGCGAAGGCGGCGCGGGGCCTCGGCCTCGGCCTCTCCATCGTGGAGCGCATCGGGCGCGTGCTGGACCATCCGGTGGCGCTGCGCTCTGCGGCGGGGCGGGGCTCGGCCTTCACCGTGGACCTGCCGGTGGCGGTGCCGCTGCCCGAAGAGCATTCCGAACCGGCGCCGCAGCCGCGCATCGCCGCCCCCCTCGACGGCCTCACCGTGCTGGCCATCGACAACGAGCCGGCCATCCTCGACGGCATGGAGACGCTGCTCTCCGGCTGGGGCTGCCATGTGATCAAGGCGGCGGACGTGGCCGGGGCGCTGGAGGCGCTGCATGCGGCGAAGCTGCAACCGGACTTCGTGCTGGTGGACTACCATCTCGACGCCGGCCACGGCATCGAGGCGGTGATGGCGCTGCGCTGGAAGCTGGGCAAGCTCCCCGCCGCCCTCATCACCGCCGACCGCACGCGCAAGGTGCGCGAGGCCGCACGTGCGGCCGACATGGCGGTGCTCAACAAGCCGCTGAAGCCGGCGGCCCTGCGCGCCCTTCTCGCCCAGTCCCGCCTTGCGCGCAGCGCCGCGGAATAGGGCCGAACGCGGCGGCGCCGGCCGAAGAAGACCCGTTGATATGCCCGCCGCCCGGCGCGCGGCGTCCCGCCTTTCCGGCTCCACCTGTGGCCCAAACTCCACATCGCACGATGGACGCGGGATGATCCCGCTTCTTCCCCATCCCCGCCCCAATCGCGCCCTCATCGGCTGTCTTTCTTGTCCTGCGCCGGAACTGAGGGGGTGAGAGCCTCTCTCGCAGGTTCAGGCGAAGAAGAATGTCGGCAATGAACTGGCGTTCACATTCCATTAACCTTGCGGGGATGCCATGACTTTTACCATTCATGTGCCCGTCTTCCCGATGCGGAAGGAAATCGAGGCGCGTAAAGCCCGCAAGCAATCCTTTCTGTTCAGCATGGCCAGCCTGGCCCGCGGCGAGCGCAAGCGCTCTCGGGATGCGGACGGCTACCTCGCCATGGAAATGCTGCCGCTCGACGAACTGGAGGGCGTGCGCCGTCCGCCGGCGAAGAAGCCCAAGGGCCGCACCGACGCCTGACCCGACCGGGACGGGCGACGGCGCCCCTCCCGAAGCCGGCCTTCGCCCCTGCGGCCGGATGGCTTCGCAGAGCCTCTACGCGCCTAGGCCGAGCCCAGCGCAGGTATGCGCCTCACTCCTCACGAGAGGTCTAGCGGTCTCTACGCCTCACACGTCTGGCGCGCGGTGCGCAGCCTGTGCCTTGACAGCGGTGGGGTGTAATCTGATATATTTGCAATCCTGAGCGGTGTCGTGGCGGGGGCGCGGCGCCGACAGCCGAGCGATTCAGCCTTGCCGTCGCTCATCATCTGACGCTTGTCCCGGGGCTCCCATTCAGTGGACAGAGCCGATGAGCGTCGAGGCCAATTTCCAGACCGCGCGATCCCGATTGCCCCTCCTGCGGCGCGGCCCGGCTTGGGTCATCGGGGTGCAACTCGTTTCCCTCGTGGCGGCGTATCTGCTCCCGGCTCTGGTGGTCGAGCTCGGCGCCGCCATGGTGCGAGGTGCCCTAGGGCTCAGCATCGAGCCGACCGCTCCGGCCGAGATCGCGGCTTATGAACGCTGGATGGACGTCCTCGTCATTCCGGCCGTCGGTCTCGGGCTGCTGGCCTTCGGCTGGTGGCTCGCCCGTGTCGCGTCGGCTCAGGGCGTTGGGCCTGACACCGCCGTGCTGGTTCGCCGGCCCTGGGTCCGGCGCCTTGCCGCGGTTGGTCTCGCCGGCCTCGCGGTGGCGCTTCCGATCGCGGTCTGGGGTACGGCAGCGCCCCAGTGGGAATCTTGGCTGCGCGACCTGCATCGCCATGCGGGGCCGGATGTGGCCCTGCGCTGGGGCGAGGGCCTGTTTCTGCTGGGCATTCTGGTGATCTGGCCCCTCGGCGAGGAGCTGTTCTTTCGGGGATGGGTCTGGAACGCCCTGCGCGGCTTCTGGTCACAGCCGGTGGTGATGGGCGTGACCGGCTTCATCTTTCTCGTCGCGGCGGCCTCCGCGAACCCGGAAGACATGCTCGTTCTGTTGCCGTCGACGATCGCCTTCACCGTCGCCCGAGCGCTCGGCGGCCTGAGGTCTGCCATCCTCTGCCACCTTGTGTACGTTTGGGCCGCCGTGATTTGGGTGCTGTCGAGCCTGATCGTCGTGCGGTTTTGACCAAGTAAGCGTCTGATTTTTAGAGCCGTTCATCATCCTGCGGCGTCGGCGTTTCCGGGCCGGTGCCGTCCTCTTGCCCTGCGCGGCCTGTCACCGCCGTTGCCTGCCGGAGAGCGGACATGACCCTCCACACCACCGCCGCGCCGGCGGCGCGCCCGCCGTTTCTGCGGCGCGGTCCCTTCCGGGCGCTGCTGGTCCTCGCCCTCGCTACGGTCGCGGCCCTCGTTGTCACCTTCGGCGGCATCTCCGTTGGGGTCGGCATGGTGCGGGCGGCCCGCGGGGAGGGGCCGCTGCCCGTCGATCCTTTCGCGCGAGAGGCCCTGCTCATGTGGATCAGCGTCCTCGTGCTGCCCGTTCACGGCATTGTGCTCGGCCTCCTCGGCGTCCTGCTCGCCCGCGTCACCGGCGAGGGGCGCGTGATGCGCGGTCTGGGGCCGCTGCGCATCCGGCGGCCGCTGGCGGTCGTCGCCTTGGCCGGCCTGGCATTCGCCGTCGCGGTGATGACCGAGCCTGTGGCCTCGGGCGCGTTCCGCCTTCTGGGGGGGCTCGCGCTCGGCGCCGCGCTCGACAGCAGCTGGTGGTGGCGGGGGGGCGAAATCCTCGTGCTCCTGAGCCTCGTCGTCATCATGCCGCTGGGCGAGGAATTGTTCTTCCGGGGCTGGATCTGGGAGGAACTGCGCCGCTGGTGGCGCCCGCCTGCGGTGATGGTGGCGACCGGGCTCGCCGCCCTGCTTGCCCACGGCCTTGGCGATCCTCGTGGCCTCCTTCTCGTGCTCCCTGCCGTCGTCGCGCTGGCGCTGGCCCGACAGATCGGCGGCGGCATCGGCGCCTCCCTTCTGTGTCATGTCGTCTATAATCTCGGGGGCTGCGGGCTGGTGCTGCTGCAATAGGGCACTGCGCCGCTTGGCGTCCCGCGACGCGATCCGATAAGGTCGCGCCGAAACTGATCCGCCGGGACGCACCATGCAACGCTCCGATACCGACGCGGCCGAAACCCATTTCGGCTACCGCACCGTGCCCTTGGGCGAGAAGCAGACCCTGGTGGACGACGTCTTCCACAAGGTCGCCAAGCGCTACGACATCATGAACGACCTCATGTCCGGCGGCCTGCACCGGGCGTGGAAGAATGTCCTCATCTCGAAGCTCCGCCCGCCGCAGGGCGACCGGCCCTTCCGCCTGCTGGATCTCGCCGGTGGCACCGGGGATGTGTCCTTCCGCGCCGTGACGGCGGGCGGCACCGGTACGCGGGCCGTGGTGGCGGACATCAACACCGAGATGCTGGCGGTGGGGCGCGAGCGCGCCGAGAAGCGCGGCCTCTCCGACAAGGTGGATTTCCGCGAGGCCAATGCGGAAGAACTGCCCTTCGAGGATGCGAGCTTCGATGCCGTGACCATCGCGTTCGGCATCCGCAACGTGCCGCGCATTCCGCTTGCCCTCTCCGAGATGCGGCGGGTTCTGAAGCCGGGCGGGCAGGCGCTGGTGCTGGAATTCTCCAAGGTCGACGTGCCGCTGCTCGACAAGATCTACGAATTCTATTCCTTCCGGGTGATCCCGGAACTGGGCAAGCGGGTCGCGGGCGATGGCGAGCCCTATCAGTATCTGGTGGAATCCATCCGCCGCTTCCCCGCGCCGGACGTCTTCGCGCAGATGATGCGCACGGCGGGCTTCGCGCGGGTGACCGCGACCCCGCTCACCGGCGGCATCGTCTGCCTCCATTCGGGTTACCGCATCTGATGGCCGTGCGCGGCCATCGCGGAAAGGGACCGGCGTGATCCTCGTTCTCATCGACGCCGCGCGCCTCGCGCGCGCCGGCTATGTGCTTGCCCGCGAGGGCGTGCTGAGCCTCGTGAGCCCGGCCATGGTGCCGCCGCTCGCACGGCCCGGCCTGCGCCTTGCGCGCCTCATCGCCCGCCCCGATGCCGGCACGCGGGCGGCGCGCCTCTCCGCCGCGCTGAGCCGCCTCGGCCCCTCCTATGTGAAGCTCGGCCAGTTCCTCGCCACCCGGCCGGACGTGGTGGGCGCGTCCGTCGCCCGCGACCTGGAGGTTCTGCAGGACCGCATGCCCGCCTTCGGGCAGACGGTGGCCGAGCAGACGGTGGTGGACGCCTTCGAGCGGCCGCTCTCCGAGGTCTATGCGGAATTCGGTCCGCCCGTGGCCGCCGCCTCCATCGCCGAGGTGCACAAGGCGGTGGTGGTGGAGCGCGACGGCACCCGCCGCACCGTGGCGGTGAAGATCCTGCGCCCCGGCATCGAGCGGCGCTTCTCCGCCGACGTCGCCACCTTCCGTCGCATCGCCGCTTTCGCCGAGAAGATCTCCGCCGAGGCCCGGCGCCTGCGGCTCACCACGGTGGTGGATACGCTCGGCCGATCCGTCACCATGGAGATGGACCTGCGCCTCGAGGCCGCGGCCTATGCGGAGCTGGCCGAGAATGTGAAGGACGATCCGGACGTCCACGTGCCGGCAGTGGACTGGGACCGTTCCGCCCGCGAGGTGCTGACCACCGAGTGGATCGACGGCATCAAGCTCTCCGACCGCGCCGGGCTTGAGGCGGCGGGGCACGATCTCCAGAACCTCGCCCGCATCGTCATGCAGTCCTTCCTGCGGCAGGCCATGCGCGACGGCTTCTTCCATGCCGACATGCACCCCGGCAATCTGTTCGTGGATGCGGAAGGCCGTCTCGTGGTGGTGGACTGCGGCATCATGGGCCGCCTCGGCCTCAAGGAGCGGCGCTTCCTCGCCGAAATCCTCTACGGCTTCATCACCCGCAACTGGCGGCGCACGGCGGAAGTGCATTTCGAGGCGGGCTATGTGCCCTCCCACCATTCGGTGGAGGACTTTGCCCTCGCCATCCGCGCCATCGGCGAGCCGATCCATTCCCGCAGTGCCGACCAGATTTCCATGGCCCGGCTGCTCTCGCTGCTGCTGGAAGTGACCGGCCTCTTCGACATGAAGACCCGGCCCGAACTGCTGCTGCTGCAGAAGACCATGGTGGTGGTGGAGGGCGTGGCGCGCGGCCTTGATCCGCAGCTCAACATGTGGACCACCGCCGCCCCGGTGGTGGAGGACTGGATCGCCCAGAACCTTGGCCCCGTGGGCCGTCTCCAGCAGGCGGGCTCCGGCATCGGCGAGGTGGGCCGCTTCGTCCTCGATGCACCGGCCCTGCTCACCCGCGCCGGCCGCGTGGTCAGCCAGCTCGACGAAGCCACCCGCAACGGCCTCCACCTCTCCCCCGAGACGCTGGAGGGCATCGGCGCCGCCGAAGCCCGCCGCGCCTTCTGGGGCAATGCGGCCCTCTGGGTGATCGCCATTGCGCTGCTGCTGTTGGCGCTGAAGTGAGGGCTCGGCTGCTGGTCTGATGGATCTCAAAGGGGAGCTCGGCCGTTGTCGGAGACGTCAACCGGCCAAGCTTCGAAGGGAGACCTGTCTTGACCAGCCAAGCCGCCCCGCCTGCCGCGATCGCAACCAAAGGCAAGCGCCCCGCCACGCGGCTCTACGCGATCCTGGCCCGGGATGCGCGAACCGGCGTCGTCTTCCGCCGCGGGCCGAGCCGGCAGGTGCAACTCATCCGCTGGGATCTGCGCGACGATACGTTCGAGCATGGGCAATGGTTCAAGGGCCGCATCTATGAGCGGCGTTGCGACCTCTCGCCGTCCGGCAAACTGCTGCTGTATTTCGCGGCGACCCATCGGGCGCCCTATTACACCTGGACGGCCTTGTCCAAGCCACCCTTCTTCACCGCGCTCGCCCTCTGGCTCAAGGGAGATGCGTGGGGTGGAGGCGGCATGTTCGAGGATGACGAGACGGTGCTCCTCAACTATCTCCCGGACGGTGACACCCCCAGTTTCCCGCTGGCCGAAGGCTTCCGGCTCAAGCCCGGAATGCAGGTGAAGCCATGCGGTCAGTGGTCGGGGCGCGGGGAGGACGAGCCTCTCAACACCCTGCTGCTGGAGCGGGCCGGCTGGCGTCTGGTGGAGCGGGGAGAGGGCGAGGCGCGCGGCCTGAAGGCCCCGGAAATTTATAAGTTCAGCAAGCCGCAGGTGCGGGAGAAGGACGGCCCCGGCGGGCGGCGTCTCCAGATGCTGCTGCGGGTCGTCGGCCGCGCCGGGAAGCCCTTCTACGGCCTCGATTACCGCGTGGTGGATCGCGAGGGCGCGGTGCTGGTTGATCTGCCCGAGACTGACTGGGCGGACTGGGACGGCGGCGATCTTGTGTTCGCCCGCGCCGGCTGCCTCCACCGGCTGCGCAAGAGCCGCTTCCGCGATTATGCGGATAAGGGCGAAGACGCATTCCTGCGCCTCCATGACTTCAGTGATGCGCGCTTCGCGCCGCTGGAGGCGCCTTACGCAGCGTGGTGAGCCGGGATGTGATCAGGGCTGTCCTCGCTCCCGAGACGTACGGACACTCCTTACATCCCGCAAATGGCACATTCGGTGGAAGGCCGTCGCCGCCCTCACCACCCCGCCGGCAGCATCGCCCGCGCCACCAGCCGGGCCTTGGTCGGGAGCGGCAGGTCGCCCGCCACCTTGCGCTCGAAGGCGAGGAACGCGCTGTCGAGGCGGCCGAGCTGCCACTGGCGCTCGTCCAGCGGCAGGAAGGCATGGGTTATGGCGGCCCGGGCCATGGCCTTCAGCTGCCCATAGCCAAGCCCCTGATCGCGGGCGGCGCGGAAATATTCGTTCGTGAGGTCGATGCGCGAGACGCCGGCATCGTCGGTTGAGAGCACCACCGGCACGCCGGCGGAGAGATAGGTGCGGATGGGATGCTCGGGGCCGCGCACGCCGAGGATCACGTCGGAAGAGGTGAGGGCGATCTCCACCGCCACATCCTTGCGGCGCATCTGGGCGAGGAGGCCGTCCATGTCGCGCTCGAAGGCGATGGCGGTGCCGTGGCCGATGCGGCGGGCGCCGGCCACCTCCACCGCCTCGCGGATGTGGAAGGTGAGGTCCGGCGGCGGCACCAGGCCGAGCCACAGTTCGCCCGCATGGAGCGCCACCGGCACGTCATGCCCGGCGAGGGCGCCGATCCAGCGCATGTGCATGCGGTAGTCGCGAAGTGAAATGCGGTAGTCCTCCGGCCCCACATAATTGAGGCCCGCCACGATACCGGGTGCCGCCCGGACGAGGGCGGCGGCATGGGCGGTCTGGACGAAGACCTCGGCCGGCGGCGCGTTGCGGTTCACCTGCGCGATGAAGCGGTAGGCGACGGTGCAGCCCGGCTTGCCCCGGTCGCCCGCGCAGCCGCGCAGGGCTTCGATGCGGGCCACGAGATCCTTGAGCTGGGCCGCGCGGGCCGAAACAAGATCGGCAAGGCCGGCGCCCTTCACCGCCTCCAGCAGCGGGGCGGGATCGCTCTGGCCGTCGATGCCGCCGGCGGCCGCCGGGCTCGCCAGCAGCGCCTGCGCCAGCCGGCGGCGGTCCTCACCCTCGAAGAGCGTGACCATGAATTCCGCATACTGGACCTGCTCGGCCTCATACTGGCGCAACTGGTCCACCACCATCTCTGCGGTGGCGCGGGCGGTGCTGTCCCATTCCGGGCCGCCGGTGGCGGCATTGAACTTGCCGAAGGTGCCGAAGAACTGGTCGTGGCCGGAAGGGACGGCGAGCGTGGGCACGAACCAGCGGGTGGACAGGGCATTCACCAGCAGGTCGTAGGTGGTCTGGCCCCGGCCGCCCGCCACCGCTTCGGCGAGCGGCACGAGGGCGGGGTCGGTGCCGCACGGGTGATCGGCAGGCGCACCGGCGGGGCGGGGCAGCAGCGTCCAGTCGGCGCGGCGCAGGCACAGGCCGTCGCGCACCGCAACGCCGATGAAGCGCTCCGCATAGACGGCGCCCGACAGGTGGGTGTGGAGGTCGCCGCCCTTGGGCATGCGGGCGAGGAAGGCGCGCATGCGGGGAAGCTCGGCGCGCAGCGTCTCGAACTGTCCGGCGGTGAGGGTGGCCGGCAGGTCGCGGGTCACGAAGGCAAGCCGCACCACGAGGGCGGCGGCGATGAGGACGAAGGCGGCAATCGCGATGCGGCGGCGCACGATCAGGGCTCCGGATGGATCTCGGCGGCAGGGGGGGCCTCGCGCGCCCCGCGAATCGCGGGCCCGCTGAAGCTTCCGATGCTGCATCCTTCTACCTGAAATTTCGTCCGGCGGTCTTCGCACCCTGAGTACGCCGTGGCCACCCGCGCCGCCAGCATGGAAGACGGTTGAAAGAGTAGAGCGGGAAGGGGCCGTCGCGGATCGCACCAGGATGGGACGATCCGCCGATGCGCCCATGTGTTGGCGCGCCACAATGCCGCGCGGGCCTGCGACGCGGGCGGCGCTCGGTTTCAAGCCATCTTGGTACTTGTCCCGATTGCGGGGCTTATGGCTTTTCGCTACCTCCTCCTCAGATGTCGGAAGTTCGGCGCATCGGCTGTCACGGTATTCCGGGCAGCCCGCAAGCAGGTCCGGCGAAAATACTGGTTTTCAGGCGCTCATCAACCGTTGCCGAGCGCGTCCCTGTTCTTTCACGAGTGAGCCATGATCGCGTCCCCGCCCGATCTGATCGCAAAACTGGCGCTCTATTCTATAGACGCCATCGCGGACATGATCGTCTGGGCCGACCGCGAGGGCCGCTATGTGTGCGTCAACAAGGCGGCGCAGCGGCTCCTCGGCTATACGGAGGAGGAGTTCCAGGGGCGCCGGGTCTGCGACGTGGACCCCCTGTTCGACGAGGCCCGCTGGCAGGAGCACTGGGCGGAACTGGAACGGCTCGGCTCCGTCACGCTGGAGACGGTGAACACGACCAAGGACGGCGTCGATGTTCCCGTCGAGGTCACGGCCAATCTGGTTTCCGTGGACGGGCGGCTGTTCAACTGTTCCATCGTGCGCGACATCACCGAGCGCCGGCGCAACGAGGCCGAGCGCCGGGCGCTGAACGAGCGCATCTACCAGCTCAGCATCACGGATGGGCTCACCGGCATCAGCAACCGCCGGCGCTTCGACGAGGCGCTCGCGAGCCTCGTGGCCCAGCATGCCCGCTCGGGCAAGCCGCTGTCCGTGATCCTGATCGACATCGACCACTTCAAGGCCTTCAACGACCATTACGGCCACCTGAGCGGCGACGACTGCCTGCGGCAGGTGGCGGCAGTCATCGCGTCGCTGATGCGGGGCGAGAGCGACCTAGCCGCCCGCTTCGGTGGCGAGGAGTTCGCCTGCGTCCTGCCCGGGCTCGACCTTGCCGGTGCGGCGAGCGTGGCGGAGCGGCTGCGGTCCGGTATCGCGGGGCTGGGCATTCCCCATGCCAAGGCCGACGGTGGTCACGTGACAGCCAGCATCGGCGCCGTGTGCTGCGAACGCCCCATGGCGCAGACCTCCCACGGCCTGTTGGCGACGGCGGATGCCTTGCTCTACCGCGCCAAAGGGGAAGGGCGAAACCGCGTGGCCGTCGCCCGCCTCTGAACCCGGCGTGATCCAGCCCTTTGCCGCCGGGTGCGCCTGAACGCGAATTCCGGTAGAGGACTGCCTGTGCCCGATGTGCGCATCGGGCCGGCGCCGCGAGGGAGACCGCCATGCTGCACGATCGCCGCATCCTTCTGATCATCGGCGGCGGGATCGCCGCCTATAAGTGCCTCGATCTGATCCGCCGCCTGAAGGAGCGCGGCGCCAGCGTGCGCGCCATCATGACCTCCGCCGCCCAGCATTTCGTCACGCCCCTTTCGGTGGGCGCGCTGACCGGCGAACGGGTGTTCACGGACCTGTTCGACCTGACCGCCGAGCATGACATCGGCCACATCCGCCTCTCACGGGAAGCCGATCTCGTGGTGGTCGCCCCCGCGACCGCCGATCTCATGGCCAAGGCGGCGAACGGGCTGGCGGACGATCTCGCCTCCACGGCGCTGCTGGCCACCGACAAGCCGGTGCTGTTCGCCCCGGCCATGAACCCGCGCATGTGGAGCCATCCGGCGACCCGCCGCAATGTGGCGCTGCTGAAGGAAGACGGCGCCGCCATCGTCGGCCCCAATGCCGGCGCCATGGCCGAGCGGGGCGAGTTTGGCGAGGGGCGCATGGCCGAGCCGCTGGAAATCCTCGCCGCCATCGAGGCGCGCTTCGAAACCCACCCGCAACTGCTCAAGGGACGGCGGCTCCTGGTCACCTCTGGGCCGACGGTCGAGCCCATCGATCCGGTGCGCTATATCGCCAACCGGTCTTCCGGCAAGCAGGGCCACGCCATCGCGGCGGCGGCGGCGGCGGCCGGGGCGGAGGTGGTGCTGGTCTCCGGCCCGGTGCAGGTGCCCGATCCCCGCGGCGTCACCGTCATCCGTGTGGAGCGGGCGCGGGAGATGCTGGCGGCGGTGGAGGAGCATCTGCCGGTGGATGCCGCCGTCTTCGCCGCGGCGGTGGCCGACTGGCGGGTGGCCGGCGAGGCGGACCGGAAGATCAAGAAGGGGCCGCAAGGCACGCCCGATCTCCAGCTCACCGAGAATCCGGACATCCTTGCCACCATCTCGCACCATTCCACCCTGCGGCCCCGTCTCGTGGTGGGCTTTGCCGCCGAGACGGAGAATGTGGTGCCGAACGCCCGCGACAAGCGCCTGCGCAAGGGCTGCGACTGGATCGTCGCCAATGACGTCTCGCCCGCCACCGGCATCATGGGCGGGGACGCCAATACGGTGCATCTCGTCTCCGGCGAGGGCGTGGAGGACTGGCCCTCCGCCAGCAAGGCGGAGGTGGCCCGCCGCCTCGTCGCCCGCATCGCCGGGGCGCTGGCCTGACGGTGCCGCATTTGCGCCTCACGCGTCTTTAGGGTCACCGAAACCTCCCGGTGGGATGATGCCCGCCGGCCGCAGCGCCTGCCGCCTTCAAGGACCTCCGCATGTTCCGCAACATCCTCTCGGTCGGAGGCTTCACGCTGCTCTCGCGCCTCGCGGGCTTCATCCGCGACGTGGTGATGGCGGCGGTGCTGGGCGCAGGGCCGGTGGCGGATGCCTTTCTCGTCGCCTTCCGGCTACCGAATCACTTCCGGGCCATCTTCGCCGAGGGCGCCTTCAACGCCGCCTTCGTGCCCACGTATGCCAAGCTGAAGGAACAGGACGGCATTCCGGCCGCCCGGGGCTTTGCCGATGAGGTGCTGACCGCCATGGCGATGGTCCATGGCGTGCTGCTGGTGCTGGTGCTGGGCTTCACGCCGCAGTTCGTCGGCCTGCTGGCGCCGGGCCTCGCGGAGGACCCGCAGCGCTTCGATCTGGCGGTAACGCTGACGCGCATCACCTTTCCCTATCTGGCGCTGATCTCGGTGGCGACGCTGATCTCCGGCGCCCTGAATGCCTCCGGGCGCTTCGCCATGGCGGCGGCCTCCCCCATTCTCCTCAATGTCTGCATGATCGGCACGCTGCTGGGCGGCGCGCTGTTCCCGACGGTGGGGCATGCGGCGGCCTGGGGCGTGCTCGTCTCCGGCGTGCTCCAGATGCTGCTGGTGGGCTGGGATGCGGAGCGCAGCGGCATCGGCCTGAGATTCGGAACGCCCCGGCTCGATCCCGGCACGCGGCAGTTCCTGAAGGCCCTCGGCCCGGCCATCATCGGCTCGGCCGGCGTGCAGATCGCCTTGTTCGCGGACACGATCATCGCCACCTTCCTGCCGGCGGGCGCGCTGTCGGCGCTCTATTACGCCGACCGCATCAACCAGTTGCCCATCGGCGTCGTGGCCATCGCCATCGGCACCGTGCTGCTGCCGGAGATGGCCCGCCGCCTTGCTGCCGGCGACGAGGAGGGGGCGGCGCGGGCGCAGGCCCGCTGCGTGGAACTCGCCGTGCTGCTGGGCCTGCCCTTCGTGGTGGCGGCGCTTCTTATTCCCGATCTGACCATGCGCGCCCTGTTCGCGCGCGGCGCCTTCACCCGCGGGGATGCGATGGAGGCGGCCGCGACCCTTCAGGCCTATGGCGTCGGCCTCATCGCCTTCCTGGTGGTGCGGGCCTTCGTCTCGCCCTTCAATGCGCGCGGCGATACGGCCACCCCCATGCGCGCGTCGCTGACGGCGGTGGGCCTCAATGTGGCGCTGAAGTTCGCCCTCATGGGGCCGCTGGCGCAGGTGGGCCTCGCCCTCGCCACCGCCATCGGCGGCTGGATCAATGTGGGGCTGCTGATCTGGTTCGCCCGCCGGCGGGGCTTTCCCATCGGCGACGAGCGCCTGTTCGGCCATCTCGTCCGGCTTTTGCTGTGCGGCGTCGTGCTCGCCGTCGTGCTTGAGGTGGGTGTGTGGGGCATGGGCCGCCTCACCGAAGGCTTGGCCGGCTCTCGCGACGAAGTGATCTTTCTCGCCGTCGTTCTGGCCGGCGGCCTCGCCTATCTCCTTGCCGTTGCGGCATTTCTGGGCAAGGGCTTCGTGCTGGGCCTGGCCGGCCGCCGCCGCACCTGAGACCGGCGTTCCGCATCTGATGCGCCCGCGGGGCATTTTGCATTGCAGGAAGCTGTGCTATCGACCGTTCCCGAAGGAATGGCTCGTCAGTTGCGGGAGGCGTCGTTCCGAGAAATTGACCGCCCCTCGCGGCGCTCTGTTGGAGCTCCCTTGATGTTTGTGTTGCCCCGCCTTCCGCTCAAGGCTCTCGGTGCAGTCTCCCTTCTTTCGCTTGCCGCCTGTGGCCAGCCGCAGCAGCAGCAGGGTGCCCCGCCGCCGCCTCCGGCCGTGACGGTCGCCAAGCCGCAGCCCAAGACGATCACCGACTATGATGAGTATGTCGGCCGTTTCGTGGCGATGGATGAGGTGAACGTGCACGCCCGCGTGTCCGGCTATCTCTCGGAGATCCAGTTCACCGACGGCCAGCTGGTGAAGAAGGGCGATCCGCTGTTCACGCTCGACCAGCGCCCGTTCAAGATCGCGCTCGATCAGGCGAAGGCGAACCTCGCCCAGGCGCAGGCCAATCTCGATTATGCGCAGACCGACCTTGAGCGCGCCAAGACGCTGCTCCAGGACCGCAATTCGACGGCCATCTCCAAGCAGACCTTCGACCAGCGCACCCAGACCGAGCGGACCGCCGCCGCCACGCTCCAGGCGCAGGAAGCCGCCGTGGCCTCGGCCCAGCTCGATCTCGAGTTCACGCAGCTCACCGCACCCATCTCCGGCCGCATCGGCGACCGGCGCGTGTCGGTGGGCAACTATGTGATCGGCGCCAGCGGCGGCACCCCGACCCTGCTCGCGGTGATCGTGTCGCAGGATCCGATCCGCTTCGAGTTCACCTTCGATGAAGGCTCGCTGCTGCGCTACAAGAACAGCGGCACGGGCGCCAACGACGGCGCGCCGGTGGACCTCAAGCTGCTGGACGAGAAGACCTTTGCCCATCACGGCAAGATGGACTTCCTGAACAACGTGGTGGACACCGCCACCGGCACCATCCGCGGCCGTGCCGTGTTCGCCAATGCGGACGGCCTGTTCAAGCCGGGCATGTTCGCCCGCATCCGCGTGGCCGCCAGCAAGCCCTATGAGGCACTGACCGTTCCCGATACCGCCATCGGCACCGAGCAGGTGCGCAAGTTCGTCTATGTGGTCGGCCCCGAGAACACGATCGCCATGAAGTTCGTGGAACTCGGCCCGGTGGTGGACGGCCGCCGCGCGGTGAAGTCCGGCCTCACGGCGGACGATGTGGTGGTGGTGAACGGCCTGATGCGCGTGCGTCCGGGCGTCAAGGTGACCCCGCAGGAAGAAAAGCCCGCTGCTCCGGCTCCCGCCGGCGCCCAGAACGGTAACGCCGCCACCCCGGCGAAGTGAGGAGCGATCCCCCATGCGCTTCTCTCATTTCTTCATCGACCGGCCGATCTTCGCCTTCGTCATCTCCATCGTGGTGATGCTGCTGGGCGGTGTGTCCTATCTGCGTCTGCCCGTGGCGCAGTATCCGGACATCGCCCCGCCGGTGATCACCGTGAGCGGCCAGTATCCCGGCGCCAGCGCCGAGACGGTGGCCGACACGGTGGTGGCGCCGATCGAACAGCAGATCAACGGCGTGGAGGGGATGCTCTATCTCTCCTCCAACTCCTCCGCGGACGGCCGCTTCACCATCTCGGTGACGTTCGACCTCGGCACCAATCTCGACATCGCGCAGGTGCAGGTGCAGAACCGCGTGGCCATCGCCTCGCCGCGCCTGCCCTCCGAAGTGCAGCAGATCGGTGTCGTCACGGCGAAGAGTTCGCCGGACATCCTGATGGTCGTCAGCCTCTATTCGCCTGACGGATCGCGCGACGGCCTGTTCATCTCCAACTACGCCAACGTCCAGATCAAGGACGTGCTCTCGCGCATCGACGGCGTCGGCTCCATCACGGTGTTCGGCAGCCGCGACTACGCCATGCAGGTGTGGCTCGATCCGCAGCGCCTCCAGACGCTGAACCTCACCGCCGCCGAGGTGGTGAGCGCCCTCCAGTCGCAGAACATCCAGGTGGCCTCGGGCGTGCTGAACCAGCCCCCGGTGTCCAATCCGGGTGCGTTCCAGATCGCCGTGCGCACGCTCGGCCGTCTGTCCACGCCCGAGGAGTTCGGCAACGTCGTCATCAAGCAGACGGCGACCGCGCTGGTGCGCCTGAAGGACGTGGCAAAGGTCGAGATCTCGGCGCAGGACTATTCGTCCACCTCCTATCTCGACAAGTACAACTCCATCGCGCTTGGCGTCTTCCAGCGTCCGGGCTCGAACGCGCTCGCCACCGGCAATGCGGTGGTGGCCAAGATGGCCGAGCTCGGCAAGGTGTTCCCGGAAGGGCTCAAGTACGGCATCTACTACAACCCCACCGAGTTCATCTCGCAGTCGGTGGAAGCGGTGATCCACACCATCTTCGAGGCCATCATCCTCGTGGTGATCGTGGTGGTGCTGTTCCTTCAGACCTGGCGTGCGGCGATCATCCCGATCCTCGCGATCCCGATCTCGCTCATCGGCACCTTCTTCATCATGAAGCTGTTCGGCTTCTCGCTGAACAACCTGTCGCTGTTCGGCCTCGTGCTGGCCATCGGCATCGTGGTGGACGACGCCATCGTCGTGGTGGAGAACGTGGAGCGCAACATCGCCTCCGGCCTCTCGCCGCGTGACGCCGCGTACAAGACCATGGACGAGGTGGGCGGCGCGCTTGTCGCCATCTCCCTGGTGCTGTCGTCGGTGTTCGTGCCGACCGCCTTCATCACCGGCATCTCGGGCCAGTTCTACCAGCAGTTCGCGCTGACCATCGCCGGCTCGACGCTGCTCTCGCTGCTGGTCTCGCTGACCCTCTCGCCCGCCATGTGTGCGCTGCTGCTCAAGCCGCATGCCCATGGCGAGCAGCGCGTGGCCTGGTACGCCAAGCCCGTGGTCGGCTTCTTCAACATCTTCAACCGCGGCTTCGAGGCGCTGGGCAACGGCTATGCGGCTGTGGTCTCCCGCCTCGTGCGCATCGTGGCGCTGGTGCTGATCGTCTATGGCGGCATCGTCGCCTTCGGCGGATATCTCTTCACCTCGACGCCCCAGGGCTTCATCCCCGATCAGGATCGCGGCTACCTCATCGTCGCGGCCCAGCTTCCGCCCGGCTCCTCCATGTCCCGTACGGAAGAGGTGATGACGCGGGCGGCGGATCTGGTGCTCGGCACGCCGGGCGTCGCGCACATCGTGAACATCGTCGGCTTCTCGGGCGCCACCTTCACCAACGCCCCGAACGCCGGCGCCATGTTCGTGATCCTGGAGCCATTCTCCCAGCGCGGCGGCGATCCCACCCGCACGGCCACCGCCATCCAGCGGCAGCTGTTCGGCAAGCTCGCTTCCATCCAGGATTCGCTGCTCATCGTGGTGCAGCCGCCGCCGGTCAACGGCATCGGCAACGCCGGCGGCTTCCGCATGATGATCGAGGACCGGGACGGCCAGGGCCCGCTGGCGCTGCGCAACGCGGTCTATGCGATGATGGGTGCGGCGGCGCAGACGCCGGGCCTGCAGCAGGTGTACTCGCTCTTCGAGACCTCGACCCCGCAGATCTATCTCGATATCGACCGCGCCAAGGCGCAGATGCTGCAGGTCAATGTCTCCGACGTGTTCAGCGCGCTGCAGAGCTACATCGGCTCGACCTATGTGAACGACTTCAACCTGTTCTCCCGGACGTTCCGCGTTCAGGTGCAGGCGGATGCCCCGTACCGCAAGGAGGTCAAGGACATCCTGAGCATCCGGGTGAAGAATGCGAACGGCGACACGGTGCCGCTCGGCTCCTTCACCACGGTTCAGGACATCTCCGGTCCCTACCGGCTGCCGCGCTATAACCTCTATACGTCGGCGGAACTCGACGGCAGCCCGGCCCCCGGCTACTCGCAGGGTCAGGCGATCGAGATCATGCAGCAACTCGCCGCCAAGGTGCTGCCGCAGGGCTTCGCCTATGAGTGGACGACGCTCGCCTACCAGCAGCAGCGGGCCGGCAACACCGCCATCTTCGCCTTCGGGCTGGGCGTGGTGTTCGTCTTCCTGGTGCTGGCGGCGCAGTATGAAAGCCTGACGCTGCCGCTGGCCGTGGTGCTCATCGTGCCCATGTGTCTCGTGGCAGCGCTTGGTGGCGTCATCCTGCGCGGGATGGACAACAACATCCTGACGCAGGTGGGCTTCATCGTGCTCATCGGCCTCGCCGCCAAGAACGCCATCCTCATCGTCGAGTTCGCCAAGCAACTGGAGGACCAGGGCATGGGGCGGCGTGAGGCGGCGGTGGAAGCGGCCCGGTTGCGTCTGCGCCCGATCATCATGACCTCGCTCGCCTTCATCCTCGGCGTGGTGCCGCTGGTTTGGGCGACGGGCGCCGGCGCCGAGCTGCGCCAGGCGCTCGGCACGGCGGTGTTCTCGGGCATGATCGGCGTGACCTTCTTCGGTCTGATCTTCACGCCGGTCTTCTATGTGCTGGCCCGCTGGATGGCGTCGCTCGGCTCGGGTAGGAAGTCCCACGACCCGGCGCACGATCACCCCGCCCCGGCGGAGTGACGGCACCACCCCTCTCAGAAGCGGCGCCGGTCTTCCGGCGCCGCTTTCGTTTCAACGCCTGATCGCCGAGTGCCCATGTCCGCTCCCACTCACACCGGCCTGCCTTTCGACGACATCCGCCAGCTCGTCTCCACCATGCCCGGCCCCGATGCCGCCGCACGGGAGATGGCCGAGGCCCGGCAGTCGGACCTCCTGAAGCCGCCCGGCGCGCTGGGGCGACTGGAAGAGATCGCCATCCACCTCGCCACCTGGCAGGCCAAGGGCATGCCAACCGCCGACCGGCCCATGGTGGCGGTGTTCGCGGCCACTCACGGCATCGCCGAACGGGGCGTCTCGCCTTATCCGGGCGCGGTGACGAAGCAGATGGTCGCCGCCTTCACGGACGGCAAGGCCGCCGTGAACCAGATCTGCGCCAGCTTTGATGCGGGCCTGCGGGTGTTCGACCTCGCCCTCGACCTGCCGACGCCGGACATCACGCAGGATGCGGCGCTGGACGAGCGCGCCTGTGCCGCCACCATCGCCTTCGGCATGCAGGCCATTGCCGGCGGCGCCGACGTGCTGGCGCTGGGCGAGATGGGCATCGGCAACACCACCATCGCCGCGGCGCTCTGCCACGCCCTCTATGGCGGCACGCCGGAGGAGTGGGTGGGCGCCGGCACCGGCGCCACGGGCGACATTCTGGACCGCAAGGTGGCTGCCGTGCGCGAGGCCATCGCCTTCCACGGCGCGGCCTTGTCCGATCCGCTGGAGATCCTGCGCCGGGTGGGTGGGCGCGAGGTGGCGGCCATGGTTGGTGCCATCCTCGCCGCGCGGATCGAGCGCGTGCCGGTGGTCCTCGACGGCTATGTGGTGACGGCCGCCGCCGCCGTGCTGCACGCCATGGACCCGAGCGCCCTCGACCATTGCCTTGCCGGCCACGTCTCGGCCGAGAAGGCCCATGCGCGCCTCTTGGAAAAGCTGGGCCTCAAGCCCATCCTCGATCTCGGCATGCGGCTCGGCGAGGGCTCGGGCGCGGCGCTGGCGCTCGGCGTCGTGAAGGCGGCGGTTGCCACCCATCGCGGCATGGGCACCTTCAGCGACGGCGGCGTCTCCAACAAGGCGTAACAGGCGGTCCGCCCAGATGCATCCATCTGGGCGGCGAGGCCGGCCTTGAGGCTATTCCGCCGCCAGCAGGGGCGTGGGTGTGGTTCCCTCCGCCGCCGCGAGCGTGCGGGAGGCAGGGAAGGAAAGGGTGGCCCGCGTGCCGCCCGTGGCCCGTTCCGTCAGATCCAGCCGCGCCTCGTGCATCTGGGCCAGCGCCCGCACGATGGCAAGGCCGAGGCCTGCGCCCTGGCCGCTCGCCGGATCGAGCCGGCTTTCACGGTGGTGGGCCGAGAGGGCGAGGGGCAGCTCGGCGTCCGCCAGCCCCGGCCCGTTGTCTTCCACCGCGCAGAAGGGCGCGCCCTCCGCATCGCTGTCCACGAACAACTCGACGGTGCCGCCGGCGGGCGTGAATTTCACCGCGTTGGCCATCAGGTTCAGCACCATCTGGCGCACCGCGCGTTCGTCCGCCCACAGGCGGGGGCGGGCATTGAGGGTGACGATGAGCGTGATGTCCCGTTCCGCCGCTCCGAGCCGCATCATGTGCGCGCAGTCCTGCGCCAGGGCGCCGAGGTTCACCGCCGTCTCCAGCACCTGCCGGTGGCCGGTCTCGATGCGGGCCAGATCGAGGATGTCGTCGGCCAGCGCCAGCAGATGGCGGCCCGAGGCGTGGATGTCCTGCGCATAGTCGCGATAGGCGGCGTTGGCGTGGGGGCCGAGCACCTCCTGCGCCATCACTTCGGAAAAGCCGATGACCGCGTTGAGCGGGGTGCGCAACTCGTGGCTCATCTCGGCGAGGAAGCGGGACTTGGCCTGATTCTCCGCCTCGGCGGCGGCGGTGCGGGCGGCCTGCGCGTGAGCCTCCGCGCGGCGGGCGGCCGAAAGGCGTCCCAGCGTGCGGCCGAGGGTGAACAGCTCGATGGCGGCGAACAGCAGTGGGGCGGCGGCGAGCCACAGCAGCGAGGCGCGCAGCCGCGCCAGCAGCAAGGCGACGACGAAAACCGCCAGCGCGCCGGCCAGCCAGCGCACGGAGCGGCGCGCCTCGGCCAGGGCCTCGTCGAATCCGCGGCCTTCGGCTGCGCGCCCGCTGTGCGGGGCGGCGCCGGCGGCGCGATCCATCGGGGCCTGCGTCATGCGCGCGAACCTTCTGCGCCGGGGTCGTGGCGCGCTTTGGCCAGACTCCGATCTTCCATCCGACTCCTGCTTGAGCAGGGTTGATGAATGGTTAACGCCAGCGTCACGGATTGACGAGTCGCACCGGAATCCGGCACTGCCGCCTTATGCGCCTGCATCCGTTCTCCCGGACCGATCTTGTGCTGGCCGGGGCGCTCCTCGCCGGCCTGTTCGTGCTTGCCGCCGTCCTGTCCGAGCGCTGGCGGGGCGGCGGCGAGCGGGAGGTGAGCGGCCCCCCCTTCGTCGTGGACGGCGACACGCTGGACGTCCGCGGCCAGCGGGTGCGGCTTGCCGGCATCGATGCGCCCGAACTGCATCAGACCTGCGGCGAGGAGGGCCACCTCTGGAACTGCGGCGAGATGGCCCGCATCGCCCTCCAGGCGGAGGTGGATACGGGCGCCGTCCGCTGCCGGGGGCGGGCCTTCGACATCTACCACCGCCTGATCGCCACCTGCTTCGTCGGCGATGTGGACATCGGGGAGCAGATGGTGAGCTCGGGTCTCGCCATTGCCGATGGTGCCTATCGCGCCACCGAGCTGGAAGCGCGGGTGACCCGGCGCGGCATCTGGTTCGGCCCTTTCCAGCGGCCCGTGGACTGGCGGGCGGAGCACCCCAGAGGCACCGCCGACAAGGCGCATCCCTAGAGCACGCGCCGATCAGATTGCATCGCAATCTGATCGGATCCCGCATTCTCTTCCTTGAGTTTAGAGGGCGATTCACCGAGCGGATTGATTCAATCCGCTCGGATCGCGCTCTAGGGTTCTGCATGGAGGTGCTGCGGCCGATGCGAGTCGGAGCGGCTTGACTCTCGCGCGCAGGAGGGAGAACGTAGAACAAAACAGGAACATGAAATGAGCGCGACGGCGGAACAGCTCCGGGCGCTTCGGCAGGAGGTGGCCGGGCTTGAGCGATGGACAGGTCAGGGCGCGGCCAGGCGCGTGCCGCTCGGCCATGCGGAGGTGGATGCCGCGCTGGGCGGCGGGCTGGAGACCGGTCGGCTGCACGAGCTCTTCTCCCGCGCGGCCGGGGACGTGGGTGCGGCGGCGGGCTTTGCGGCCATGCTTGCGGCCCGCTTCGGCAGCGGCGTCTTCTGGCTGCGGCAGGAACAGGCCGGGCGGCAGGGCGGGGCCCTGCATGGGCCGGGCCTTGCGGAGATCGGGCTCGATCCCGCGCAACTGATCCTCGGCGTGCTGGAGGACCCGCTGGCGGTTCTGGCGGCGGCGGGCGAGGCGGCCCGCTGTCCGGGCGTCGGCAGCGTGGTGGTGGAGCTTCACGGCATGCCGCGCGCCCTTGATCTCATCGCCACCCGCCGTCTGGCGCTGGCGGCGGAGGGCTCCGGCGCCAGCGTGCTGCTGCTGCGGATCGGGGGGGAGGCCCGCCCGAGCGCCGCCTGGACCCGCTGGAGCGTCAGTGCGGCGCCCTCCGCGCCGCTGGAGGCGGGGGCGCCGGGGCATCCGGCGCTCGATCTGGAACTGACACGGCAGAAGAGCGGCCCGCCCGGCGGGCCATGGCGGGTGGAGTGGGATCGTGATGGAGCAAGCTTCCGGACGTGGAGCGGGGGAGGGGCGGCGCTATCTGGCGCTCCACTTCCCCCTGCTGCCGATGGATCGGCTGCGCCGCCTCGGCGTGCCGTCCTCCCCCTGCGGCGCCTCGGCTGAGCCGCCCTTCGCGCTGGTGGAGAAGGAGCGCGGCGCCCTGCGCCTCGCCGCCGCCAATAGAGCTGCCTTGCGGCTCGGCCTCACGCCCGGTCTTGCCCTTGCCGATGCGCGGGCGCGCGTGCCGGACCTTCTGGTCGAGGAGCATGCGCCCGAGGCCGACCGGCGGTTTCTGGACCGGATCGCTGAGGCCTGCGACCGCTATACGCCCATGGTGGCGGTGAACCCGCCCCACAGCCTCATCCTCGACGTGACCGGCGTCCCCCACCTGTTCGGGGGCGAAGGCGGTCTCAAGGCGGACGCCGCCCGTCGCATGGCGGCGGCCGGTCTCACCGCGCGCCTTGCCTGCGCCGGCACGCCGGAGGCGGCGCTCGCCCTCGCCCGCTTCCACCGCGGCCCCCCGCTCATGGACGCGGCGTCCGAGGAGGCGGCCGTGCGAGCCCTGCCCGTGGCAGCACTCGATTTGCCGCCGGAAACCGAGACGGCCTTGCGCCGGGCGGGCCTCAACTGCGTGGGCGACATCGCCCGCCGTCCCACTGCGCCGCTCACGGCCCGCTTCGGGGCGCAGGCCACCTGGCGCCTCGCCCGGCTGCTCGGGCGCGTGGACAGCCGCATCACGCCCCGCCGGGCGCCGCCCGCGCTGCTCTTCTCCCATCCCTTCGCCGAGCCCATCGGCCGCATGGAGCATGTGATGGGCGTGCTCGGTGAACTGGCGCAGCGCGCCGCCACGGAACTGGAGGCGCGCGGTCTCGGCGGGCGCAGCTTCGAGGCGCGCTTCTATCGCAGCGACGGCGAGACCCGCACCGTGCGGATCGAGACCGGCGCGCCGGTGCGCGACCCCGCCGTGGTGATGCGTCTGTTCGCGTTGCGTATCGAGGCGCTGGCGGACCCGCTCGATCCCGGCTTCGGCTTTGATCTGGTGCGCCTCGCGGTGCCGCAGGCCGAGCCTTTTTCGCAGGCTCAGGGCGGCCTTGACCGGGAGGAGCAGGGCGAAGACCTCGGCGCGCTCGTGGATCGGCTGAGCATGCGCTTCGGCCGCGCCCGCTTCCGCCGCCTCGTGCCGCGCGACACCCATATTCCCGAGCGGGCGGTGGCGGCGGTGCCGGCGCTGGCTGCCGCGCCGGAGAGCTGGGCTGCGCCCGAGCCGGAGGAGCCGCCGCAGCGACCCCTCTATCTCTTCCGTCCGCCCTTGCCCATCGAGGTGCTGGCGGAGGTGCCGGACGGCCCACCCTTGCGCTTCCGCTGGCGCGGCGGCACCCATGACGTGGCCGCCCAGGAGGGCCCCGAGCGCATCGGCGAGGAATGGTGGCGCGACATCTCGCGGCCCGAGACGCCCCGCGATTACTACCGTGTGGAAGACAAGGGCGGTCGCCGCTTCTGGATCTTCCGCCATGGTATCCACGAAGGCGGCCGCGCCCCGCCCCTCTGGTATCTTCACGGCCTTTTCTCTTGAGGCTGCGGGCATTGTGATCGTTCGTGTATCCCTGATCGAGCGATCATCAAATCCCGCGGCTGACCTCAACCTGTCAGCCAAGCCCCGTCCGGACAAGCCGTGCAGGGGGGATCTGAGCTCGTTGCAGCGACCCCACCAGCAGACGGTGTCCTCTCCTTTCCGTCATGGCCGGGCTTGTCCCGGGATCCGCGGGAGGCGACCAGGAGGGACTTTGCGCGAGCGGCCTGGAGGCAATTCCAGTCGCTCGCACAAGTGGATTGAAGCGGATGCTGAGGACAGGCCGGGGCCTCGCGGGCGGTGCCATGCGCGATCCGGGCGGACCGTGCGCGCCTAGGGCGCATCGAACCAACGACGGAAAGGAGGAGACCCATGAGCAGCTATGCGGAACTGGCGGCGGCCACCAACTTCTCCTTCCTGCACGGCGCCTCCCATCCTGCCGAGATGGTGGCGCGGGCGATGGAACTGGGCCTGACGGGCATCGGCATTGCCGACCGTAACACGGTGGCGGGCGTGGTCCGCGCCTATGCGGCGGTGCGCGATGCGCCGGAAAAGGCGCGGGCGGCGCTGGCGGCGGCCAAGGAGAGGAGGGGCGAGCTGCCCGAACTGACGGAAGCAGAGCTAGCCGCCTGCGAGGTGAAGCTGAAGCTCGCCGTGGGCACGCGCCTCGTCTTCGCCGATGGTACGCCGGACATCATCGCCTATCCGGAGGACCGCAAGGCCTGGGGGCGCATCACCCGCCTCCTCACGAGGGGCAACCTCAGGGCCGTGAAGGGCGGCTGCATCCTGAGTTTCGAGGATCTGCTGGAGCATCTGGAGGGGCTGCTGCTCATCGTGATGCCGCAGAGCACGGCCGCCCCGCAGGAGGCTCACCGCGCCCCCGTGGGCTATGACTTTGCGGATCAGGAAGAAGCGAAAGACGCCCCGCCTGAAGCGGGCGGAGATCCCGAGGCGTCCGGTGTGCGCTCCTTCAGCCATCTTGCTCTCGTGCCACCGCCCGCGCCGACGCGGCCGGAGGGGCTGGAGGCGGTGCTGGCAC
The DNA here is from genome assembly GCF_004364705.1 of Azorhizobium sp. AG788. Taxonomy (NCBI): domain Bacteria; kingdom Pseudomonadati; phylum Pseudomonadota; class Alphaproteobacteria; order Hyphomicrobiales; family Xanthobacteraceae; genus Azorhizobium; species Azorhizobium sp. AG788. The sequence goes on from NZ_SOBM01000001.1 coordinate 324,364, forward strand.
GGCTCGCCACCGAAGCGCCGGGGCGGGTATGGCTGGGAGCGGCGCTCCACCGGCGCGGCAGCGATGGCCGCCGCCTCGCGCGCCTGCGCCGCCTCGCATCTGCCGCCCGTGTGCCGCTCCTTGCCACCAATGATCCCCTGTACGCGAGCGAGGACCGGCGCCCGCTGCACGATGTGCTCACCTGCATCCGCGACGGCACGACGCTGGAGGCTGCCGGCCGCCGGCTGGAGGCCAATGGCGAGCGCCACATCCGCACGCCGAACGAGATGGCGCGCCTGTTCCGTGCCTGCCCCGAGGCGCTCCGGGAGACGCAGCGCCTGCTGGAGCGCATCGGCTTCTCGCTGGGCGATCTGAAGTATGAATATCCCCATGAGCCGGTGCCGGAGGGCTGGGCGCCGCAGGACTGGCTTGAGCATCTGGTCACGGAAGCAGCGCACGCGCGCTATGGCGCCGTGCTGCCGGAGAAGGTGAAGGCGCTGCTGGCGGAGGAATTCGCCCTCATCCGCCAGGAGAAATTCGCTTATTATTTCCTTACCGTGCATGACCTCGTGCGCTTCGCCCGCGCGCAGGAGCCGCCCATCCTCTGTCAGGGGCGAGGCTCGGCGGCCAATTCCATCGTCTGTTTCCTGCTCGGCATCACCTCGGTGGATCCCGTCCAGTACAATCTCCTCTTCTCCCGCTTCGTCTCGGAGGATCGGGGCGAGCCGCCCGACATCGACGTCGATTTCGAGCACGAGCGGCGGGAGGAGGTGATGCAATATGTCTATCGCCGCTATGGCCGCCACCGGGCCGGTATCGCCGCCACCGTCATCCATTATCGCGGCCGCAGCGCCGTGCGCGAGGTGTCGAAGGTGCTCGGCCTCACCGAAGACGTTTCGAGCCGCCTCGCCGGCCTCGTCTGGGGCAGTCATTCCGGCGACATGGATGCCCGGCGCATGCAGGAGGCGGGGTTCGATCCGGACAATCCCGAGATGGCGCGCCTGCGCTTCATTCTCGAGCCGCTGCTCAGCGCGCCCTTTCCCCGCCACCTCTCCCAGCATGTGGGAGGATTCGTGCTGACGCAGGACCGGCTGGACGAGACCGTGCCTATCCACCACGCTGCCATGGCCGACCGCAGCTTCATCGAATGGGACAAGGACGACATCGACGTGCTCGGCCTGATGAAGGTGGATGTGCTGGCGCTCGGCATGCTTACCTGCATCCGCAAGGCTTTCGAGCTGATGCGTGCGCACGGCCTCGGTGAGAAGACGCTGGAGGTGGACCTCGCCTCCGACGATGAAGCCGTCTATGACATGCTGTGCAAGGGCGACAGCATCGGCGTCTTCCAGGTGGAGAGCCGGGCGCAGATCAACATGCTGCCGCGCCTGAAGCCCCGCAAGCTCTATGACCTCACCATCCAGGTCGCCATCGTGCGGCCCGGCCCCATCGAGGGCGAGATGGTGCATCCCTATCTGCGCCGGCGCGCCGGCCTTGAGGACTGGGCCTTTCCCTCGCCAACGCCGCCGCATCCGGCAAATGAACTGCACGATCTGCTGGGCGAGACCTATGGCGTGCCGCTCTTTCAGGAACAGGCGATGAAGCTCGCCATCGTCGCAGCCGATTTCACGCCCCGTCAGGCCAATGGCCTGCGACGGGCCATGGCCACCTTCCGCAACCCCGGCACCATCCATAGTTTTCGCGCCATGATGGTGGAGGGCATGGTGCGGCGGGGCTATACGCGCGACTTCGCCCTGCGCTGCTTCAAGCAGATCGAGGGCTTCGGCAGCTATGGCTTTCCGGAGAGCCACGCCCTCTCCTTCGCGCGCCTCGTCTATGTCTCTGCCTGGATCAAGTGCCACCATCCGGCGGTGTTCGCCTGCGCCCTGCTCAATTCCCAGCCCATGGGCTTCTATGCCCCGGCGCAGATCGTGCGTGATGCGCGCGAGCATGGGGTGGAGGTCCGCCCCGTGGAGGTCAATGCCAGCGAATGGGACAATACGCTGGAACCGGCCTCGAACGGGCGGCTCGCCTTGCGCCTCGGCTTCCGGCAGGTGGAAGGGTTTCGCGAGCTCTGGGCGGCGGAGATTGTCGCTGCCCGCGCCTCGGGCCCCTTCTCCAGCGTGGAGGACCTCGCCCGCCGGGCGCATCTGCCGCGGGCCGGTCTGCGGCTCCTGGCGGATGCCGATGCCCTGCGCTCGCTCGGACTGGGGCGCCGGGACGCCTTGTGGGAGGTGCGGCGCACGCCGGAGGGGGAATTGCCGCTCTTTGCCGCCGCCCGTGCGGGGGAGCTCAAGGCGGAACGGGATCTTCCGCTGCCGGCCATGTCGGCGGCCGAGCAGGTGGCGGTGGATTATCAGACCACGCGCCTCTCCCTGAAGGGCCACCCCATGGCCTTCCTGCGTCCGCTGTTCGCCGAGCGCGGCGTGCTCAGCAGTGCGCAGACAGCGGCGGCGCGGGCGGGCGCGAAGGTGCGCACCGCCGGCATCGTGCTCATCCGCCAGCGGCCGGGCAAGGGCAACGCCATCTTCGTGACGCTGGAGGACGAGACCGGCATCACCAATGTGCTCATCTGGGCGCGGCTGTTCGAGACGCTGCGCCTGCCGGTGATGGCCTCCCGCCTCATGCTGGTCCATGGGGAGGTGCAGCGCAGCCGCGAGGGTGTGGTGCATCTCATGGCCAGCCATGTGGAGGATTGCACGCCGGTGCTGGACGGCCACTTCTTCGACAGCACGGCGGGTGCCCATCCGGTGCATCGGGCCGCCCATCCCCGTGATGTGCGCATCCTGCCCCGCTCACGGGACTTCCACTAGGGCAACCGACCAACCCCGCCGCCTTCGGGGGCGCGAGGGACATCGAGATCGCGCGTGCTGCCCCGGTTGGGCGGCGCCTGCACAGGCTGTGTGTGCGCGAAACTCTGGACCTCCTTGATGCGCGGGTATATACGCCTATCTGACAGAAAGTGACGCACGCCGAGGCGTGGACGGCCGTCGCGGTGCCGAACGGCTTGCGTTTGTCGTTTGGCGCGGGGGTTGGCCAGGCGTTGCCATCGGATGCGCCAACCGGTTGGCCCGTGGTGTCCGTGCTCCATCGGCAGGCAAGGAAAGGAAGAGTCTGCACAGCTCATAAGGGTATATGCCCGCTCTGATGTGGCTCGCCGGCTCCGTTCGGCTTCCAGACGGCTGAGCGCGCGCGCCTTGCCGGAGCGAAGCTGCTGCCCGATCGGCCGCTGTGCAGCGGCCCCCACCAACGCCGCCGGGCCACCCCCGGTCGTTCCATCCCGCCGTGCCGAAAGGCGCGCTCCGGCCATTGCAAGAGGTCCTCATGACCCGAGACATCGTCATCGCCCATCCGGTCCGCACCGCCGTCGGTGCCTATAACGGCACGCTGAAGGGCACGCCCGCCACCGACCTCGGCGCCGTGGTGGTGCGCGAAACCGTGCGTCGCGCGGGGCTGGATCCGGCTGCGGTCGGGTCCGTGGTGATGGGAAATGTCATCCAGGCGGGGAACCGCATGAACCCCGCTCGGCAGGCTTCCACCCATGGCGGGCTGCCCGTGGAGGTGCCGGCCATGACCGTCAATCGGGTCTGCGGCTCCGGCGCGCAGGCCGTGGTGACCGCAGCGCTGGAGATCGCCTCCGGCCTCCATGATGTGGCGGTGGCCGGCGGCATGGAGAATATGGATCGGGCGCCCTACCTCATGGATGGCGGCCGCTGGGGTTATCGGATGGGCCCCGCCCAGATCCTCGACAGCATGCTGACGGACGGGCTGAATGACGCCTTCTCCGGCTCCCATTCCGGCTGGCACACGGAAGATCTCGTCGCGCGGTCCCAGATCACCCGCGCCGAGCAGGATGCCTTTGCGGCGCGCTCGCAGCAGCGCTTCGCGGCGGCCCAGGCCGAAGGCCGGTTCACCGAGGAGATCGTCGCGGTGGAGGTGAAGGGCCGGAAGGGCATCGAGCTTTTCAGCGTCGACGAGGCGCCGCGCCCCGACACCACGGTCGAGACGCTGGCCAGGCTGCGGCCCGCGTTCCGGCCCGAGGGCACCATCACGGCCGGCAATGCGCCGGGTCTCAACAGCGCCGCTGCGGCCATGATCGTCGCCGAGCGCGCCTTTGCTGAGAAGAGCGGCCTCGTGCCCCTCGGACGGCTGGCCGGCTTCGGCATTGCGGGCGTGGAGCCGGGTCTCTTCGGCCTCGGTCCGGTGCCGGCGGTGCGCAAGGCGCTCCAGCACGCCGGCTGGTCGCTCGGCGACATCGAACGGATCGAGATCAACGAGGCCTTCGCCGCCGTACCCATCGCGGTGGCCCGTGAGCTTGGTCTGCCGGAGGACATCGTGAATGTGGAAGGCGGGGCGGTGGCCCATGGCCACCCGATTGGTGCCACTGGCGCGATCCTCGTGACGCGCCTGCTCCATGCCATGAAGCGTGACGGCGTGAAGCGCGGCATGGTCACCCTGTGCATCGGCGGCGGCCAGGGCATCGCGCTGGCGCTCGAAGCGGCGTGACGGCTTGAGGCGGCGCCGACTCTAGTTCGTGGAGGCGGCCGATGCCGCCTCTGCGAGCTTGTTGAACTGGAAGACGGGCATGGCCTTGCCGAAGAGATAGCCCTGGAAGCCGTCGCAGCCCCATGCCTGAAGGAGCCGATATTGCTCCTCGGTCTCGACGCCCTCGGCCACGAGAAACAGGCCCAGCGTGCTGCACATGTCGATCAGCAGGCGGACAATGGCGCGGTCCTGTTCCTCGGACGCCATCCTGCTGACGAAGGTCTTGTCGATCTTGATCTCGTCCACCGGCAGGTTCCTCAGCATGTGCAGCGAGGAGTAGCCGGTGCCGAAATCGTCCAGGGACCAGCGCAGGCCGACGTCCCGCAGGGCGCTCATCTTTTCGGCGGCCACGTCCGGGTCGCGCACGAAGAGGCTTTCGGTCAGCTCGAGCTTGAGCCGGGAGGGATCGGCTCCGGTGTGGGCGAGGATCTCTCTCACCCGCGGCACGAAATCGGGCTGGCGGAATTGCGACGCGCTGACGTTGACCGAGATCGTGAGGTCGCGGGTCGCGGGGATCTCGGCCCACAGCGCCAGTTGCGCGCAGGCGGTTCTGAGAACCCAGTCGCCCAGAGGCACGATGAGGCCCGTTTCCTCGGCGAGCGTGATGAACTTTGCGGGGGGAATGATGCCATGGTCCGGATTGAACCACCTCAGCAGCGCCTCCGCCCCGAGGATCTGGCGGGACGGGTCGACTTGCGGCTGGTAATGCAGGCGGAAGTCCCCCCGGGCGAGGGCCCGCCGCATCTCGCCTTCGAGTTGGTGGTAGGTGGCCATGTCCACCTGCATCAAGGTCAGCACGACACCGAGCGCGATCACCGCCGTTATGGCGTTGACCCACATGCCGACGTATCGAACGCCCTCGGGCGCCATCAGGTCAGGATGGCTGACGCCCATATCCGAACACTGGAAGACGATGAACAGCACGAAGTAGAGGCAGGGGAGGAAATATCTCAGATAGGCCCGCTCCTGCGAGAAAATGAAGAAGATCCCCACCCCAATGGGCAGCAGGAAAAGATGCGTTGATCTCTGAATGTCCCCGAGCGGGGCATCGATCAGGCAAAGCCACGTGACGAAGGGCAGAAGCGCGTGGGCGATGAAGATGGCGGCCGCGCGGGCATGATCGAGGAATATCAGGGCAAGCGCGGGGATGGCGAGGGCACTCAGCGCCAGATGGACCGCCATCATGACCCAGTGCCCGTGCAGCCCGTAAAAGACGCTCCAACCGCCGCCCAGCGCCACGAACACGCCACTTCCGAAAAGCAGGAGGGAGCGAACCCGTCTGTGCCGGCGCTGTTCCGGAGACCAGTCAAAGACGGAATTGCGTTTCATGGTCTCGGCCGTTTGCAGGGGAATTTCCGCCAGGTGCGGGCAGGTGGCGCCTTGGCCACGCCTGGAGGGGGAGCAGATGTGATCCGGATTTATTCGTTCGGGCCCCCGCCTGAAACAAGCGGAGCTGAAGAACTGGATCCGTCGCCTTGATTCACGCGCACGAATTCATGAGGCAACGCATGTTGTCAATATCTGGGTGCGCTTTGTCCTTCATTTCTGGCCTGCACACCTTTCCGTGCCATGCCGAGCCCTTGTGCCGTAGCACTTTTCTGCAGAGAGCCGCTCGCGCGTTGCGCCGGGCTGTTTGCGGGCAAGTGAGGGGCGCGCACGATCCGCTGTGTCAGGATGCCAAGGCTTCCGCGCGCTGGCGGAGCACGCCGGAGAGGTGCTCGGCGAACTGCGCGCCGGCGAGCGGCAGGTTGCGGCCCCGCAACTGGCCGAGCACAAGATCGGCGCCGGGCAGGTCCCGTTCGTCCACGGGGCGCACAACCACACCCGGCGGCATGGCTTCCGGTTCCGCGCCGATCTCGATCTGGAACGAGATCATGCCGCAATGGACCACGAGCCCCCGCAGCAGTTCGAAGGAATTGGCCTCCGCCGCCACCGAGAAGCGCAGGCCCGAGCGCGACAAGCGCTCCTCGATCATCTGCCGTCCTCCGGTGGAGAGTTCGGACAACGCCAGCGGATAACCCGTGCAGTCGGCGAGCCGCAGCTTCGGCTTGCGGGCGAGGGGATGGTCCGCCGGCATCAGCGCCACCAGCCGCTGCGGCAGGGTCATGAGCGGGCGCAGGCGGCCGATGAAGGCCGGGCGAAAGACGAGGACGAGGTCCACTTCATAATCCACCAGCAGGGTGATGGCGTGCTCGTGGTCGGCCACCATCACCTCGAAGGTCATCAGCGGATAGCGCAGGCGAAAGGCGGCGATCTGCTGGGGGAGGAAATCGTGCGCCAGCGCCTGGCTGCAGGCGATGCGCACGGTGCCGCGCCGCAGCCCGCGCAGATCCTCCAGTTGCGAGCGCATGCGGTCGGCATCATTGAGTTGCTCGCGGATGTAACTCACGAACACCTCGCCGGCCGCCGTGAGGCTGACGCCGCGTGCCCGCCGCTCCAGCAGCTTGAGGCCCAGTTCCTCCTCCAGATCCATGATGCGCCGGTTGAGGGCCGAGGGCGTGACATTGAGCCGGGCCGCCGCCCCGCGGATGGAGCCGGTGCGGGCCACTTCGTCCATGTAGCGCAGGAATCTGAGATGCCGCATGCCGTCTCCACCGGTTCGTAGCCATTTGGGCTACAATGCGTGGAATATTCGGCAATAGATAGCATCACTCCACCGTGCGTAGTCTCAAGGGGTTCGGGAGCGCCGCCTCCCGCCAGCCGCGAGCCGCGCCCCATGACCTCCGCAGGTTCAGTCCCCGCAGGCCTTTCCACGCTCAGCTTCGCGCGCCCGGTCCCCGCGCCGCGCCCGGTGGCCGTTCCGGCAACGCCGCAAGACGCGGAGGTCGACCTCGCGCGCACGGCCCTCGTCATCGTGGACATGCAGAACGACTTCCTGCATCCGGACGGCTGGTTTCCCCGCCTCGGTGTCGATGCGGCACCGCTTCTGGCCATCGTGCCGCGCCTGAAGGCGCTGGCGGCGGCGGTGCGCGCCGCCGGACTGCCGGTGATCTTCGTCAACTGGGGTGTGCGGGCGGACCGGGCGGAACTGTCCGCACCCCTCCTCGCCAAGGCTGGCGACAGCGGCCGGCGGCCGGTCTATGGCGATCCGTCCGCCTCGGGACGCGGGCGCATCCTCGTGGAAGGCGACTGGGGGGCGGCCACCATCGACGCGCTGGCGCCCGAGCGCGGCGATCTCGTGGTGCACAAGCACCGGCTCTCCGGTTTCCATGACAATGAGTTCGACTCGATCCTGCGCAACCGCGGCATCGACACGCTGCTGTTCAGCGGCGTGAACATCGACCGCTGCGTCTTCTCCACGCTCTGCGACGCGAGCTTCCGCGGCTACGGCTGCCTGCTGGTGGAGGACGCCTGCGCCACCGTGTCCCCGGCCTATGTGTCGGACGCCATCCTCTTCCTCGTGCGCCAGCTTTACGGCGTCACGCTCGCGAGCGATGCCCTCATCGCCGCGCTCGAAGCCCAGCCTCAATGACAACCCAGAACCAGACGGGTACCTTCCAGATGACATTCGGAAAACTGACGCGCCGCCTCGCTCTGGGGCTCGCGCTCGGCATGGCGTCCAGCGCCTTCGCTGGCCTGCCCGCGCTTGCTGAAACCAAGATCAAGATGGTGCTGAACTGGAAGTATCAGGGCCCGCAGGGCATGTTCTTCCTGGCGCAGGACCGGGGCTACTTCAAGGCCGAGGGTCTCGACGTGACCTTCGACCAGGGAAATGGCTCCGGCGCCGCCGTGCCGCTGGTGGCCAACGGCACCTACGACATGGGCTTCGGCGACGTGAACGCGCTGATCGAGCTGGTGGCCAAGAAGCCGGAGGGCGCGCCGGTCGCCGTCTACATCATGTTCAACCAGCCACCCTTCACCATCGCGGTGAAGGCGGACAGCCCCATCAAGATGCCGAAGGATCTGGAGGGCAAGACGCTGGGTGGTGCGGCGAATGACGGCGCGCTGAAGCTCTTCCCGGCCTTCTGCAAGCTGGCCAAGATCGACTGCTCCAACATCAAGATCACCAACATGCAGCCGAACCTGCGCGAGCAGATGCTCATGCAGGGGCAGGTGGATGGCGTGTTCGGCTATGTGAACACCATCCGCTTCTCGGCCAAGCTGATCGGCGTCGATGACGACAAGCTGCGCTACATCAATTTCGGCGACTACGGCATGGATCTCTATTCCAACGGGATCATCGTGTCCGCCGATCTCGTGAAGAACAATCCCGAGGCCATCAAGGGTTTCCTGCGTGCGCTGAACAAGGGCATGATCGATGCGCTGAAGGACCCGGACGCCGCCGTGGCGGCGGTTGCCAAGCGTGAGCCGCTGATCAAGGTGCCGCTGGAGAAGGAACGGTTCGACGCCACGCTGAAGGCGGAGATGAACCATCCGGAGATCGCCAGGATCGGTCTTGGCAACGTGGACCCCGTCCGCCTGCAGCAGTCCATCGACATCCTGGTCGATGCCAACAAGCTGCCCTCCACGCCCAAGGCGAGCCAGATCTTCGATCCTGCCTTCCTGCCCCCGGTCGCCGACCTGCCGAAGAAACTGTTCTGAGCACCGGCAAGCCTTCGCGCCGCTCCTCAAGGGAGCGGCGCCCAACAACAACGGACATCCAAAATGGATCTCAAGCTCAAGGATCGCGTGGCGATCATCACCGGCCCCGCCAAGGGCATGGGCGCCGCCATCACCCGCGCGTTCGCCGAGGAGGGCTGCAAGCTGGTGCTGATCGGCCGTGACACCGCCGCCATCGCCCCCATCGCCGACGAGGTGCGCGCCCGGGGCGCCGAGGCTATCGTGCTGCCGTGCGACCTTACCGATGCCGCCGCCTGCGAGACGGCGACCGCGCGGGCGCTGGACGCCTTCGGCACCGTGGACATCCTCGTCAATGTGGCCGGCGGCTCGGGCCCCATCGGCAAGACGGGTGTGGAGACGACGCCGGAGGAGTTCGACGAGATCGTCACGCTCAACATGAACGGCTGCTTCCACACCATGCGCGCCGTCCTGCCGACCATGATTGCCCGGCGCTACGGCAAGATCGTCAATGTCGGCGGCACCTTCGGCATGCGCGGGCGGGCGGGCCGCATGGCCTACTCGGCCTCCAAATGGGGCCTGCGCGGCATCACCAAGAGCTTCGCGCTGGAGGTCGGGCCGCACAACATCAACGTGAACTGCGTCGAGCCCGGCATGGTCGACGGCCCGCGCTTCCGCGACAAGGTCTGCGCCGACATGGCCAGGAAGCTCGACATCACGCTGGAGGAGGCGATGGCCCGCCACGCGGCCGACTATGCGCTGCGCCGCGTGACCACCGACGAGGACGTGGCCAATGCCTGCCTGTTCCTCGCCAGCGACGTTTCCCGCCAGCTCACCGGCATCGACATGCCGGTCGATGGCGGCTGGGCCATGCTCTGAGGAGGGCGACATGAGCGAACCTGCGGATCTCGTCATCCACGGCGGCCGGATCGTCTCGCCGGAGACGGTCCTGGAGGCCTCCATTGCCGTGCGCGGCGGCACCATCGTCGCGGTGGGCGCGGCGGACGCCATGCCGGAGGCGAAGGAGACCTTCGATGCTTCCGGCCTGCACATCCTGCCCGGTGCCATCGACGTGCACGTGCACTTCCGGGACCCCGGCTACACCCACAAGGAAGATTTCGAGAGCGGCACGGCCGCCGCGGCCTTCGGCGGCGTGACCACCGTCTTCGACATGCCCAACACCATCCCCACGGTGGCCGATGGCGAGACCCTGAGGGCCAAGCACGCCATTGCCGCGTCAAAGGCGCATGTGGACTACGGCCTCTATGCGGTTCTGGGCGAGGATACGATCGGGAAGGTGCCGGAGCTGATCGAGGCCGGAATCATCGGCTTCAAATGCTACATGGGCAACACCTTCGGCCGCATTCCCTCGCCCTCCACCGGGGCGATGCTGGAGGCCTTCGAGGTGGTGGCGCCCACGGGCAAGCGCATCTCCCTCCATGCCGAGACAAATTCGGTGATGGAGCGCCGCCAGCAGCGCCTCACCGAAAGCGGGCGCACCGATCCGCTTGCCCATCTGGCCTCCCGTCCCGCGGTGGTGGCGGTGGAGGCGGTGGCCCGCGCGGCGATCCTTGCCGAATGGACGGGCGCGCGCATCCACATCCTCCACATCTCCTCCGCCGCCGAACTGCGGCCGCTGCGCGATGCCAAGGCGCGCGGTGTGGACATCACGGGCGAGACCTGCCCGCACTACATGATGCTGGGCGAAGCGGATTATGCCCGCTGCCGGGGCGTGATCCGGGTCAATCCGCCGGTGCGCGAGAGCGCCAATGACGAGCCCCTGTGGGCGGCCCTCATCGACGGCACCATCGACATGATCGCCACCGATCATGCCCCGCACACGCCGGAGGAGAAGACCCGCGCCGACATCTGGGCCGTCGACTGCGGCTTCCCGGGCGTCGAGACACAGATGCCGCTCATGCTGACCGAAGTGGCGGCAGGCCGCTATTCCATCTGCGATTATGTGCGCTGGAGCGCGGTCAATCCGGCCAAGGTGTGGGGTCTCTATCCCCGCAAGGGCGTGATCCAGCCCGGCGCCGATGCCGATTTCGCCTTCGTCGATCTCGACCACGCCTGGACGCTGCGCGACGCCGATCTCCAGTCGCGCTCGAAGATCTCTCCCTGGGACGGCAGGCCCGTGGTCGGGCTGCCACGCCACACCATGGTGCGCGGCCGCTTCGTGATGAAGGACCGCGCGCTGGTGGCGGACACCAAGGGCTACGGCCGCTCCGTCCATGTCATCCAGCAGATGCCCGAGCCGCGCCCCCTCCACACGGACGAGACACTGGCCGCCGTCATCGCCGCCCGTCCGGAGGCGGCGGCATGAACGAGGATGCGCCCACCTTCGTCCAGCTTGAGGACGTGCGGCTCACGTATGGCCGCGGCGAGCGCATGGTGGAGGCCCTCGGCACCACCAATCTCAAGATCGGGCAGGGCGATTTCGTCGCCCTCGTCGGCCCCTCCGGGTGCGGCAAGTCCACCATCCTCAAGCTGGTGACGGGGCTCATTCCGGCCTCCGTCGGCTATGTCTTCGTCGCCGGCCGCGAGGTGGGCGCCGAGCCGGTGCGTGTGGGCATGGCCTTCCAGAACCCGACGCTGCTGCCCTGGCTCACCATCCGGCAGAACGTCATGCTGCCGCTGAAGATCGTGCCGCCCTTCCGCCAGCAGTACCGGGCCAAGAAGAAGACCGAGTTCCGCGACCGGGCCGAGGCGTTGCTGGCACAGGTGGGGCTCTCGGGCTTCGGCGACAAGTTCCCCTGGCAGCTCTCCGGCGGCATGCTCCAGCGCGCCTCCCTGTGCCGCGCGCTGATCCATGATCCGCAGTTGCTGATGCTGGACGAGCCCTTCGGCGCCCTCGACCAGTTCACCCGCGAGGAACTGTGGGCGATCCTTCAGGATCTCTGGCTGACCCGCCGGCCCACGGTGCTGCTGGTCACGCATGATCTGAAGGAGGCGGGCTATCTCGCCAACCGCGTCTGCGTCATGCGGGCCCGTCCCGGCCGCATCGTCGAGGACTGCCATGTGGACTTCGCCCGCCCGCGCACCATCGAGATGACCTACGAGCCCGGCTTCGTCTCGCTGACCCAGCGCCTGCGTGGCCTGATCGTTTCCGCCCGCAGCCCTGCCGCCGTGGAGGCCTCCGCATGAGCTACGCCTTGCGCCGCCGGCTCTCCTCGGCCGCCGTCATCATCGGCTTCTTCGTCCTGTGGGAAGCCGCCTGCGTGATCTTCCACATCAAGGAGATCGTGCTGCCGCGTCCCTCGCAGGTGCTGGCCACGCTCTGGCTTCAGGCCCCGGCCATCTGGCCGCACACGGTGCAGACCCTTTACACGACGCTGGTCGGCTTTGCGCTTGGCATTGTCAGCGGCGTGCTTCTCGGTGTCGTCATCGGCTCCTCGCGCCTTGCCTATGACACGGGTTATCCGCTGCTCATCGGCTTCTCCTCCATCCCGAAGGTGGCGGTGGTGCCGATCTTCGTCCTGTGGTTCGGGGCTGGCACGGTGCCGGCGGTGCTCACGGCCATGATCATGAGCCTCTTCCCCATCGTGGTGAACGTGGCCACCGGCCTTGCCACCACAGAGCCGGAGCTGGAGGACGTGATGAAGGCGCTGCGCGCCACCAAGCTCGACATCCTGTTCAATGTCGGCCTGCCGCGCGCCATGCCCTATTTCTTCGCCTCGCTGAAGGTGTCCGTCACGCTCGCCTTCGTCGGCACGGTGATCGCCGAGACGGTGGCCTCCAATCGCGGCATCGGCAATCTGATGATGATCGCCTCTTCCTCCTTCGACGTGCCCCTCGTCTTCGCCGGGCTGCTCGTGCTCGCGCTGCTCGGTGTCGGGCTCTACGCCATCTTCTCCCTCATCGAGGGCCGGGTGATCGGCTGGGCGCGGCGCAAGGACGACTACGCCATGGGCTGAAGCCCAACCGACGCGATGCCCAACTTGCGGGAGTGACCGATGAAACGATTGCTTGTGGCCATCCTTGGCGCGCTCCTGCTCACGGCGGGAGCGGCCCGCGCCGAGCCGGTGAAGATCCGCTTCACGCTGGACTGGAAGCTCCAGGGCCTCCACGCCTGGTATTACTGGGCCCAGGAGAAGGGATACTTCAAGGCCGAGAATCTGGACGTCACCATCGATCAGGGCGAAGGTTCGGCCGCGACCGTCACCCGTATCATGTCCGGCGTTTATGATGCCGGTTTCGGCGACATCAATGCCGTGATCCAGAACGCCGCCGTGCGCCCGGCAGAGACGCCGGTCATGGTCTACATGATCTACAGCAAGGCGCCCTTCGCCCTCCTCACCAAAGCGGACAGCCCGGTGAAGAGCGTGAAGGATCTCGCCGGCACCAAGCTCGGCACGCCTGCGGGCGGCGCCGCCTTCAAGCTGCTGCCCCTTCTGGCGAAGGCCAACGGGCTTGAGTACGGCAGCATCGCCATCACGCAGGTGGCGCCCAATCTTCAGGAGCAGATGCTGCTTCAGGGCCAGGTGAATTCCATCGCGGTCTTCTCCGCCACCAGCTACATGAACCTCGTCGCCCTGAAGCTCGATCCGGACAAGGACTTCCGCTGGATCTTCTATTCGGATGCCGGCATCGATCTTTATTCCAACGGCATCATGGTGTCCCGGAAGCTGGCGAACGACAGCCCGGAGGCGGTGAAGGGGCTGCTGCGCGCCATCAACCGCTCCATCAGGGAGACGGTTGAGAACCCGGATGCCGCTATCGCACTGCTGGCGGCCAAGGAGCCGCTCATCAACAAGGACATCGAGAAACGCCGGCTGATCTATGTGTACAAGTCGCTCATCGACACGCCCGAAGCCCGCCAGCTCGGCCTTGGCGACATCAGCGACGCGCGGTTGGACACAGCCATCAATCTGATCTCCGAAGCCTTCGAACTGCCGAAGAAGCCCGCGCCGGCCCAGGTCTTCGACCGCGCCTTCCTGCCGCCCAAGGCTGACCGCGTGCCGCCGCAGGTGGGCCCGTGAGCGAGCCCCGCACGCTCTCCTGTGCCCATCTGCTGGCCGACCCGCGGGGGGCGGCCGCTGGGCCGACGCGCCTGACGCTTCGGGACGGACGCATCGAGGCCCTCTTGGCAGCGCAGGGGCCGGTGGACGATCTCTTCGTCATGCCGACGCCTGTCAACGCCCACGATCACGGCCGGCCGGTGCGGACGAGTTCCATCGGTGCCGGCGGCAAGCCGCTGGAAGCGTGGATTCCGTATCTGGCCCTCTTCCCGTCCGTTGATCCCTATCTAGCCGCGGCGCTCTCCCTTTCGCACAGCGCGCTGGGCGGCGCGGGCGTGGTGATGATGCACTACACCCGCGCGCAGGGCTTCACCGATCTTCCGGGCGAGGTGCGTGAGGTGGCGCGCGCGGCCCGCGACGTGGGCGTGCGGGTCGGCTTCGCTGTCGCGATGAAGGATCGCAACCCGCTCGTCTATGGACCGAGTGCCTCCGTCCTTGGCGGCATTGCTGAGCCGGCGCGCAGCCGGCTCGAACGACAGTTCCTGCGTCCGTCGCTCGAGCCGAAGGCTTTCATCGAACTGGCCGATGCGGTGGCGGAAGCGGCGGGCGGGCCGGACTTCGATGTCCAGTATGGGCCGAACGGCCCCCAATGGTGCTCGGATGCGCTGCTGGAAGCGGTGGCCGAGGCGTCGGCCCGCACCGGACGCCGGGTGCATATGCACCTGCTTGAAAGCCGCTACCAGCGCACCTGGGCGGATGAGGCCCATCCCGGCGGCATCGTCCGGCATCTCGACGCCCTCGGCCTCCTGTCCGAGCGCCTGACGCTTGCCCATTGCGTCTGGGCACGACCTGACGAACTCGCTCTGCTGGCCGAGCGGGGCGTCACCATCGTCAGCAACCCGTCCTCCAATCTCCATCTGCGCTCGGGCATCGGTCCGGTGGCCCAGATGAGGGTGCGGGGTTGCCGGGTGGCCTTCGGCGTCGATGGCCGGGCCATGGATGAGGACGACGACATGCTGCGGGAAATCCGCCTCGCACATCTCCTGCACCTCGGCACCGGCTTCAAGGCGGCGGTGACACAGAACGCCATTCTGGAGATGGCGCTGGTGAACGGCCGCCGCTCCGTCCTCAACGGCGCGGACGGCGGTCGCCTCGCGCCAGGTGAACCGGCGGACCTGCTGGTGCTGGACTGGGCCCGGCTGGAGGATGACCGGCTGCGGGACGATCTCGATGCCGTCGAACTGGTCGTGACCCGCGCGACTGCCCGCCACATCCGGGAACTGATCGTGGGTGGCCGTACCATCGTGCGCGACGGTGTCATCACCGGCATCGATATGCGGGCGGTGCGGGCCGAGCTTCTTGCCCAGATGCGTGCCGGCATGGCCGGCATGGCGGACCTCGCCGCGGCCCTGCCATCGCTGGAGGCCGCCATGGCCGCTCATTTCGAACCCGGGTGCTGCTGACATGCCCATCGCCAAGGTCCACCGCATTGCCGCCGCGAGCCCTGACGACGTGTCGGGTCTTGCCGCTGCCATCGCCACGGGGGCCATCGCGCCTGCAGGCATCCTCGCCATCTTCGGAAAGACCGAGGGCAATGGCTGCGTGAACGATTTCTCCCGCGGCTTTGCCGTCCAATCGCTCCAGATGCTGCTGCGCGGTCACATGGGAGCTGCGGCAGACGAAGTGTGCCTCGTCATGTCCGGCGGCACCGAAGGCGGCATGTCCCCCCATTTCCTCGTGTTCGAACGGGCGGAGGGAAACGCTCCCGAAGCGGCCCCGGCGCTTGCCATCGGCCGCGCGCACACGCCGGATCTGCCCTTCGAGGCGCTGGGGCGCATGGGGCAGGTGCGGATGGTGGCACAGGCCGTACGGCGGGCCATGGCGGCGGCGGGCATCACCGATCCGGAGGACGTGCATTTCGTGCAGGTGAAATGCCCGCTTCTCACTGCCATGCGCGTGAAGGAGGCTGAGGCGCGCGGCGCCACCACGGCCACGTCGGACACGCTCAAATCCATGGGCCTCTCACGCGGGGCGAGCGCGCTCGGCATTGCGCTGGCGCTGGGGGAGGTGGCGGAAGACGCGCTTTCCGACGCCGTCATCTGCGCCGACTACGGGCTATGGTCGGCGCGGGCGAGCTGTTCCAGCGGCATCGAGCTTCTGGGCCACGAGATCGTCGTGCTCGGCATGTCGGAGGGCTGGAGCGGCCCGCTCGCCATCGCCCATGGCGTGATGGCGGACGCCATCGATGTGACGCCGGTGAAAGCGGCTCTGTCGGCTCTGGGCGCTGAAGGCGGTGAGGCCACCATCGTGCTCGCCAAGGCGGAGCCCAGCCGCAGTGGGCGCATCCGCGGCAAGCGCCACACCATGCTGGACGACAGCGACATCTCTCCCACGCGGCATGCCCGCGCGTTCGTGGCTGGTGCGCTGGCGGGCGTCGTCGGGCACACGGAGATCTATGTCTCCGGCGGCGGCGAGCATCAGGGGCCCGATGGCGGCGGACCGGTGGCCGTCATCGCCGCGCGGACGACGGGTTAGGGAAGCTCTCCTGAAGCACGCAAGGGTTGAGTTCTGCGTCGTCGAGCAGGTATCGAAAGGTGCTTGACAGGTGGGGCAAAGCTCCTCAATCTAAAAATCAAGCAATAGGCAGTGTTGCCTAATTTTGCGTCACATCGAAGCTCTTTTCCAACGCGCGCGTTGCATTCGCAGGCGCTTCGGTTGGTGGCGACGGCGCCCGCGGCTTTCCAGCCGACGGGCGTTTTTGTTTTTGTGGGGATCCGCATGGCGCACTACCGCATCGGCGTGATGTTCTCGGCCAACGGCCCCTATGGGGTCGTCGCCCGCACGCTGCTGAACGGTGCCCTGCTGGCCTTTGCCGAACTCGACGCCGCCGGCGGTCCGGTGACGCTGGAGCCGGTGATTGTGGACCCGCACGGCGACAATGCCGCCTACCGCCGGTTCAGTCTCGATCTCCTGGGCTCCGGCATCCGTAACGTCATCGGCTGCTACACGTCTTCAAGCCGGAAGGAAGTCATTCCCTGCTTCGAGAAGCATGACGGCCTGCTCTGGTATCCCTCCCATTACGAGGGCTTCGAGAGTTGCGACAACGTCATCTATACGGGAGCCTCGCCCAACCAGCATGTGCTGCCGCTCGCCGAATACCTTGCGGCCAATGTCGGCCTGCGCGGCTTCTGCATCGGCTCCAACTATATCTGGGCCTGGGAGAACAACCGCATCTTCCGCGAGGCGTTCGGTGCCATGGGCGGCACGGTGGTGGCGGAACGTTACTTCCCCGTGGGAGACACGGACTTCGAGCGGGTGGCCGAGACCATTGTTGAGCAGAAACCGGATTTCGTCTTCAACAACCTCATCGGCACCAGCGCCTATGCCTTCTTCCGCGCCTTCCACGCGGTCTGCGCGCGCCGGGGCATCGACCGGGCCCGCACGCTGCCCGTCGCCAGCTGCACGCTGGCCGAGCCGGAACTGGTGGAGATCGGGCGGGATGCGGCCGAGGGCAATCTGAGCTCCAGCGTCTATTTCGCCTCGCTGCAGACGCCCGCCAATCTCGCCTTCACTTCCGCCTATGCGCGCATGTTCCCGGATGCGCCCATCCCCTGTGCCGATGCGGAAGCCTCCTACATGGCGGTGAAATTGCTGGCGGGTGCCCTTGCGCGTGCGGGCACCGACGAGGCGCGCGCCGTGCGCGCGGCGGTCGCCGGCCAGCGGCTGGAGGCGCCGCAAGGGGAAGTGCGCATCGACCCCGACACGTTTCACGCCTGGCTTACGCCCCGCATCGCCCGTTCCGCCACCGATTTCCAGTTCCAGGTGCTTCTGGAGGCGCCCCATCCGGTGGCGCCCGATCCTTACCTTGTCCAGTCCTCGCCCCGGCTTTCCGTGCCGATGCGCCCCCCCAAGCTGAGAGTGGTGCAGTGATGTCTGCTCGACTGGTTCAGAACTTCAAAGGTGGCCGCGCATTCATCGTGACGGCGACCCCCGGCCTTGAGGGCGCGCTGGCGCCGACGCTCGCCCGCCTCGGGGTGGAGAGCCTCTATCCCCGCCTCGTCAACGGCCGGGCCGAGATCCCCTTCGAGACGCTCCGTCCCGAACGGGACATGCTGTTCGTGGATGGCGATCTCGAAGGCGCCGTGGGCCTTGAGCAGGAGGATGCGGAGGCGCTCCCGCCGGTGCCGGTGATCGGCCTCGTGGGCGTTGAGGCGCCAAGCCGCCTCAAGGCGCTGGTGCATGTCGGCGCCACCGCCTTCCTGCGCAAGCCCGTTCATGGCGGCGCGGTCTATGCGGCCCTCTTCATGGGCATCAACCAGTTCCAGCTGCGCAGCCAGATGTCCGCGCGCTTCGAGGCGTTGCAGGCCCGCCAGCGCGGCCGCCGCTTTGTCTTCCAGGCCACCCTTCAGGTGATGGCGCGCACCGGCCTCGACGAGGATCAGGCCTATGCCCAGCTCCGGCACGAGAGCATGCGCACCCGCCAGGCGCTGGAAGTGTATTGCGAGGACTTCGTGAAGCGGCATCCCAAGACCGCGACGGCCTCCCTCCGGTCCGAAGGCGCTCCGCCCCGGCCCGGCAAGCCAAAGGCAATGTAGGAGAACCGACCAGATGAAGAAGAGCGTTTTGCGGGGGCTGCGGGCCGCAGCCCTCTCGGGAACACTTGTGCTCGGTTCCGGGGCGGCCTTCGCGGCAGACCCGGTCAAGATCGGCGTGCTGGAGGACCAGTCGGGCGACTTCGCCGTCGCCACCATCGGCAAGGTCCATGCGATCCAGCTCGCGGCCGACGAGATCAACAAGGCAGGCGGCATCGCCGGGCGGCCTGTTGAGCTGGTGATCTACGACACCCAGTCGGACAACACCCGCTATCAGGAATTCATGCGCCGCGTGCTCCAGCGCGACAAGGTGGATGTGGTGTTCGCGGGCTTCTCTTCCGCCTCCCGCGAGGCCTATCGCCCCATCGTGGACCAGCTCAACGGCTTTGCCTTCTACAACAATCAGTATGAAGGCGGCGTCTGCGACGGCCACATGATCGTCACCGGCGCGGTGCCGGAGCAGCAGTTCTCCACCCTTATTCCCTGGATGATGGAGAAGTACGGCAAGAAGGTTTACACGCTGGCGGCGGACTACAACTTCGGCCAGATCTCGGCCGAATGGGTGCGCCAGATCGTCAAGCAGAATGGCGGCGAGATGGTGGGCGAGGACTTCATCCCCCTCGGCGTCTCCCAGTTCTCGCAGAACATCCAGAACATCCAGAAGGCGAAGCCCGATTTCGTGGTGACGCTGCTGGTGGGCACCGCGCAGGCCTCCTATTACGAGCAGGCTGCCGCCGCCAACGTGAACCTGCCCATGGCCTCCTCGGTGAACGTGGGGCAGGGCTATGAGCACAAGCGTTTCAAGCCGCCGTCGCTCAAGGACATGTATGTCACAACGAACTACATCGAGGAAATCGACAGCCCGAAGAGCAAGGAGTTCGTGGCCAAGTTCAAGGCGAAGTTCCCGAACGAGCCTTATGTGAACCAGGAGGCCGAGAATTCCTATCTCGCCGTCTATCTCTACAAGCAGATGGTGGAACGGGCGAAATCCACCAAGCGCGACGATATCCGCAAGGTGATCGCGCAGGGCGACGTGTGCATGGATGCCCCCGAGGGCAAGGTCTGCATCGACCCCAAGAGCCAGCACATGTCCCACACCATCTATCTCGCCAAGGTGGGCGCCGACCACTCCATCACGTTCCCGAAGGTGTGGGAGGACATCAAGCCCTACTGGCTGGGTGAAGCGGGCTGCGACCTGACCAAGAAGGACCCGATGGCGCAGTACACGCCCTCGAACCCGCCGCCGAAGAACTGATCGGCTCTCTCCCCGACCGATCGGTTCGCTTGCTGCCGCCCCGCCTCGCGCGGGGCGGTCCTCCGACCCGTTTCCCCTCCCGCTGCCGGTGCTGCCCGACAATGGATCTTGCAACCCTCCTTTTCTCGGCGCTCTACCAGTTCGGGGACGCCTTCGCCTTCCTGGTGCTGTCCGCCTGCGGGCTGGCCGTCATCTTCGGCATGATGGGCGTCATCAATCTCGCCCATGGCGAATTCATCATGTGCGGGGCTTATGTCTCGGTCAGCGCCGCGCGCGCCGGGCTGCCTCTGCCGCTGGCGGTGCTCGCCGGGGCGCTGGCCTCGGGCCTTGCGGGCATGGTGATCGAGCGGCTCGTCATCCGCCATCTTTATGAGCGCCCGCTCGATACCATCGTCGCCACCTGGGGCATCAGCCTCATCGCCACGCAGGGCACGCTCATTCTCCTGGGCTCGTCCCTTCAGGGCATCGGCACGCCGCTCGGCGGCTTCCAGGTGGGCGCCTATTCCTATTCGCTCTATCGCGTGGTGCTGTTCCTCTCCGCCCTCGCGGTGCTGGCGGCGCTCTATGCGCTGTTCAACTGGACCAAGTTCGGCGTCATCGCCCGCGCCACGATTCAGGTGCCGCATATGGCGGCCGCGCTGGGGGTGGACACGCGGCTCATCTACAGCCTCACCTTCGGCCTCGGCGCGGCGCTGGCGGGGCTTGCCGGCGGGCTCTATGCCCCGACCATGACGCTGGTCCCCACCATGGGCGCCACCTTCATCATGGAAGCCTTCGTCACCGTCGTGGTGGGCGGGGCGGACGTCTTCCTCGGCACCGCGCCGGCCGCCGCCATCCTCGCCATCGTGAAGGCCAGCATGACCTCCTGGCAGGGGCAGCTTTTCGGGCAGATCGGGCTCCTGGTCACGGTCATCGTCGTCATCCGCATCCTGCCGCGGGGGCTGTCCGGCTTCCTGCTGCGCGAGCGGGCGTGAGGAGGGCGCGATGGCATTCGGCATTCTCACCCGGCTCGAAGGCCCGCAGACGCTGGGGCGCGGCCCCGCCTTCTGGGGCGGCTTCCTCCTCGTGCTCGCCGCCGCCTGCGCCTATCCGCTGTTTGCGGATGGGTACACGGTGGGCAACACGGTCTATTTCTTCACCTGGGTCTTCATGGCCCTCGGTCTCAGCGTCATCTGGGGCTATTGCGGAGCGCTCAGTTTCGGTCAAACGGCCTTCTTCGGCATCGCCGGCTATGGCTATGGCATCCTCACGATCAATTTCGGCAGTGCGTATGGCTTCACGCTGATTGCGCTGGTGATTGCGGTTGCGCTCGCCTGCCTGTTCGCGGCGCTGCTCGGCTACTTCCTGTTCTACGGACGCATTGCCGGCGTGTTCCTCGGCATCGTCACCCTCTCCGTCACGCTGGTGCTGGAGCGCTTCATGGCCCAGACGGCGGGGCCGGAGTGGAGGATCGGCGCGGCCCGCCTCAACGGCTTCAACGGCATGAGCAACATGCCCCAACTCACCATCCCCTGGCCCGGCGGCGACATCGTGCTCTTTCCCGATGTGGAGCTTTATTACCTAGTGCTGGGCCTGATGGTGCTCGTCTATCTCGCTCTGCGCATCCTGCTCAATTCCAAGTTCGGCAACGTGATCGTCGCCATTCGCGAGAACCCCGAGCGGGCGGAGATGCTGGGCTATGACGTGCGGCGCTATCAACTCGTGGCCTTCGTCATCGGGGCTGCGCTCGCCGGGCTTTCGGGCGTGCTCTACACCACATGGGGTCAGTACATCACGCCCTCCAGCATGGGCATGACGGCGGCGGCCCTACCCATCGTGTGGGTGGCGGTGGGTGGCCGCTCCGACATCACCACCACGCTGGTCGGCACGCTGGCGGTACTCTCCGGTTTCCAGACGCTCACCATCTACGGTAGCCAGTATGCGCTGGTCGTGATGGGGCTCCTTCTGGTGGTCACGGTGCTGGCCGCTCCGCGCGGCCTCGTCATGGCATTGGCGGACGTTCTTGCCCGCCCGTTCCGCCGCAAGGGGGAGGGCGCGTGATGGCTTTGCTCGAAACCCGTTCCCTCAATAAGCATTTCGGCGGCCTCCACGTCACCAATTCCGTGGACCTGAGCCTTGAGGCAGGAGAGATCCACTGCCTCATCGGCCCCAACGGAGCGGGCAAGAGCACGCTGTTCCGTCTCATCCTTGGCGAGCATAGGCCGAGCAGCGGCACCATCGCCTTTGCAGGTGAGGACATCACGGGCCTGCATTCCTTCGAGCGCATCCGGCGCGGCATCTCGGTGAAATTCCAGGTGCCCGGCGTGTTCAAGGGCCTCAGCGCGCGCCAGAATCTGGAGATCGCCCTGCAACGGCGGCTCGCCGGCGCGGCGCTGGCGCGGGAGATCGCCCGCCTGCTCGATTTCCTCGGCCTCGGCGCGGCGGCGGATACGCCGGCCGGCAGCCTCAGCCACGGGCAGAAGCAGTGGCTGGAGATCGGCATGGCCATCGCGCTGGAGCCGCGCCTCCTGCTTCTGGACGAGCCAACCGCCGGCATGTCTCCAGAGGAAACCCACCTCACCGGCGAACTGGTGCGGCGGCTGAACGGGGAGGGCATGACTGTGCTCGCCGTGGAGCATGACATGGCTTTCGTGCGGCAGGTGGCGCACAAGGTCACCGTGCTCCACCTCGGCCGGGTCTTCGCCCAGGGCTCCATCGACGACATCGTGGCCGACGAGCGCGTCGCCGCCATCTATCTGGGGCAGGCCCATGCGTAAGGAAGTCATCCTCTCCACGCTGGGCCTGCGTGCGGGCTATGGCGGCAAGCCCGTGCTTCAGGGGTTGGACGTGGAGATCCGCGAAGGCGAGATCGTCGCCATCATCGGCCGCAACGGTGTCGGCAAGTCCACGCTCATGAAGAGCCTCATCGGCCTCGTGCCGGCCATGGAGGGCTCCATCCTCTACAAGGGTGCGGCCATCGAGGCGCTACCGCCGCATCGCCGCGCGCGGCTTGGCCTCGGCTATGTGCCGCAGGGCCGCGATGTCTTTCCGCGCCTCACAGTGGCGGAGAATATCGCGGTCGGGGCGGCCATTCGCGGCCGGGCGGAGCCGGAGGCGCTGGCGCCCATCCTTGAGGCCTTCCCCATCCTGAAGGAGCGCTGGGCGCAGCGGGCAGGCACCATGTCGGGCGGACAGCAGCAGCAGCTTGCCATCGCCCGCGTGCTCATTGCCCGGCCGAGCCTCATCCTGCTGGACGAGCCCTCCGAGGGCATCCAGCCCAACATCGTGCAGGACATTGCCCGCAACATGGTGGCGCTCAACGCCGCCATGGGCGTTACCGTGGTGCTGGTGGAGCAGAACATCGACATGATCCGCGCCATGGCCCAGCGCTGCTACGTGATGGACAAGGGCCGCATCGTCGCCGCCCTTGACCGCGCCGCCCTCGATGACGCGCAGGAGATGCGCCGCCATCTGGCGGTGTGACAGCCGGCCGCCCAGCGGCGTCCGGAACGGGTGCCTCCGCCGAACGACCTTCGGCGGCTTATAAATAAGCAAAAGATCAATAATTTAAACCAGGAGGCGGGTCCCACGGACACCGGCTTCCCCGGAAGAAGGATCAAGAGCATGTCGTGGCTGGAAACCTCCATCATGGCCAAGAAGGGCGTGGCGGGCGGCAAGGCGCTCTCGTCCCACGCCATCACCGAGGCGACGCAGGGCACCTACCATTATGTCTATGGCCCCTTCGCCAAGCCGGTGCTCACCGTGGAGCCGGGCGCGGTCGTCTCGGCCGAGACGCACGATGCCTTCGAGGGCAAGATCCAGCATGAGACGGACAGCCCCTCGCAGATCCTGAATTTCCCCTATCTCAACCCGCAGAACGGCCCCATCTACGTCGACGGGGCGCAGAAGGGCGATGCCCTCGCCGTCTATATAGAGAATATCGAGCCCCGTGGCCCGCAGCCGCGCGGCACCACGGTGGTGATGCCGGAATTCGGTGGCCTCGTTTCCACCGATCACACCGCCATGCTGCAGGCGCCGCTGCCGGAGGTGGTGAAGAAGCTACACATCACCAAGGAGGAGGGCACGCGCTGGAGCGACAAGATCACGCTGCCCTATGAGCCCTTCATCGGAACCATCGGCACCTCGCCGGAGATCGAGGCCATCTCCTCGCTTCAGCCGGACTATTACGGCGGCAACATGGATCTGCCGGATGTCGGCACGGGGGCTGTCGTCTACCTGCCGGTGAACACGGAAGGCGCGCTGCTCTATCTCGGCGACTGCCACGCGGCGCAGGGCGATGGGGAGCTGTGCGGCGTCGCCATCGAGCACCCCACCGTCACCACCGTGCGCATCGACCTCATCAAGGGGTGGACGCTCAAGTGGCCGCGTCTTGAGACGGCGGACTTCATCATGTCCATCGGCTCCGCCCGCCCGCTGGAGGATGCGGCGCGCATCGCCTATCGCGATCTGATCCGCTGGATGGCGGCGGACTACGGCTTCACCGAGATGGACGCCTACATGCTGCTGACGCAGGCCGGGCGCATGCGCCTCGGCAACATGGTGGATCCCAAATACACCATGGGCGCCTCCATCCGGAAAACCTTCCTCGTCTGATCCGGCGCCTGTCGCACGCCCAAAACACGGCCGACGGCGGGCGCGTCCCGCCGCTCATTCCAGTTGATCCCTGAGGCGGGCCATCATGTCCGAGACCATCACCGTCGCCACTGTCCAGTTCGAGCCGACCCTGTTCGAGAAGGAGCGCAACATCACGCGCCTTCTCGCCTTGTGCGAGCAGGCCGCGCGCGCGGGCGCAAAGCTCATCGTGACGCCCGAAATGGGTACCACCGGCTATTGCTGGTTCGACCGTGCCGAGGTGGCCGGGCAGGTGGAGAGCGTGCCCGGACCCACCACCGAGCGCTTCGCCGCCCTGACCCGCGAGCACGGCTGCTGGATCGTCATCGGAATGCCGGAGGTGGATGCGGACGACATCTATTTCAACAGCGCAGTCCTCATCGGCCCCGATGGCGTTGTGGGCACCCACCGCAAGAGCCACCCCTATATTTCCGAGCCGAAATGGTCCGCCGCCGGCGACCTCGGCCATCAGGTGTTCGAGACGCCCATCGGCCGCATCGGCCTTCTCATCTGCATGGATATCCATTTCGTGGAGACCGCCCGCCTCATGGCGGTGCAGGGCGCCGACGTCATCTGCCACATCTCCAACTGGCTGGCGGAGCGCACCCCCGCCCCCTACTGGATCAGCCGCGCCTTCGAGAACGGCTGCTACGTCATCGAGGCCAACCGGTGGGGGCTGGAGCGCACGGTGCAGTTCTCCGGCGGCAGCTGCGTCATCGAGCCGGACGGCAGCATCACGGCCGTGATCGATGGCGGTGATGGCTTCGCCCTCGCACAAATGGACCTGGGCAAGGCCCGCGCCCGGACCGTTTTGGGCGAGCCGGTCTTCACCCAGCGCCGGCCGGAACTCTATCGCGAGCTGCTCTCGGACACCTTCAGCTGGAACCCGCGCGATTTCTTCACGCTCTATGGCCACCGCCCGCTGCCGCCGGGGCGCGCGTCGCGGGTGGCCGTGGCGCAGTTCGCCCCTGGCGAGGGCATTGCGGACAATCTCTCCCGCATCTGCGCCTTCGCGGCGCAGGCGCGCACGGAGGAGGGGGCCGATCTCGTTGTCTTCCCGGAACTGGCGCTGAGCGGGCTGTCGGATCCGGCCGTCCGGTCGCTCTCAACCGACGACCCCGCTTTCATACGCCTGCTGAACCTCTCGGCCCGGCTCGGTCTCCATATGGTGGTCGGCTTCGCGGAGCGGGCGGCCGATGGTCTCTACAACAGCGCGGCACTCCTCGGGCCGGAGGGGCTTGTTGCCATCCATCGCAAGCTGCATCTGAATGCCGCCGATCGCCCGTGGGCGACGCCGGGCGCGGACTGGACGGTGGCGGATACAAGCCTTGGCCGCATCGGCCTCCTTATCGGCCACGATGCCACCTTCTGCGAGAGCGGGCGTATCCTGGCCCTGAGGGGCTGTGATGTCATCGCCTGCCCGGCCGCCATCGCCGGGCGCTTCAGCTATGGGCACGGGGGCTCCCGCGTGGCCCAGAACTGGCCCATCCCGACGGGTGCCGATCCGCACCACTGGCATCATTTCCGGGTGCGCGCGGGCGAAAACAACGTCTTCCTCGCCTTTGCCAACGTCCATGCGCCCGAGGCGGGCTTCATGGGGCTCAGCGGCGTGTTCGGGCCGGATACCTTCGCCTTCCCTCGCTCGGAGGCGCTGTTGCCGGAAGGCGAGGGGCTGGCGGTGGCAACCATGGACACGGGCAATCTCGATACGCCCTATCCGACCAATGTGGTGCGCCGCAAAGACCTGGTGGCGATGCGCCTGCCCCAT
Source organism: Azorhizobium sp. AG788 (assembly GCF_004364705.1). Lineage (NCBI taxonomy): Bacteria > Pseudomonadati > Pseudomonadota > Alphaproteobacteria > Hyphomicrobiales > Xanthobacteraceae > Azorhizobium > Azorhizobium sp. AG788. The sequence continues at coordinate 350,590 of NZ_SOBM01000001.1, forward strand.
CACTATCGGGACCTCGTGCGCGGCGCCAACCGGCGCCACGCATCGGCCAGCTAGGGTGCAAGGATAATGCAGCGGCGAGAGGCTTCGGTCTCTCGTCTCGCTCTGGCGTGGGCGAAGGCGCGCATTCGCTCGAACCCATCACGCGCCAAAACACATCTGGCTGTGCCGAACCAAAAAAGCAAAAACGCCCCGGAGGGCGTTTGCTCGATATTCAATTTTCGAGAAACTGGAGCGGGCGAAGGGATTCGAACCCTCGACCCCAACCTTGGCAAGGTGCCCGAGAGCCATTCGCTGCAATATCCGCGGGTTTGCTAAAGTACGATAAGATACGATAAATACACGACTATTTTTGAAGATGGGCGCGCTAAATGCCGCGCTTCATGCGCTATTTTGCGCTTCTGAGAGCTTGGAATTTGATTAGAATCCGGCTAGCCTCGTAAAATCTAAGCAGATTTTCGGTAGGGCTTTGAACTCACTATGGAAAAGCTGACGAAGCGTTTTATCGACGCGCTGGAAGTTCCGAAACCTTCGAAGGTTGGGGTCAAGGTTCGGGAGAATTTTGCCTGGGATCGAGAGCTTCGAGGGTTTGGCGTCCAGGTCATGCCCTCGGGTCTGAAGAGCTTCGTGATCCAGTATCGCTCACCCGAAGGACGGCCTCGTCGCACCGTGATTGGACGCTACGGGCTGATGACGGTCGAGGAGGCGCGCCGGATCGCCCACGAGAAGCTTGTGGTCGTCTCCAAGGGTCTCGACCCGCTGGATAGCCCGGACAGCAAGGTGAAGGGCATCACGGTTGCCGAGATATGCGACTGGTATCTGGCCGAGGCCGAGGCCGGCCGCATACTCGGCCGCAGCCGTCGCCCCATCAAGGCATCGACCCTGGCCATGGATAAGAGCCGGATCGAGGTTCACATCAAGCCATTGCTCGGCCGACGACTGATTGCCACGCTGAAGCTCGGGGATATCGAAGGGGCGCAGGCAGATATTGCCGTCGGCAGAACATCCAAACCTCGCGCGGGCAGTCGAGGCGGAGCGACCACGGGCGGGGAAGGGGTGGCCGCGCGCACCATGTCGACGCTGCATGCCATCTTTGAACACGCCGTTCGCCTTGGAAAGATCGACGCCAATCCCGCGCGTGGCGTTCGTAGGCTTGCCGGAAAGGCGCGGGAACGCCGCCTCAGCCGCAGCGAAATCGCTCGTCTTGGGAGGGCCATACGTTTCGCTGCAGAGGCTGGAGAGCATCCGACGGGGTTGGCTGCCATCCGCTTCCTGCTCCTCACGGGTTTTCGGCGAATGGAGGGCCTTGGGGTGAAGCGGCTTTGGCTCAACACGGAGGAAGGCTCGGTCCGTTTTCCAGATACAAAAAGCGGAGCCCAGACACGGGTCATAGGCCGCGCAGCTATGGACCTTTTGCTGGGGCAGCCCAACATGACATCATCGTACTTCTTCCCGGCGGATTGGGGCGAGGGCCACTTTATCGGCGTCGTTCGGGTGCTCGATCGGCTGTGTGCCAGCGCGAAGCTGGACGACGTAACGCCCCACACCTTGAGGCACACATTTGCCAGCGTCGCGGCGGACCTGGGCTTTTCGGAACTGACCATTGCCGCGCTGCTAGGTCATGCAGCTCGGGGCGTAACGCAGCGCTATATCCATATAGACGAAGCGCTCAGGCTCGCAGCCGACAGGGTTGCCGACGAGATTGATGGTATCCTGGACCAATCCGAACGCGCCGGCATTCCATCACGTTCCGAGCATTGGGCTGAGCCCATCAGGCTCGATTGAAAATCATAACTCTAAGAGCCCGTTTTGAAATTCGTGATTCGGGGATTCCTGTTGGTCCGTGCTTATGATTCAAGCTCTGGATGTGGACAGCAGAGCAGCGGGACCGGATGGCCAGGATCGCTCGGAAGACGAAACGCTATCCGTCGGACCTGACGGATGAGGAATGGGAACGGATGGCGCCGTTGATGCCGGCTCCTGGACGCCGCGGGCGGCCCCGCGAGGTGGAGTTCCGGGAAGTCATCAATGCGGTGCGCTATCTGGTGCGTTCAGGGGGGCTGGCGGATGCTGCCGATCCATTTCGGTCACTGGCGCACTGTCTACGGCTGGTTCCGCGAACTGGCGCGCCGCTTCCTGTTCCAGACCATCCACGATGTCGAACTGATGCTCGACCGCGAGCGGGCGGGGCGTGAAACGAGCCCGACGGGGCGGTGATCGACAGCCAGACGATCAAGGCGCCCCAAGCCGAAGCCAGGGGCTACGACGCCGGCAAGAAGATCGTCGGGCGCAAGCGCCACATTTCGGTCGACCCCGACGGGCGGCTCCTGATGGTCCATCTGACGACCGCAGACATCTCTGACAGCGCCGGCTCACAGATGATCCTCGATGCGATCCGCAAGCGCTGGCCGTGGGTTAAACACCTCTTCGCTGACGCAGCTTATGACCGGCTCAAGCTCATGGACAAGGCCACCTATCTCGATTTCGTCGTCGAGATCATCCGCCGCCGCGATGGCGCCCAAGATTTCGAAGTCCTGCCGCGCCGATGGGTTGTCGAGCGTACCTTCGGCTGGATGACCCGATGGCGCCGCCTCGCGCGCGACTATGAGCGCCGCATCGACGTCTCAACTGCGATGATCCTCGTCGCCATGGGCAGAAATCCTGCCCGAAGAAATGCACATCCCTGAATTTCCAAACGGGCTTTGAGGCTTGATCGCAAACGACTGGAACATCAAGTCGACGTGTCCCGGTCAACAATGGACGCTGGCACGGTATGCCGTCCCGTGCTCACCGCAATCGGGATGCCGTCCTTGTGCGCCATGATATCAGCCAAAATGAGCATACGATCATTGTTAGAAAGACATTGTGCCGCCACTGGTGTGGGGTCGCAGGGGCACGGAAGTGAAGCAGGCACCCACACGATCGAATCCGAGATTGTTGGTGCACTGTCTGGAGCTCATTCTATCACTCCTGGAAGGCCGCCTCGCGGGACTTGCGGAGGAACGGTAGCACCATCGTGCCCAGAAGCAGGGCGGCTACACATAGCAGGCCGAGGCTGATGGGACGCTGCAGGAAGATCATGGGATCGCCTCGGGAAAGCAGCATGGCACGCCGCAGGTTCTCCTCCATCATCGGTCCGAGAACGAAGCCCAGGGCGAGGGGGGCAGGCTCGCAACCGAGGCGGATCAAGGCATAACCCACGAGACCGAGCAGGGCCGCCATGCCCACGTCGAATGCACTGTTCTGGACGGTGTAGACACCAATGGCACAGAACACGACGATCGCTGGAAAGAGCAGCCGGTAAGGCACGCTGAGGAGCTTGATCCACATCCCGATGAGGGGAAGGTTGATGATCACCAGCATCAGGTTACCCACCCACATGGATGCGATCATGCCCCAGAAGAGGTGAGGGCGCTCCGTCATCACCTGCGGCCCCGGCGCGATGCCCTGGATGGTCATCGCGCCGATCATCATGGCCATGACCACGTTGGAAGGAATGCCGAGCGTCAGCATGGGAATGAACGAGGTCTGGGCGCCGGCATTGTTCGCCGCTTCAGGGCCCGCCACGCCCTCCACCGCGCCTTTCCCGAACTGTTCCGGGTGCCGGGAGATCTTCTTCTCGAGCGTGTATGCCGCGAAGGAGCTCAGCAACGCGCCGCCGCCGGGAAGGATGCCTAGAAGCGATCCCAGTCCGGTGCCGCGCAACACGGCCGGCCAGGCGCGTTTGAAGTCATTCCTTGTCGGCCAGAGGCTGTTCACCTTGCTTGTCACCACCGTGCGCTCGTCATCCGACTGCGAGAGATTCTTGATGATTTCGCTGAGGCCGAACAGGCCCATGGCCAGTGCCACGAAATCGATCCCGTCGGAGAGATCGGGTAAGCCGAAGGCGAAGCGCTGGGTGCCGGTGTTCACGTCCGTGCCAACGAGCCCGAGAAGCAGGCCGAGGCACACCATCGCGAATGCCTTCAGGATCGAACCGTGTGCGAGCACCATCGCACCGATGAGGCCCAGCAGCATGAGGGAGAAGTAGTCGGCGGGCTGGAACGCGAGGCCGACCTGGGACAGGGCAGGCGCGAACAGGGCGATGGCCACAGTGGCAACCGTGCCGGCGAAGAACGAGCCGAGGGCCGCGATCGCCAACGCCGAGCCGGCGCGCCCCTGGCGGGCCATCTGATATCCGTCGATGCAGGTGACCGCCGATGAGCTTTCGCCCGGCAGGTTCACCAGAATGGCGGTCGTGGAGCCGCCATATTGAGCGCCGTAGTAGATACCGGCGAGCATGATGAGCGCCCCTTCGGGCGGCGCATAGAAGGTCAGCGGCAGCAGCATCGCCATGGTGGCAAGCGGCCCGAGTCCCGGCAGCACGCCGATCAGCGTTCCCACGAGACAACCGGCCAGCGCGAACAGCAGGTTCGTCGGCGCGAAGGCGACGGCGAAGCCCATCGCCAGATTGGAGAACAGTTCAATCATGGTGGGCAGGGCTCACAGTGAGGGCCAGAGCGGAATGATCAGGCGTAGTCCGAACACGAACAGGGCCGCCGAGGCGACCGATATGGCCAGCGCGAGTGCGAGCATCTCCAGGACACGGGGACGCTCCATCGCTGCGCAGGCGATGAGCACTACGATGAAGGTCGTGGCGATGAGGCCCAGCCATTGCAAAGCGAAGGCGAAGAAGGCCATTGCCCCCAGCACGAAGATGATGGGCCGAAGTTTGATCGAGCCAACCAGCTCGTCCTTACCGAGCACGCCCTTGAGACAGATGGCGGCACCAATGCCCGCAATCAGCATCGCGAGGATGCTGGGCGCATAGCCAGGACCCATGCGTAGCAGCGATCCGGCTGCCAAATCCTTGCCACCATACAGAAAGAATATGGCGATCGCTATTAGTAGCAATCCACACCAGAAATCTTGGCCACGTAAGAATCGTGTGCTCATGGGCCTCCCTTCCGAGCCGCTCTTATCCTGAAGCTCCTGGGCTCTTGCGGATCGCAGACTTTCCGTAAGGTTGCCTGGGGTCAAGAATAGACGCTGCGGCGGTGCCAAAGCACACAACCGTGCTTATTTCCGATGGGGAAGGGGCGCGCGGTTTGCAGAGGAGGCGCTAAGAGATGCTTGACAGATCTCCCGATCGACGTTCACGTATGTAAATGGCGTTCAAGAAAGTGGCTTAAGCCACTCGCTGTTAGGGGAGGTCAGTCCATGCTCGTTCGTGTTTCTGCGACGGGGTCCGACCAGACGCACGTCGTCAAATCGGCCGTCAGAACTCTCGAAATCCTTGAATTCTTCGACGAATACCAAAAGCCAGCCAACGTCGTGACGGTGTCCGAAGGACTCGGCTATCCGCAATCGAGCACGGCGGCTCTTCTTCGCAGTCTCGTCACCTTGGGGTATCTCCAATATGACGCCCGCGCGCGGACTTACATACCGACCGACCGGGTGTCTCTCTTGGGAAGCTGGATCAACCCTCCGCTGTTTGAGGACGGCGCCCTCCTGCGCATGATGAGAGCGATTCAGTCTCGCACAGGTCAACTAGTGTTGATAGGGGCGCGGAATGGTGATTTCGCCCAATATGTGCACGTCCTGAAGCGTCCAGAGGCGGTCGAGCACCACATTCAGACCGGCATGAAGCGGCCGATCGCGACGTCCGGGGTGGGGCAGGTTCTGCTCTCCTCTATGACGGACACGGAGGTGAAGCGTCTCGTGCATCGCATGAATGCCTACGCAACGGAGATCGGCGATAAGGTCGACGTGGCCGAGCTGCTGACGTGCCTCACGCGCGTCCGCCGGCGCGGATATGCGTTCTCCAGGAACAGGGTCGTGGAGAATTACGGCATGATCGCCATCAAGCTCCCGTCCGAACTGACGTCGCGCCTTCTGGTGATCGGCATCGGAGGTTGCGTGAACACGCTGGAGGCGCGGGAGACGGAACTGGTGTCCATCGCCCGCGAAGAGATGGCACACTATCTCGCCAAGCAGCGCGCCGACGACGAGAACGGGTTCAAGCTCCGCGTGGTGTCGGATCAGCCCCTGGCTCAGCGGGCCTGATCACGCAGGCAGTCATGGCTAGCTTCCGCTAAACTGCGGCGTGCGCTTCTCCGAGAAGGCGCGCGCCGCTTCCGCGTGGTCGGCGGTCTGCTGCAGCGTCAGGTATCCGTTGCGCTCCAGCGCCAGCGCCGGCGCCAGCGGAAGATCGGCCCCGTTCAGTACGACATCCTTGATCCTGCGGACCGCCAGGGGAGGAAGGTCCGCGATGCGAGCCGCCAGTTCGCTCGCCCGGTCCAGGGCGCAGCCAGCGGGAACGACCTCGCTGGCGAGACCCATCGAGAGCGCCTGTTCGGCCGTGAACCTTTCGCCGGTCAGCAGATAGCGCATCGCCAGTTGCTTGCCGACGATGCGCGTGAAGCGCTGCGTGCCGCCATTCCCAGGAAGAATGCCCAGGGCGACCTCCGGGAAGCCGAATTGCGCGGAGTCTCCCGCAATGATGATATCGGCGTGCAGCGCCAGTTCGGCACCGCCCCCCAGGGCCAGCCCTTCCACTGCGGCAATGATGGGGATGGTCAGGAACGGCATCAGGCGCCAGACGCGCTGGTTCTCGAGCGTTGCCTCATAGGAGGACGAGAAGCGCCCGAATTCCTTTATGTCGCCACCCACCGAAAACACGTCACGGTCGCCGGTGATGACCACCGCGCGGGTATCGCGATCACAGTCTGCCTCCTGAAGCGCGGCGGCAATGCGCTGCCGCAGGCCGAGGCTGAGCGCATTGCGGGCGCGGGGGCGGTTGATCCGAAGGATGCGGACCAAGCCCACCGTCTCAATCAGGAGTTCTTCCTCGCTCATAGCCTCTCCTCAGCACCCCTTGAAAGCGGGGCGGCGGCGCTCGACGAAACTGATGAGGCCTTCTTTGGCGTCCTCAGTCGCGCGCAGATGGGTCCTGATGGCGTTGAATTGGCCGGCCGCGGCGTCAGCTCCGTGGTCGAGTGCGTGACGGGCATTGGCCAGCGTCGCTTGCACCGCAAGGGGCGCACCGCATTCGGCGATGCTGGTGGCCAGCTCCCTGGCGCGGGCGAGTTCCGTTCCCGCCGCCGCGATCTCCTGAATGAAGTTGAGGCGCAGGGCCGTCTGCGCATCCCATTCATCTCCGGTCAGGAGATAGCGCATGGCGTTTCCCCAGCCGGCGCGCTGGACCATGCGGATGGTGGCGCCACCGGACGCCATGATGCCGCGCCGGACTTCCAGCTGCGAGAAGCGGCAGTCATCGGCGGCGATGACGATGTCGGCGGCAAGCATCAGTTCAACGCCGACCGTAAAGCAGATGCCCTTGACCGCCATAATGAGGGGTTTCGAGCGGAACGGCTGACGCAGATTCCAGATGTCGAGCAGGTGGTGCGGATAGACCTCCTCGCCGCGGTCCCACGCCTCGGCCACCTTCGCCAGGTCTAGGCCCGCAGTGAAGTGGGGACCGGCCGCGTGCATCAGCAGCGCCCGCACCGCCGGGTCGCGATCCGCATCGGTGATGCCGCGCGCGAGTTCCCGGATCATCTTCGGCGTGAAGCCGTTCAGCTTCGCCGGTCGGTCCACCAGGATTCCGGCGACCATGCCGCTGCGCATGCTGGTGACGCGTCCATCCGGGTGGGGAGCTGCATCGGCCGCGTTTGGCACGTCAGAACCCCCGGAAGACGATCTTGCCGGCGGATCGTCTGTCGCGCAGCCGCTCAACGCCGTCAGCGAAACGGGAGAACGGCAGCACGCTGTCCACCTCGGCCGTCATGCGACCGGTCGCGAGCAGATCGAACGCCTCCAGAATGCCTTGGCGCAACGCTGGGTCGCGCTCGCGGAACAGGCGATCCAGCGACGACCCGTAGACGACGAGGTCCTTGAGGAGGAGATAGTTCGCCGGAAAGTGCGGGATCTGGCCGGACGCGAACCCGACGATGACGAAGCGACCGCCGGCGTTCAGGCTGCGCAGCAGGCCGTCGACATTCGCTCCGCCCACCATGTCGACGACCACATCGATGCCTTCGATCCCCTCCTTCTTGAGGGCATCCCGGATGTTCGTCTTGTCGGTTCCAAGGAGATCGGAGCGCAAGACGACGTTCGCGCCGAGCGTCTTGACGAGGTGCGCCTTCTCCTCGGACGACACCACCGTGACGACATTGCCGCCGAGCTGGCGCGCATATTGAACCGCGGCCGTGCCCACGCCGCCGGCTGCGCCGGTTATCAGGATCCACTGGCCCGGCTGAAGCTGCCCCCGCAGCTTGATCGCGCCGACGATGGTAGCAAGCACGATGCCGCTGGCGGCGCCCGCCACATCGTCGACCGCATCCGGAAGCGGCTGGCACAGGTGGTCTCCGGCGACGGCATATTCCGCGAACGCGCCGAAGGCGGGCTGGGCTGCGACCCGTTGGCCAATGCGCAGCGAAGACACCTCCGCGCCGACGGCGACGATCTCGCCGGCGAGATCCCGTCCAGGCACGAACGGCAGCGGCGGCTTCACCTGGTACTTGCCCTCGATCATCAGCAGGTCGAGAAAGTTAAGGGCACTGGCTCCGACCCGGATGAGAACCTCATTCGGTCCCGGCATGGGCACGGGCAATTCGGCGACCTGGGTTGCCGACGTGCCTGAATAGTCGCTCACCCGCAGGCCGCGCATGGTCTGGACCGTCACGTCGATCACTCCTCGTCATTCTTGAACTGAGGCGGCCGCTTCTCCTTGAAGCTGGCCGTGCCCTCCTTGAAATCCGCGCCGGCGTTGCTGATGACCATGTCCCTGTTCGCCATCAGCACGGCTTCGTGCAGGGTCTGGAACGGCACCTCGTAGAGCTGTTCCTTGATGACCCGCATCGAGCGCGGCGAACAGGTTTGGGCGAGTTCGCGGGCGTAGGCGTAGGTGTGCGCCTTCAGGTCCGCGGCCGGCAGAACCTTGTTGACCAATCCAAGCGCGCCGGCCTCCTCGCCGCGCACCTTGCGCGCCGACAGGAGGAGGTCGAGGGCGTTGGCGTGACCGACGACGCGGGCGAGGATCCAGGCCATTCCGTATTCGGCGGAAAGGCCGCGCTTGGCGAATGCGGTGGTGAATACGGCGGAATCGGCCGCGAAGCGCACGTCGCAGGAGAGGGCGTAGATCAGCCCGAGACCGGCAGTGGCGCCGTTCAGCATGCCGATGACGGGCTTGCGGAGCTGCGGGAAGTAGGTGTGGCGCATCTGATAGTCGGCGCGGCGATTGAGATTGAAAATGCGCGGCAGTTTCGTCAGCAGGGACTTCGGCTCAACAGAGCCGAAGCCGCCGATGTCCCCGCCCGCGCAGAAGGCCCGACCGGCTCCGGTCAGGACGATGACGCGCACGTCGGGGTCCTGGTCGGCGGCGTGCATGGCGTCGTGGAGCTCGCTGACGATTTCGTCGTTCAGCGCGTTCATCTGGTCCGGCCGGTTCAAGGTCACGGTGGCGATGCGATCTTCCACCTCGTAGATGATGTCCTTGAACTGCATTGCGCTCACCCTTCCAGCTTCATTCTTTCCTGAATAGCGGATCGCTTCCGGATGGGCATTGGCCGGCACGACGAGACCACATATGTGGCAATCTCAGTCTCGCCTTTGGGAGTCCTTGAAGCGCACTTCTGCCTCGCTCAGACCTGTCTCCCAGGGAGGTGCGAGATGCTGAGCACGCGGATCACGAAGCTTTTTGGAATTCGCCATCCTGTCATCCAAGGAGGCATGCGGTACGTCGCCAGGGCCGAGCTGGCGGCGGCCGTCGCTGAAGGCGGGGGGCTGGGGTTCATTTCCGCGCACACGCAGCCAACGCCCGCGGCACTGCTGGAAGAGGTCGCCCGCGCCCGCGCCCTAACGCGCGGCCCGATCGGGATCAATCTCACGATCCTGCAGCACTTGAAGGGCGCGAAGCCGGAAGACTATGTCTCGGCCATCATCGAGAGCGGCGTGCGTTTCGTCGAGACCGCGGGCGCCAATCCGGCTCCCTATATCGAGCGCTTCAAGACGGCGGGTTTGACGGTGCTGCACAAATGCACCTCGGTCCGCTTCGCATTGAAGGCGCAGGCGCTGGGCGCCGATGCCGTCAGCATCACCACATTCGAGGCCGGTGGGCATCCCGGCGAGGATCAGGTGCCGGCCCTGGTGCTCATTCCCCGCGTCGCGGCGGAACTGCGCATCCCCTTCATCGCCTCCGGCGGGTTCGCCACCGGCGCCCAATTGGCTGCCGCGCTCGCCCTGGGCGCTGACGGCATCAGCATGGGCAGCCGCTTCCTTCTCACGAAGGAGTCGCCCATGCATCCGAGAGTTCAGCGACTGATGCTGCGGGCCAGTGAACGCGATACCAGGATCATTCTTCGCACCATTGGCGATTCCACGCGCGTGGTCGCCAACGTCCAGGTGGAGAAGATCCTGGCGATGGAAGCCGCCGGCACCTATTCGGCGGACGCGTTGCTGGAGGAGGGCGGCGGCCCCCGTTGGATCGCGGCGGCGGAAGCGGGGGACGAGACGGCCGGAGCCTTCGCCGCCGGTCTGTCGATCGCGCTGATCGACGATCTGCCCTCGGCCAGCGATGTGATCGGGCGGATCGTCAGTGATGCTCGTGATGTGATCCGGGGCCGATTGAGCGCGCTGGTCGGGTAAGTGCTGCGAGCGGTGGCCGTCATGCTGAGCCGCCGCATGACAAGAACCGAGCCAGGAGCGTGTTGGCGCTCCTGGCTCTTCATGCCGCTGGTGTTTGCGCAGGCGGCCGGGAGACCTCAGAGCTGAAGGGCTTTGGCCTCCACGAACTCTTCGACGCCGAACTCTCCCAGCTCCCGACCGTAGCCCGATTGCTTGAAGCCGCCGAAGGGCGCCAGCGGGTTGAATCGTCCGCCGTTGATCTCGATCTGCCCCGTGCGGATGCGTTTCGCCGCGGCAATTGCGTGCTCCCGCGAAGCCCCCCAGACGGAACCCGCGAGGCCGTAACGCGAGTTGTTCGCGATAGCGATAGCGTCATCGTCGTTCGATGCGGACAAGACGGCCAGCACCGGGCCGAACACTTCGTCCTGCGCCAGGCGAGAGTTCGGGTCGACAGCAGTGAAGACCGTCGGCTTGACGTAATAGCCAGCATCCAGGTTCGGCGGCGCATCGGAGCCGCCGCATGCGAGCGTCGCGCCATCGGCCGATGCTTGATTGATCATGGTGCGGATGCCGTCTCGCTGCTTCTCCGAGATCACCGGACCCATGCGGGTCGCAGGATCGAGCGGATCGCCAAGCACGAAGGCGCTGGCGGCATTCACGGCGATCTCGGCCGCCTCTTCCACCCGTGAGGCGGGCACGATGAGGCGGGTCAAGGCCGAGCAGGTCTGCCCCGAGTTCATGAAGCACGCCCCCACGGTCGCCTTCACGGCCTTCTCGAAGTCACAGCCCTCCAGGAGAACGGCCGCCGACTTGCCGCCCAGTTCCAGCGAGACGCGCTTGATCTGTGCCGCGGCATCGCGGGCGAGGGCGGCTCCGGTGTGGGTCGATCCGGTGAAGGAAAGCATGTCCACGTCTGGATGCGTGGCAAGATGTTGCCCGATCACGGCCCCCTTGCCCGTCACGACGTTGAACACCCCTGGCGGCAGGCCGGCGGCCTCCACGATCTCCGCCAGCAGCAAGGCGTTGATCGGGGCCAAGTCGGCGGGCTTCACCACCACGGTGCAGCCGGCCAGCAGGGCGGGGGCGACCTTGGCGGCGATCTGATGGAGCGGATAGTTCCAGGGCGTCACAGCGGCGACCACCCCGACCGCCTCAAGCAGGATGCGCGAGTTGCCGATCTCCCGTTCGAACGGGAAGGTGGAAGCCAAATCCGCGGTGCTGCGGAAGGTGATGAGCGGCAGGCCGACCTGAATCATGCGGGTCAGCTTGAGGGGCATGCCAATTTCGCGCGTCATGGCATCCGCCAGGGCGCCCTGGCGTTCGTCCACCAGTTGGGCGATGCGGGCGAGGAAGCTGCCACGCTGCTGGGGCGTTAGCTCCATCCAGCCGGGGAGGGCAGCCTTCGCGGCGCTTACGGCACGATCGACGTCGGCGATGGTGCCGGAGGTGATGGTAGCGATGGTCTGGCGGGTCGCTGGGTTCTCCACATGGGATGTGGCTCCCGCTCCGGTCCACGAACCGTTCACGAAATGCCCGCGATCGGACCATATCTGCTGGGTCATGAGGGTCTTGCCTTCTTGAGCGCGGGTCAGGCGGGGACGAGTTCGGCGAACATGCGCGCGTAGTCGGCCGGCTCTGGACGGACCGGATTGGTCAAGGTGCAGACGTCCGCCGATGCGTAGCTCACCATGTCCTCGATCGCCGCCGGAGTGACGCCCATGTCCGCGAGATTTGCCGGCATGCCCAATCGCGCATTCAGTTGCTCGATGGCGCCGGGCACGTCGGCGGGGTTGGCGATATGCATCACCCGCGCGAGCGCGCCCATCCGTTGCTGGCAATGGGGGGCGTTGTAGCGCAGCACGGTGGGTAGGATGACCGCGTTGAGGGTTCCGTGGTGAAGCTTCAGCCCCTCGATGCGCGCGGCGGCATGGCTCATGGAGTGGACAGCTCCGAGGCCCTTCGAAAAGGCGAGGGCGCCCTCCAGGGCGGCCATCATCATCTCGGAGCGGGCATCGATATCTGCGACGTCCTGAACGGCGCGCTCCAGGGCGCCGTTGGCGATGGCGCGCCCCAGCCCGTCCAGCCCGATCGCGTCGGCGATGGGATTGAACATGGGCGACAGATAGGCCTCGATGCAGTGCGTGACCGCGTCCATGCCCGTGGCGGCCGTCAGGCCCTTCGGCAAGCCCAGGGTGAGGGTGGGATCGCAAATGGCGGCCGCGGGGATGAGGCTCGGACTGGCGATTGTCGACTTGCGACCATCGTCGGTCAGGATGACGGTGCCGACGCTGACTTCCGTTCCCGTTCCGGCCGTGGTCGGAATGGCGATCAGCGGACCGACCTCCTTGATGAGGGCAAAGCCTTTCCGCGCGGACTCATATTGAGCCAACGGTCCGGGATGATTGACCAGAAGGTTCACGGCCTTGCCGAGATCGATTGGCGATCCGCCCCCGATGGCGACAATGCCGTCGCAGCCCTCGCTGCGATAGAGGGCCAGGGCATCGCGCACCGCCGCCTCGGTGGGATTGGCCGGCGTCTCCTCGAACACGATCCAGGCCATGTCCGCCGGCCAATGGGTGCGCACAGCGGCTGCGATGCCGGCCGCAACAATGCCCATGTCAGTACACACCAGCGGGCGCCGGACGCCGAGCCGCTTCAACTCGCTTCCGAGGCGCTTCACCGCGCCCTGCTCGAACCAAACACGATTGACGAACTGGATCAGGGGCATGTGGGGATGCTCATTGTGCCGGGTGGGACGGGCGGTTCGGTGTGCGGAACGGCGGTGGGCTTCAGCCGATGGCGCCGAGGGTCGTCCAGGTCTGGACGTCCCGGGCGATCTGCCATCCTTCCAGCGCCTCGGTGAGCGGCGTATCGGCGGCGGCCTTCGGCGCGAACGGCGCGCCCGCCGGTGTTCGGCTGAAGCGCGGCGCCGGTGCGGGCTGCGTGACGCCATCGATGTCCAAGAAGACCTCACGCGCCTTCATGTGCGGGTGCGAGGGGGCTTCCGCCATCGTCAGCACGGGCGCGAAGCACACGTCCGTGCCTTCCAGGATTGCGCACCACTCGTCCCGGGTCTTTTCGAGCATGCGACCGGCAAACAGGCGGCGCATTTCAGGCCAGCGGGCGCGATCGTTCTGCGCGGGGAAGTTGGCTTTGTCGAAGCCCAGCTTGTCGAGCAGCAGATCGAAGAACTTGTCCTCGATGGGCGCCACGCTGACATATTGCCCGTCCGCACAGATGTAGGAGTCGTAATAGGGAGCGCCGGAGTCGGAGAAATTCGTGCCGCGTTCCAGGGACATCAGACCCGCCGCGTACATGCCGAAGAAGTTCGTCATGAGGTGGGCGGCGCAATCAGAGATGCCGGCATCCACTACCTGCCCCTTGCCGGACTGGCGAGCCTCGATGATGGCGGCCAGCATTCCGAAAGCGAGATAGAGGGCGCCACCGCCAAGGTCACCGGCCAGCGTCAGGGGGGGCGTGGGTGGCGTGTCCTTGCGGCCGATGGCGGCCAGCGCTCCGGTCAACGCGATGTAGTTGAGATCATGTCCGGCCGCCTGGGACAGGGGGCCGCTTTGGCCCCAGCCGGTCATGCGGCCATAGACGAGCCGCCCGTTGCGGCCAAGGCAGGCCTCCGGGCCAAGGCCCAGGCGCTCGGTGACCCCCGGCCGGAAGCCTTCGATCAGCGCATCGGCCTCTTCCACCATCGACAGCACGAAATCCACACCGGCCTTGGCCTTGAGGTCGACGGCGATCTGTTTGCGACCGCGCAGGAGGAGATTGTATTTGAGCGGGCGTGCGATACCCAGCTTCGCCGGTGCCTTGCGCTCGATGCGCAAGACGGTGGCCCCAAGGTCGGCCAGCAGCATGGCGCACATGGGACCTGGCCCGATGCCCGCCAGCTCCACGACCTTGATCCCCTTCAGCGGTCCCATTCCTGTCTCCGTTTCATGTATCGCCACTGCCCTCGGACACGCCGGGGGCTCAATCCGCCGCAGGGCGGAAGCAGGGGACCGGCGCACCGTCCCCGGCGGTGGGGGTGAGCACCACCTCGACCTGCTGACCGACGGCCAGGGCGTCGAAGTCGCACCCGACGAGGTTGGTGAGCATCACCGGCCCCTCGGCCAGCCGCACATAGGCAACCGCGTAGGGCGGGTCGGCCCGCCGCATGACGCTGTAGCTGTAGATCTCGCCCCGGCCCGAGGCTTCCACCCACTCGGTTTCCCCGAGCGAGAAGGGACAGAGGGCTCGGGGATACCAATGGTACCTGCCGGTCGCGATGCAGCGCCGGATGAGGAACCGCCCCTCGCGGGCCGCCTCATAGAACGGCTTGCTCTCCAGATCGATGACGGGGCTGGGAATGACGCGCTCGGTCATGTTCACTGCCTTTCCAGGATGACGGTTGCCGCTCCGTGACGTCCCCCCAGGAGACCTCCGATGCCGGTGGCGACCACCAGATCGGCGTTGGCAACCTGAACCTTTGAATGGGCCTCGCCGCGCGCCTGGCGCACGGCTTCGATCACCTTGGTGATGCCGCCGCGATTGGCGGGATGGTTGTTGCACAGCCCGCCGCCATCGGTGTTGAAGGGCAGGCTGCCCATGCCCGAGATCAAGTTGCCATCGGCCACGAACCGACCGCCCTCGCCCTTGGCGCAGAAGCCCAGATCCTCGAGCTGCATGAGGACGGTAATGGTGAAGCTGTCGTAGATGGATGCGTACTTGATATCGGACGGCTTGACCCCGGCCTCGGCGAAGGCGGTGGGACCGGACACGGCGGCCGCGGACCAGGTCAGGTCGATCTCGCCCCCCCAGCTGCCCTTCAGGCTTTCGCCGCAGCCTTTCACAGCGATGAGCGGCCGCTTCAGCGATCTGGCTATTTCGGGCCTTGCGACGATCAGGGCACCGCCACCGTCGCTCACCACGCAGCAGTCCAGGCGCCTGAGCGGATCAGCGATCATCGGCGAGCTGAGGACCTCCTCGACGGTCACGACGTCCCGGAGCATCGCATTTGCGTTGTGCTGAGCGTGATGAGAAGCGGCCACCTTGACCCAGGCCAGCTGCTCGGACGTTGTTCCGAACTCGTGCATGTGGCGCATGGCCACCATGGCGTAGCTGTTCACCGTCTGAACGCCGATGTGCGCTTCCCATGCGGTGTCAGGGTTGCTCGCGACCGCCGGACGGGCGGGAACGCTCGTCTGGCCCTCGCTCCGGGGGCGCCCCGCGAGGGTGATGAGGGCGACGTTGCACTTGCCGGCGGCGATGGCCTGTGTGGCGTGCGCCACCTGGGCGATGTAGGAGCATCCGCCGGCATCGGTGCTGTCATAGTGCTTCAGGCGCAGCCCCAGATAATCCGCCATGGTCAGCGGACCC
The DNA here is from genome assembly GCF_004364705.1 of Azorhizobium sp. AG788. Lineage (NCBI taxonomy): Bacteria > Pseudomonadati > Pseudomonadota > Alphaproteobacteria > Hyphomicrobiales > Xanthobacteraceae > Azorhizobium > Azorhizobium sp. AG788. The sequence continues at coordinate 366,559 of NZ_SOBM01000001.1, forward strand.
ATGCCCGGAGCGTCTCCCGAGCAGAAATAGCCGTCCACGTCTGTCAGGGACAGGCCGGCATCGGCGAGGGCACCGGCGGCGACTTCGGCGTGAAGCTGGGCAACCGTTTTATCCGGTGCCTTTCTCGTCGGATGCTCAAAAGCGCCAACGATGAACGACGGACCCTTCATGCGCGACTCCCGTGGAAGGAGGCGAACGATAGGGCCGCACCTGGCGCCCCGACAGGGGAACCACGCTTGCGAGGCCATACCCACACATACGTGTTGAACGCGCCAAATCATCCACTTGCGCTTGGTTGTTCCGGCCTGTGCCGCCACTTTCGCCCCCAATCCCGCCCCCGAAACGCGCGGGGGCGGACGGCCCGATCTGCCGCCGGCCAAGGTCGCGGCGGTTGGGCGCGGAAAGCAGCCAAGGAGAGAAACATGCGAGGACTTGAAGGTCGGCGGGTCATTCTGACTGGCGGGGCCAGCGGGATCGGTCGTGCCACCGCGCTTCGGTTGATGGAGGAGGGGTGCATCGTCGGGATCTTCGATCTCGATCTCGCCGGCGCGGTCGAGACCATCAATCAAGGGATCAATGCCAAGGGGCAGGGCTTCGCGTTCTCATGCGACATCTCGGACCACAAGGCTGTGACAGCAGCCGTGGATGCCTTCGAGACCGATGTCGGGCCGGTCGAACTGCTTGCGAACGTGGCCGGATGGGACCGGCCGATCGCTTTCACCGAGACGGATCTACAGTTCTGGGACAAGGTCATCTCGATCAATCTCTACGGCCCCCTCAATCTGCACCACGTGGTGCTTCCCCGCATGGCCCAGCGTGGGTTCGGCCGGGTCGTGAACGTCTCCTCGGACGCGGGCCGGGTCGGATCTTCGGGAGAGGCGGTCTATTCGGCCTGCAAGGGCGGCATCATCGCCTTCACCAAGACCGTCGCCCGCGAGATGGCCAGAAAGGGGATCATCCTCAACGTCATCGCTCCCGGCCCCACCGACACGCCGCTCTTCGATGAGTTCGCCAAAAGTTCCCCCAGCGGCGGCAAGATCGCGGAAGGCCTCGCGCGGGCGATTCCACTCGGGCGGCTTGGCCTTCCGGCCGACTATCCCGGCACGATTGCCTTCCTGCTGTCCGACGACGCGGCGTTCATCACCGGCCAGACCATCAGCGTCTCCGGTGGCCTGACCATGCACGGCTGAGGAGGGATCATGTCCAACGAAACAGGCATGCTCGCCGGCAAGGTGGCGATCGTTACCGGCGGCGGACGGGGGATTGGCCGCGCCATCGCGCTGGGCCTCGCGGATGAGGGCGCGGCCGTGGTTGTCAATGACATCGGCGCCACCCTGGCGGGGGCTGCGACCGATGAAGACCCGGCGCGAGACGTCGCGCAGGAGATCATCGCGCGCGGCGGCCGGGCCACCAAAAGCACGCTCTCCATCGTCGATCCCGCCAATGCCGAGGGCATCGTGGCGAAGGCGATCGAGGCGTTCGGCCGTGTCGATGTGGTCGTCAACAACGCAGGGATCCTGCGCGACGCCATGTTCCACAAGATGTCGACACAGGATTGGCGGGACGTGATCGAAGTTCACCTCATGGGGAGCTTCAATCTCAGCCGCGCCGCGGCCTCTCACTTCCGGGGGCAGAACAGCGGCGCGTTCGTCCATATGACGTCCACTTCCGGCCTCATCGGCAACTTTGGCCAAGCGAACTACATGGCCGGCAAGATGGGCATCGTCGGCCTGTCGCGCAGCATCGCTCTCGACATGCAGCGCTACAATGTCCGGTCCAACTGCATCGCACCGTTCGCCTGGAGCCGGATGATCAGTTCGCTGCAGACCGGCACCGAGGAAGAGCGTCGGCGCGTGGAGCGCATTAAGCAGATGACGCCGGAAAAGATCGCCCCTCTCGCCGTGTGGCTCGCCTCGGATCGGGCTGCCGGCGTGTCGGGGCAGATTTTCGGGGTGCGGAATAATGAGCTCTATCTGTTCAGCCAGCCGCGTCCCGTCGCCTCCGTCCATCTGGGTGACGGCTGGACGCCGGAACTGGTCGATACCATCGGCAAGGGTGCATTCGCGGGCCGCCTGACGCCGCTCGAGCGTTCCAGCGACGTCTTCACCTGGGATCCGATCTGATGGCCATCGATTACGACAAGCTCATCAGCCTGCGTATTCCGGAGGTAGAGCAGGCCTATACGGCCCGCGACACCATCCTCTACGCACTCGGCCTTGGTCTCAGCATCGATCCCGTCGACAAGGACCAGCTGAATTTCACCTACGAGAAGCACCTCGTGGCCCTTCCGAGCATGGCCGTCGTGCTCGGCAACCCCGGCTCATGGCTGCGGACGCTGGATACGGGCGTCGATTATCTGCGTGTGGTCCATGGCGAGCAGGGGTTGGTTCTGCATCGCCCCCTGCCGCCCGAGGGCACTGTGGTCGGCGCCTCGCGCGTGGTCGATGTGATCGACAAGGGCGAGGGCAAAGGGGCTCTGATCCTGTGGGAGCGGGCGTTGCGCGACAAGGCCACGGGCGAGCCTCTGGCCCACATTACGCAAACCACGTTCTGCCGGGGCGACGGGGGATTTGGCGGGCCGCAGCGTCCGACACCCAAGCCGCACCAGGTGCCTGACCGCGCGCCTGACGTGGTGTGCCGGCTGCCGACGCAGGCCAATGTCGCCCTCATCTATCGGTTGAGCGGAGACTATAATCCGCTCCACAGCGATCCGGAGGTCGCGGCCAAGGCGGGCTTTCCGAAGCCGATCCTCCACGGGCTGGCGACCTATGGCGTATCCGGGCACGCGATCCTGCGGAGCATGTGCGGCTACGATGCCACGAAGCTCCGCTCCCTCTCGGCGCGCTTCACGGCGCCGGTGTATCCGGGCGAGACATTCGAGGTGCGGATGTGGCGTGACGGCGACGTCGTCAGTTTTGAGACGCGGTCCGTGGAGCGCGACATCCTTGCGATCGGAAGCGGCCGAGCCGTTATTGGTTAGCAGGCCGTGAGGCGGCGTCCCGGTTGCGGGATCGTCGCCTCAGGCAGCGCAGGGCCACGCCCCCTCTGCGACGCGATCCACACCGCCGCCGCAGATCAATCTGGGCACCTTAACCCCGCCGTTTTTCGGCGTGCACGAGCGAGGATGCTCGCGCCCGCCGTGAACGGTCACCGCCGGGTTTGGAACAACCAGCGGCCATCGGCATCGGACATCCGATCCATCCGGCCGCATTCTTCTAAGCGCCTAAGATGAGCCAAAGCTTCGCTTAGGCCGAAGCCGATCTGGGCGATGGGAAGCGGCCGGAACAGGACCTCCAGCGTCTGCGTGACGGTCCTTGGTTCGCGGCAGAAGACCTCAAGCTTTTCCAGGCGCTCGGCGTGATGCTCTCTCAGCTCGCCAATCCGTTTGCGCAGACCGTAGAACGGCTCGCCGTGAGAGGGCAGGACCAAGGTTTCATCCGGCAGTCTGGAGAAGGGCGTAAGCGCGCGCAGGAAGGACCCCAAGGGATCATCTGAAGGATCTGAGGGGTGGCTGCCGATATGCGGGGAGATCCGCTGCAGGATATGGTCCGCGGCGATGAGGATTCTTCGCGCATAGTTGTACAGGCACACCATCTCCGGCGCATGGCCTTCGCCTATCATCACGGTCCAGTTGCTGTCGATCAGCTCGAACCTGTCGCCCTGCTGTATGCGCCGGTAGTGGCGGGGGAGGGGCGACACCCATTTGTGAAAGAGCATTCCGCGCTGCGGGATCAGCTCCAGAAACGCTGCGGGAGCGCCACACCGCCGCGCATGTTCGACAAGTTGCGGCACGACCTCCGATGGCTCCTCGTTCTGAAGGAGGCGCGCCTGCATCCATTCGATGCGGCTCATGTGGATTTCGGCCCCGGTGCGGTCATGGAGCCACCCGATCAGACCGACGTGGTCGGGATGGAAATGGGTGACCAGCAGTCGGGTCACCGGTCGGCCGCCCAGCAAGGGATGGGCGAGGACCTCCGTGTAGATGGCCCGGGTGGGCTCATCGTTGACGCCGGAGTCGATGAGGGTCCAGCCGTCCGGACCCGACATCAACCAAGCGTTCACGGCATGGGGAGGAAAGGGCAGGGGGACCTTTACGCGCAGGAGACCGGGGATCACCTCGCTGAGAGGTGTGGAGTCAGCTTCGGCTGATGTCGCGCTCATACTTCTCTCTCTGCCACGGCCGCGTCGAGGTGTTGCCTTGGCCAATATATGACGTTATCGCGCTGTTCTGTTCCGTCTTTGCCGAGGGCGCTGTGCGCAATGCGCTTACACGCCCCGGCGCCGCGCGCCAGAGCTTGCACTGAGGAAGACCAGCCGACCCGCTAAAGCTTGCCGGCGGCGGCGAGTTGTGCGGCGGCTGTCTCCCTGAGCTTGAACTTCTGCAGCTTGCCCGTCGCGGTTCGCACCAGCGGCTCGAAGATGACGTGCCGCGGGCACTTGTATGCGGCGAGCCGCTCGCGGCAGAAACGGATCACCGACGCCTCGTCGATGTCGGAGGGGGAACCTGGTTTCAACTCGACGACCGCGCAGGGCGTTTCTCCCCACTTGCGATCCGGAACGGCAACGACGGCGGCGCTGGCAATCCATGGATGCGTATAGAGCGCTTCCTCGACCTCTATGGAGGAGATGTTCTCGCCGCCGGAAATGATGACGTCCTTCGAGCGATCCTTGACCTCGATATATCCGTCCTCGTGGACCACGGCGAGATCGCCGGTGTGATACCAGCCCCCGGCAAGGGCCTCTTCCGTGGCCTTGGGATTCTTGAGGTAACCCTTCATGGTCACGCTTCCGCGCATGAGAACCTCGCCGATGGTGTGGCCGTCTCGGGCCACGGGCTCCAGCGTGGCCGGGTCGGCAACGATCATGTCATCCAACAGGATGGCCCGCACCCCCTGCCGTCCGGTGTGCTTCAGGCGATCCTCTGTGCTCAGTTCCTCCCAGGCTTCCTGATTTTCGCACAGGACGGTGACCCCGTGCATTTCGGTCATTCCGTATACGTGGACGACCGCGAAGCCGATGTCCTCAAGCCGCCGGAACACCGCTGCTGGAGGAGATGAGCCCCCGGACATCACCCGGATGGGAACGGCGGGACGCTCCCAGTCCGCAGGCGCGCCGTCGGCCAGGAAGCCCAGGACAATGGGCGCGCCGCACAGGAGGGTCACGCCATGCTGCCGGATGGCGGCATACATCCCGTCTGCGGTGATACTGCGCATGCAGATCTGCGTCCCACCCACCGCCGCCAGCGCCCAGGGGAAACACCAGCCGTTGCAATGAAAGAGAGGGAGCGTCCAGAGGTAGACCGCCCTGTCGCTGGTCATCTTGGCATTGATGATCTGGGACAGCGCGTTCAGATACGCACCCCGGTGGTGATATACGACCCCCTTCGGGTCGCCGGTCGTGCCGGAGGTGTAGTTGAGGGCGATCGCATCCCACTCGTCCTCGGGCCAACGGCAAGGGGCGGCGGGGTCGCCTCCCGCCAGGAAGGTCTCGTACTCAACCTCGCCGATCAAGTCGTTCGCGGCTCCGGCTGGGTCGTCGATATCGATGACCTGTGGTGGAGTCGCCATTCCCTCCAGGGCCGCTTTCGCGATGGGGGCCAATCCCCGGTCGACAAAGACGATGCGTGTCTGCGCATGGGTCAGGATGAAGCGCACCGATGGGGCATCAAGCCGGCTGTTGATGGCATTGATGACCGCTCCGGCCATGGGGATGCCGAACTGCGCTTCCACCATGGCTGGTATGTTCAGGGCAAATATGGAAACCGTATCGCCGCGCTGGATGCCCGCCTGCATGAGCGCAGAGGCCAGGCGGCGGCAGCGGGAGGCAAACTCCCCCCAGCTGTAGCGTCGCTCACCGTAGCGAATGGCGTCCCGCTTCGGATAGACCAAGGCCGCGCGCTCAAGGAAGCTCAAGGGTGTCAGAGCGCGAAAGTTCGCGTCGCAGCGTTCGAGGCTGTCATAGGCGTGGTGCATTCTGCCCTCCTCAGATCTCGACCGCGAGATGGGTTGCCTGGTCGATGGCGCGGAGCGCGTCCAGTTCGGCCGCGACGTCCGCGCCTCCGATCAGCCGCGCCGAGAGACCGAGGCGCTGGAGGTCGATGAACAGATCCCGTTCCGGCTCCTGCCCCGTGCAGACGATGACGTGGTCGACTTCCAGGAGTTGCTCGACACCATCGACGCTGTAGCGCAGCCCGTGATCATTCACCTCGCGATACTCGGCGCCAGCGATCATCGAAACGTTCGCCCGCTTCAGGCGAGTCTTCAGGATCCAGCCGGTCGACTTTCCGAGCTTCCGCCCCAGCGCCTCGGGCTTGCGCTGCAGCATGAAGACCTCGCGCGGCGGCTCGGAGGGGGCATGGGGCACTGCGAGCCCGCCGGCGCTGGACAGGGTCGCATCGGCCCCCCACTGCTCCAGGAATGCGTGAGCATCGAGGGCGTCCCGTTCGTCACCGACCAGATAGTCGGCGACATCGAAGCCAATGCCACCGGCGCCGATGATCGCCACACGCCGGCCGACGGGCACCACCGACTTGAGGACATCCACATAGGACAGGACCTTGGGATGGTTGAGACCGGCAAGGTCCGGCATTCGGGGGCGAACACCGGTCGCAATGACGATCTCGTCGAAGTTGCGTCGCGCCAGCTCCTCGGCCTCGACCCGCTTTCCAAGCCGGACGTCGACGCCAAGCGCCGCAATCCGGCTGCGGAAGTAGCGCAGCATTTCGTTGAACTCGTGTTTTCCGGGAACGACACGAGCCATGTTGAGCTGACCTCCCAGCTCATTCTCCGCTTCGAACAGCACCACCAAATGGCCGCGCTCGGCGGCGTTGATGGCGAATGCCATCCCTGCGGGGCCGCCGCCCACGACGGCGATGTGCCTAGCGGTGAGAGCCGGCGCATCCGCGAACTCGATCTCCCGACCGGCGCGTGGGTTCACGAGGCACGTGGCCGTGCGTTCGGTGAATATCCGATCCAGACAGGCCTGGTTGCAGGCGATGCAGGTGTTGATCTCGTCCGTCCGGCCCTCTCGGACCTTCCGCGCGAAGTCCGGGTCTGCCAGCAGCGGACGGGCCATGGAAATGAGGTCCGCCACGCCACGGGACAGGAAATCCTCGGCCACATCGGGCGTGTTGATCCGATTGGAGGCAATGACGGGAATGGAGACGGCACTCTTGACGTTCTCCACCGCATAGTCCCAAACGCCCCGCGGCACGCTTGCGGCGATGGTGGGGACGGCGGACTCGTGCCAGCCGATGCCGGTGTTGATGATGTCTGCGCCGGCAATCTCGACCCGCCGCGCCAATTCCCTGACTTCACTGCCGGACATGCCACCGTCGACCAGATCCACCGCAGAGATCCGGTAGATCACCAGGAAGCGCTCACCGGCGGCCTGCCGCACGGCCTTGATGATCTCGAGTGGGAACCGCACGCGGTTGTCGAAGCTGCCGCCGAATGCATCGGTGCGGTCGTTCGTGAACGGGGCGGTGAACTGGTTGATGAGGTAGCCTTCGGACCCCATGATTTCGACGCCGTCGTAGCCGGCTTCCTTGGCCAGGGCCGCAGTTCGCGCGAAGTCGGCGATGGTCTGCCACGTCTCATCGGTGGTGAGGGCGCGCGGCGCGATCGGATTGATGCGCGCGCGCATGGCCGAGGGGCCGACGCATTGGTCATGTTTGGCGTAGCGTCCGGAGTGCACGATCTGGAGCACGATCCGGCTGCCGCCGACATGCACAGCGTCAACGACGGCACGATGTTCATCCATCGCGGAGCGATCGTAGAAGGCGGGCGCGCCGGGCTCGAAGATGCCCGCCGGGTTCGGGGCAAAGCCGCCGGTCAGGATGAGACCGATCTCCCCTTTGGCGCGCACGCCGTAGAAGGCGGCTAGGCGCTCACTGGCGCGATCGAGGGTTTCGAGGCGTGTATGCATGGCGCCCATGACCATGCGGTTGCGCAGCGTGAAGCCCCGAACGCTCAAAGGCTCCAGTAGGTGGCGATACCGATCCATCTTTCCCCGCCCGAATGGTTTTGTCGTTATCTGGACCCGCTCTCCGGGGAGTTCAATTTCGGCATCATGGGAGATTAGGCAATCTGTCTCGCTTCTAAGGAGAGAATTCGCATGTATATGCTATCAGCAGTGGGCGCCTAGCTGACCGAATACATCAAAAACAGTGGGTTGCGCTCTGCAGTCAAAAAAAGACCCCGGAGTGCGGGATTCACCTCCGGGGCCATGTGGGCGAGTGGGACAGGACGTTCCGAGCGCTATTCCTCAAGGATCGGAGACGGACTCGATGGCAAGGCGATGCGGGGCTTGCGGCGGCGCATGGCTAAGTAGATCTGACCGCCGATCAGAAGCACGCTCAGCGTCAGGAATGCCAGGCTGATGGGTTGCGTGAGGAAGACGGTCGCATCTCCCCGCGAGAGCAAGAAGGCGCGCCGCAGATTTTCCTCAAATCGCTGGCCGAGGACAAAGCCGAGCAGGATCGGCGCGGGGTGGAAGCCGTGCCGCAGGAGCACATGGCCGAACATGCCGATGGCCAGCGTCGTGCCCACCGCGAACATGTCATTGCGAATGCTGTAGACGCCGATGCAGACGAAGAAGAGGGCGCTTGGGTAGAGGTACCGATAGGGAATGGCAAGCAGCTTCACCCAAATGCCGATCATCGGCATGTTGAGCACCATCAGCAGAATGTTCCCGATCCAGAAGCTGGCGATCAAGCCCCAGAAGATGTCTGGATGTTCTGTGATCAGCTGAGGTCCGGGGGTGATCCCCTGAATGATCAGCGCGCCGAGCAGCAACGCCATCACCGCATCGCCCGGAATGCCGAGGCTCATGGTGGGGATGAAATCCCCCTGCACGGCGGCATGGGTGGAAGCTTCGGGCGCGGCGACGCCTTGGATCGCGCCATGTCCGAATTGCTCGGGCTTTTTCGCGATCTTCTTCTCGACCGCATAGGCGATGAAGGACGCGATCGTGGGGCCGGTGCCAGGGATGAGTGAGCACAGGCTGCCGACCAAAGTGCCGCGCATGGCCGGGAAAAAGGCGGTGCCGAGTTCGGACCGGCTGGGCCACATGTCGCGCAGCCGGATCTTCGTCGCCGAGGTGGAGATGGGGGCAACCGCGTTGACGCTCTTCAGGAACTCGGCGATTCCGAAAAGTCCGAGCGCCAGCGCCACGATTTCCAGTCCGTCATCCAGTTGGTGCATGCCGAAGGTGAGGCGCTGCTGGCCGGTGGTGATGTCGGTGCCGACGGTGCCAAGGATCAGACCGAGGCAGGTCATCGAGACGCCCTTCAGCTTCGAACCGCGAGCCAGAGTCGACCCGGCGAGGAGGCCGAGCAGCATTAGCGACGAGATTTCCGGCGGGCCGAAATTCATCGCGATCTGGACGAGGTAGGGGGCGAAGAACACCATCAGCACGATGCCGAAGGAGGCCCCGAGGAAGGAGGACAGCATCGTGACGCCGAGAGCGGTCCCGCCCTTGCCCTGCAAGGTGAGCGGGTATCCGTCGAGGCAGGTGACCGCGTGCGGCGGATGGCAGGGCAGGTTCAGCAGGATGGAGCAGATCGCCCCTCCATATTGCGCGCCGTAATAGATGCCGGCGAGCATGAGGATCGCGGCGACCGGCGGCATGGCGAAAGTCAGCGGCAGAAGCATCGAAATGGCGGTCATCACCCCGAGGCCGGGCAGGACGCCGACGATGTTGCCGATGAGCACGCCAAGGAGGCATGCGCCGAAATTGTTCAGTTGAAGAGCGATTCCAAAACCGTGAATGAGGCCTGAGACGGCATCCATGTTCGTGATCCCTAAGAGCCGAAGTACGGCAGGCCGACTTGCAGCCCCCAAACGAACATCACGGCGCCGAGAATACTGACGACGAGGGCAAGAGCGGCGGAGCGCAGCACCGTCATGGTGCGGTCTCCCATGCCGGATACGAACACGCAGAGGAACGTGCCCGGGACCAGCCCGAGAATGGGCGTGATAAGGATGAAGAGCAGGACGCCAGACACGATCGCGCCCCAGCCGCGCCAATCTATGGGGGCACGCGTATCGGCCCCATGAAGGACGGTTTCCGCCTGATCATCGGGCAGACCGGCCGTCAGGTAGATGGCGCAACCCAGGAGCACGAGCACAATGCCCAGAACTGTCGGGAAAAAGCCCGCGCCGATCCGGGCCAGACTACCAAGGCCGTATTTGTAGCTGACGAAGGATGTGATGGCTCCGAGCACGGCGACGATCATGCCCGCTCGTCGATCTCTTGAAGTCGTGTCCGAGGCTGCAGTCGCATGCGCCCAGGTGGGGCCAGGTTGGTGGGACAAATGATCCTCCCCTTAGGTCAATATTCGTCGAACGTTATGGGTCGTTCGATCGAGCCTGACCGTGAGAATAGACGGGGGACTATTCGTGCATATCCTTACGCAAGGTCATGCGTTCCATCCAACATGCACGTGTTTTTCCGCGTTCGCGGCGCTGGTGCGCCGACTGCTGTTCGCATGACGGCCTTTGACCTCAGCGAAAAAAGAAGTCCCAGGACATCCTTGCGGATGCCTGGGGCAGGTGGCCCGGGAGGGGCGGGAAGGCTGGAGATTGCGAACGTCAGGCTTGAATGCCGATGTTCATGAAATTGCCCCGGCCGCTGGCGACGAGCTTGCCTGCGCGGGATTCGACCCGCGCCTCGGCGCAGGTGACCGTCTTTCCGAGGCGAACGATGCTCCCCGTGGCGCGCAGGAGACCGATCTCCGCGGGGGCGTGATAGTCGACCCGGAGGTCAATGGTGGTGTGCAGACTGCCGCTGGCCGCAATCACCGCATAGATCGCGGCCGCGTCCACCAGCGCGGCCAGGACCCCGCCATGGATGATCTGCCGCTCCGGGGTTGAGACGAATTCCTGGCGCGCCTGAAGTTCGAATTCCACACGGCTCGCCGAGGCGGCAACGGCGCGCAGCCGCAGCCAGGAATTATAGGGCGTTCGATCGATCCGCGCCTGGATGCTCTCCAGCGTGACCAGGGAGGGGGCCTCGGCCGCCATCACTTCACGCCCATCCGGGCGAGGACATGGTCATCGAGCGTGCGCTCGTAAGGCTCGGCGGTCGAGAGGTCGAAAATCTCCTGCCTGCGCGCGGCGAATGCCTCGATGGACACGGTCTGGCCGTCTCGCACCGGAAAGACGACGCCGGGGCTCTTCACCAGCTTGACCCGGGAGAAATATCCCCCGCCTGCGGCGATGATCTCGCCGGTAACGTCACAATCCTCGCTGGAGAGCCACGCCACTGCGGGAGAGACCTGCTCGGGCTTGAGAATTTCCTGCATCTCGGGGGCGTTCAGGGTGTCCGTCATGCGCGTGTGGGCGACGGGCGAGATCGCGTTAACCCTCACATTCGCCTTCGCACCCTCGATCTTCAGATTGTTCATGAAGCCAAGCATCGCGGTCTTCGCGGCGCTATAGTTCGTCTGGCCGAAGTTGCCCACCAGCCCTGATCCGGAGGTCGTGAGCACGATGCGCCCGTATCCCTGGCCGATCAGATGCGACCAGGCAGCCTTGGTGACGTAGACCGATCCGAGAAGGTGAACCTTCAGAATCAGCTCGAAGTCATCCAGGGACATTTTCGCGAACGACCGATCACGAATGATGCCGGCGTTGTTGATCACGATGTCGATACGCCCAAAATGATCCAAGGCGGTTTGGACCATGGACGCTGCGCCGTCCCTGTCGGACACGCTCGCGTGGTTCGCAACGGCATCGCCTCCCGCGGCCTTGATCTCGGCCACCACCTGGTCAGCCGCACTTGAGGAGACACCTTGGCCCGTCAGACTTCCACCGAGATCGTTGACGACGACCTTGGCCCCGCGTGAAGCCAGCAGCAGGGCATGTGATCTCCCCAGCCCGGCGCCGGCTCCCGTCACCAGTGCGACCCGGCCGTCAAATCTGATCATGTCGGACATCCTCAGGGTGTTTCATCGCACCGCCGGTGCGTCTCGCGTTCGAAGGCATGAGCAATGCGGCAAGGCCTTCGAGGGTGTCCACCGGTGGTGCCGTTTTAGCGCATATGTGCTCTCTGCTGCCCAGCCTTCGGTTGCACCGCCGGGGGGGCTTCCCGCGTGTTAGCAGTGCCTCAGAAGGCAGCATGCGGGAGCGCGCACATGGACCTGGTCGAGACCATCGAGGATGGCGTCGCAACACTCCGCCTCAATCGCCCAGAAGCGGCCAATGCCATGTCCGTGGAGATGTTCGACGGCTTCCTCGAGGCGCTTCCCCGCCTCGGGCGCGACCCGGCTGTCAGGGCAATCGTGATCACGGGAACCGGCCGGTCATTTTGCGCAGGCGGAGACGTTAAGGCGCTGAAGGGCAGGGCGGGACAGATGCCGTTCGAGCAGCGCTACGACGAGTTGCAGCGCAAGCAGGGCGCTGCCCTGGCCCTTCATGAGTCACCCAAGCTCACCATCGCCGCGATCAACGGTTCCGCGGCGGGCGCCGGGCTGGTCCTCGCATTGGCCTGCGATCTCAGGATCGCCACCGCGGGAGCGCGCCTGGCCCCCAGCTTCGCGGGCGTGGGCTTTGCCGGCGACTTCGGAGGCTCGTATTTCCTGTCGCGGCTGGTTGGCCCCGCCCGTGCTCTTGAATTCTATCTGCTCAACGAGAAGATCAGCGCCCAAGAGGCGTTTGAACGTGGCTTCCTCACGCGCGTCACTCCCGACGAGACCTTCGCCGAAGAGGTGCGTGCTCTCGCGCTAAAGATGGCGTCGGGGCCCACGACTGCTTTTCGATACATGAAGCGCAACTTTCGCGTCGCGCAGCACGGCACCTTGGCCGAGGTGCTTGCGGCTGAGGCGCAGCATCAGGTTCGCCTTTCCGAAACAGCGGATCACGCGGAGGCAATCGCCGCCTTCCTCGGAAAGCGGCAGCCGGCATTCACCGGTCTTTAAGCAGCACGCGGCGCAGGGAGGCGGGTATGAGCTGGGAGCCGGAAATCGACGAATTGGAGCACCGGCAGGAGCTCGCCGCGCGGATGGGGGGAGAGGAGCGGGTCGCGCGCCAACACAAGGCCGGGCGGCTCACCGTCCGCGAGCGCATCGAGCTCCTTCTGGATCGCGGCAGCTTCCGGGAGATAGGAGGGATCTCGGGCAAGGGGACGTATGATCCCTCCGGCGTGCTGGAAGAGTTCACGCCGGCCAACTGCATCTTTGGTCGAGGGAGCCTGGGGCGCCGTCCGGTGGTCGTCTCGGGCGACGACTTTACCGTTCGCGGCGGATCCGCCGACGCCTCCATCTGGGACAAGTTCAAGATGGCGGAGATCATGGCGCGAGAATATCGCCTGCCGCTCATCCGACTGATCGAGGGATCCGGGGGCGGGGGCTCTGTTCGGTCCATCGAGAAGAAGGGCTTCGCCAATCTGCCGGGCGGTCTGGGCGGCCAGTCCGGCGGTCTGCATCTCTGCTGCGCCACCATGGCCGCCGTGCCGGTCGTCGCGTTGGGCCTGGGGCCGGTTGCAGGGCTGGGCGCCGCGAAGCTGTGCGTCAGCCACCTCTCCATCATGGTGAAGGATCAGTCGCAGGTCTTCGTCGCGGGACCGCCCGTGGTGGCCCGGCTGGGGGAGCAGCGCACGAAGCAGGAGTTGGGCGGCCATCACGTCCAATTGGCCGCCGGGACCGTCGACATGCTGGCGGAGAGCGAGGAGGAGGCGTTCGATCTTACCCGAATCTTTCTCTCGTATCTCCCGGATTCCGTGTGGGACGTGCCACCCCGCTCCAGTCGCCGCGAAAGCCCCCATCGGGATTGCGAACGGCTGCTGTCGATCATCCCCCGCGATCCGCGTCACGCCTACCTGATGCGTCGCGTCATCGAGGAGATCGTGGACCGTGACAGCTTCTTCGAGATGGGCGGCGCATTCGGGCGTTCGGTCATTACCGGCTTGGCCAGGCTGAACGGCTGGCCTGTCGCCCTGATGGCGGGTGATCCGCTGCACAACGGCGGGGCATGGACGTCCGCCGCCGCCCAAAAGATCATGCGGTTCGTCGATCTGGCCGAGGCCTTCCATCTGCCCGTCGTTCATCTGGTGGATTGCCCCGGCTTCGTCGTCGGCCTGGAGGCGGAGCGGGCCGGGACGATGCGTCATGCCGTCCGGGCACTGGCGGCGATCCATCAGAGCACCGTGCCATGGTGTTCCGTCATCGTGCGCAACGTGTTCGGGGTGGGCGGAGGCGCGCACCAGCCGCAGACCCACCATGTCACACGATATGCATGGCCATCGGCCAGGTGGGGGTCTCTTCCCCTGGAGGGAGGGATCGAAGCCGCCTATCGAGCGGAGCTGGATGCTGCGGAAGATCCCGAAGCGCGTCGGGCAGAGATCGAAGCCCAGCTGGAACGGCTGCGCTCGCCGTTTCCGGACGGCGGAGGCGTTCGGCGTCGAGGACATCATCGATCCGCGCGACACGCGCCTGCTGCTGTGCGAATTTGCCGAGATTGCGGCGCCGCTGCGCATGCCGGGTGAAGTGCGGTTTCCGATCCGTCCCTAGGTGGGGCTGCTGGAGCGGTTGTTCATCGCCGGAGAGGGCCTGGAGGTGGTCGTTGCGACACGGCCGGCCGCAGGCCACGGGGATGAGCAACCCGCACCAGAACGTGCGAACGTAGCCGCGTTGCCGAGCCGAGATGGTTCCGCAAAGCCTGGATGAGGGCGGACCCGTTGCCGAGATGGCGGCCCGACGCGCACGCCTCCGGCGTGGGCGTCCTCACGGCATCGCATGCGGCATGTGTAGATCTTACGTATCGAGAGCCCGCATCATCGCCACCAGCAGCGCGCCCCGCCGGGCCTCACGCTCCGCGAGGGGAGCGCGCGAGAAGCCCTGCTCCACCTGAGAGGCGATGCGGTCCTTAGTGGTCGCATCGAGGCGGGGGGCTCCCAGGTCGTCCCATCGGCGCTGAATTCCGGCGGAATAGCTGTCCAGGAAGCGGCTCATCCCGCCCTTGCCGCCGGACAGGTGGTAGCTCTCGAAGGGGCCTGCAATCGCCCATTTCCGACCCGGCCCTTCCACGAGGGCCTTGTCGATGTCCTCCACCGATGCGACCCCTTCCAGCAGCAGGTTGACGGCCTCACGCCACAGTGCGCTGGCCAGCCGGTTTCCGATGTGCCCGAAGATTTCGCGGTTGAGACGGACGGGTTTCTTTCCCCAGCCCTCATAGGTGCGGATCGCGGCATCGACAGCGGCGGGATCGGTCTGCGCGCCGCCGACTACCTCGACGAGGCGCATGAGATGCGTGGGCGTGAAGGGATGACCCAGCACGCAACGTTGCGGATGCGTGCAGTGCGCCTGCATGTCGGTGATCGAGAGCGAGGAGGTGCTGCTGGCGATGAGCACGTCTGCTGGCACCGCGGCGTCGATCTCCTGATAGAGCTTGGCCTTCAGGGCCGGGTTCTCTGGCGCATTCTCCTGCACGAAGTCGCAGCCTTCCAAGGCGGCATCCAGGGATGGGAGCACGATCAGCCGTGAGGGATCGGCATCCGCCGCCAACCCGATCTGCACCAGATCAGGCCACATCGTTTGCACGGCACTACGCAGTTCGTCGGCCGCCTCCGGCCGACGCATGTAGACCCGCACCTCGAGCCCCCGGGAGAGCAGGAACGCTGCCCAGCCGGCGCCGACGTAACCGCCTGCCACAAGTCCAACCCGCTTTATCGCGGGCCCGCTTCTATAGGCCGTCATGGTGACCGATCCGGATGAAGGAGGGCTTGGGGGCGATCATTCGCGTTTGATGTCGTTCAACTTCACCAGTTTGCGGTATCTGTCGACTTCGGCCGAGACGAAGGCCTGGGCTTCCTCGGAGGTCCCGCTCATCAGCGAAAGCCCCATCTTGGTGAAACGCTCTTTCACCTCGGGTAGCGCCAATGCGGTGTTCAAGGCGTTGTTCAGGGTCTCGATGATGGCAGGCGGTGTGCCCCGCGGCGCAATCAGCACGGTCCAGGAGTTGGCCGTGTAGTCTGGCGCGCCAAGTATGTCCGCCGCAGTCGGTACATCTGGGAACGCCGGGGTCCGATTGGGGCCACCCACCGCGAGAACACGGATCTTGCCTTCCCGGATGAATGGCTCGGCGGCATTGACCGTCAGCAGTGCGATGTCGAGCTGGCCGGTGAGGAGTGCCGGGACGATCGGCGATTCG
Organism: Azorhizobium sp. AG788; assembly: GCF_004364705.1. Lineage (NCBI taxonomy): Bacteria > Pseudomonadati > Pseudomonadota > Alphaproteobacteria > Hyphomicrobiales > Xanthobacteraceae > Azorhizobium > Azorhizobium sp. AG788. The sequence goes on from NZ_SOBM01000001.1 coordinate 382,707, forward strand.
CCCGTATAGGGAACGTGCAGCATCGTGGCCCCGCCTAAGCGGGCGAGTTCCTCATGCTGGACGTGGTTCGGGCTGGCGATCCCGACCGACCCATAGGCGACCTTGCCTGGGTTCGCCTTCGCATAGGCCAGGAGATCTTGAAGGGTTTTCTGAGGAAGGTTGGCGCGGGCACAGATGAGGAAGTCCGCCCGATAGACGCCCCCGATCACCGTGAAATCACGTGTGGGAATGTATGTCGGATTGGGATCGAGATAAGGCGTAATGGCCGTCGCGCCGACGCCTGCCATGCCAAGCGTGTAGCCGTCGGGTTTCGACTTGGCCACGTTGTCCATGCCGATCGTGCCGGACCCGCCCACCCGGTTCTCGACGATCACCTGTTGTTTCAGGATTTTGGTCATTTCACTGGCAACGACACGCGTCGCGACGTCCGTTGCGCCGCCGGGTGCGTAACCGACGACGATCTTCACGGGACGTTGGGGGTAATTTGTCTGAGCGTGACCCGTGGTGCAGATGAGCGCCGATGCAATGATGCCGAGCAGAACGTGTTTCATCTTGTTCCTTTCTTCGTTCGCTGTCCGTCACTGCGTCATTCGCGCTCGATGTCCGTGATCGCCTGGATTTTTTTGTATTTCTCAACCTCGCTCGCCACGAATTTGCGCGCGTCATCAACGCTCCCGCCAAGGATGATGAGACCCAGGTTGCCGAACCGGTCCTTCGTCAGCGGCTCGTGCAATACGTCATTGACCGCCATGTTGAGCTTTTGGAGCACGTCCGGCGGCGTCCCCTTGCGGGCGACCAAGGTGTTCCAGGTGTAAGCGGAATAGTCCGGCCAGCCCATGATCTCGCCGACGGTCTCCAGCTCTGGCATGGACTTGATGCGCTGCGGGCCGCCGGCGGCGAGCGCCCTTACCTTGCCGCTGGAGACGAACGCCTGGCCGCCTGCATAGGTGAGGTAGCCGATGTCGATCTCCCCGGAGAGCAGGGCGTTGACCATCTGCGAATCGCCGGTGTACGGCACGTGGAGCATCTTCGCGTCGGCCAGACGCGCCAGATACTCCAGGCCAAAGTGTACCGGTCCGGCCACGCCTGTTGAGCCATAGGTGACCTTGCCGGGATTTGCTTTCGCGTAGGCGATGACCTCCTTGAGCGTCTTCGGCCCGAAGTTCGGACGGGCAACGAGAACGAGATCGATCGCCGTCAGCACGGCAATGGTGTCGAGGTCCTTGGCCGGATTGTAGGGCAGGGTGGGATCGATCATGGGAATGATCGCGGTCGGGCCCACGCCGCTGAGACCGATGTTGTAGCCATCCGGTTTGGATTTGGCGATGAGATCGATGCCAGTGGTCCCTGCGGCGCCAGGCTTGTTCTCGACGATGAACTGCTGCTTAAGGCGCTTGGAGAGACCATCTGCCAGGACACGGGCGGTCACATCCGTCGATCCGCCTGGGCTGAACGGGACGATGATGCGCACGGGGCGCTCCGGATAGGTCTGCGCAAACGCTGGTGTGCTGCAAAAACACAGCGCGAGAAACACTCCAAGCAGCTTCCTCATGGCGTCATTCCCTTTGGCGGCCTCTGGTGGGCCATTGCGGGGGCGAAGTGGGCTACGCTTCGCTCTCGGGGGTCAACGCCAAGCGGTTTGATCGCACGGATATGCGCATTGCCATCGGACCGGCAGCCGAGCGAGCGACACATCCGTGTTCATCATCGCCGTCGGCGGGTTCCAGGTTGATTGGTCGGGCGCCAAGGCCTCTGTTGAGGACGTCACCAAGCAATGCAACCGCCCGAATAGGGCCTTTGAGGTCTAAGATGAGCCGTCTGCTGACCATCCTCATCGCACTCATGCTTCCGCTCTCGGCAGCCCGTGCGGACGACGTCTATCCCAGTCGTCCAATCAAACTCGTACTGCCCTTCGCGGCCGGCGGTGGCACCGATGTGGTTGCTCGCATCCTGGCGCAGCAACTGACAAAGCAGATGGGCGTGGCGGTGATCGTGGAGAACCGGGCCGGAGCGAACGGCAACATTGGCGCGGAAGTTGTGGCCCGCGCGGCGCCGGATGGCTACACGCTTCTCTACAATACGTCCTTCATCGTGACGAACCCCTGGCTCTATAAATCCCTGGGTTACAATGCGGAGAAGGACTTCGACCCCATTCTGCTGACCGCCCGCGTCCCCCTTCTGCTGGTGGTGAACCCTTCTATTCCGGTCAAGACGCTGGCGGAGTTCGTGGAGTATGCCAAGGCCCGTCCCGGGAAGCTCTCTTATGCCTCCTCGGGCATCGGCGGCTCGACGCATCTGGCGAACCTGCTCCTGCAGCGCGCTGCCGGTATTGAGGCCGTGCACGTCGCCTATCGCGGGGGCGGCCCGGCCTTGAACGACGTCATGGCCGGAGCCGTGCAATTCTATACGGACACGGCGAACACGGCGATCCCGCAGGTGAAGGCCGGCACTGTGCGCGGGCTGGCGGTCACGAGCAAAAAGCGCCTTCCTGAGCTGCCCGACGTGCCGACGATCGCGGAGACCTTGCAGCCCGACTTTGAGGTCTATTCGTGGCAGGGAGTCATGGCGCCCGCCAAGACGCCGGCGGCCATCATTGCCCGCCTCCAGAAGGAGTTCAGCGCAGCTCTCCAGGACCCGAGTGTGCGCGAACGGCTCGCGGCGCAGACCGCGGAGCCGATTGGCTCCACGACTGCCGAATACATCCAGTATCTCAAGGATGAGCGTGCTCTCTGGGGTAATATCATCCAGTCGGCCAACGTGCGGCTGGAGTGAGGTCGCCGCGCTGCGGGAAGCTGGGGCGCGATGAAACGCCCATGGCCCAAAACAACGATGGCGCACCGCAGGGCGGTGCGCGGCCCTCACACATGTCAGGGCCGGAGTTCCGAGCGGCCGTCGGGTCGCAGGTCGCGCATACGGGTGGAGTAGGACATTGAGCGAGACCGATAAGAAGGTTGGCGGAGGACCCCTGGCGGGCATCCGCGTGCTGGACCTCACATCAAACGTGCTGGGGCCGACGGCGACGCAAATTCTCGGCGACATGGGCGCCGACGTGATCAAGATCGAGGCTCCGGAGGGGGATTACACCCGCTACGTCGGCCCCTCGAGAAGCCATGGAATGGGAAGCTTCTTCCTCAACATCAATCGCAACAAGCGGTCCATGGTGTTGGATTTGAAGAAGCCGGAGTGCCGCGAGACCCTGCTTGAACTGGTGGAGACCGCCGACGTCTTCGTCCATTCGATGCGGCTCGGGGCGGCCCAGCGGCTGGGGATTGACTATGCCGCGATCTCGGCACGCAACCCGAGGATCGTCTACGCCTCCGCCGGCGGCTATCGACAGGACTCCTCGCGCGCCGAGTGGCCAGCATTTGACGATGTCATCCAGGGCGTCAGCGGCATCGCCGCTTTGAATGGCCATGCATCGGGCGAACCCCGGTATTTCCCGACGGTCATATGCGACAAGCTGTGCGGCTACGTCCTTGCGTCCTCGATCGGCATGGCTTTGTACGCCTGCGAGCGTCAGGGCATCGGGCAGGAAGTGCATGTCCCGATGATGGAGACCATGGTCGGGTTCAACATGCTTGAGCATCTCTGGGCGGGTGTGTTCGACGAACCGGAGAAGGGCCTTGGCTACAGCCGAATGCTGACGCCCCATCGCCGTCCGTACCGCACCCTGGACGGCTACGTCTGCCTGTTGGCCAACACCGATGAGCAGTGGCGGCGGATGTTCGGCGTCATCGACCGTCCCGACCTTGTGGGCGATCCGCGCTTCGCGGAGATCGCGCCGCGCTCGCGCAACATCGACGCTCTCTACGAGATCGTCACCGACGCCATGTCCCGGCGAACGACGGACGATTGGCGGAAGCGTTTGGATGCGGCCGACATTCCCAATGGGCCGGTCCTGACGCTGGATGAGATCTTCCACGATCCGTACCTGAAGGAAACGGATTTCTTCCATCGCACCACCCATCCGACGGAAGGGGCATTCGTGACCATGTCGGTGCCGACCCGTTTCTCGGAAACGCCGGCCGGTGTGTGCCGTCTGCCGCCGCGCCTGGGCGAACATACGGGTGAGATCGTCGAAGAACTCGAACGACACAAGGCCCGCGAAGGCGATGGGCGTCGTCGGGTCGCTGCAGCGACATCCAAGTGATGCCGGGAGAGCGGATATGACAGGCAGTCTCGATATCCTGGCGTATGCCGGAAATGAGGACGTGCGCCTTCTGGCCGAGGCCGCGGAAGGCTTCGCAAAGCGCCGCCTGAAGGTGGAAGCGATGCGTCGACCTGATCGCGGGGTCGATCGCGAACTCTGGGCGGAGTTCGCATCCATGGGCTGGTTCTCGATCGCAGTTCCGGAGGCGGACGGCGGCTTCGGCATGGGCCCGGACGCCTTGGCGGCGGTGATGCCGCCCCTTGGGGCCAGGTTGGTGCGGGAGCCGGTTGCGGCATCCGCGATCCCTGTCGCGCGCCTGCTGTCGCGGTCCCCGCGCGGAGCGCTGCGGGACAAATTGCTTGGCGCGCTCATGGCTGGAGAGCTGGTCCCCTGCGTGGTCTGGGGGGCGGAGGGCGAGGCGCTTTCGTTTGCCTCCGTCGCATCACGAGACGGGATCCGGATCACCGGCACCGCATCCTATCTCATTCCTGGTGAACCGGCCGACGGCTATCTGCTGCCGGTCTTGGGGGATGGGGAGTCTGCGCTCTTCTGGCTCGCCGCCGATCAGGTCGGCATCGCGTCCCGGCAAGAGACCCGGGCCGATGGCGGCTCGGTTCTTCATCTGGAGATCGATGCCGAGATTTCCCCCGCGGCGCTGCTGTCCGCGGGAGGCGACGTGGCCGGCATGCTGGAGGATGCCCGGGACTGGGCGCTTCTCGCGACCTCCGCCGAGCTGCTGGGGCTGGTGCGCGAGACGCTGGATCGCACGAAGGATTATTTGAAGACCCGCAAGCAGTTCGGGAAGACCATCGGCAGCTTCCAGGCCCTGCAGCACCGCATGGCCGACCTGTATTTGCAACAGGAACTGGCGGCATCGGTTCTGGACCACGTACTCGCTGAGATCGCGGCCCGGCCGGTGCCCTCTGTCCTGGCTCGGGGTGCAAGCCGGGCCAAGGCACGGGCGGCGACCGCGGCACAACGGGTCACGCGCGAGGCTATTCAGCTTCACGGTGGCATCGGCTTCACCGACGAGCACGAGATCGGTCTTTTCCTCAAGCGGGCGCTCGTGCTCACCGCGTGGCTGGGCAATGCCAATGTCCAGGCCCGACGCTTCGGAGAACAGGTGCGCAATGGCTGAGGGGACCCAGATGCAGCAGGATTGGAACGCCCTGTCCGACGACGAATTCCGCAAGCTCATTCGCGCGTTCTTCGTCACGCACTACCCGGAGGAGCTCCGATACTCGGCGCACCGCCTGGGGATGGACAAGGTCGGCGGCTGGTACAAGACATTGTCCGACCACGGCTGGATCGCGCCGGCATGGCCGAGGGCGTTCGGCGGCGCAGGCCTCGACCCACGGAAGTTGATCATATTCATCGAGGAGCAGGAGGCCCACGGGGTCTCACGCGTCCCCGACCACGGCATCATCATGGTGGGGCCGTTGTTGATCCAGCAGGGCACCCCGGAGCAGCAGCAGCGCTACCTCCCGAAGATCATCTCCGGCGAGGAGATCTGGTGCCAGGGCTATTCGGAGCCGAACGCTGGTTCGGACTTGGCCAGCCTGCGGACCGAGGCCGTTCTCGATGGCGACGTGTTCGTCATCAATGGCCAGAAGACCTGGTCTACGCTGGCTCAGGAAGCGACGCACATGTTCCTTCTTGCGCGCACGGACAAGAACGTGCGGAAGCAGGAGGGGATCAGCTTCATCCTGCTCAGCATGAGCACGCCTGGCATCACCGTCCGCCCCATGCGCACGCTCAGTGGCGCGGAGGAATTTTGCGAGGTCTTCTTCGATAACGTGCGCGTGCCGCGGAGCGGTCTCGTTGGCGAACTCAACAAAGGCTGGGGTGTTGCCAAGGATCTCCTCAGCTTTGAGCGCCTGTTCCTGGGAAGTCCAAAGCTCGCGCAAGGCGCCCTGGCGCGGCTCGGCACGTTGGCACAGCTCAATGGAAAGGCATACGACCCCGCCTTTCGCGCCGCCTATGACCAAGTGCAGCTCGACGTCGCTGATCTCAACTCGCTCTATCGGAGGTTCACCGAGCAGGTGAGGAATGGCCAGAAGCTCGGTGCGGACATCTCGCTGCTGAAAATCTGGGGCACGGAGACCTTCCAGCGCATTACCGAACTGATCCTCGACTGCGCCGGTCCCGCGTCCATGGTGGATGGGCCAACCCTGATGGGCAACCAGGCAATCGACGTTCTGAGCCCGTTCTACAACGCACGTCCTTCGTCGATCTATGGTGGGACGAACGAGATCCAGCGGAACATTCTGGCATCGTCCGTCCTGGGCCTGCCCTCCGCCTGAATGCACTCGGGCAAGCTTCGCGGAGGCGCGGGCAGCCCTAGGATTGCCCGGCGGCTCCCTCCATGCCGGAGGGCGTTGAATAAGCGGGCACTCCAGTGGCCGAAGGCCAGGTGGTCTCCGACTGGCCGTCAACGGGATCAAAAGAGAACGGGGCCTACCCGAAGGTAGGCCCCGTTCAACTGCCTCTGCGTCTGTTCTTCGGCGTGAGGTACGTTCAGAGTGGGGACGTCTTCGGGAACTCCGGAGCGCGCTTTTCCTTGAACGAGGCAAGGCCGGCCGCCACATCGGGGCCGGTGAAGCCCAGGAACTCCAGCGCGAGCGAGGCGTCGAACGTCGGACCGGCCTGCCGCAGCCAATTGTTCAGCGAATACTTGGTCCAGCGAATGGCACTCTGCGCGCCTGTCGCCAGGCGCGTGGCGATCTCGATCGCCTTCTGGTCCAGCTCCTCGTCCTCGACGGCCAATGACACCAGGCCGATCCGTTCCGCCTCCTCGCCGGAGAGCGGATCACAGAGCAGCAGATAGTATTTCGCCTTGGCCATGCCGCAGAGCAGCGGCCACACAATGGCGGCGTGATCGCCGGCGGCGACGCCGAGCCGCGTATGGCCGTCGATGATCTTCGCCTTCTTCGAGGCGATGGAGATGTCGGCCAGCATCCCGCACACTAGGCCGGCACCCACCGCCGGGCCACGCATCGCGCTGACGATTGGCTTCGAACAGTTGATCACATTGTAGACGATGTCCTTCGCCTCCTTCCAGTTGCGGGCGCGAGTCTCGAAATCATTCATGATGCCGTCGATCATCTCGAAGTCGCCGCCGGCGGAGAACGCCTTACCGGCGCCGGTGATAATCACGGCGTTGACCTCCGGATCGGCGTCGATGTCCCGCCAAATCGTGCCGAGCTCGCCATGCATCCGCTGGTCGGCCGAGTTGAGGCTGGCCGGGTTGTTCATGGTGACGCGCAGGACGCGGTCAGCCGGGAAATCAATCTTGAGCCGCTGGTAGGCATCGTAACGGGAGGTCATCTGCTGATCCTTCGAACTGTTTCCGGAGAGGTGAGGGCGGGTCAACGCCCGAGCTTGCCAAGCTCGGCTTCGAGCTCGGGCAGGAGCGTGAAGAGATCACCCACAAGGCCGAAGTCGGCGACCTGGAAGATCGGCGCCTCTTCATCCTTGTTGATCGCGACGATGACTTTCGAGTCCTTCATGCCAGCGAGATGCTGGATGGCGCCCGAAATGCCGACGGCGATGTAGAGGTCCGGCGCCACCACCTTGCCGGTCTGGCCGACCTGGAGGTCGTTGGGGGCGTAGCCTGCATCCACGGCCGCGCGCGAGGCGCCCACCGCCGCGCCCAGCTTGTCCGCCACGGGGGAGACGTATGTGCTGAAATTCTCTGCCGACCCGAGGGCGCGGCCGCCGGAGATGATGATCTTGGCCGCGGCGAGCTCGGGCCTGTCCGACTTCGACAGCTCTTCGCTGGCCACCCGCGAGATGCCGGGATCGTTGGCTGGGCCGATAGCCTCGATCGGCGCATGCCCGCCCTCCGCTACCGGGGGGAAGGCCGCGATGCGGATCGTGAGGACCTTCTTGGCATCGCGCGAGCGTACGGTCTGGATTGCGTTGCCCGCATAAATCGGGCGCTCGAATGTGTCGGGGGACACCACCTTAATCACGTCGGAGACCTGCATGACGTCCAGCAGCGCGGCTACGCGGGGGAGCACGTTCTTGCCCGAGGCCGTGGCAGGGGCGACGATGGCGTCATAGTTCTCAGCTAGGCCGACGATGAGACCCGCGAGGGGCTCCGCCAACGGGCGAGCGAATGTGGCTCCTTCCGCCAGCAATACCTTCTCCACGCCCACGAGGCGCGCTGCGGCATCGGCGACCGGCCGTGCATTCTCGCCCGCCACCAGGATGTGGACGGGCGCGGTCAGGGCTTTGGCGGCGGACAGGGCCTTGGCGGTGGCCTCGTTGAGGGAAGCGTTGTTGTGTTCGGCAATCAGCAGGGTCGTCATCACAGCGCTCCAACGGATTTGAGCTTGGACAGCAGTTCCGGGACGGAGCCCACCTTCTCGCCCGCGCTGCGACCTGAGGGGTCCGCGGTTCTGACAAGCTCCAATCGCGGCGCCAGGTCGACGCCCATGGCGGAGCCATCCCGCTCCTCGAGCGGCTTCTTCTTGGCCTTCATGATATTGGGCAGAGAGGCGTAGCGCGGCTCGTTCAGGCGCAGATCGGTGGTGATGATCGCCGGAATATTGAGCGCAACGGTCTGCAGGCCGCCGTCGATTTCGCGCGTGACCTCGATGGTGTCCGCTGCGAGCGTAACCTTTGAGGCGAAGGTGCCCTGCGACCAGCCCAGCAGAGCTGCCAGCATCTGGCCTGTCTGGTTGCAGTCGTCGTCGATGGCCTGCTTGCCGAGGATGACCAGTTGCGGGTGCTCTTCCTCGACGATTGCTTTAAGCAGTTTCGCGACGGCGAGCGGTTCGGGGCTTTCGGCCACCTTGATTAGTATGGCGCGATCGGCGCCCATTGCGAGCCCGGTCCGAAGGGTCTCGACCGCCTGGGCGGGACCGATCGAAACCACCACCACCTCATCGGCCTTTCCGGCTTCCTTGAGCCGGATGGCCTCCTCGATGGCGATTTCGTCGAATGGGTTCATCGACATCTTGACGTTGGCCAGGTCGACGCCCGACCCGTCGCTCTTCACGCGAACCTTGACGTTGTAATCGACCACCCGCTTCACCGGGACGAGGATCTTCATACGGCACTCCAATTGCTACCTGTAGGTGGGGCGTTCTCCTGCCGCGATGCGCGGGGGCAGGAGAGGGGAAGGTTCAGGACGAGGCGCGGCTCCCGGCCTTGAAATTCTCCCAGCGCTGGGGCGTCCATTCGAACAGCCCCATGACGCCGCTGCCGCCGCCGTTCTGGAGATCCCGTCCGCCGTCCATGGTGATGCAGTCGCCGTTGATGTACGCGGCCTGATCCGACAGGAGGTATGCGACGAGATTTGCCAGTTCCTCGTGGTCGCCCGTGCGGCGCAGCGGAACTTCCATTTCCTCGGCGGTCAGCTTGGAACCCTCGGGATAGAGCTGCCCCCATGCCGCTTTCGTCGGGAAAAGGCCCGGGGAGACCGAAACGGTGCGGATGCCATAATGCCCCCATTCGACGGCGAGGCTACGCATGGCTGCGAGCACGCCCGCCTTTGCCGCAGCGGATGGCACGGTGAAGGCGCGGCCCGAGTTGGCCGCGGCGGAGACGATGCTCAGGATCGTCCCCTTCCGTTGATCGGCGATCCACCGCTTTCCTGCCGCGACCGAGCAGTAGAGGGAGCCGTGCAGGACGATGTCGAGCACGGAGTCTATGGCACGCGGGGACAACGTCTCGGTGCGAGCGATGAAGTTGCCGGCGGCGTTGTTGATCAACGCATCGATCGGCCCCTCGTCCCAGATGCGGTTGAACATCTCGTCGATAGCGGCGCCATCGCGGACATCACACACCGCGGCCGCTACCTTGACGCCGCTGGCGGCCCGGAATTCCGCGGCGGTGGCTTCGAGAACCTCGGACCGGCGGCCGCATATCACCAGGTCGGCACCGAGTTGGGCGAGCTTGGCGCCGAAGCTCTTACCAAGGCCGGTGCCGCCGCCGGTGATCAGGATCTTCTTGCCCTTGAGCAGGTCGCTTACGAACATGGGAGCTATCCAATCGTGGTGGGAAGACGGCCTTCGAGGCCACCGCTACGGTCGAGAACATTCATGTGATGGAACGTGTCGCCGAACATGCGTTCGAGCATCGTCGTGCGCTTGAAGCGCTGGCCCACGGAGCATTCCTCCGTCACGCCGATGCCGCCATGCAGCTGAACCGCCTGCTGACCGACAAAGCGCAGGGATGTATTGATCTGGACCTTCGCCGCGGAGAGCGACCGCGTCCGGTCCAGATCGTCTGGTGACGACGCGCGCATCGCCGCGAGGAGAGCCATGCTTCTGGCCTGCTCCAGGGCCACGTACATCTCGGCTGAGCGGTGCTGGAGCGCCTGGAAGCGGCTGAGCGGACCGCCAAACTGACTGCGGGTCTTGATGTAGGACACCGTCTCCCAAAGCATGGCATCCATCAGGCCCACCGCTTCCCCGCAGACGGCGGCTGTGGCCTCTGCCTCCGCCGCGGAGATAGCGGCAAGCGCGGCATCGCCCTCCAGCAGCAGGTCATTGGCGGGAACGATGACGTCGTCCAGGTCGATGACGGTCCATTCCGACCCGTCGAATGTGGGAATGCAGCTCAGCCGCACGCCGGCTTTCCCTGTTTCGACGAGGTGCAGGGCGACCGCGTCGGAGGCTTCCAGGCGTGCGCTGACGATGACCATGTCCGGCTGCAGCCCGCCGGTAGCGATCAGCTTGCGCCCGGTCAGACTGACCTCCCTTCCGTGCCGCCGGGCGGTGGTCCGGGGAAGTGCAGTTCCATACCTGCTGTCCTCCTCATCGTGGGCGAAGCCGACGACAAGCTGCCCCTTGATGATGCCGCTGACCCGCTCTTGCAGATGTGGAGAGGCCTCGGACCTGTTCAGCACGGCTGCCGGCTGGATGGCGCAGGCGACATAGGGTTCGCGCGCAAGATGCTTGCCGCAGGTCTCCATGATGATCTGGGCGTCCACAGACGCGCCGCCCAGCCCGTCCAGATCCTGTGAGAACGGCAGGCCCAAGAGGCCCAGGTCCGCATAGGCGCGCCAGTTCGCGCGGCGACGGTTGTGAAGCTCCGACGGCGAGAGCGTTGCGCGCGGGGCGTGGGTGTAGAGCTGGCCCAGCATCCGATCGGCGCTGTCCCGCAGCAGGTCCTGCTCGGTGGAATATTCCATGTCCATGGATCGGTATCCGGCTTCAGCGGCCTAGAGGCCCAGGATCGTCTTGGCGATAATGTTTTTCTGAACCTCGCTGGCCCCGCCGTAGATCGAGGCAGCCCGAGAGCTCAGATAGACGGAGGCGGCCCCATCGGCATCGACGAATGGACTGTCGATGGCAGAGGCTCCGGCGGGGAAGTGGCCGCCCGCAGGCGCGGCGAGGGGGCCTGCGGCATCGAGGGCGAGCTGAGCGCTCGCCTGCTGGGTTTCCGCGCCCCGCAACTTCAGGATCGAGGACGCGGGATCGGGATGGCCATCGTTGCGCTTCCTCTGGCGATCGATGATGCGCATCGCCGTGATCTCCAGCGCCTTCAGCTCGATCTCGGCTTCGATGATCTTCTTGCGAAACGACGCATCCTGAAGGAGGGAGGGCTCATGCCCGGTCGATGTCCCTGCCAGTTCCACGGCCCGCGTCAGGCGGCTCTGGGACAGGCCCACGCGCGCGATTCCGGTTCGTTCATTGCCCAGCAGGAACTTTGCGTAGTCCCAGCCCTTGTTCTCCGCCCCGATGCGATTGGCGAGAGGCACCCGCACGTCGTCGAGGAACACCTCGTTGGTGTGATGATGCCCGTCGATGGTGATGATCGGGCGCACGGTGATGCCCGGCGTCTTCATGTCGATCAGGACGAAGGAAATCCCCTCCTGCTTCTTCGCGCTCGGATCGGTGCGGACGAGGCAGAACATCCAATCAGCCACGTGTGCGGTGGAGGTCCAGGTCTTCTGTCCGTTGATCACATACTCATCACCATCGCGCCGGGCGGTGGTGCGGAGTGAGGCAAGGTCCGATCCGGCGCCGGGTTCGGAGAACCCCTGGCAGAACCAGTAGTCCAGACTGCGGATCTTCGGGAGAAAGTGCGCCTTCTGTGCTTCGGAGCCAAAGGTGTAGATCACCGGCCCAACCATGTTGATGTTGAAGGACAGAGGCTCCGGCGTCGGAACACGGAGGAGTTCCTCCATGAAGATGTAGCGCTGCACCGCCGTCCAGCCGGGGCCACCATACTCCTTCGGCCAATGGGAGGCGGCCCACCCCCGGGCATCCAGAATGCGGTGCCAGGTTACGACGTCTGCCTTTTCGAAATAGGGAACCCGGCCGGCCTTCGCGCGAATATCGGCGGGCAGGTTCTCGCGGATGAAGCCACGCACCTCATCGCGGAACGCTAGCTCCTCTTGGGAAAATGTAAGATCCAATTTGGCGGCCTCCCGACGGAAACGGCTTCTGACGGCCATGGAAGTGGCTTCCGTTTTGTCGGGCAGACCTCGCTCTGCCAAGAGACAGAGGGCGTTGGGGCGGCAAGCAACACATGCATGCTCGTTGCGGCGCACGGGCGATATGGCAGCCGCCAGCCGCCGCCGTGCCGCGGTACGGCTCGGATCGGATGTGTGGCGTGGGAAGGCCGCTAGGCGACGGCCTCGGCCGGCCGATAGCCGAGCGCTTCGGAGGCCCGCGAAGATGCTCGGATGAGCTCCCGACGGAGCGCTGCTCGATTTTGCTCCAGGCGTCCGGAAGGGGCGGCCACCGTAATCGCCGCCGCTAACGTGTGATCCGCCCCCCAAATCGGAGCAGCCAGGCCGGCCGCACCTTCGACAGCTTGATCCGAGCTGTATGCGATGCCGGTCTTGGCAATGTCGGCCAGGATCAACCTCAGCTTGGCGCGGTCCGTGACGGTGTGGGGTGTGTAGGCGCGGAACTCCACCCGCTGCAGGTAGCTTTCGCGCCAGCTTTCTGGCTGAAAGGCCAGCAAAAGACGCCCGGCTGCGGAGCAGTAGAGCGGCCGTGTCACCCCGGTCGGTACCGTGTAGCGAACCGATTGTGGGCTCTCGATGACGTCGACATAGACCGTCAGGTCGGTCGCGTGGTCGATCGTCGCGACAATGACCGTTTCGCGCGTGGCGTCCGCGAGTTCATGGGCGTGTTGGCGAATGACCGCCGGCTGCTTGCGGGCGGCCAGGATGTCTGCCGCCAGATTGTAGATGCGCGAGCCGAGCGAATAGACGCCATTTCCGCAGACCAGATAGTCCTGGGCCACTAATGGGCGCAGCATATTTAGAAGGCTGCTCTTCGGGCAGTCCAGCGTCGCGCTAAGCTTGGCCAAGGTCATCCCATTAGGGGAGTCAGATATAGCTTTAAAAATGCCAAGCATCCGTAGCGTAGATTTGGGCGCGCTTGCGATGACCATGCTCTCAATCCGCCGCGATCTGGACTAGATGGCCAGCCCTCTAGCAGGAAGTGCTATCGGTTCATTTTTTAACGCACAACCTTTATGCCGGCAAGGCAAAGAATAAAAGCGTGGCGTGTATCACGACACGCCACGAGTTGGGGTCGGATCTCCCGTCGGCTAGATGACGCCCTTCGCGCGCAAGGTGCCCCGCGCGGTTTTATCGTAGCCGTAACGATCTAGAATCTCGTCCGTGTGTTGGCCCATGAGGGGCGGCGCACCATAGCGATCTATCGGCGTCTCCGAGAAGTGGAGCGGACTGCCCACCAGCGGCGTGCGGCCGTTGTAGGGATGATCAACCTCGATCTTCAGGCCGCGCTCGACGATGTGCGGATCGGAAAAGACCTGTTCGAAATTATAGATCGGGCCGGACGGTACACCAGCCTCCTCCAGGATCGGGAGCCAATGCGATACCGGCTTCTCCATGAGGATCGCCTCAAGCTCGGCAGAGAGCGCCACACGGTTGGCAATACGCTCCAGACCATTGCTGAAACGGGGATCTGTCGCCTTCTCAGGATGTCCGATCGCACGGCACATGCGATTATACTGCATGTCGTTGCCGCACGTGAGCATGATGGCACCGTCCTGGCAGCGGAACATTTGCGAGGGAACGCCTCCATTTCCCTGGGTCCCCCGTCTGAATGGGGGGACGCCTGACGTGAGGTAGATCTGGACGTAGTGGGACAGTGCCGCCACCATGGACTCGAACAGCGACAGATCCACGTGCTGACCGGTCCCGCCGTTGCTGTCGCGATCATGCAGCGCGGCGAGGATACCGATGACAGCGTTCAGCCCGGTGACGATATCGGCGATAGAGGGCCCCATTTTCATGGGACCGCCCCCGGGTTCCCCATCAGGAATTCCGGTGACGCTCATCAGGCCACTCATGCCCTGGAAGATCGCATCGTAGCCCGGTCGCTTGGCGTAGGGCCCGGTTTGCCCGAAGCCCGTGACCGAGCAATAAATGAGGCGGGGGTTGACCTCCCGCATCGAGGCGTAGTCGAGGCCGTATCTGGCGAGGTCTCCCACCTTGTAGTTTTCCAACAGCACGTCGCAATCCCGGGCGATGGTGCGGATGATCTCCTGCCCCTCGGGTTTCGAGATGTCGGCGGTGATGGAAAGCTTGCCGCGGTTGCAGCTGAGGTGGAAGAAATTCTCGCTGGTCGGTTTCCCATCCTCGTCGTGCAGATAGGGCGGGCCATAAAGGCGGGCATCGTCCCCCCTGCCGGCCCGCTCGACCTTGATCACCTCCGCCCCCAGGTCGGCGAGATATTGCGCTGCCCAGGGGCCGGCCAGGATGCGCGACAGGTCGAGCACCCTGACGTTGGAAAGTGGCAGGCGCCCCATCACGCGGCCTGCTCAGCACCGTTCGTGCGCGCCTTCACCATGCGAACCGGCGTGTAGACCATTACCACATCGCCGCGCTGGTTCTTGACCACGTTTCGGGTGCGGACGATGCCGCGGTTCGGGCGACTGGCCGAGCGACGGGCCTCAATGACCTCCACCTCGACATAAATGGTGTCGCCGGCAATCGTGGGGCCCTTGATATGCAGGTCCATCTCCAGGAAGGCGAAGCCGGTGTGCTGCATCGAGGACTGGGTCAGGAGACCTTCCATGAAGGTAAACACCAGCGCTCCCGGCGCGACCCGGCCCTTGATATCGGACTCGTGGGCCTGGAACTCGTGGTTGGTGAACAGCACCTCGGTCATGCCGGTGCAGGTCACGAAGTTGATGATGTCGGTCTCGGTGATGGTGCGCCCGATCGTCTTGAAGCTGCGACCGATCGTGAGGTCCTCGAAAAAGAGGCCAAGGCCCAGGGTTTGCATGTTTCCTCTCCTTTGGAAATGCGGGTGTGCGATCAGCCCAGGATGTTGCGGGCGATGATGTTGCGTTGGATCTGATTGGTGCCCTCGATGATCTGGAGCACCTTGGCGTCGCGGAAGTAACGGTTGATCGGGTATTCATTCGACACGCCGGCAGCACCGAACAGCTGAACCGCATCCGTCGCGACTTTCATCGCTGTATCGGTCGCATGGCATTTGGAGACGGCGGAGAGATGGGCTTGCGCCTGTCCCTTGAGCCCCAAGTCCACGCCCTTGGCGGCCTCGTAGACGAGGTTGCGGGCGGCGCGGGTCTGGATTTCCATGTCCGCGATCATCCAGCGCACGCCTTGGAAATCGGAGATGGCTTGGCCGAACGCCCGCCGGGACTTGATGAATTCCACCGTGTGGTCGATGGCCCCCTGCGCGAGACCGACGCCGCGCGCGCCGATGATGGGTCGGGAATCGTTCAGGGCCGCCATCGCCACCCGGAAGCCGGTCTGCTCATCCCCGAGGATCGAATCTGCGGGAAGATAGACGTTGTCGAAGAATAGGGCGTGGGAGGGAATGCCACGGGCGCCGATCTTCTCTTCCTTCTTGCCGACCTCGAACCCCGGCGTGCCCTTTTCGACGATGAAGAGGTTGATCTTGCCCCGCTGGTCGTCCTCGCCGGTGCGTGCGGCCACGAGGACGAAATCCGCCATGCCGGCGTTGGTGCACCAGATCTTGGAACCGTTGAGCCGCCACCCATCACCTTCACGGCGGGCGCGGGTGCGGATACCTGCGAGGTCCGAACCACTTTGGGGCTCGGTGAGCGAGAGTGCGGAGCGCAGGTCGCCTGAAGCCAGGCCCGGAAGATATTTCTGCTTCTGCTCGGGCGTGCCGCCGGCAAGTATCGCGCCGATGGGAACCCACTGCACCACGAGCAAGTAGGCTGTATTGTAGCAAATGCGCCCGAGTTCTTCGACCGCCACGCAGGCGGAAAGCATGCTTCCGCTTCCGCCGTACTCGGGTGGGAAGGGCAGGGTGAAGAGGCCGAGCTCCTTGATCAACTCGAACATATCGTGCGGGTATTCGGCCGTCAGATCGATCTCCTGGGCCCGACTGGCCACGCGTTCCCGCGCCACACGCCTCACCAGTTCCTGAACCAGCAACTGGTCCTCGTCCAACCAAGCGTCCACGGCAAGCCTCCCAACCACGCCGGCGTGCCGGCGATCCAGATTCTCGGTGCCGCCCGTTCCGATGGGGAGCGGCAGCAATCCGGAGGTGTCGAAATTGCTTAGCTAAGACCCGGTCGGTGAACCACGGCGCCCGGCTATTCAGCGCATATGTGGCGTTTTCGCCGGAGCCGATCAGAGACGGGAAAGCCATGCTAGGCGTAGCCATCGTCGCCCCCCGGACGAGAGCTAGACGCGTTGACGATTGCAGCCGCAAGGATGCTCGTCGAATGACCTGTTTGGCCAAGAGCGGCCTGGAGCGCGCCCCCGTTCGATCCCGGTCGTGATCCGCAGAGCGGGCTCGGACGGTGAAGCCATCAATCGGAAGATGCGTTAATGAGCGTCAGAATATCCTACGAGGACGCGGTTGCCGTAGTGACCCTTGACCGTGTCGAGGCGCTGAACGCCCTGAATGAAGAGCTGATCAGTCAGATCGGCGATGCAATCGACGAGGTTGCGCGGTCACGGGCGCGCGCCGTCGTCTTCGTCGGCGAAGGACGCAAGGCGTTCTGCGCGGGTGCGGACATCAAGGAAATCCAGCGGCGCAGCCCGGAGGAGATGCGGCGGGCGGTGGCGTTTGGGCAGGGCACGTTCGCCAAGCTGGATACGCTCGCCATCCCGTCCATCGCAGTCCTTCAGGGGTTCACGCTGGGGGGAGGGCTGGAACTGGCGCTGGCCTGCACCTTTCGTGTGGCCTTCGGCGACATCAAAATTGGACTGCCGGAAATCAAGCTCGGCCTTATTCCCGGATACGGCGGCACCCAAAGGCTGCCCCGCATCGTCGGGCCAGCGCGCGCACTCGAGATCATTCTTTCTGGGCGCATGATCCACACCGAGGAAGCCGAGCGCATCGGGCTCGTTAATGCGATCGAGCAGGGGGCCGATTCGCGTGAGGTCGGCGTCCGCTATGCCCAGCAGTTCACGGAGTTCAGTGCGGGGGCGATCCTGAATGCCCGCAAGGCCGTTGCGGCTGCGAGTGAGACATCGCTCGCCGCGGGTCTCGAGATCGAGGCGGAGCTTCTGGTGGAAGCCTTCGGCGCGGAGGATGGCCGTGAAGGCATGTCCGCCTTCGTCGAGAAGCGAGCCGCCCGGTTCAACCGGAGCTGAGCGGGATCGCGCCGCGCGCGGCGCGTGAAGCTCGGCATGCCCTGGATGCGAAGGGGCCGACCGTTGGGCGGCAAGCTGATGGCGCTTCCTCCATGTTGGCGATCAAAGGAGATACCTGATGACACAGAGACGTGCGGCCATCGTCTGCCCCGTCCGTACCCCTGTTGGGCTGTTCGGCGGCGCGCTGCGAAGCGTACCCGTGGAGGTGCTCGGAACCGTGGTGGTGAAGGCCATTCTCGAGCGCACGGGAATTGATCCCGCGTTGATCGAGGATGCGGTCTTTGCTCAGTCCTATGCCAATGCCGAGACACCCTGTGTCGGCCGTTGGGTCGCGCTCAATGCGGGCCTGCCGATCGAGGTTCCGGGCATGCAGCTCGACCGGCGGTGTGGCGGCGGGCTACAGGCGATCGCGACCGCTGCCATGATGGTCACGAGCGGGGCGGCCGACGTCGTTCTCGCCGGCGGCGTTGAGAGCATGAGCAACGTGGAGCATTACACGACTGGGGTCCGGTGGGGCACGCGGTCGGGATCCCCAGGTTTGCATGATCGCCTGGATCGCGGCCGCGAGCGGTCACAGCCGGTTTGGCGGTTCGGACATATCTCCGGCATGGTCGAGACAGCGGAAAATCTGGCCAAGGCCTACGCCATCACCCGGGAGGAGGCCGACCGCCTTGCCGTTGAGAGTCACCGAAGGGCTTCCGCCGCCTGGGAGGAAGGCCGCTTCACCGAGGAGGTCATTCCGGTCGAGGTGCCTCAGCGGCGTGGCGAGCCGGTCGTCTTCGCAAAGGACGAGGGCGTGCGCCCGGATGCGAGCTTCGAGACCCTCGCCAAGCTGCGCCCGGTGATTGCCGGCGGCACGGTCACTGCCGGCAATGCCAGCCAGCAGAATGATGCGGCCTCTGCCTGCCTTGTGGTTGCCGAGGATCTTGTCGAGAAGCTCGGCCTTCAGCCGATCGGCTTTCTCGTGGGGTGGGCCGCTGCCGGATGCGAGCCGGCGGCCATGGGCATTGGCCCGGTGCCTGCCAGCGCGCGCGTGCTTCGAAAGGCTGGCCTTTCGCTGGCGGACATGGATCTCATCGAGGTCAACGAGGCCTTCGCGGCCCAGGTTCTGGCGGTGCTGAGGAACTGGGGCTTCGAGGACACGGACCGCCTGAACGTCAACGGGTCCGGCATTTCCCTCGGGCATCCCATCGGGGCCAGCGGCGTGCGCATCATGACGACCTTGCTTCACGAGATGAAGCGGCGGGGCGCGCGATATGGCCTGGAGACCATGTGCGTCGGTGGCGGCCAAGGCATGGCCGCCGTCTTCGAACGCGCCTGAACACTGAAGAGCGGCGAGATGGCACGGATATTTGAGCTTGATCGGCTCGAATTCGCTTCGCTCATTCGGCCGGGCAGCCTGGTGTGCTGGGGGCAGGGGCCTGCGGAGCCCCTGGCCCTCACGCGTGCGCTGATGGCCCAACGGGCATCCATCGGGGGCTTCCGGGCTTTCGTGGGAATGAGCTGGGCCGATACGGTCGATGTGGAACATACGGACCATGTCCGGTTCATCTCCTACTGCGCCGCCGGGGCGAACCGGAAGTTGGCGGCGGCCGGCAAGTTGGATGTCCTGCCCGTGCATTATTCCACACTCGCCGATTTCCTCGGGCGCAGTGTGGACGTGCTCATGCTGCAGCTCTCCGCCGCCGCCGACGGCGGTTACGGGCTTTCCGTCGCCTGCGAGTATCTGGCGCCGCTGATCCCTCTGGCACGCCTGATCATTGCCGAAGTCAACGCGCAGGCGCCGCAGACAAGATGTGACATCCGTATCCATGCGGACGAGATCGACGTCCTCATCCACACCGATCGCCCTTTGCCCCATGCCAGAAATCCGCCGCCCGGTGAGGTCGAGGCGGCGATTGCCTCGCGCGTGGCGGGATATGTCGAGGATGGTGCCGTCCTTCAGGTCGGATTGGGCACGCTTCCGGACCGCGTGGCGCGTGAACTCTCCGGGCGGCGGGATCTCGGCATCCATTCCGGCCTGATCTCCGATGGTCTGGGATATCTCATCCAGCGAGGGGCGGTGACCAACGCGCGCAAGCGGGACGCAGCAGGGGTATCCATCGCCGGGCTGCTTGCCGGTGGGGCAGGGCTCATGAACCTAGCAAGCCGGAATCCGGAGATCGAGCTTCGGTCCACGGTCTACACGCATTCATTGAATGTGCTGGCAGGCATCGAGAGGTTCACCGCCATCAATTCGGCAATCGAGGTCGATCTGACCGGACAAGTGAACGCCGAGGCCGTCGCGGGCCGATATGTCGGCGCCGTCGGTGGCGCCATGGACTTTCTGCGGGGCGCGGCGCTAGCGCCCAAAGGGTTGCCGATTATCGTGTTGCCTTCCACGGCGAATGGCGGGGCGGTCAGCCGGATTGTGGCGCGCTTGGATGGCCCTGTCAGCACACCTCGGGCGGATGTCGGCCTGATCGTGACGGAGCATGGCATCGCGGACCTGAGAGGTCTGTCCATCCGGCAGCGCCAACGCAGGATGGTAGAGCTGGCAGCTCCCGCATTTCGCGAGGCATTGGAGCGGGAGGCCTCCGTCGGCCCATCCAAGCGGAAAGAAGACTGCGCGGTGCTTTAGGCCGCAACAGCGGACCTGCCTCTTCGGGCCTCATCCGGATTCGCGCATATATGTGTGTTCTTGCTCATTAACGATGGGTTGGGCGCGCAATGGGCTATCAAGTCACAAGCGTGAGCGCGGCCAATGCGCGGTGATGGTGCAGGCGAGCCCCCCACATGATGGGGTGTCCCGTTGCGATCTGCAGCGGCCCTCTCCACCCCTGCACCGACGTTCAGCATCTACATGGGGAGTGGGAATGGACAAGAAAAAATGGAGCAAAATCGCCCTTGTGTGGCTGCTGGTGACAGTAGTCAACGATGCGGCAGCCGCGCAGGTGCCGGTGAAGATCGGCGTACTTGCCGATATGTCGGGGCTCTATTCCGACATCGGCGGCAAAGGCTCTCTTGATGCGACCCGGATGGCCATCGATGATTTTCAGCGCAATACCGGCGGTAGCGCGCTCAAGATCGAAGTCATATCAGCCGACGCTCAGAACAAACCGGACGTATCCAGCAGCATCGCGCGGCAGTGGCTTGATGCCGAAGGCGTCGACGTTCTCGTTGACCTGCCCACGAGTTCGGTTTCGCTCGCCATCGCGCCCCTGGTGAGGGACAAAAACAAGGTCGCGCTCTTCACAACGTCAGGTACGTCGGAACTGACGGGAAAGGCCTGCACGCCGAATACGGTCCATTGGACGTATGATAGCTGGTCACTTGCGCACGCAACCGCTGGGACCATCACCAAGGCTGGCGGCACAACCTGGTTTTTTTTGACCGTCGACTATGCCATCGGCTACGCCCTGGAAAGTGATGCCGCCGCCGTCGTTACGAAAGCCGGCGGCAAGGTGTTGGGCTCCATTCGTCACCCGCTGGATACCAAGGATCTGTCATCCTACATTCTGCGTGCCCAATCATCCGGGGCGAAGGTCATCATGCTCGCGAATGCTGGCGGAGACCTGATCAATGCGATCAAGCAATCCTCGGAATTCGGTATCGTGGAAGGCGGGCAGAAGCTGGCCGCAATGTTGATCTTCCTCTCGGACATCCACTCTCTGGGCCTGAAGGCGGCGCAGGGCCTCCAGTTCTCGGATGCATTCTATTGGGATTTTGACGACAGCACCCGACAGTTCAGCAAGCGTTTCGCCGAGCGGAACAACGGTCGTTATCCCACGATGGCTCAAGCGGGAGCCTATTCGTCCACCCTGTCCTATCTGCGTGCGGTCGCCAAGGTCGGCTCGGCGAAGGACGGGGCAGCAGTCGTCAAGGCCATGCGTGACGAAGGCGAGTTTCAGGATCCGCTGTTCGGAAGGACGTGGGTTCGCCAAGACGGAAGAGCCGTTCATCGCATGATGCTGGTGGAGGTGAAGAAGCCATCGGAGTCGAAGGGGCCCTGGGACTATTACAAGATCCTCGACGTCATTCCTCCTGAGCGGGCGTTCAAGCCTCTCGATCAAAGCGAGTGCCCGCTGGTGCCCAGATAGGCGGGAAAGGGGAGGGCGCGTCAGCGCGCCCGACTTTCTCGAACGCGCCGTGCACTCCGAAACACTCCCGACCGAGGACGTTCCTATGCGTTTGAAGGATAAGCTTGCCGTCATAACCGCCGCCGCCTCGGGCATGGGACGTGCTGGTGTCGAACTCTTCCTCCGCGAAGGGGCGCGGGTCGTGGCGGTCGACGTCAATGCGGATGGTCTGGCCAAGCTGGCGGCCGATGTGGAGCGGTCCGGTTATGCCATCCAGACCGTGCAAGCGGACCTCTCCGTACCCAACGAGATGTCCGGTTCAATTGCGAAGTCGGCGGAACTGCTGGGTGGCATCGACATCCTGTGGGCCCATGCGGGCATTCCGGGCCCGTCGGGAGTCGAGAACCTCGATCTTGCCGCCTATGAGCGGACCATCTCGCTCAACGTGACATCAGCAACCCTGACCGCGGGTGAGGCCATCAAACATATGCGCAAGCGTGGAGGCGGGGCGATTGTCTTCACTGCTTCAACCGCCGGTTTGGTCGGCTCGATGTTCAGTCCCGTCTACTCGGCATCGAAGTTTGCTGTCGTCGGACTCACGAAATCCCTCGCACAGCGTTTCGCCGTCGACGGCGTCAGGGTGAACGTTGTTTGCCCCGGATTAGCCGAGACGCCGATGAAGGCGGGTTTCATGTCTGCGTCCGGGGATCTCGCAGAGGTCGAGGCAAACGAACGGAAGATGCTGTCGTCGGTCCCCCTTGGACGGCTCTGCAAGGCGGAAGAGGTGGCTCACGCCGCATTGTGGTTGGCTTCAGACGATGCCTCGTTCGTAACCGGCGTCGCGTTGCCCATCGACGGCGGCTACACGGCCCGCTGAACGCCGAATCCCGATCAAGGGGGGCAGGTCCCGGCCGCTCCCTTGGGTTCACCCGATGCCTCTTCAGATCTCCGTTGGCGACAGCATCGGCGGCACCATCCCTGATCATGCCTGCATGTGGACGTCTACACTCGAGAAGCTTGACCATGAAGATGAGGACACCCCAGCTCAGCATCTCCTTGGTCCGGGAACTCGCGAGCCTTCTTTCCGGCAGCGATCTGTCGGAGATCGAGGTGCAGAACGACGAGATCCGCATCCGGGTCGCACGAACTGCCGACGCACCGCCGGTCGGCGCCGGTCAGCCGCGACGGCTTCCACCTCCGATGGCTGACCTATCGGCGACGCGAGGTGCCGGCTCGACGAAGGATCTGGTGCAGGGACGCGGTGCCCTTTTCTCCCCCACTGTCGGTACGGCCTATCGCGGCTCCGTGCCCGATGCCTTGCCGTTCGTTGAGGTGGGTACCGCTGTGGTGGAAGGGCAAACGGTCCTGATTGTCGAGACGATGAAGACGTTGAATGCCATCGCCGCACACAGGTCGGGCACCGTCACGCGCGTCCTCGTCGAGAATGGTCAGCCGGTTGAGTATGGGGAGCTGCTGCTGGTCATCGAGTAACTACGCTGAGGCGACGAAGTCCCGAGGCCGACGATGGGCGGGCCATCCTGATGCCAGCAGCTGAGAGGCCGCCCTGCGCATCCTGCGCGCGTGTGCGGAGCTAGGCATCGCCGCTGTCGCCGCACCGTGTACGGCCGATGCCGATGCCACCCGCGACATGGCCGGCGTCACTTCTGTCGGGCACGCCTGCGAGGCCGTGAGAAGGGATAGCGTCGGATCCTGATCGAGCCAGGCTCGTCATCAGAGCTATTTCCTGCCGGCGGGGTCAATATGCTTTCGATGGCCTCGACAAGAATAGCGCGTGCCTGCTCTCCTGACACGGAGGCCGTCGCCGGAATCCGAAGGAGATTCCGGCATAAACTAAAGCCCATAATCAGGGACATCGCCACAGCCGCCCGAAACTCCGCATCGTCCGCTCCCATGGTTGAGAGAGGTTCGATCCAATCCTTCTGCATCCGTTCCCCGATTAGGGGAGCCGCCGTCTGGCTCGAGGCGGATTGGACGAGGATCGACAACGGCTCGATGTTTCCCGATCGATGGGTGCTTTCGGTCGCGGCGGCCAGCATGTTGAGGCTGACCTCCCGCGCCCCGGCAGGAAAGCCACCGGCCAGCCGACTGCCGAGCTCCAGGACATCGCGGAACAGGTTTTCCTTCGAGCCGAAGCAGCGATGGACGTAGGCCACGTCGACTTCAACTTTGGCGGCGATGTCGCGGAAGCTCACCGCATCATACGACGCGCGGCTGAACAGGCCCGCAGCCGCTATCAGGATGCGCTGCTTGGTCTCTCCCTCACCTTGTACGACGATGCGCCGTCCCTGCGTTGAACGTCTCGGCATGCGTTGACCGACCTTCCGTTGGCCGCTTCCGGCCTAAAGGCAAATGTTCATCCGATGCCCGCAATGCGTCCGGATGCAAATGAACGTACGTACCCTGACAGGCTCCGCGGTCAAGCCTAGGAGCCTGTCCGAGTAAGGAGTTGGAGTGGCCGGATTGAGGGCGCGCGGCACGCGGAAGTTGAGGACGTTTCGGGCTCAGGGCGCGGCGTGAGCGAGCTTCAGGAGGTTGTGGGCGGTGCAGATCATTGCCCACTCGCCTCGAACCTGATCGAGGCCACGCAGCAGGAACTGGCGGAAGCCTCTGGCCTGCTTCATCTGCCCGAACACCGGCTCGACCACCTGTTTTCTGAGCCGGTAGCGGCTCCGCCGGCCGGCCCGCTTCAGCCGAGCCGCCATCGCGCTCATCAGGGACATCTTCGCCAGCCGCCGCCGGCCGGACGCATCCGCCGCGCCGTGACGCGCGCGGCCCGGAGCGAGGTAGCCTGCAATCCCCCGTGCCTCCAGCGCAGCCAGGTTCGCCTCGCTGGCAAAGCCGGCATCACCCGAGACCTCCCGCGGCTTGCGCCCGAGATGGGCGTGCACCCCGTCGACGAGCGGCACGAGGGCACGGGTGTCGGCTGAGTTCGTCACGAGGCGATGCGCCACGATCACCTGATGCGCGGCATCGACCGCGATCTGGCCGTTGTAGCCCTGCACGAACCCGTCGCGCGTGGGAAGGATCCGGCTGTCCGGGTCGGTGAAGTTGCGCTGCGCCCGCTCGGGCGGGCCGCCGTCCTCGCCGCGGAGCGGCCGCCCCTGCCAGCGCATGCCCGACGAGGCCCCCGGCCCGTTCTCGTCATCAGGATCGGGCGGATCGGCGGCCTCGGCTTCCAGCGCGGCCTTGGCGGCGCGGATCATCTCCAGCCGCCGCTGCTTGTCGGCCAGCCAGGCCGGCGTCTCGTCGCCGCGCCGGTCCACGCCATGAGCCCGCTCCTCGTCCGCATCGGCCACGCGCGCCCGCTCCAGCCAGGCGTCGACCTCAGCCGCCAACGCCGGCTCGCTCGTCTTCATCCGCCCATAGCTCATCGCCTTATGGCGCGAGGCGTTGGCCTTCAGCTTGGTCCCGTCCACCGCCACGTGGGCGAACTGGACCAGGCCGGCGGTCCGGCACAGCCGCAGCACCTGCACGAACAGGTCCGACAAGGCCGCGAGGTGGCGCTTGCGAAAGTCGGCGATGGTGCGGAAATCGGGTCGGTTCAGGCCGGTCACCGCCATCACGTCGACCCGTTCCTCGCAGGCGCGGGCGAGCTGGCGCGAGGAATACACACCCCGGCTGTAGCCGTAGAGGAGCAGCGCCACCATCATGCCGGGATGATAGGGCGGGTAGCCGCGCTCCTCGGTGTAGGTGTCGAGAATGGCCGAGAGGTCCAGCGCCTCCCGCACCGTGTCACGGATGAAGGGAGCCACGTGCCCGGCCGGCACGAACTCGTGCAGCGAGGGCGGCAGAAGCCAGCCCTGATCCACATCCCAGGAGCGAAACACCTTGGCCATGAGCCAAGTGAATCATCTCCAAGTCGCCCCGTCGAGGCCCTTACTCGGACAGGCTCCTAGGTGTTTGATCCCGGATTTTGATGGTGCAGTCGTTTCGCAGAGTTGGAAGGATGCGCTATGGGCCAGGTTCGTCACGGGAGCGCCACGACGACAGCGGCGCTCCGTCGGCGATACAACATAGTAAAGAGAGCCTGACGGCTCTGGCGAAGCGCTACGGTATCAGCCAGAAGACGGTCGCGAAGTGGAAGAGACTGGCCTCAGTCGCCGATCTACCGACCGGCCCGAGAGAGCCGAAGTCGAGGGTCTTGTCAGTGGAGGAGGAAGCCATCATCGTCGTCTTCCGGCGCCATACGCTGCTTCCGCTCGATGACTGCCTCTATGCCCAGTTGCTTGAGCTTGCGCCCCCATTTGGAGGAGTTGCCGAAGGCCTGTCGACGGAGCCGAGCGATCTCCAGGCGGAGCTTCTCGATGAGCAGGCGCTCCCCCGCCTGCACCCGCTCCAAGGCCAGCCGCGCCTCCCGATCCGCGAGGATTATCGCGTGGGCTGCGGCCAAATCCTGGGGCAAATCGAGAGCTTCGATCACGCCAATGATTCTGCCACAAAGCAGTGCCGAAGCATGGTTTATGTCATCCCGCCGCGGTCCGGCGCCACGTCTTCTGCGGCAAGGGCGAGAACTGGCAGCTCACCGCCGGCTTCCGCGCCCGGCATGGACGCGTGCTCCTGTTCGACCCGACCAATGCAAAGTCCGCCGCCTATAATCCGCTGCTTGAGGTGCGTCGCGGCAAATGGGAGGTGCGTGACGTCCAGAACATCGCCGACATCCTGGTGGACCCCGAAGGCTCGCTGGAAAAGTGAAACCACTGGGAGAAGACCAGCCCCGCGCTGCTCGTCGGCGCCATCCTCCACGTTCTCTATGCCGAGACGGACAAGACGCTCGCCGGCGTCGCCGCTTTTCTCTCCGATCCGAAGCGGCCTATCGAGACCACGCTCGATGCCATGATGAAAACCGCCCATCTGGGCGAGGCCGGCCCGCACCCCGTCATCGCCAGCGCCGCCCGCGAACTCCTGAACAAATCCGACAATGAGCGATCCGGTGTGCTCTCCACCGCAATGTCCTTTCTCGGCCTCTACCGTGATCCGGTGATTGCCGAGGTGACGCGGCGCTGCGACTGGCGCATCGCCGATATCGTCGGCGGTAAGGCCCCGACAACGCTCTACCTCGTGGTGCCACCTTCCGACATCAATCGCACCAAGCCGCTGATCCGCCTCCTCCTCAACCAGATCGGCCGGCGCCTCACCGAGGACCTGCAGGCAAAGGCCGGACGGCACCGACTGCTGCTCATGCTGGACGAGTTCCCGGCGCTGGGCAGGCTCGACTTCTTTGAATCGGCGCTCGCCTTCATGGCCGGCTATGGCCTGAAAGCCTTCCTCATTGCACAGTCGCTGAACCAGATCGAGAAAGCCTATGGCCCGAACAACTCCATCCTCGACAATTGCCATGTCCGCGTGAGCTTCGCGACCAACGACGAGCGCACCGCCAAGCGGGTATCCGATGCGCTCGGCACCGCCACTGAGATGAAGGCGATGAAAAACTATGCCGGGCACCGGCTCTCACCCTGGCTGGGTCATCTCATGGTGTCGCGTTCCGAGACCGCACGCCCGTTGCTCACCCCCGGCGAGGTCATGCAGCTGCCGCCCACGGACGAGATCGTCATGGTCGCCGGCACCCCGCCGATCCGGGCGAGGAAGGCTCGCTACTACGAGGACGCGCGCCTCCGGGACCGGGTCCTGCCGCCTCCAACGCCCACTCGTGGCCCGACCGTCCAACACGATGACTGGACCGCGCTGCCGTTGCCCAGACCGCAGGAGGGCACAGGCGGGAGCACCGCGGACAAAGGTCGAGACGATGACCCGACCGGGTCGGAGCACCGGCATCAGCCCGAGCTCAGCCGCATGAAGCCGGTCGAGAAAAGCCAGCTCATCGAGAATGAGTTCGAGTTCGATCTGGATCGCGACGACGAGATGGAGGACGTCGCCACCCGAAACCGGCGCATGACCGGCCTCATGCAAGGCGTCGCCCGACAGGTCAGCCTCAATCCCAATGACGGCATGGAGCTGTGATCGCCATGGCAGGCCGCACGAAGAAAGCGCAGATCTCCGTCTATCTCGAGCCCGACATCATGGACCTGCTGGCCCACTACGCCGCCCAGCGCGACCAGTCCATGTCCCTGATCGCCCAGGCCGCAATCGCCTCCTTCCTGTCGCCCGACAGCGCCGAGCGCCAGGAGGCCGCTCTTGCCCGGCGCCTCGGCCAGATCGATCGCCGTCTCTCGCGGCTGGAGCGTGACCTCGGCATCTCGACCGAGGCTTTCGCCACCTTCATCCGCTTCTGGCTCGCCACCACCCCCGCGCTGCCCGAGCCGGCCGCCCAGGCCGCCCGCGCCAAGCTCTCCGAGCGCTACACAGCCTACACCCGCGCGCTTGGCAGGCGCCTCGCCAAGGGGCCGCAGCTGCGGCAGGAGATCGGGGAGGATGTTTCTCAACTGGAGGGTGACGGAGGCCGCCGGTCGTGACGCATTCTCGGGCTTTGAGTACGTCTGCTTGTGACGAACGGACCGAGCCAAGTCGCCGAATGGGTCCGAAACCTCAGAGTTAAAACGGCCCGAAGCTGTTTGAACATGGAGGGGTTCATCGCGCACATCGGATCGCTCAGGGATTCAATGTGATGGCATCCGGCTTTAGGCTAGAAAGAACCCTGCCGAGCGCCGCGGTGTGGAGTGGTGCAGAGGAGTGCGTGACACGGTGTCCCCCGAAGGCCACATCCTCATCGTTGACGACGATGCCGAAATCCGGCGTCTCGCCGGCAAGTTCCTGCGCGAGCACGGGCACAAGGTCACGGCCGCGCAAGGCGCCCGCGAAATGCGGGAGACAATGGCTGCCGGCACGGTGGACCTCGTCATTCTCGACATCATGCTGCCGGGGGTGAGTGGGCTCGATCTGTGCCGGGACATCCGCCGCACCTCCAATGTGCCCATCATCATGCTGACCGCCCGCGGCAGCGATGTGGACCGGATCGTCGGCCTGGAGCTGGGTGCCGACGATTACCTGGCCAAGCCCTTCAACCCGCGCGAGCTGCTCGCCCGCATTCATGCTGTGCTGCGGCGGACCCGGCTGTCCGACCCCGCCGCTGCCAGCGGCGGCACCCGCCTGACGTTTTCCGGGTGGACGCTCGACACCCGGCGGCGGGAGCTCACCAACCCGGAAGGCGCCATCGTCGATCTTTCCACCGGCGAATATGATCTGCTGCTGACCTTCCTGGAGCATCCCCAGCGCGTGCTCACGCGCGACCATCTGATGGACGCCGCGAAGAACCGCATCGCCACCGGCTTCGACCGGGCGATCGATATCCAGGTGAGCCGGCTGCGCAGGAAGCTCGATTCGAGCGGCGGGCCGGAGATGGTGAAGACAGTGCGTGGGACCGGCTATTTCTTCGTCCCGGAGGTGGCGCGCTCATGATCCGCGCCATCGACAGCCTCGCTCTGCGGACCGCAGTCGTGGCCGTGCTCGGAATCGTCGTGGTCCATGTGCTGAGCCTGTGGACCTACGAACATGCCATGGAGCGCGAGCGCCATGCGGCACATGCCGTCCGCCTCGCCGACCAGATCGTGGCGCTGCGCCGGTCACTCGCCGCCGCACCTGCGGAGCGTCGGGAGGAGGTGGCCCATGCCCTGTCGGGGGGCGCCATCGATGCCCATTGGGGCCGCGAGGCCATGGCCGCGACGGGGCCCCACGCCGACGAGTCCGCCCAGCGCCTCGCCGCCGAGGTTCGCGCGCTCGCACCGGACCTTGCCGCAGCGGACATTCTGGTTGGCGCCGGGCCCGATCCGCACCTCAGCCTCGTGGCCGTGCGCCTGCCCGACGGGAGCTGGCTGAATGTGCGCATGTTTGCCTCCGTGCCGCAGACCGCCGGGGGGCACGGCTCCCTGCTCTCCACCACGCTGATGGCGGCGGGGGTGCTGCTCCTGTCCCTCGCCATCGCCGCATGGCTCACGCGGCCTTTGCGGGCCATGGCGCGCACCGTCGCGGCCCTGCCGCCGGATGCGGCGCGCATTCACCTGCCCGAGACGGGGCCGAAGGAGGTGCGGGAACTGGCCCATGCCTTCAACGGCATGCAGGCGCGCATCGCTGGGTTGGTCGAGCGGCGCACCCAGGCCCTCGCGGCGGTCTCCCACGACCTGCGCACGCCCATGACGCGCCTGCGCTTCCGCCTCGAGGATGTGAGCGACCCGGCGCTGCGCGACGCCATCGCCGGGGATGTCGCGGAGATGGAGCAGATGGTCGAGGCCACGCTCTCCTACCTGCGCGGCGAGGCGAGCGAGGAGCCGGTGCGGCCGCTCGATCTCGTGGCTTTGGTGGAAACCATCGTGGACGACGCGCGGGACCGGGGCCTGCGGGCCGATCTTTCGGCGCCGCCGCGCCTCGTCGTCGCGGGACGGCTCGTCAGCCTGAAGCGAATGGTGGGCAATCTGGTGGACAACGCGCTCGCCTATGGCGGCTCCGCGCATGTGTCCATCATGGACGAGGAAGCGGATGCCGTCCTGACGGTGCGGGACGAGGGACCGGGGATTCCAGTGGACCAATTCGCCGCCGTGCTAGAGCCCTTCGTGCGGCTTGAGGCGTCGCGCAGCCGCGCTACTGGAGGCGTCGGGCTCGGCCTCACTATCGCCAGCGCGGTTGCCGAGGCCCACGGCGGCGCGCTGACCCTCGCCAACGCCCCCGGCGGCGGCCTCGTCGCCACGGTGCGCCTGACCAAGGATCCGGGCTGAAACAAACTGATACAGAAGCGATACGCGGCGTGACGCGCCGCACGCTATCGCTCTCCCGTACCGGAATCACCAGCGGACGGGTTGAGGCATGGGTCGCCATTTCTTGCGGAAAGCCGTCTTCGGCCTATGCTGGCTTCTCGCCGGCGCGGCGCTGTCCGGTCCCGCTGCGACCCACGAAGGCCACGACCACGGCGCGCCCCCGCCGCCCCCGGTGACGACGCTCGCCCCCCGCGCTGAGGCGGCCTCGGCCGATTTCGAGCTGGTGGCGGTGCTGCGCGACGGTACCCTTACCATCCACCTCGACAGCTTCGCCGACAACGCCCCGATGGAAGGCGCCGCCATCGAGGTGGACACGCCCGAGGGCTCGCAGGCCGCGAAGCCCGCCGGGCCGGGCACCTATGTGCTGCCGGTTCCCTTCGCCGCCAAGCCGGGCGCGCACGACCTCGCCTTCACCGTCACCGCCGGCGACACGGTGGACGTTCTCGCCGCCACCTTGACCATACCAGCCGCTCCAACATCGTCCGAGACGCAAGCGCCGGCGGTGCTGGCGCAGCTCGGCGGGCTGCGAGCGGACCTCCTCGCGGGCATTCTGGCGGGCCTCCTCGTCGGCTTCCTCGCCGGGGCGCTGGTCATGTCCCGGCGTCGGGCGGGCGCGCTCCTCATCCTCGGATCGCTCGGCGTCGCTCTGGCCGGTGCCCCGCAGGGGGCATGGGCGGCGGACACGCAGCCGCCCGCTCGGCAGCCCCCCGCCCGCGATGCCGCCCAGCGCCTTCCTGACGGCTCGGTGATCGTGCCCAAGCCGACCCAGCGCATCCTTGGCGTGCGCACCCTCGTGACTGCTGCCGGCACCTTTGCCGGCATGGTCGAGCTACCCGGCCGCGTGGTGCCGGACGCCAATGCGAGCGGCCTCGTCCAAACCGCGGTGGGTGGACGCCTTGCGCCGCCAGAGGGCGGCTTCAAGCCGCTCGGAACCAAGGTCGCGGCGGGCGAAATCCTCGCCTACGTGCATCCGCCCATCGGTGCCTCCGACCTCAAGGACCTGGAGCAGCAGGGCTACGAGCTGGACCAGCAGATCGCCATCATGAAACGGCGCTACGAGCGGCTCTCGGCCATTCCCAACGCCGTCACCCGCCGCGAGGTGGAGGAAGCGGAGATCGAGCTGAAGGGGCTCCAGACCCGCCGCGCCAGGCTGGAACGGGTGCAGCGCGAGCCGGAGGCCCTGCGCGCGCCGGTGTCCGGCGTCATCGCCGCCGCCGACGCGGTCGCGGGGCAGATGGCCGATCCCAACTCGGTGGTGTTCCGCATCGTCGATCCCGGCCGGCTGTGGGTGGAGGCGCTCGGCTTCTTGCCGGATGCTGGACGCTCCGGTGCCACAGGACGCCTGCCCGACGGGCGAACCGTGGCGCTCACCTTCTTGGGCGCGGGGATATCAGACCGGGCCCAGGCGCTTCCCGTCCTGTTTTCCGTCCCCGCGGACACCGGGGAGCTGCGCCCCGGCCAGTTCCTGACGGTCTTCGCGGAGGCCGGCGCACCGCGCACTGGCATCGCCATCCCCCGGTCAGCGGTGGTGCGCGGGGCGAACGGCCAGCCCATCGTCTATGAGCACGTCAGCGCCGAGCGCTTCATGCCTCGCGAGGTGAAAACGGAGCCGCTTGATGCGTCCCGAGTGTTGGTGCTGGCGGGCCTCGCCCCCGGACGCCGCATCGTGACCGATGGCGCCGAACTCATCGACCAGATCCGCTGAGGCCGGTGATGTTCACGGTCCTCGTCACCCAATCGCTGCGCAACCGCCTGCTGGTGCTGGCGCTGGCACTCGTGCTGGTGGTCTATGGCGCCTATGCGGTCACGCGGCTGCCGGTGGACGTGCTGCCGGACCTCAACCGGCCCACCGTCACCATCATGACCGAGGCGGAAGGCCTCGCCCCGGCGGAGGTGGAGCAACTCGTCACCTTCCCGCTGGAAACGGCCATGAACGGCCTGCCGGGCCTCGTGCGCCTACGCTCGGTGTCCGGTGTCGGTCTCTCCGTGGTCTATGTGGAATTCGACTTCGGCACCGACATCTTCCGCAACCGCCAGCAGATCGCGGAGCGCCTCGCTCTGGTGCGTGACCGGCTGCCGGCGAATGTCTCCCCGCAGATGGGTCCCATCAGCTCCATCATGGGCCAGATCCTGATGTTCGCCGTCACCAGCGACACCGCATCGCCCATGGCGGTGCGGGAGGCGGCGGACTTCGTCATCCGCCCGCGCCTCCTCGCCATCCCCGGCATTGCGCAGGTCATTCCCATGGGCGGGGAGGTGCGGCAGTTCCGCGTCTCGCCGGACGTTTCTGCCATGCGCGCCTACGGCATCACGCTCGACGCGCTGGAAAAGGCGCTCTCCCAGTTCGGGACCAATTCCGGCGGCGGCTTCGCCGACCAGGGCGGCCGGGAATTCCTCATCCGCAACATCGCCCGAACCCTCAGCCTCGATGACCTGAAGACTCTCGTCCTGCCGCGCCCCGCCGGCGGCAATGTCTTCCTCCACCAGATCGCGCAGGTGGATTTCGCCGCTCGCCTGAAGCGCGGCGATGCCGGCTATATGGGGCGGCCTGCCGTGATCCTCTCCTTGGAGAAACAGCCGGAGGCAGACACCCTTGCCCTCACCGGCGCGGTGGAAGAGGCGGTGGCCGACCTCAACCGCACGCTGCCCGACGGCATCCGCATCTCCCCGCCCGTGTTCCGTCAGGCGGACTTCATCGCCGCCTCCATCGGCAATGTGGAGAAGGTGCTGCTGGAAGCCATGGCGGTGGTGGCGGTGGTGCTGTTCCTGTTCCTTCTCAACTGGCGCACAACAGTCATCTCGCTCACCGCCATCCCGGTGTCGATCCTGGCCACCGCCATCGTGTTCCACGCCTTCGGCCTCTCCATCAACACCATGACGCTGGGTGGCCTCGCCATCGCCATCGGCGAATTGGTGGATGACGCGGTGGTGGATGTGGAGAACATCTTCCGCCGACTGCGCGAGAATGCCGCCGCAGCCGTGCCCCGTCCCGTGTTCGATGTGGTGGTGGCGGCGAGCCGGGAGGTGCGCTCCGGCATCGTCTACGCTACCCTCATCATCGTATTGGTGTTCGTGCCACTGTTCGCCCTGCCGGGCATTGAGGGGCGGCTGTTCGCCCCGCTGGGGCAGGCCTATATCGTCTCGATCCTCGCGAGCCTTCTGACCTCCATCACGCTCACGCCGGTGCTCGCCTTCTATCTGCTGCCGGCCCTCAGCCGCCATGCGGAAAGGGACGGCGCGCTGGTGCGGATGCTGAAGGGTGGCTACGCCGCGTTGCTCTCCACCGCCTTCCGCCACCCGCGCCTGGTGATGGCGGGAACCGCCCTCCTGTTCGTCGCCGCGCTCGCCGCCGCCACGGGCCTGCCGCGCGCCTTCCTGCCGCCTTTCAACGAGGGCTCGCTCACCATTTCCATGTCGTTCCGCCCCGGCCTATCGCTGGCCGAGAGCGACCGCATGGGGCTTGTCGCCGAGACGCTGATCCTGGACGTGCCTGAGGTAAAGGCGGTGGGTCGGCGCACCGGCCGGGCGGAGCTGGACGAACATGCGGAGGGCGTGCACGCCTCCGAGATCGAGGTGGACCTGCAGCCCTCCGACCGCAGCCGGGCCGAGATCACGGCGGATATCCGCGACCGCCTCGCCGTCCTGCCGGCGTCTTTCAATCTGGGTCAGCCCATCTCCCACCGGCTGGACCACATGCTCTCCGGCGTGCGGGCCGAGATCGCCCTGAAGCTGTTCGGCG
The DNA here is from genome assembly GCF_004364705.1 of Azorhizobium sp. AG788. Taxonomy (NCBI): domain Bacteria; kingdom Pseudomonadati; phylum Pseudomonadota; class Alphaproteobacteria; order Hyphomicrobiales; family Xanthobacteraceae; genus Azorhizobium; species Azorhizobium sp. AG788. Next base: position 416,923 of record NZ_SOBM01000001.1, read on the forward strand.
ACGACCTCGACACCTTGCGCGCCACGGCGGAAAGCCTGCGCCAGCGCCTCGGCGCCATTCCCGGCCTCGTCGACCTGCAGGTGGAGCGGCAGGTGCGGGTGCCGGAGGTGACGGTGCGCGTGGATTACGGCCGCGCCGCCCTCCATGGCCTCCAGCCCGCACAGTTGACGGACGCGCTGGCGCGACTCTCCAACGGGCGCGTGGTCTCGACCCTCGTAGATGGCAACCGGCGCTTCGAGCTGGTGGTGCGCCTGCCCGAGGCAACGCGCAGCGCCGAGGGGCTGAGCCGCCTCCTTATCGAGACGCCATCCGGCTGGGTGCCCCTCTCCCAGGTGGCGGACGTGAAGGAGACGGACGGGCCGAACCAGATCCTGCGCGAGGGCGGGCGGCGGCGCATCGTCGTGCTCGCCAACACCTCAGGCGGGCGCGACACGGCGGCCATCATCGCCGACATGCGCCGCGTGATCGCCGCGACGGATTTGCCCTCCGGCATGTCCACGAGCCTCGAAGGCACCTTCGCGGCGCAGGAGGAATCCATGCGCACCATCGGCGCACTCGGCGCGGTGTCGCTGCTCCTGGTCTTCGCCATCCTCTACAGCCGCTACCGCTCGGCACTGTTCGCGCTGGTCATCATGGGCAGCGTGCCGCTGGCCCTCATCGGCGCGGTGGTGGCCCTGTGGCTGGCCGGGCAGCCGCTCTCGGTGGCGAGCATGATCGGCTTCGTGACGTTGACCGGCATCGCCGCGCGTAACGGCATCCTGAAGATCAGCCACACCATCAATCTCGCCATCACCGAAGGCCTGCCGTTCGGTCCCGCGCTGGTGGCGCGAGGGAGCCTTGAGCGGCTGACCCCGGTACTGATGACGGCCGCCTCCGCCGGCATCGCCCTGCTGCCGCTCATGAGCGGCGCCGAGATGCCGGGCAAGGAGATCCTGCACCCGGTGGCCGTCACCATCTTCGGCGGCCTCGTCAGCGTCACGCTGCTCGATGCCGTGCTCACCCCCGTCCTCGTCCTCGCCTACGGCCGCCGCCCGCTGGAGCGGCTCGTGGCGGCGGTGGGCGAGGACGGCCCCAACCCGGCCGCCGCCCGCGCGGATGCCTTTTGATCGGAGCCCGCCATGATCTTCCGCCCCCTTGCGTCGGCCCTCATCGCTCTTCCCCTTCTCGCGACGCCGCTCCTCGCGCACGAGCCCGGCACCGGCGCCAACGGCGGCGTGCGTGTGGACGCCGGGCATTTTCATGCGGAACTGGTGGTCGACGGGACGCCTGCCGTCTCGCTCTATCTCAGCGACGGCTCCGACAAGCCGGTTCCGGCCGACGGCTTCAAGGCCAATGCCATCCTGGTGGTGGACGGCAAGGCCCAACGCTTCCCTCTGACGCCCGCCGGCGGCAGCCGGCTTGCCGGGACCGCCCCGGTCGCCGTGCCCAAGGGCGTGAAGGGCGCCGTCCAGCTCACCGCGCCGGACGGCACAACGACCCAGGCGAAATACTGAACTCAATCCCTGCCTCGCCTCGTCTGCCCGGCGACGCACCCAGGAGGCCGACCATGACCCAACCTAAGCACCTGTCCTCCGTGTCCCGCCGCACCGTCCTCGCGGGTGGCGCCGCCGCCGGCGCGCTTGCCCTCTCCGGCGGGTGGAGCCGCGTCCTCGCCGCCCCGCTCATCACCGTGGAGAGCCTCACAATCGACGTGAACGGCAAGGCGGCCAAGGTCTTCGCCGTCAAGGGCCCGGCGGGCGAAGGCATCTTCGCGCAGGAGGGCGATCGCCTCGCAGGCGCGGTGCTCAATGCCTCGCAGGCGCCGGCGGTGATGCACTGGCACGGCCAGATCTTCGCGCCAGCGGATCAGGACCGCGCCCGCCCCGACGGCGGCGAACTCGCGCCCGGCGGGACGGACCAGGTGGACTTCCTGCTCACGCCCGGCACCCATTGGATGCATTCCCACACGCTGAGCGAACAGCAGTTGCTCGCCGCGCCCCTCGTCACCCGCGAGGCGGATGCCGGGGACGCGCAGGACGTGGTGGTGATGCTGCACGATTTCTCCTTCCGCAGCCCGGAGGAGATTCTCGCCGGCCTCGGTGGCGCGAACGCCCATGGCGACCACGGGGCTCACGGAGCGACCCAGCCCACTCAGGCTGCGGTGGGGATGGCGATGCCGGGAATGGGTCATGCCGGCCACGGCATGGGCGCGATGGGCGGCATGGGCGGCGGAATGATGGGGGCGGGCCAGAACGCGGGCCACATGGGTCACGGCATGGGTGCGGGCATGGGCGCGGGAATGAGCGGCGGCATGATGGCCCACGCCAACGACGTCGATTATGACGCCTTCCTCGCCAACCGCCGCACCCTCGCTGATCCCGAGGTGGTGAAGGTGGAGAAGGGCGGAAAAGTGCGGCTGCGCATCATCAACGGCGGCACCGCCACGGCCTTTTTCATCAGCATGCCCGGTCTGAAGCCGCGATGCGTCGCGGTGGACGGCTCACCCTGCGTTCCGCTGCAGGCGGATACTTTTCCGTTGGCCCAGGGACAGCGCATCGACCTTCTGGTGGATATTCCGGCGAGCGGAGGAGCCTTCCCGGTGCTGGCGCAGGTAGAGGCCTCGGCCCGGCGCACCGGCCTCATCCTGGCCACGGCTGGAGCGTCCGTCTCACGCATCGCCGAGACTGCCGACCGTCCGCAGGGCCTGCTCGACCTCGCGTTCGAAGGGCGCCTTTCCGCCCGGAAGCCGATTGCGCAGCGTAGGGCGGACAAGGTCTTCCCCATCATGCTCGGCGAGGAGGCGGGCTATCGCTGGACCATCAACGGCCACACCTATGGACAGGCAAGCCCCTTCGCCGTCAGTCCCGGCGAGCGGGTGGAGATGACCTTCATGAACCCCACCACCATGAGCCATCCCATGCACCTGCACGGCCACCATTTCCAGGTGGTGGGCATCGGCGGGCGACGGATCGCAGGCGCGGTGCGCGACACGGTGATGGTGCCGCCGCACATGCCCGTCACCATCGCCTTTGACGCCGGGCCGAAGGGCGAATGGTTCCTGCACTGCCACCACCTCTACCACATGGCCACGGGCATGATGGCGGTGGTGAAGATAGCTTGATCCCGCAGAGGAGAGACCGTCATGTACTACGATCAAATGATGGGCGGCGGCATGTGGGGGATGTGGCTCTTCGGCCTCCTCATCCTGGCGCTCGTCGTGCTCGGCATTGCGGCGCTCATGAAATATCTCCGGCGCTGAGGCGGAATACACTGGCAGTCTGACCGTCCACGGATAGGCCTGATCGTGCCTACGGCGCGGCCAAAGATTTTGCGGGTCGGACAGTCAAACAGCCTCGGGCCGTGCTCTGGTCACGACGGTCAATTCCGCCCTGGCTCGGGCCGGTGCACCGCTACGAGGAGCAGGACGCGTAGAAACGGGGCGCAACGGGGTGAGGCGAAGACGTTACAGATTCTGCCGGAGATGGAGTGCGGGCGACTGCTTATAGCCGGCAGGACAATGTCGCAGATTGACCCAAAGCGACCCCTCAACGGCCCTTTCAGAGACGTCCGCTTTGCGCCCCCATTGTGGCCATTCCGGTAGCTCGGGTGGGAGCCCAAAAGCCGTCGTTCGTTTTAAACGTCAGATCCTCTTGACCAGCGCGTCGTCGAACGCTGCGAACCGCGCGTTGCAGGCGTCGCATTCGTCGAGCGACGTCACCGATTTATTGCCGAACGCCTCGGGCAGCGTATGCGCGATGTCGCGAAACGCACGGGGGTCGGTCTCGCCACAGAACTGGCAACGCCCCTTCGTGCCCAACGTGACGCCCGGCTCGCCCAAGCTACCCTGGACAATGGCGACAATCGCATAGTCAGGGCAGTCGAGCGTCGCATCAGGGGGGCGCGGATAGGACCATCCTCCATCTTCATCTATGTCGTGGCAGCGGCGCCGGATCGATCGTGGCGCGGCGACCGCGATCTCGGTTTTTGGCGCGAGCGGTTCGCTCGGCGAGCGACCGCGGCCTCGCGAATCGCCTTCTCGTCTTTGGCGATCGCCCGCTCGGACTGCGCCAGCGCACGCGGGATGCGGTCATGCAGCTTGTGGAGCGCCATCAATTGCGCGATTTTGTCCAGTGTCCACGACGTCGGCAGCAATAGCATCGTGATGTGCATGAGACTCAAGGCTAGATTCTGGCCGGGCTCGACAAACCCTACATTGCTGGCGCCTGCGATCATGGCATAGTGGCAGTCGAGCGAACCAAGTCGATAGGCGATGCCCTTGGCGCTCGCATGCACATTATGGCTCGCCATCTTGTAGTGCGATCGCATCATCGCCCGGCCGGCGGCATCCTCGATATTGCTGAAAGTGGGTCTCGAGTTGCCCAGATGCGCCGCGACCCAACCATAGTCGCCGCCGAAATCTTTGCCATAACGGCTGATCGCATCGGCATAGTCGCGCTCGATCCGGGCGGCCGCGCGTTTCGAGAACGGCGCGTAGCCGAGCTTCGGATGGCATTGCTGATATTGCCCGAGCCCCTTTTTCGCCTCGACGATCTCGTGGGCGAGGTAGCGTTCGGCCAGGGCTTCGCCGCCATCGCTCAGCACCATCGCGACGCAGGCGACCTCGTGCAGCGTGCGCCATCGCGCCATGGCGCCGTCGGCATAGCCATTCTCCATCAGCACCATGATCTCGGACGAGATCTGGATGGCGCGGACATGAAGGTGGGAAAGCGCTTTGTTGAGATGGGCGCGCCGGCGCGATCGCGAGCGACTGGCCCGACGATGAAAATCGGTGCCGATGTCGCGCGACAGCTCGATCAGCATGCGAAGCGCGTCGAAGCCTTTTCCCCAGCGCGCCTGAAGGTTGAACCGAAACTGATCCATCTGGATGTCCGTCGCCTCGCGCCAAGCCGCCCAGTCGCGTTCGTATTGGCGCAACATCGTGACCGCGGCGGCCTGAGCCGCGCCGTGGATCAACTCAGGTATCGTTTCACTGATCTTGTCGACATATTCCTGCGCGCGGGCGGTGTCAGCGTCGGTAAATTCGAGCACGATCTCCTCGTCGGTCCCGAATTCAAGGACATCCCTGTCGTCACCATCCTCTTCGTCAGACCCGACACCAAGTAGTTGGTCGACGATCTGCTCGATAAGCTTTTCATTCTCGGCATGCCCGGCTGTCTTGAGCTTGTCGCGTACAAGCTCCGTCGCGATGATCCGCGGCATGGTCGCCAGTCGCTCTTCAAGCACGGCTTGCAACGAACCCATCAACCCGATTCCCGCTGTCTCAAGTGGAGTGGAAAAATAGCGGAACGAAAGGGAAACGACAACGGCGCAGCGATGCACGCGCCATCGTCGATCATCCGTCAGAAACAGCGGCGCGACGTTGTCCGCGTAGCGCCCGGACTATATGATCGCGATCGCAAATGCCGATCACGAGAGACAATCACTTCGTTCCGCAATGGCATCAAAGGGGCTTCCTCGAGCCCGGTCGCTCGACCTTGGCCTATCTCGACCTGGCGCCGCCCACCAAGCTTCTCGCCGACGGGCGCGTCATCCACGAGCGATCGCTGTTCGATGCGCCGACGAAGCGCTGCTTCTTCCGGACCGACCTATACTCGACCTTCTTCCTGACCGAGGTGAATGACGAGATCGAACGGAAGCTGTTCGGTGATATCGACACGCGAGGATCACAGGCGGTCAGGGCATTCGCGGAAACTGACATCGCCGCTTGGCACGAGCATTTCGGTACATTCTTCGAATACATCGACATCCAGAAGCTGCGGACACCGAAGGGCTTGGCGTGGTTGCGGGCACAATATCCTGCGCTTCACCAGAATGAGCTGATGATGGAGATGCAGGGCATCCGCTTGCTCCACACCACGATCTGGACCGAGTGCGTGCGGGAGATCGTCTCCGCCGAGGATGCCGGCGTGAAGTTTCTCCTGACCGACCATCCGGTGACGATCTACAATCACGCCCTACCGCCCGAAGCGCCGCAGTGCGCCTTTCCCAATGATCCGGGGATCGCACTGAAAGCATCGCAGACGCTGTTCCCGATGAGCCGTGACCACTGTCTCATCCTGACCAACCTCGAATATGCCGAAAATCCGTCGGTGCCACCGCTGGAGAAGCGAATCTTCGCGCGCAACTTCCGCCAGTCTATGGTGCGCACGGACAAGATGATACGCGCGCGGCGGCTCACCGACATCGAGGTGGCACGCATCAACTATGTGCTCAAAGCGCGGGCTCAGCGCCATATCGCCGCAGGCAAGCGCGAATGGCTCTATCCCGAACAGCACGCGAGCGGATCATGGGCCGACCTTGCCGCAACTCTGCTCCCGCCGCGTGACGAGCTTTGGCATTACGGCGGCGAAACCTATGTGGGGTTCGAGGACGGCAGCGTCCGCTACCAAGATGCCTACGGCCGGAGCGAGAAGGAGCGGGAAGCTTTAAAGAAGGTCCCACCGGCGCAGGAACTGTCTCCGGGCGCGCCCTGCGGCTGCGGGTCGGGACGTCCCTACCGCATCTGTTGCACGACAAGGCCACCTGCGCTGCGGCCAAGCTGGACAGAGCGTAGCATTCGCGAGCGCAATGTGGTCCTTAATCGCGGCATTCTGTCGATCCTGGGTCTCGACGCGGGCAAGGACTGGACTGCGGTCAGGCGCGAGTTGACCGAAGATCAGATCAAAGAGGTCTATTTTCTCTACGAGGCGCTCTGGCCGCTCGAGACCGACCTGCTCTCGCTACTGCCCAAACCCGACGGGCGTCCACGCGCGGTTTACACCGGATCGCTCCATCCACAGTCCATCGTTGAATTCGCGTTGGGCGCGTCGCTCTATTTCGGCGAGCTGATCGTCGAAACGCCGTTCGTTCATGCCGGCACCATGGCTGAGAAGTATCGGCCAACCAAGCATCCGCGCCGCTATCATCTCGAATTTCTGAAGGCCGTGGCCTTCTTCCTCAACGTCTTTCCGCTTGTGGATGCCGGACTGATCAACCTCATCCCGGACCCATGGACCTTCAACTACCATCTCCGCCGGGAGACCATGGCAATGGCGCAGGAGCGCGCCGCTGGAATCGACATCAGCCTGCGCGGAGAACACCGGCTGGAAGAATTGATGCGTGCCGACCTCATGCGCGACACACTGATGTGGCCCCGGGACGCGCAGGAGACTCGGCTGCGGGAGAATTTTCCTGATCTCGATGCGACCGGCATCGCTGAAATATGGTCCGAGTTGGAGCGGCTGAAGGAGGACGACCCGCTGACGGCGCTGCAGGATGGCATCTTCGACGGCGGCAAGGACGGCGGCCAGATGCGCCTGATGCAGATGAAGCCGAATTTCGAAATCGCCATGTATCTGGCGCAGGCGACCGGGGCCTCCATCGTGACCGACAGCGCGTTCCGCTGGCGGGAGATTCTCCGCGCGGCGCGACCGAAGGCGGGAGCGCCGCCGGCTCGTCTCAGGCAGCTCGCCGGAAATCTGGCCGACGCCGCCTTTCTATTTCCCCACAACCCGGATCGCATCATCCAGTTGGCGCGGGAGGGCATATTGTCGGGCTATCCCACGCTGTTCGGCGAGATGTTCCGGTATCTCGCCGCTGTGGAAGATCGCGGTCCCCGGCCGAACTTCGAGGCGGGGCTCGCTTCCCGGTTCGCCGGCACGCACACAGCTGCCCAGAAGGTGCTTCTTAAGCGAGGAGACGTCGGAAATGACGGCCGAATTTCTTGCGTTTTTGCGCCGACGGGCATCCAGGACAACACGATTAATCGCCTGTTGCTTATGTCGAGTTCTGAGCACCACCTGCCGATGGTGCCGATGGCCTTCTACATTCAGCGCGTGAGTGCTTAGTGTTGATCGCCTGCTCCCCGTTCAAACTGGAGAGCCAGTGCGGGCGCATGAATGATCGGGCAAGCGAGAGAGATACGCCGGAATGCCGCTGACCGCCGTGGAGCAGCCCTATCAGGTGAGATTGAAGTCCGCACTGCAGGCGGAAACGAGCGCGCGCAAGCTTGAAGACCTCGCAGCCGCGCTTTTGGGACGGCTACTGGGCATTTCGATAGCCGTGGCGAAGTCCGGATTTCAACATGGAGGTGATGCGGGGAGTGCCGGGCAGCAGGGGCGCCGGCTCCGGTTGGAGTGCAAGAAATACAGCGACGATACCCGGCTGAGCGACCGGGAGCTGCTTGGCGAAATCGATCATGCGCTGGCGCGGGACGACGCGCTGGAGGCGTGGATATTGATCGCGACCCGCAGCGTGCCGGAACAACTCGCGCAAGATCTCGTCCAGAAAGGCGAACGGCTCGGTGTCCCCGTCCTCATCATCGACTGGAAGGATCACGAGCTGGCGCCACTCGCCGCGCTGTGCGCGTCGGATCCAGATCGCGTCGAGGCCGAATACTCGAAGGCGGCAGCGGATGCGGCGCGTGCGCTACAACCCGCGGCGGGAGACGCGATAGGTGCGCTGCGTCGAAATTTACAGGTCTGGTGCCTCGGCTTCGAGAGCTTGCGATCGCAATCGCATCGCAAACTTGAGGAGATCTGGACGTCACAGCGAACATCAAATGCGGCATTGGGCCAGGATGCGGCAGGAGGAGCACAACCGAAGAAAGTACGGCGGCAGGCCGTCCATAGCGCGCTGGATGCTTGGTGGCGCGGCGCGGCGCGCAATGATGCTCCCGTCGCCATCATCGGTTGGGACGGTGTCGGCAAAACCTGGGCTGCACTCGGCTGGCTGACAGCAAGCATGGCCGAGCAGCCGATCGTGCTGATAGTTCCATCTTCCGCGCTTGCCGGTTTGACTGGGGTCTCGGAAGCAGCCCTCAAGCGGTTCTTGTCTGAGCGCATCTGTGATCTGACCGGCATTCGTGATCCCAAGCACTGGTTTTGTCGGCTCGATTATCTGCTCAGGCGGCCCAAGGAAGAGGGGCCGGTTCTCACGATCCTGCTCGATGGTCTGAATCAGGAACCTTCGATCCCCTGGCTGCAGCTCCTCAAGGTCATGCAAAGCTCGACCTTCGAGGGGCGGGTGCGCGTCATGGTGAGCACCCGCCAATATCACTTCAACGATAGGCTCTCCGGTCTTCGTGGGCTCGTCGTTCCCGCAGTGACAGCCATTGTCGATGTCTATGATGCCTCTGCCGGCGGCGAGCTTGAACAAATGCTCGCCTTCGAAGGCCTCACGCAGGCCGATCTGCATCCCGACCTTGTGGAGCTTGCACGCACGCCGCGCCTGTTCAAACTCGTGATCCGCTTTCGCGATCGTCTGGTGGAGGCAGGGCAGGTCACAATACATCGCCTGCTTTGGGAATATGGCCGGGATAGTTTCGGCGAGCGCGCCGGTAAATCCTTCAGCGAAGACGAATGGCGGGCATGGCTCGCTGAAATCGCTAATCGCTATCGAAGCGGAATTCAGGAGTTCTCGCTCAAGAGCCTTGGCGAAACAACCAGCCGGCCCGACCTCTCCGAGCGTGAGGTCTATGCACGTCTCAGCGACATCATCGACGGGCGGTTCGCGTTATCCGAACCAGCGGGGCGCGTGCAGCTGAGCCCAACCGTGGTTGCGCACGCGCTTGGGGCAGGATTATTGGCGCATCTCGATGCCATCAGCGACGCGACGTTTGCCGAGCTTGAGTCAAAAGTCGCACAGTGGCTGGACCCGATTTCCGGTCTCGATCAGCGCGCAGAGATTCTTCGCGCGGCCGTGTCGATCCTTGTTGAACGGGGAGCGCCATCGGCAACGCCTGTTGGAGGCGTGCTGGTCACGGCATGGTTGCAGACCCAGAATGTCACCGACAGCCATCGGCTGGAGCTCGCCAGTCTAGCGCCCTCTATCCCCGATGCGCTGCTCGATGCCGTCGAGCAGTCGAGCGCGTATGCGCAAAACTCCGCCCGGCTTTGGGCCGTCAATGCCCTGCGCGCCATCCCGCGCCTCGAAGGCCCGACATTATCGACAATCGTGGCACGGGTTCGTTCCTGGTTCTCGACCGTGTCTCGCGAGGTTGACAGCAGGCCGGATGCGAACGCGGAGTTCGAAAGCCGGCGCGCGGAGCGTTACATCCGGCGGATCGGAGTCGACACGTCCGGGCCATTCACCGTGCTCGGCGTACCGCTCCAGTTGGTGGATCACGACGATGGTCGATTGCAGGCGGCAGCGCCTTCAATACTTGACGGTTTCCCGCTCGCCGCGACGTTACCTTGCTTTGAGGCAATCGCGGTTTGCCATGCCGTTCGCGGGCACGCAGATGCCTGGCGAGGCTTGAAATGGCTATGCTATCTGAATGAGGTTGATCCTGAACCGACCGCCTCGGGACTGCGATCATTGTCCGCGGAGATAGGTGCGCGGATCGCAGAGCCCGGAATTCATCCGGAACTTCCGGCGCGCGCAGCGGCGCTACTCCTTTGGTTGAGCGGGCACGAAGTAGATGAGGCGAGGGCCACAGCCATCGATCCCGGCATCGATCGGCACGTTTCCTATGAAATGGACTGTCTCGCGAATCCAAGCCGCAGCATCTTCGCGCTCGAACGCCGTCACGCCACGATGTCTCTTATAGACCAGGAGCGAGACCTGCACCGTCGCCTGCAGCGAACCAGCGAATTGTGGCTTGATCCGACCTTTGAGCCGCCACCGGAGTTCGTTGAGGAACTGCGCGCCGCGGCGGCCAATTTCGATATCACGACGCTTCATCGGCAGATGGGGTATACGCTCCAAGAATACCAGTTTGAGGAGATTGAGCCGGCGCTCGCTCGGTGCGCACCTGACGCTCTGGCCGAGCTGCACCGTCGCAAATTCGAAAGCCTGGCGTCATGCCCATCTGAATCGCGTTATTGGAGCGCTATTCATGCAACCGACGCCTTCATTCTGACCGGCGCGGCAGAAGCATCGTCGGCGCAAACTCTGCGCGTTAGCGCGCATGATCCGGACAAGGATCGGGAAGCGTTTGCCGCAAACCAGTTGCTCAAGATCGAGTTGCAGTCTTTAGCCAACCCTCGAAGTCAGCTGGAGACCTTGATTGCCGCTGATCTGACATTCATCTCCGCCGATCTTGCAGCAGTCATGCGACCGCCGTCGAAAGAGGACGTTGACGCTCTCATCGATCGCCACAGCGGCGGGACCGTGAAGCAGAGACGTGACCTCGTCGTTCTTCTGTCGGTCCATCCGATTGATTTTAACGAGAGCGCCTGGTCATGGCTCTTGGATCTGGTTGGCCAAGACGATCATGATCTACACGGCGTTCTGTTCCGCATGCTGACATTGAACGACGCAGCGCGTTTCGGGCAGATGCTCGCCGCGCAGGCCTGGGAGTGGAAGCCATCGGCCCACATGTGGGTCAATCATTACGGCAGCGAAGCGCTCATCCGATCTGAAACGGCTTTGCCGTTCGATCAGCTGGCGCCGCGACTGGCGCCTTGGCTATTGCTCAAAGCGGCGCGTGTTCGCGGCGAGGACCCAAGCGAGGTGCGCCTTGCTGCCGAACTCCTTGGCCAAATCCTGGCTGGCGAAAAAATCATTGAACCGGACCCTGGGTCGGCCCTCACAGTGGACCGCGCAGAAAAGCGGTTCACGCCCTTCGTGATTTCCTTCCGGCCAAAGCCCAGTGCTGAAGAGCGGAGCGATTCCGTGGCCTCGTTGCGCGGAGCGCTCGATGCGGATGCGAGGGCGAAAGCCCAGGAACGTGCAATCGAGACAGCAATGGCTCGTATTGAGGAAGCGCGCCGCTCCGGAGCAAGCCTCTATCTAACGAATATTGATGCCCCTGATATGATGTCGGTGGTCCGCCATGCCCCGGACATACTGGATCGTTGGCTTGAGGGATCGGAGGAGATCACTGCCGATTTTAAACGGCGGGTTCGTCTCGCCGAGACCGCCTTCCTTGCGCTATGTGAAGCTCTGCTCAATCACGACGCTGCGCGAGGCGCCGCACTATGGCGATCTCTTCGAGTAGCGGTGTCGACACGCTACATTGGCGCGGCCGGCATCGACGAACTGCTGCATATGGTGTTTCGCGTTCCTGATTCAGAACCTCTGCTTCTGCTGCGTCAGGAACTCATCAGCCTACCGCTCTGTCACACAGATCGGCATCTGTTCGATGTGGTAACAGCCGCTTTGTGTAACGGCCAAGCAACATGGGTCTTGGCCGTGGCTGCAGAAGACAGCGCCTCACCGTTGATATGGCGGCAAAGACGCGGTGTCCTGTTGCACGGGCTCAGCGCCACAGATGCGCTTCCGATCGTCGAGGCATGGCCCGATGGCCAAATCCCCTCAGACACCGCCGACCTTCGGCGAAAGTCCGCTCGCCTGCGCTGGCGTGAAGCCTGTGCGCGTCACTGGTGGCGAGCCTATCTGGCCGCTCAGGACCCAGCGACGGCTTATGCGGCGTGGGTTTTGTTTATGCGATCTGCGGATGCAAGGGCCTCGGCCTGGATGAACGACGACATGGATACGCAGAATGACCGAGACGATTTCTCGGAGCTCAAGCGCGCGCACGTGCAGCTGAATTGGCAAAATCTGAAACGCGCGATGGAAAAGCGCCTTGAGAAGCGAGACAAGAAGTTCCTTGATCATGACATCGTTGAGGGAGTTGGCCCATGGCGTAAGGTCAGCGGCTCTTGATCTGCTCCCTTCTTCTGCACGAATTCGACTCCCGTTACGTAACCCAGCGCGACGTAGCAGGTGTCCAGTTATGGCCTACGAAGATGTTGGCGTGAACCGGCCCTAGATTCCTGGGCGCCTTCTTCCCTAGATTTTGGGTAATGCCTATCTAAGCCCTTTAGGAGCCGCCAGTGTCACAGTGCGTTTTTGGAGGGCAGCGACTGAGTGCTAAGGCACCTAACTTGTGGCGCTGATCGCACACTTCTTTCCCCGGGAGGAGACCTGGCTAACGTACGCAAAGGGGGCGCATGCAGAACGGCGGCTATCTGCATAGCGGCAGCCAAAACCGGCCAGTCCGCTCCCGGCCCCAAACCGGCCATTCATCGTCCCCGCAGCTAACGTCGGCTTCTGGCGCATCCTGCAGATTTGAGGATGCCTCGCCGAGGGCCCCGAACAGCTGCCCCGCGTTCCGCAAGCTCATGACTTTACAGCATGTCCCTGCAGGTTCAGATGGTAGCGCGTGTATCGGCGTTCTCCGGTTCGCGTCAGGGCGCCTTGTTCCACCAGATCGTGTAGGTCGCGTGTGGCGGTGGGGCGTGAGGTGCCGGTGATGGCGAGGTAGTTCTCCGCGCTCAGGCCTCCCGTGAAGCCGCCGGGGCCCTCGCGGAACAGGCGGGCGATCACCTTCTCCTGCCGTTCGTTCATCTTGTGGCGGAAGCGATCATAAAAATGCGCCTTGGCGATGTGGAAGGCGACGCGGCCGAGCGTGGTCTGCTGGGCCGCGATGATTGTTTCGGCGAAATAGACCAGCCAGTCCGTGATATCGAGCGTCCGCTGATGGATCTCGAGCTGGTCGTAATAGGCCTTGCGATGCTGCTCGATGGTATGGGCGAGCGCGATCAGGGTCGGTTGCCCGATGTTCTGGGCGAGGGATTTTTCCGCGAGGGTTCGGCCGATGCGGCCATTGCCATCCTCGAAGGGATGGATGCTCTCGAAATAAAGATGTCCGATCCCGGCCCGGGTGAGTGCCGGCAGGGGCGTTCCACCGTCTGGGGCCGAGCCATTAAACCAGGTGAGATATGCGGCCATCTCGTCCGGAACCCGAGAGGATGGAGGCGCCTCGAAATGCACGGTGGGCCGGTCCTGGCGTCCGGACACGATCTGCATCGCGTCTTCATGGCGACGGTAGCCGCCGATGGTCTCCAGATGCCGGCTGTCCGCCATCAGCATGCGGTGCCAGCGGAACAGCGTGTCAGCGTCGAGGGGATCCGCCCAGCTCCGATAGAGATCGACCATCATCTCCGCGATGCCACGCTCTTTCGGCTTCACGTTGCGATTGTCGGTGTGGAGGCCGAGCTGACGGCGCAGGGAGGATTGCACGCTGAGGCGATCCAGTGTCTCCCCTTCAATCGCGCTGGTCTTGACGGCCTCGTCACTGAGAAGTTCGATCCGCAGCAGGTCCCGCTCGTCATCGCTCACATGCCGGACCGCACCGATCACCTCGCCGGTGAGCAGCAGGAACCGCCGCTCCAGCGGTTCGAGGGCAACCGGATCATACGCAAAATGCGGCCAGCCGTGCTGCGTCCAGTTCCACGCCATGAGCGATAGACTCCCCTTCTATAGCTCATATAATAGCAGATGCGTGATTGATAGATGGCCATCCTATCGCTCACGGCAGCGCGAATGAGAACTGAGAGCGTGATGCCGGTCGATACGTGATGCGCGCGACCAAAGGGTGAAAGGTCCACCTGCTGCCGAACGTTACTCATTATGCGCTACGATCGAATGGGGATCAGGGATGGCACATGGGATTCGGCGTCTTCATTCACCGCTCGGACTCGATCTATGACGATAGCCCGGCTGAGCGGTATCAGTTCCCGCGCCCATATCTGGGGCGGGTCGAGGCCTGCGTCGGCGACTGGATCGTTTATTACGAACCCCGGAAAGTGGCGGAGACCCGCGGCTATTTCGCGATCGCCAGGGTCGAGCGCGTCGTTCCTGATCCCACCGCTCCGGGCATGTATCTCGCTCTCATCGAACCAGGCAGCTATCTCGATTTTGCCAGCCCGGTGCCTTTCACCGATGCGGATGGCGTGATCGAGCGCGGTGTGCTGAACGCGGACGGGCGCATTTCGGGGCGCGCGCAAGCCGCTGTGCGTCCGCTCTCGCCGGACGATTTCAACCGGATCGTCACTCTCGGGCTGAATGACAGCGAGCCGCTGCTGCCCCGCGTCGACGCGGGTGCGTCCCTCTCAGGCTTTGAAGAAGAACAGGCGCCATTCGCGTTCGAGCAGCCCCGCGAGCGCGTCGACACTCTGTCCTCTCGCATCGTCCGCGACCGCATTTTTCGGCGCGTCGTGCTGCGCGCCTATGACGAGCGCTGTGCCATCAGCGGCCTCAAGCTGATCAATGGCGGTGGGCGTGCCGAGGTGGCCGCAGCGCATATCCGCCCGGTGGAAGCGAATGGCCCCGACATCGTCAGCAACGGGCTGGCGCTGTCGGGTACGGCGCACTGGATGTTCGATCGCGGGTTGATCAGCCTCTCGGATGATCTGGACATTCTCATTTCCCGGCAGACCAACGATCCCGACGGCGTGCGCGCCTTCATCAACAAAGACGGCCGCGCCATCGCGCCACGCAGGTTGATCGAGCGACCCCATCCCCATTTCCTGCGCTGGCACAGGGAGCATTGTTTCAAGCCGTGAAGCGGAGGCTTCCTATGAAGCTTCCGATCACTGCAGCAGTTCCGCCGTTCACCTGTCATTGCACGCCACGCTGCGACGCGGATGGAATCCTGTTGAACCGGCCCAATATCGGGCTCCTTTAATCAATCCCACCCGGGATGAGATCGTCATGAGCCCGGCACGTCGGGGTTCGCATGGCGGCAGCACATCATCATCAGGGTTTTGCCCGTGGCGCGCGGATGCTGCGCACGGCGCTGGGTCCGGCGATCGCCCGGCATCTGGAAGACCCGTCCGTTGTCGAGGTGATGCTGAACCCGGACGGGCGGCTGTGGATCGACCGTCTCTCGGAGGGACTATCCGACACAGGTGAGCGGCTCTTGCCCGCTGACGGCGAGCGCATCGTGCGGCTCGTCGCGCATCATGTCGGCGCCGAGGTGCATGCGGGGGCACCGCGCGTTTCGGCCGAACTGCCCGAGACGGGAGAACGGTTCGAGGGCCTGCTGCCGCCGGTGGTCGGGGCACCGACATTTGCCATCCGCAAGCCCGCCGTCGCGGTGTTCACGCTGGAGGACTATGTCCGCGCCGGGATCATGTCGGCCGGACAGGCCGAAGCCTTGCGCTCGGCCGTGGCGTCCCGCGCCAACATCCTGGTGGCCGGCGGCACATCGACCGGCAAGACCACACTGACCAATGCGCTGCTCGCTGAGGTCGCGAAGACCTCCGATCGCGTTGTTCTCATCGAGGATACGCGCGAGCTGCAATGCGCGGCTCCGAACCTTGTCGCCCTGCGCACCAAGGATGGAGCCGCTTCGCTCTCCGACCTTGTTCGCTCCGCGCTGCGGCTGCGTCCCGACCGCATCCCCATCGGAGAGGTGCGCGGCGCCGAGGCGCTGGACCTGTTGAAGGCCTGGGGCACCGGCCATCCCGGCGGGATCGGCACCATCCATGCTGGCAGCGCCGTCGGCGCGCTGCGCCGGATGGAGCAGCTCATTCAGGAAGCCGTCGTCACCGTCCCGCGCGCGCTGATCGCCGAGACCATCAATCTCGTGGCCGTGCTCGCCGGCCGCGGCGTGGCCCGCCGGCTCACAGAACTCGCCCGTGTCGAGGGCCTCGGCCCTGATGGCGACTACCGCGTCACCCCTATCCTTACCGGAGATCCCACATGATCCGACCGCTCCATCGCGCCGGCAGCGTTGCCCGGCTGGCCGCGTCTGTCACCTGCATCAGCCTGATGACTATGGCCAGCGCTCATGCCTCCGGCTCGTCCATGCCGTGGGAAGCGCCGCTGCAATCCATCCTCCAGTCGATCGAAGGCCCCGTCGCCAAGATCATCGCCGTCATCGTCATCATCTCGACCGGCCTGGCGCTGGCCTTCGGCGACACGTCGGGCGGCTTCCGCCGGCTGATCCAGATCGTGTTCGGCTTGTCGATCGCCTTCGCCGCCTCGAGCTTCTTCCTGTCGTTCTTTTCCTTCGGCGGCGGAGCGCTCGTCTGATGGCCGAGACGGTTGAGGTTCCCGGCTTCAGCGTGCCGGTCCACCGGGCGCTGACCGAGCCGATCCTGCTCGGCGGCGCGCCGCGCGTCATCGCCATCGTCAATGGCACGCTTGCCGGGGCCGTGGGTCTCGGCCTGCGCCTGTGGCTGGTCGGCCTCGCCATCGGGATGATCGGCCATGTCGCGGCGGTGTGGGCCGCGAAGCGCGACCCGCTTTTCGTTGAGGTGGTCCGTCGGCATCTGCGTATCCCCGCGCATCTCTTGGTCTGAGCGGGGTGCCATGATGATGAACCTCGCCGAGTATCGCAGCCGCAACCGCCGCCTTGCCGATTTCCTGCCCTGGGCGGCACTGGTCGCGCCGGGCATCGTGCTGAACAAGGATGGCTCGTTCCAGCGCACGGCGCGTTTTCGGGGGCCGGACCTCGACAGCGCCGTGCCCGCCGAGCTCGTCGCGGTCGCTGGGCGGCTGAACAACGCCTTCCGCCGTCTCGGCTCGGGATGGGCGATCTTTGTGGAGGCGCAGCGCCATGCTGCAGGGACCTATCCGGCGAGCACTTTCCCGGATGCCGCTTCCGGTTTGGTTGATGCCGAGCGGCGGGCCGATTTCGAAGAGGCCGGCAGCCATTTCGAGTCGAGCTACTTCCTGACCTTCACTTATCTGTCGCCCGCTGAGGATGCCGCTCGCACCGAAGGCTGGCTCTATGAAGGGCGGGACAAGGCAGGGCTTGATCCCCGTGAGACGTTGCGTGGCTTTGCCGACCGAACTGATCGGCTCCTCAACCTCATCGACGCCTTCATGCCGGAATGCCGCTGGCTCGATGACGGCGAGACGCTGACCTATCTGCACAGCTGCGTCTCGACGCATCGGCATCGTGTCCGCGTGCCGGAGACGCCGATCTATCTTGACGCGCTGCTGGCCGACCAGCCGCTCACCGGCGGGCTGGATCCGCGCCTTGGCGACCAGCATCTGCGGGTGCTGACCATCACCGGCTTTCCCACGGTGACGACGCCCGGCCTGCTCGATGAGCTGAACCGCCTGGCCTTTCCCTATCGCTGGTCGACCCGGGCGATCCTGCTCGACAAGACAGATGCGGTCCGGCTGCTGACCAGGATCCGCCGCCAATGGTTCGCCAAGCGCAAATCGATTGCGGCGATCCTGAAGGAGGTGATGACCAACGAGGCCTCCGTGCTCGTGGACTCGGATGCCGCCAACAAGGCTGAAGATGCCGACCTCGCGCTTCAGGAGCTCGGCGCGGATCACGCCGGCGTCGCCTACGTCACCGCGACGGTGACGGTGTGGGACGCCGATCCCCGCATCGCCGACGAGAAACTGCGACGGGTCGAGAAGGTCATCCAGGGTCGCGACTTCACGGTGATGACCGAGACCATCAATGCGGTCGATGCCTGGCTCGGCAGCTTGCCCGGTCATGTCTATGCCAATGTCCGCCAGCCACCGATCTCCACGCTCAATTTGGCCCATATGATCCCGCTGTCAGCAGTGTGGGCCGGCGAGAGCCGCGACGTGCATTTCGACGCGCCGCCACTGCTGTTCGGCAAGACCGAGGGCTCGACCCCGTTCCGGTTCTGCCTCCATGTCGGCGATGTCGGCCACACCCTCGTCGTCGGCCCCACCGGCGCGGGCAAGTCCGTGCTGCTGGCGCTGATGGCGCTGCAGTTTCGGCGCTATGCGGGCGCGCAGGTGTTTGCCTTCGACTTCGGCGGCTCAATCCGGGCCGCCGCACTCGGTATGGGCGGTGACTGGCACGATCTCGGTGGCGAGCTCAGCGAGGGGAGCGCGGAGACTGTCGCGCTCCAGCCGCTTGCGCGCATCGATGAGGCCACGGAACGCGCCTGGGCCGCCGACTGGATCTTGGCGATCCTCACCCGAGAAGGCGTCCCCATCACGCCGCAGGTGAAGGAGCACATCTGGACGGCATTGACATCGCTCGCCTCCGCGCCGGTCGAGGAGCGCACGCTTACAGGGCTGTGCATCCTCCTGCAGTCCAACGACCTGAAGCAGGCACTGCGTCCTTATTGCATCGGCGGCGCCTGGGGCCGGCTGCTGGATGCGGAGAGCGAACATCTGGGCTCGTCCACCGTTCAGGCGTTTGAGACCGAAGGTCTGATCGGCACGGAGGCCGCGCCGGCGGTGCTGGCTTATCTGTTCCACCGGATCGAGGACCGGCTCGATGGATCTCCGACCCTCATCATCATCGATGAAGGCTGGCTGGCGCTGGATGACGAGGCCTTCGCGGGCCAATTGCGGGAATGGCTGAAGACGCTGCGCAAGAAGAACGCCAGCGTGATCTTCGCCACGCAGTCGCTCTCCGACATCGATGGCAGCGCCATTGCCCCGGCGATCATCGAGAGCTGCCCGACACGTCTTCTGCTCCCCAATGAGCGGGCCATCGAGCCGCAGATCACCGCCATCTATCGCCGCTTCGGCCTGAACGACCGGCAGATCGAGATCCTCGCGCGGGCCATACCGAAGCGCGACTATTACTGCCAGTCGCGGCGCGGCAACCGGCTGTTCGAGCTCGGCCTGTCGGACGTGGCGCTTACGCTGTGCGCGGCGTCCTCCAAGACCGACCAGCAGGCCATCAGCAAGATCGTCGCCGCGTACGGTCGCGACGGCTTCCTGGACGCTTGGCTGCGTCATCGCGGCCTCGGCTGGGCCGCCGACCTCATCCCCAACCTCACCAATCTGGAGACGCAGCCATGACGCTGTTCCGTCCGCGCGCGCTCACCGTCGCCGTCGCGCTGCTGACCGCGCCGCTCGCCCTCGCACCCGTGCTGTCCCCGCCCGCGCAGGCCCTCACGGTCTATGACCCCTGGAACTACGCGGAGAACATGATCTCGGCCGCCCGCGCGCTGGAGCAGATCAACAACCAGATCACCTCGCTGCAGAACGAAGCGCAGATGTTGATCAATCAGGCGCGCAATCTTGCCAGCCTGCCGCACTCCTCGCTGCAGCAGATCCAGCAATCTGTCCAGCGTACCCAGCAATTGCTCGGACAGGCACAGAGCATCGCTTTCGATGTCGGCCAGATCGACCAGGCTTTCCAGCAGCGCTATGGCAACATCCCGCTCTCGACCTCCGATGCCGACCTCGTCGCCGGTGCACGCGCGCGCTGGCAGACCACGGTCGGCGGTCTGCAGGACGCGCTGCGGATCCAGGCAGGCGTCGTCGGCAATGTCGACGCCAACAAGGCTGAGATGGCGACGCTTGTCAGCCAGAGCCAGGGCGCCACGGGTGCCCTTCAGGCCACGCAGGCTGGCAACCAACTGCTCGCCCTGCAGTCGCAGCAGCTCTCCGACCTGATCGCGGTGATGTCCGCCAATGGCCGCGCCGAGGCGCTCTCCGAGGCGGAACGCGCGACCGCCGCCGAGCAGGGGCGAGAGCAGCGCCGGCGCTTCCTCACCCCCGGCGTCGGCTACCAGGCCGGCACGGCCCGCATGTTCAGCAACTGAGGGAGGCCGACATGGACGGAGCCATGCTGGCCCGGCTCGGCGCGGTGATCTTCGTGGCCATCGCCGGCACGGCGGCGGTGCTGGAAATGAGCCGGGAAGAGAAGGCGCCGGTGCCTTCACCCAGTCGGACGGTCGAGGCCGAGCGCGATCCTTTGCGCGATGAACAGCGGCGGTGTCAGCAGTTGGGAGAGACTGCCGCGCAGGACGCCGCCTGCCTGAAGGTCTGGGCGCAGACGCGGGACCGGTTCCTCGGGCGCAGCGTGCCCAACGAAGGTCGCTGAGCAATGAACGGCACCGGCGTCATCGACACTTTCCTCGGGGTCTTCACCTCCTATATCGACAGCGGCTTCGGCCTCCTTGGTGGCGAGGTCGCTTTCATCGCCACCACCCTCATCGTCATCGATGTGACGCTGGCGGCGCTGTTCTGGTCGTGGGGCGCTGACGACGACGTCATCGCCCGGCTCATCAAGAAGACGCTGTTCGTCGGCGTCTTCGCCTACATCATCGGCAACTGGAACAACCTCGCCCGCATCGTCTTCGAGAGCTTTGCCGGGCTCGGGCTCAAGGGCTCGGGAACGGCATTTTCCGTCAGCGACCTCATGCGTCCGGGCAAGGTGGCGCAGACCGGGCTCGATGCCGGCCGTCCCTTGCTCGACTCCATCTCCGATCTGATGGGCTGGGTCGCCTTCTTCGAGAACTTCATCCAGATCGCCTGCCTGCTGTTTGCCTGGGCGCTGGTGCTGCTCTCCTTCTTCATCCTCGCCGTCCAGCTCTTCGTCACCCTGATCGAGTTCAAGCTGACGACGCTCGCCGGCTTCGTGCTGATCCCCTTCGGCCTGTTCGGCAAGACCGCCTTCATGGCCGAGCGGGTGCTGGGCAACGTCGTCTCTTCCGGCATCAAGGTCATGGTGCTCGCGGTCATTATCGGCATCGGCTCGACCCTGTTCGGCCAGTTCACCGCGGGCTTCGGCGGACAGACGCCCACAATCGACGACGCCATGGCCATTGTGCTGGCCGCCCTGTCCCTGCTGGGTCTCGGCATCTTCGGCCCCGGCATTGCCGCCGGCCTAGTTTCCGGAGGACCGCAGCTGAGCGCCGGCGCCGCCGTTGGCACAGGCCTCGCCGCCGGTGGCGCGCTGATGGCGGCTGGCGGTGCCGCCAACCTCGCAATCCGCGGCGGCGGGGCTGCGCTCTCGGCGACGGCGGCTGCGGCGCGAGGTGGAGCGACAGCCTACAGCATCGGTGCGGCCGGACAGTCCGGCATGGCGGGTGTCGCCTCGGGACTGGCTGGCGTCGCGCGGTCCGCAGGCTCCGCCGCCGTGTCACCGCTCGCGAACGCCGTCAGTGGCACGGCCTCAGCCTCCTCGGCCGGTGACGTGCCCGACTGGGCCAAGCGCATGAAGCGCGGCCAGTCGCTTCGCCACGGCGTCTCCGCCGCCGCCCATGCTGTGCGCTCCGGTGACAGCCATGCCGGCGGCTCTTCTGTCTCCCTGTCTGAGAGCGACCGCTCATGAGCCTCTTCAAGCGACCCGCGACCCATTACGGCACCTCGCCCGAGCCGGTCACGACCTATCAGAAGGCCGCCCAGGTCTGGGACGAGCGCATCGGCTCGGCCCGTGTGCAGGCGAAGAACTGGCGGCTGATGGCGCTTGGCAGTCTGTTCCTCTCGGCCGGCTTTGCCTCGGCGCTGATCTGGCAGTCGACGCGGGGCACCGTCGTGCCCTGGGTGGTCGAAGTCGATCGTCTCGGCCAGACGCAGGCCGTTGGACCCGCCACCGGCGATTATCGCCCGACCGATCCGCAGATTGCCTGGCATCTCGCCCGCTTCATCGAGCAGGTGCGCAGTCTGCCGGCCGACCCCGTCATCGTGCGGCAGAACTGGCTTCGAGCCTATGAGTTCACCACCGATCGGGGCGCCGCCGCGCTCAACGACTATGCCCGCGCGAACGATCCCTTCACGCGGGTCGGCAAGCAGCAGATCGCGGTCGAGGTCTCCAGCGTGATCCGAGCCTCGCCGGATTCCTTCCGCCTCGCCTGGGTCGAGCGGCGCTATGAGAACGGCCAGCTCGCCGCCACCGAGCGCTGGAGCGCGATCCTGACCCTGGTGATCCAGCCGCCACGCGATGCCGAGCGCCTGCGCACCAATCCTCTCGGCATCTATGTCAATGCCATCAGCTGGTCGCGGGAGATGAGCCAGTGAACACGTCCTTCCGTAAACCCGCATCTCCGGCTCTGCGCCGATCCGCCTTTGCGGCTCTCCTGCTCTCCGCAAGCGCGCTTGGCGGCTGCGCATCGGCACCGAAGCCGCCGCAGATCAGCTATGACAGTGACGTTCCGGCGCTACCGGTGGTGCCCGCCGTCGTCACTGATGAGCGGCCGCGCCCGCTCCACACGCCTCCTACCTGGACGCCGGCCAAGGGCGGCACGGACGCCAAAACGCCGGTCGCACGCGTCGAGAATGCCAATGCGGCGGCCCGCGTCGAGCCGCGCCGCGAAGGTTATTACAACGCCATCCAAATCTATCCCTGGAGCGAGGGTGCGCTCTATCAGGTCTATGCAGCGCCCGGCCAGATTACCAACATTGCGTTGGAGCCGGGCGAGAGCCTGACCGGCAGCGGACCGATCGCGGCGGGCGACACCGCCCGCTGGATTATCGGCGACACCGAGAGCGGCGAAGGGGCGAACCGGCGCGTGCATGTGCTGGTGAAGCCGACGCGGGCGGACATCTCCACCAACCTTGTCATCACCACCGACCGGCGCAGCTACATGATCGAACTGCGCGCCGGCGATAAGCCCTATATGCCGGCTGTCGCCTGGGCCTATCCGCAGGTTCCGGGAGCGCAGCGCGCCGGTGTTCCGGCGGCACCGGTCATCCCGAATTTCGCGGCCCGCAACTATCGCTATGCGCTTACCGGCGACACGCCGCCCTGGCGGCCGATGGCCGTCTATGACGACGGGCGCAAGGTCTATGTCGAGTTCCCGCGCGGCATCGTTCAGGGCGAGATGCCGCCGCTGTTCGTCATCGGGGCGGATGGCGAAGCGCAGATCGCCAATAGCCGCATCCACCAGAACATCCTGATCGTCGACCGGCTGTTCGGTGCGGCCGAGCTTCGCCTCGGCGGCGGCGAGCGTCCGCAGAAGGTGCGGATCGAGCGCACAGACGGGAGGCCGGCATCATGAGCAGCCCCGACAATCATGACCTCGAGGCGGATCTCGGCCCTCCGACCACCGATCACGCCGCGGCCATGCGGCTGCGTCCCGAGCCGCCGCGCGTCACGCGTCTTTCACGCAAGGTACTGGCCGGTGCCGGGCTGGTCGTCAGCCTCGGCATAGGCGGCGCCCTGATCTACGCGCTGCAGGGTCGCGACAAGGGCACCGGCGGCGAGGAGCTCTACTCCACCCAGAACCGCTCCACGGCCGATGGCCTTGCCGGGCTGCCGCGGGACTACACCGGGCCGATCCTGGGTCCGCCTCTACCCGGCGATCTCGGCCGGCCGATCCTTGATGCACAGAACCGCGACCGGCCCGTCGTGCCGCCGACAATGACGGCGCCACAGGTCGATCCCGAGCAGCAGCGGCGTCTTGCCGAACAGGAAGCCGCGCGGACCAGCCGCGTATTCTTCCAGGCGGCGCAGGCTCGCGCGCCGGCGTCGTCAGTGACGGGTGCCTCCGGCTTCAGCGGCCCTGGCTCGGCAGGAACGGGCGGCACGTCCTCACCCCAGGATCGCCAGCTTGCCTTCCTCAATGCCGCCGTGGATCGGCGCGTCGTCGCATCCGATCACGTCATGGCACCGGCATCGCCCTATGTCCTGCAAGCAGGCGCCGTCATCCCGGCCGCTCTCATCACCGGCATTCGCTCCGACCTGCCGGGCCAGATCACCGCGCAGGTGACCGAGAACGTTTATGACAGCCCGACCGGACGCATCCTGATAATCCCGCAGGGCACGCGGCTGCTCGGCCAATACGATAATGGCGTCGGCTTCGCCCAGCGCCGCATCCTGCTGGTCTGGAACCGACTGATTTTCCCCAATGGCCGCTCCATCGTGCTGGAGCGCCAGCCCGGCACCGATGCGCAGGGCTATGCCGGCCTTGAGGACGGCGTCGACATGCACGGGTGGGACCTCGCCAAGGCCGTCGGGCTCTCGACGCTGCTTTCCGTCAGCGCCGAGCTCGCCATGGATGATGAGGACGAACTGATCCAGGCGCTGCAGAGTGGGGCGCAGGACACCATCAACGATGCCGGCCAGGAGATCATCCGCCGGCAGTTGCGGGTCGCGCCGACCCTGACCATCCGGCCCGGCTTCCCGGTGCGGGTCATGGTCACCCGTGACCTCGTCCTCGAACCCTACAGGTACTGACCATGGCGAAGCTGAAACTCGGACCGATCGCGAACGACAAGCCGGTGAAGGTGGCGCTCTCGCTACCCGGCGCACTGCACCGTGATCTTGTCGCTTATGCGGAGGTGCTCGCGCGAGAGACTGGAGAGCCTGCCCCGGATCCTGTGAAGCTTGTCGTGCCCATGCTGGAGCGCTTCATCGCCACCGATCGCGAGTTCGCCAAGGCGCGCCGCGAGGCTGGCGGCGCTGCGAGGATCAGCGCGCCGCTGCCCGCTCCTGGGTCATCTTCCGTGTGAGGCTGAGCAAGGTGCGTACTGCCGGGTTGTCGTTGCGAGTCGAGTAAATCACGGAGAACGGGATCGCCTCGCCGGCGAGAGGGCGGAACACCACCTCCGGCAGACCGATGACCGTTTCCGACTCAAGCACCGGCACGATTCCGCGTCCCGTGGCGACCAGACCGAGAAGGCTATAGCGCGCGACCTGCTGCGTGCTGATGCGCGGCGAGATGTCGAGTTCCCGGAATTTGCGTTCAAGAAAACCGCGCACCTCATTGCCGGAGCCTTCGGTGCGGACAAGAAAGGTCTCATCCACGAGATCTCGCCAGGACAGCACATTCCTTTGGACCAGAGGATGAAGCCGCGGCAGCGCGAACAGGAGTGGTTCGCTCCACGAGGAAATCGCATCACAGTCCGGCCAGCTTTGCCGGCCCAGCACGAATGCAGCGTCGAGATCAAACCGCCGTATCGCGGCCGCGTGACTTTCCGCAGGCGCTTCGACAAAGTCGATGTGAACGCCCGCATAACGGCTGTCATAGGTCTGGAACAGGTCGCGCAGAAAGCCGGAGGACAGGTTGGAGAACAGGCCAACTTTCAGGTGGCCTTCCTCGGACCGCCCCAGCGCAGCCGCTTCCACCGTTGCCTCGCGGATTTGATCGAGCGCCTGGCGCGTGCGGTTCAGAAAGCGCTGCCCCGCCAGAGTAAGGTTCACCCCGCTTGAGTGCCGGATGAACAGTGAGACGCCGATCTCGTCTTCAAGATCCCGGACGCTCCGGCTGATGGACGATTCCTTGACCTCAAGAGCCACCCCGGCTTTGCGGAAGCTTCCGTGCTCGGCGGCCGCCACGAAATAGCGCAGGTGGCGCAACTCGATCGAGGTGGAAAACGGCGCAGCCATTCGGGCTCCGGCGTGTTGAGTAGCTTCTGGATATTGATACTCAAAGTTGCGGCTACGTCGAGAGTTGCAGACGGGCTTTGCATCGCGGCCGTTCCGGGCGCCGCCACGCGCAGCGCATCGGTGCAGCGCCGCCGCTTAGAAAGCTGCCGAACGCACGCCATGGCATCCGGGAATTTTCTTCCGGGAGCATAGATTCTGCTCAGAATGTCGCGTTCGAGGGCGAATCTAAGCAGAAAACGCCCCGAAGGGCGTTTGCTAACTATCAGATTTTATTGGGAAAATTTGGAGCGGGCGATGGGATTCGAACCCACGACCCCAACCTTGGCAAGGTTGTGCTCTACCCCTGAGCTACACCCGCATCCATCTGGCGGCGCCGCGTTTCGTCGGCGGCCAGTGGCGACCTTTTGCCAAAACCCTCGGGGGATTGCAACACGCTTCCGCATGCGCCCTGCGGAAAAATCTCAAATCCTTTGCCGGACAACACTTCCCGCTGTGGACAGATGGCTCCCCGCCTGGCGCGAGCGCCGCCGATGCGGATTTTTCACCGCCCCGGCGTTGCGCTGGCGCTTGGCGGCGAGGTCAGGTGCGGTGGATGGGATCGATCCACTTCACTGTTGTGGGCTTTTCCACCGGCTCAATGTCGAGATTGACCACCACCGGGTCCTGGCCGGAGCGCACCAGCACGCACTCCAGCACCTCATCCGGCGAGGCGTTGATCTCCTGATGCGGCACATAGGGCGGCACATAGATGAAATCGCCAGGTCCAGCCTCGGCGGTGAATTCCAGATTGTCGCCCCAGCGCATGCGGGCGCGGCCCTTCACGACGAAGATCACGCTTTCGAGGTCGCCATGGTGGTGCGCGCCCGTCTTGGCGTCGGGATGGATATGAACCGTGCCGGCCCACAGCTTCTCGGCGCCGGCGCGGGCGCGATTGATGGCGGTGGCACGGTTCATGCCCGGAGTCTGCGCGGTGTTGGGATCGAGCTCGTCGCCTGGAACCACCTTCACCCCATGCTCGCGCCAGTCCACGCTGCCGGCGGCCGGTGCCGCGTGCGTGTGGTCGTGGGGATGGGAGTGGTCGTGATGATGGCTGTCGTCGCCCATGGTGTCCTCCGGTGCGCGGCGGAACGCGCCGCTTGCTTGCCGCCCGCGCGCCGGACGGCTAGAACGGCCCCAAACCAACACAGCCCCATTTGTGGAGCCGGTGGCGCATGGCCTCCTATCAATACGCTTACCATATGCACGGCCTCACCAAGGCCTATCCCGGCGGCAAGAAGGTGCTCGAGAACGTGCACCTCTCCTTCTACCCGGATGCCAAGATCGGCGTGCTCGGCAACAACGGCGCCGGTAAGTCCACCCTGCTGCGCATCATGGCCGGCATGGACAAGGACTTCACCGGCGAGGCCCGCCCCGCGGAAGGCGTGCGCGTGGGCTATCTCGCGCAGGAGCCGCAGCTCGACCCCACCAAGTCCGTGCGCGAGAACGTGATGGACGGCGTGGCCAAGCAGAAGGCGATCCTTGATCGCTACAACGAACTGGCCATGAACTATTCCGAGGAGACGGCGGACGAAATGACCCGCCTTCAGGACGAGATCGAGGCGCAGGGCCTGTGGGATCTCGACAGCAAGGTGGACCAGGCCATGGACGCCCTGCGCTGCCCCTCGGACGATGCGGACGTGTCCAAGCTCTCGGGCGGCGAGCGCCGCCGCGTGGCGCTTTGCCGCCTGCTGCTGGAGCAGCCGGAACTGCTGCTGCTCGACGAGCCCACCAACCATCTGGACGCGGAGACCACCGCGTGGCTCGAAGGCCATCTGCGGACCTATCCGGGCGCGATCCTGATCGTCACCCACGACCGCTACTTCCTCGACAACGTGACGGGCTGGATCCTCGAGCTCGATCGCGGCCGCGGCATTCCTTACGAGGGCAATTACACCTCCTGGCTCGGCCAGAAGCAGAAGCGCCTCCAGCAGGAGAATCGCGAAGAGGAAGCCCGCCAGCGCGCCCTTGCCCGCGAGCAGGAATGGATTTCCGCCTCGCCCAAGGCACGCCAGGCCAAGAACAAGGCCCGTATCCAGCGCTATGACGAGCTGGTGCAGAAGGCTTCCGAGCGGGCGCCGAGCGCGACGCAGATCGTCATCCCCGTGGCCGAGCGCCTCGGCCAGAACGTCATCGCCTTCGAGAACCTCACGAAGGGTTTCGGCGACCGCCTGCTGATCGACGACCTCTCCTTCAAGCTGCCGCCGGGCGGTATAGTGGGCGTGATCGGCCCGAACGGCGCGGGTAAGTCCACGCTGTTCCGCATGATCACCGGCCAGGAGACGCCGGACAGCGGCTCCATCACCATCGGCGATTCCGTGAAGCTGGCCTATGTGGACCAGAGCCGCGACGCGCTCGATGACAAGAAGACCGTCTGGGAGGAAATCTCAGGCGGCCTCGACGTGATCTATGTGGGCAAGCGGGAAATCCCCTCCCGCGCCTACTGCGCGGCCTTCAACTTCAAGGGCGGCGACCAGCAGAAGAAGGTCGGTATGCTCTCGGGTGGTGAACGCAACCGCGTGCACCTGGCCAAGACGCTTCAGCGCGGCGGCAACGTCCTGCTGCTCGACGAGCCCACCAACGACCTCGACGTGGACACCCTGCGCGCGCTGGAAGAGGCGCTGGAAGATTATGCCGGCTGCGCCGTCATCATCTCGCATGACCGCTTCTTCCTCGACCGCATCGCCACCCACATGCTCGCCTTCGAGGGCGACAGCCATGTGGAATGGTTTGAAGGCAACTTCGCCGATTACGAAGAAGACAAAAAGCGCCGTCTTGGTATCGATTCAACGATTCCGAAGCGGATTCAGTACAAAAAATTCTCGCGTTGATGCAGCGCCCGCCGGATACTCCCCGGCGGGCGTTCTCCCAGGCGCCGCAGGACTGCGCATGGCGTGTCCGCGGCGTGCTGTCGGCATGCCCACAGCCGGGGGGCGGCCATGATCGCGGAATGGAGTGCGCGGCTTTATCTGACGTTCGAGGACGAACGCACCCGTCCAGCCCGTGACCTCGTTGCGCAGATCCCTCTGGAAGCCGCGCGCCGCGTCGTCGATCTGGGATGCGGGCCCGGCAATTCAACCGAAATTCTGGCGGCCCGTTATCCCGAAGCCGATGTGATCGGCATCGACAGCTCTCCCGATATGCTCGCTGCCGCCCGCCGGCGCATGCCGCATACGAGCTTCATCCAGGCGGACGTGCGGACCTACCGTCTGCCGGAGCCGGCGGACGTGATACTGGCCAATGCCGTGCTGAACTGGATGCCGGACCATCGCACGCTGTTTCCGCGTCTGGTCTCGCAACTGAGTGACGGCGGGGTTCTCGCCATCCAGTTGCCCGACAATCTTTCGGAGCCGGTGCACGAGACGCTGCGCGCGATGGCCGAGGGCGCCTGGGCGCGGCAGCTCAGCGCGGTACCCCGCGCGCGCATTCCGCTCCTTCGCCCCGAGGAATATTACGATCTGCTGAGCCCCATCGCCGGCAAGGTGGAGATGTGGCGCACGGTCTATTGCCATCCGCTCGCCGATCATGCGGCGCTCATGGAGTGGATGCGGGGCGGAGGTGGCCTCCAGCCCTATCTCGATGCGCTGGCGCCTGCCGAGCGTCCGGATTTTCTCGCCGCCTATGAGGAGCGTCTCGCCCGGGTCTATCCCCGGCGTGCGGATGGCCGCGTGCTGCTGTATTTCCCCCGTCTTTTTATCGTCGTGCTGCGCTGAGCTGTCCCGACAGCGCCGTCCCTGCGCGCTGGTTTTCAGGGATGGTCGCCGCCTTCTTCCTCTTCCCCGTCACCGTTCGAAGTTCTGCAGGCCAAGGGCCCGGCGGATCAGGATTTCCTGCCGGCGCGTCTCGATGAGGCCCTGGCGGGAGAGGGCGGTCATGGAGCGGGAGACCACTTCCCGCGTGGTGCCGAGCATGGCCGCCAGTTCCGCATGGGTCGGCGCGGGGCGGATCAGTCCCCCGTCGCGGAACTGATCGCGCTCGCGCGCCAGCTTTGCGATGGCGCGGCTCAGGCGGGCATCCAGCTTCAGCGTGGCGACTTCGAAACTCAGCAGGGTGAGCGCGGCGATGCGGGCCGCCATTTCATCGACAAGGTGGCGGCTGATGGATGGATGGCGCTCCAGCGCATGGCGAAAGTCCGAGGCGGGGACCCCGAGCGCCGCAGCTTCGCCCGTGGCCGTGACGTCCATGTCGCTCCGGCGGCCGCCGATCACGCCGCTTTCCCCAAAGAAGCTGCCGGGATGAAGCTGGCCCAGGGTGAAGACCAGCCCGGCCGGAGAGGTCTTGCGACAGATGAAGCTGCCCTCGGTGACGAAATAGAGCCGCTCGGGCAGGTCGCCATCGGTGATCACGGGTTCGTCGCGCGTGAAGCTGCGCAGATGGGCACGCGCGAAGATGCGGGCGACCTCATCGCCCGTGAGCCCCTGGAACAGGCACGTGCGGGCCACGACGGGCGGCACCTCCGCCTTCGCTGGCATGCGTGCCGCTCGTGCGCTCCGGCCGGCGGGAGCGGGAAAGGGGGCCTTGAGGGGAAGGGGTGCGGGGTCCATGGCGCTCTCCGGCGGTGGCGCGGGTCAGGAGAGCCGCGGCCCGGCGACCGGCCGCAGATGCCCGCGCCGAAGCGGCAGGCGGATCTGGCGGCGGACCGGCTGCGGCGGGCTCTGCGTCTGCGCCTCGGTGGCGACAGTCAACGGGGCCTCGGGACCGCTGGAGGGCAGGGCGACTGGCTCGGTGCCATTGGGGGAGCCTGCGCCTTGATCGGACAGCGCCGTCGCCCGGGAGGCCGCATCGAGGCGCTGCTGCACCGGATTGTCGTTCCCGCCGATCTGCCCGAAACCCTCTGGCGCCCCCATCACCTGTCTGGGACTGGGCGATTGCAGGATCTGGTAGCTGGTGATGGTGCGGCTGGTGAAGCAGTCGGCAGCGAGCCGATAGCGCATGATGGTCTTCTGGTTGTGAAGACCTACACCATAGGCGGTCTGGCCGGCGTCCGGCACCGCCATAGGCTCAACGGAAATATCCGCATCCGCGCGGGCGATCACGCGACCCGTGGCAGGGATATAGGCGCTGTAGGGCACCTCGACGATCTGCATCTGGATGCCCTGGTAGCGGCTGGAATTGGTCTTCTGGTTGGCGTAGAGCCGACGGTAATTGATGGTGTCATCAATGTCGTAATAGTAAGTGATGTCGATCGTGTAGTGAAATTTCGTTTCCGGAAAGCCCGGATAGAGATTGATCGGGTATCCGTTGATTTCCTTGTAGAGTTCACCGTCGCCGCTGATCGTCGAATCAATGCTTCCCTCGCACATGTAACAGGGCAGGAGGGACGAGAACATGAACAGGTGGCCGCCATCCCTGACGTGCTGTGTCAATATCTTGATGGCATTGTTCACCTTGTCCTTGTTGTAGCCCGCGATCCAGCCGGCGTTTCCATCCTTCTTGCTGTCGCCGCCGAAACCGCAATAAGAGAGGAAATTGAGCAGCAGCGGCACCTTCACCTCCGCATGGGAGGCTCTGTTCTTGTTCTTGTTGTTCGGTGACAGCATGACGCGCACGGATCTGTCATTGGACGCGAGGACGGTGTCCGCCGTCGGCGGCAGTCGCAGGAAAAGTCCGGAACCGATGTTGAAGGGCGCCTTGTCCTTCTGGTCGTCGCGATATTCGTTCCAGCGATTGACGATGCCACTCAGCACTTCGGCGAACGCATCGCCGTGGGTCATGGGGCAGGTGAGGCCCTGAGCATAAACATAGAGCTGATTCAGCAACGGAGCTCCCTTGTCGTCGGAGGTGAAGTCCGCATTCAGGGACCGGAGTATGGAGGTGGCGATCGCGTTCTTCGGCTCGTCGCGCTCGCCGTTCCACACGGATAGGTCGATGAATTTGGGCTTATCCGGCCTTGGCGCCGCCGTGCCCTTGTCCGGATAGATGAAGAACGTGCCGGAGGCACGGTCGAGGCCCACGCAGCTCGCCTTCGCCGGCAAGGCCGTGCGGTAGTCCTGGATGCTGATATAATTACCGTTCTGGACTCCCAGACCGTTGTCGCAGAGATAAACGAATGGCAACGTTGAATAGGAAATATATTCTTTATACTTTGCATAATCGTCGTTGATGATGAGGTGCTTGAGGTTGAATTCTTTCACGGTGCGGTCTGCAATGACATTTTTCGTGCGTGCGTCGTACTGAAGCTTGTTCTTGATGAGGATGAGGAGCACCATCATCAGGTTCGGGAAAACGCCATAGGGCGCCGATTTATTGGTATCGAAGGCGCCGTCGGAGAACCCGATGTAGATGTCCTCCGCCTTGTGGGCGTTACCCTCGTAGGTGCAATGAATGCATGCGCCGATGAATTTCGCGGTGTCGATGGCCATGGCTCTCTCCCGAAATGCGGCCCGGATGGGCACCGTTTGAAATCACCTGCTGGAGCTGAAAGAGGCGGGGCTCGCGGCCGGTGCGGGCCCCGCCCGTTGTGTGTCAGGTGTTGGCGTTGCCCTGGAGCATCTGCACCACCGCGATGGCATCCGAGATGGTGTCGATGCTGTAGATCTGCATGACGCCCTGCGTGGTCGCCGCCTGTGCCAGGATGTTCTGGTTGTTCTGGGCGGTGACCGCGTTCTCGAACATCAGGCCGGTGGAGTGAGACGCCGTCTGGTAGAGCGAGCCGATGGCGACGGCGGGGGCTTCGGCGACCACCTTCACGTTGACCTGCGTGACCGCGTCGGTGATCTGCGGCGAGACGGTATTGGTCATGTCTTGTCTCCTCGTTTCTTCGGTTAGGTCCTTGCTCATCTTCAGCGGACCGAAATTGTCCGCGGAAGCTCGGGGCCGCCTGGCGGCGTCAGCTCAGTTTCGACTTCGGAAAGCGGCGCAGGCTCCGGGCCCGGCGCTGATGCATGCGGGCGGTGACAAGCTGCTGAAGTTCCTGAATCTGCTGCATCTTGTCGGCCAGCAACGACTTGGTGAACTCGAGCGTCTCGCCCGTATTGGCTTCGAGCTGGGCGGCCGGCGTCTCGTGCGGCGGTACGGGGCTTTCGGTTTTCGCCTTGTTCACCACCTTGGTCAGTTCGTGGATCAAGGGGCGTAGCGCCGTCATGATGTTGTCGGTGACGGCCTTCTCGATGCTCGCCGCATCCACCGGGCCGGGCTCCGGGACCTCCGGGACTGGTGTCTGGGCCGGCCGTCGCCGGCGCGGCGGGCGTTTTCCCGCTGGAGTGGCCACGCTTGCCTCCTCAGATCTTGGAGAAGGCGGCGGCCACCGTCGCCGCGCCGGTCATGAAGGTCAGCGTCTGCGTCTGCGAGACGCCGACATTGGTCAGGAGGTCAATGCCCTGCTGTTTCGTGGGCGGATTGGCGATCAGCGCCAGCGCCTTGCCGCTCGCAGCGAGATAGATCTGCTCCATGCCCTGCATGTAGGTGCGGGCGTCCTCGCCCATCATGGCCACCACCTGGCCCATGGCGGCGCCGGCGAGTTCCTGGACGGTCGGGTTGTCCCCGGCGGCGCCCTGGAGCGCCAGCATGTTCTGAAACGCTTGGGTCGTGTCGGGCGAGGCATTTGCCTCCGGCTCGCTGCTGCCGCCGAAAAGGTTCGAGAGGCCCATGACATTCGGCTCCTTCTTCGCCATGCGGTCGCTGGTGGCAGGGCGCTTGGGGGATCAGGGCGCGGCAAGGCCGCGATTTCAGGGCGTGGACAGCGCCTTCACCGCGTTGGCCACGAGCGTCGGGTTCAGCGCATTGAGGTTGTGCTGGTTCGAGGCCGCGTTCTGCATGGTCAGGGCATAGGCCTGGCCGGCGGCCTGGTAGAACATGCTGAGCGCGACCGCCGGTGCGCTGGCGACGACACTGGTGCTGTTGTTGGCCACGCTGCCGATGATCGTGCTGTTGGCGCCGCCGGAGCCTGAGTTGCGCATCGTCGCCTCGTCTGCTTGCTGGGCTCGTTTCCAGAGGACAGGGGATCAACACCCGGTGCGGAGTTCACTCCGGCCGTGCGGCGGCCGGCGCGAGCGCCTCCGTGGCGTCGGCGGGGAGCGCCGCGCCTGCGTCACGGAAGCGATGTTCGAAGGCCGCGGGCGGCGTGGTCCGCCGCGGCGGCGATCAGGTGTTGGCGTTGCCGCGCAGCATCTGGACGATGGCGATGGCGTCGGAAATGGTGTCGATGCTGTAGATCTGCATGACGCCCTGCGTGGTCGCCGCCTGCGCCAGAATGTTCTGGTTGTTCTGCGCGGTCACGGCATTGGCGAACAGCAGGCCCGTGGAATGAGCCGCGGTCTGGTAGAGCGAGCCCAGCGCCATGGCGGGGGCCTCGCCCACGACCTTCACGTTGACCTGCGTGACGGCGTCAGTCACCTGCGGAGAGACGGTGTTCGTCATGAAGCTTCTCCTCGTTCCGGTTTGCATCCTGGGGTTTCTTCATCAGCTCTCCGGATCCTCGTCATGGAGCCGCTGTGAAGCCGTGGTCCGGCCGCGACGGCCGGAGAAATGTATTGATGATCATACGATCATTTAAAGCATGCAGCGCGGCATTGCCGCACGTGTCGGCTGGTTCTCTGGTCCTATTTCGTGGTGAGTGCCTTCACCGCGTTGGAGACCAGGGGCAGGTTCAGCCCATTCAGATTGTGCTGGTTGGAGGCCGCGTTCTGCATGGTGATGGCATAGGCCTGCCCGGCGGCCTGGTAGAACATGCTGAGGGCCACCGGCGCCGCGCTGCCGAGAACGCTCTCGCTGCTGGCCGCCACGCTATCGGTGATGGGTCCATCGGAACCTGTGGTCGACATGTCGTTCTACCCTCTGGAGTTGCAATGGTTCGCCTGCGATGTCTGCCATTCCGGCGGGTCGAGGCGCTCCCGAGTGGAACCGAAGGTAGGACATACAACCAAATGCGTCGGTGATGAAAGTCACTTGAAGGAAAATATTCGCAGCGGCATAATTCGAGGGGAATAAAGGCCTGTTCTTGGGCCGTGTCGCGAGCACAGAATGAAAATAGTTAGCTATTTAATCTATTTTAGATTGTATAAATTGTTAGGAATGTTCTTTGGCGCCGCCCGGACCGTCCCGAGCGCTCCCGGCGCTTCACGCCCTGTTTTACCGGCTGACGACCTCGACCAGACACGCGTTGGGCGCGGTGCCTTGTGCGAGCCGTGAGGTCGGGCGGATCGAACTCAGCGTGTTGGGATTGCCGCCAAGATCGAGGCCCTGCTCATTCGGGGCGTACCAGCCTCCCGTAGGCAGAACGGCGACGCCCGGTGACAGCCGGGCATCAATGCCGATGGCGACAAGAGCGCGACCGCGCGCATTGAAGACGGTCGCCTGTTCTCCCGCCGCCAGCCCACGGGTGGCGGCATCCTGTGGGCTGAGCAGCAGAACTTCGCAGCCGGTCACCTTCGCCTGCTGGCTGGGGCCGGCCAGTTCCAGCTGGCTGTGCAGCCGGTGTTCTGGTTGGGGAGAGAGCAGATGCAGCGGATAGGTGCCGGCAAGCGGCGCCCCCAGCCATTCCTCCGGCTCCAGCCATGCGGGATGGCCGGGGCAGTCGTCATAACCGAAGGCCGCGATCGTCGAAGATCCGATCTCGATGCGACCCGAAGGAGTAGAGAGCGGGTGCATGTCCGGGTCGTGCGCGAAATCGGCGAGCGGCGTCGTGGGGGCAGGCGCGCGGGCGCCGAGGTCGAGCCCGGCATAGCCGCGGGCCCAGAAGGTCTCGAAATCCGGCAGTTCGGGATGAGCGTCGCGATAGCCCGCATAGAGATGACGCAGCCAGTCCTCTTCGCTGCGCCCCTCGGTGAAGGCGGCGTCAAGGCCGAGTTCGCGGGCGATAAGCGCGAGCATGTCGTGATCGGACCGCACATCCGGCAGCGGCGCGAGCACCCGGCGTGAGGCAATCAGCCAGTTGTCCCGCGAGGCGGCGGCGATGTCGTCGCGCTCGAAGGGTAGGCTCGCCGGCAGCACGATGTCGGCGTGTCGGGCGGTCGCGGTCCACATGCTCTCGTGCACGATCACGGTTTCCGGGCGCCGGAAGGCGGCGGCAAGCCGGTTGAGGTCCTGATGATGGTGGAAGGGATTGCCGCCCGCCCAGTAGATGAGGCGGATGTCCGGGAGGGCGAGCCTCTGCCCGTCATAGTCGAGCGTGCCGCCGGGGTTCTCCAGCAACTCGGTGATGCGGGCGACGGGGATGAAGCTTGAAACCGGATTGCGCCTTTGCGGCACCGCCGGCCCCTTCAGCCGGCGGATCGGCTGGCCCACGGAGGAGACGGCGGTGAGTCCGAAGGCAAAGCCGCATCCCGGCCGCCCCACCTGGCCCGCCATGGCGGCAAGGGCAATCGCTGCCCAATAAGGCTGCTCCCCATGGCGCGAGCGCTGCAATGACCAGGAGAGGTTCACCAGCGCTGGCACCTGAGCATAGGCACGCGCGAGTTCCCGGATGGTCGCCGCCGGCACGCCGGAGATGCCCTCTGCCCATTCCGGGGTCTTCGGCAGGCCGTCCGTGTGGCCCGCCAGATAGGCGGCGAAGGTCTCATGCCCCGCGGTCAAGCGCGCGAGGGCCGCCGTGTCCGTCCGCCCCTCCGCCAGCAGCACCTGCGCCATGGCGATCAGCACGGCGGCGTCCGTGCCGGGCCGCAGCGGGATGTGCTCCACATGGCCGGGCAGGTCCGGCGCGTCCGCGCCCGTGGGTGAGAAGACGACAATCCGGCAGCCGGCGCGCGCCACGTCTGCCAGCGCCGCCTCGGCGCGATGCTGCCCGGTGCCGCCCGCTTCCACCTGCGCGTTGGAGAGGCGGAAGCCGCCGAAAGAGATGAGCAGCCGTGCGTGGGCGGCAATCTGGTCCCAGCTCGGCGCTGTGTCTGTCGCGCCCTGGTATTCCCGGCCGATCACATGCGGCAGCAGCACGGCGGCGGCGCCATAGCTGTAGGTGTTCACCGAGGAGGTGAAGCCGCCGCAGAGGTTCAGGAAGCGCTTCAGCTGGCTCTGGGCATGGTGGAAGCGCCCGGCGCTCGCCCAGCCATAGGAGCCGCCGAAGATGGCCGCATTGCCGTGATCGCGCGAGACGCGCGCGATCTCGCCGGCCACCAGACGGGCCGCCTCGGGCCATGTCACGGCGACAAAATCGTCCCGTCCGCGCTCCGCGCCGCGCCCCTGCGGCCGTCCCTTGGCGGTGAGCCAGCCCCGCCGGACCGTGGGATGGCGCACCCGCAGCGGATGGTCCGCGAGATCGAGGAAGGCCGCCCCCGTGGGCGAGGGCGCGGGGTCATGGCGGAAGGGCAGAAGGCGGGGGCGGCCGTCGGGGCCCGCCTCCACCTCATAGGTGCCGAAGTGGCTGCCGAAGAGGTGCAGCCGCTCGTCAGCGGTCACGACGGCTCACTTGGCCGCCGGCTTCAGGTCGTAGGCGCGCACCCAGTCGTCGGCGCGGGGCTGCCACACCACGCGCTTGGAGGTGCCATAGGTGTTGGGCTGGGCATAAAGGAACAGCACCGGCGCCTCCTCGCACATGATGGAGGTGGCGGTCTTGTAGGCCGCAAGGCGCGCGGCCTTGTCGGTGGTGGAGCGCCCGGCCTCCACCGCCTTGCCGAAGGCGGCATTGTCCCAATAGGCATACTGGTTGCCGGGGGCGAGCAGGGTCAGTTGGCCGTCGGCGTCGATGGTGGGCCAGCCGTGGGTCAGCAGCGAGGTCTGCGCCAGCGTGCGCGACTTCAGGTACTTGTTCATATAGGCGCCGAAGTCCATCTCCGTGATCTTCACGTTGAGGCCCACTTCGCCTAGCTGCGCGGCCACCACCTGGGCCACTTCCTGCCCCTGCAGATAGGTCGCCACCGGCACGTCCATCTCGATGGGCTGGGAGAGGTTCACGCCGGACTGCTTCAGCAGCGCCTTGGCCTTGGCGGGGTCATAGGCATAGGGCTTCAGGTCCGGATTGAAGCCGAAATAGGCAGGCGTCAGGATCTCGCAGGGCGAGATGTAGGCGAGGCCCTCGAAGATGGAATCGCCGATGGCGGTCTTGTCGACCGCATAGTTCATCGCCTGGCGCACCAGCTTGTTGTCGAGCGGCGCCTTCTGGGTGTTGAACTTGATGAAGACGCTGCGGGTGCTGGGCGTGGCGCCGGAATTGGCCTTGCCGCTGTCCTTGATGCGCTTCAGCTCGGACGGCGGCACGCCGGTGATGAGGTCCACCTCGCCGGCCAGCAGCGCGGCGATGCGGCTCGAGGGCTCCGGAATGGTGCGGAAGATGGCGGTGTCGAAGGCCGGCTTCTCGCCGAAATAGGTGGGGTTGGCTTTCAGCGTGATGTGATCGCCGGGCACATTCTCCGTGATCTGGTACGGCCCACCGGACATGGTCTCGGTGGCCGGATTATGGGTCGCGGCCCATTCCGGCGGCAGCAGGAAGAACATGGACAGCTGATCGGCGAAGGCGGGGAAGGGGGCGCTCGTCTCCACTTCCAGCGTGGTCGGGTCGATCACTCGCACGTCTTTCACGAGATCGAACCACGACTTGATGCGGGCATTCACCTTGGGGTCGCGCACGCGGTCGAGGTTCCACTTCACCGCCTTGGCGTCCAGCGCTTCGCCATTGGCGAATTTCGCGCCCGGCACCAGCTCGAAACGCCAGGTGGTGTCGTTCACCGGCGTCCAGCTCTTGGCCAGCGCCGGCTGGAGCTTGAGGTCCGGCCCGCGCAGGATCAGCGCCGGATAAACGTGGCTCAGAAGGCTGAGGTCGGAGCCGAAGGACGCCGACATGTGCGGGTCCAGCGTGTTGATGTTCACCGCGAGCGCGATGGTCGCGGTCTCGGCCTTGGCGAGCCCCGGCAGGGTCACCGTGGCGAGCAGGGCGGCGGCGAAGGCGGCGGGCGTAAAGCGCTTCATCTGGCGTCTCCGTCGGGCGGTCAGGGAGAGATGAGGACGAAATGGTCCGGCGCAACCTCCTGCAAGGTGGCGTCGGGAGCGGGTTTCTCGCGCTCGTAATCGAACGGGATGGGATGGCGCT
This sequence comes from Azorhizobium sp. AG788, assembly GCF_004364705.1. Taxonomy (NCBI): domain Bacteria; kingdom Pseudomonadati; phylum Pseudomonadota; class Alphaproteobacteria; order Hyphomicrobiales; family Xanthobacteraceae; genus Azorhizobium; species Azorhizobium sp. AG788. The sequence goes on from NZ_SOBM01000001.1 coordinate 455,643, forward strand.
GGCGCTCGATGGCGGGTTTCGGCACCGGGATCGCGGAGAGCAGCGAGCGCGTATAGGGGTGGCGCGGATCGGTGAAGATGGCCTCGGTTGGCGCCATCTCCACTATGCGCCCGCGCAGCATCACCGCCACCCGGTGGCAGAGATAGCGCACCATGGAGAGGTCGTGGGCGATGAAGAGATATGCCATCCCCAGCTCCTGCTGGAGATCCTGAAACAGGTTCACGATCTGCGCCTGAATGGACACGTCCAGCGCGGTGATGGGCTCATCCGCCACGATCAGGCGCGGGCGCATGGCGATGGCGCGGGCGATGTTCACCCGCTGGCGCTGGCCGCCGGAGAATTCGTGCGGATAGCGCGCCATGAAGGCGGGATCGAGCCCCACCTGCCGGAACAGCTCTGCGACGCGATCCTGCCGCTCGGACCGATTGTCCGCCAGATGATGGACGATCAGCGGCTCGGCGACGAAATCGCCCACCGTCATGCGCGGGTTGAGCGCCGCATAGGGATCCTGAAACACCACCTGCATTTGCCGGCGATAGGGCTTCAACTCCAGCGGCGGCAGATCGGTGATGCGGTTGCCCTCGAAGAAGACCTCGCCACCGGTGGGCTCCTCCAGCCGCAGTACCACGCGGCCGGTGGTGCTCTTGCCCGAGCCGCTTTCGCCGACGAGGCCGAGGATTTCCTTATGCCCGATGTGGAAGGACACGCCGTCGATGGCCCGCACCTCGCTGGTGGCGCGGCCGAACAGGCCCTGCCGGCTCGTATAGGTCTTGCGCAGGTCCTTCACATCGAGGAGCGGGGTGCAGGGAGGCGCGCTCATGCGGCGCCTCCCATGGCAAGGCCCTTCGCCTTCAGGGCGGCGGGCAGGTCATACCACGCGGCGGCCAGATGCCCGGGCGCGCCATGCTCCACCTGCTTCAAGGGCGGCATCTCCTTGAAGCAGCGGGGCGTCGCGAATGCATTGCGGGGCGCGAAAGGATCACCCACCTGCGGCGCGGCCAGATTGGGCGGGCTGCCGGGGATCTGGTGCAGGCGGCCTTCCGCGCGGCGCTCGGCCGTCGGCAGGGATTGCAGCAGGCCCCAGGTATAGGCATTGCGGGGATCGTCGAAGACGGCATCCACCGGCCCACGCTCCAGAATGCGGCCCGCATACATCACCTGCACCGTGTCCGCGAGGCCGGCGACGACGCCCATGTCGTGGGTGATCCAGATGATGGTGGTGCCGAACGCGCGCTTGAGATCGCGCATCATGTCGAGGATCTGCGCCTGCACGGTCACGTCGAGCGCCGTGGTGGCCTCGTCCGCGATCAGCAGGCGCGGATTGCAGGCGACCCCGATGGCGATCATGACCCGCTGCCGCATCCCGCCGGAGAACTGATGCGGATACTGGCCGATGCGCTTTTCCGCATCCGGAATGCGCACCAGTTCCAGCAGCTCGATGGCCCGCTTGCGCGCCTGCGCCTTGGAGAGCGGCTGGTGGCGCACCAGAAGCTCCACTAGTTGCCGCTCCACCGTCAGCACCGGGTTGAGCGAGGTCATCGGGTCCTGAAAGACGAAGCCGATGCGCCCGCCGCGCAGATCGCGCAAGTCGCGCTCTGGCATCCTGAGCAGGTCGCGCCCCTCGAACAGCACGGAGCCGGCGACGATGCGGCCGGGGGGCCTGGCGATGAGGCCGGTCATGGCCAGCACGTGCACGCTCTTGCCCGAGCCGCTCTCGCCCACGATGCCGAGCGTCTCGCCCTCCTCCAGATCGTAGGAGACGTCATTGACCGCATGAACCACCCCCGCCGGCGTATCGAACGCCACGGTGAGGTTGCGGATCTGGAGGAGCGACGCCATGCGGATCAGGCCGTGATCAGCCCGCCCACGGACTGCGTGAGGAATTCGCAGCCATCGGGCGTGATGAGGACGGTGTCGGAAATCTGCGTGGCGCCGATGCCCGGCATCCGCAGGTTTGGCTCCAGCGTGAAGATCATGCCCGGCTCCAGCGGAATGTCGGTGCGCGCATCCAGAGAGGGATGCTCATGGGCGCCAAGGCCGATGCCGTGGCCGATGCGGCCGGGCAGATACTTGCCATAGCCGCGCGCTTCCAGTCCCGCCTTGGTGCCGGCGAAGAGCGCCGAGATGGGCGTGCCGGGCTTCAGCAGCGGGAACAGTTCCTCGCGGATTTCGAGGATGGAGGTGAGGGCCCGGCGGTTGGCCTCCGGCACCTCGCCCACCATAACGGTGCGCTCGTTCTCCGCGTGGATGCCGTTGATGATGGTCCAGATGAAGATGCTCACGCACTCGCCCGGCGCCGGGCGGCGCTGGGTGGGGTTGTCGCAGTTCATGAACATGCGCTCGCCGGCCAGCGCCCAGGTCCAGAGGCCGTTCTGCGCGCCGCCCTCAAGGCTGCCGAAGTCGCACACTTCCTTGTCCGGGAAGGTGTCGGCCCAGAAGCGGTTCATGGCGGCCATGGAGGCAAGCGCGATGTCCCGCTCGCTGCCGCCGGCGCGCACCGCTTCCACCGCCGCGTCCATGCCCACGTCCGCGATGCGGGCGGCGGCGCGGCAGTTCTCGATCTCGTCCGCATCCTTCACGAGGCGGGTCGACATGATGAGGCCGGAGACATCCTTGAAGCTCGCGCCCGGAAACAATCCCTGAAGCTCGCGGTGGCGCGAGACGGGCAGGAAATCCTCCTCGATGCCGATGACGGCATTGGCAAAGCCCGCCTCGGTGACGAGGCTCTGGAGCGCCGCCTGCCAGTGCAGGCCCATGGTCACCTTTGTGGACCACGCGCCATAGAGGCGGATGTCGCGCACGAAGCTGGAGGCGCGGGCGTGGTCGTCCCGCAGCGCGTGCAGCAGCACCTGCGCCTCGCCCTCGCGCGGCAGCAGCGCAATGACCGGATGGCTGTAGATGATGGGGTTGAAGCCGGTGAGATAGAAGCTGTTCTCCGGCTTGAAGGAGACAATGAGGTCGATGCCCGCCTGCGCCATCCGGGTGCGCAGCCGCTCGATGCGGGAGGGATTGCCGAATGCGGTCATGCGTCAGGTCCTCAGTCTCGGGTCGAAATAGTCCCGCAGCCAGTCGCCCACGAGATTCACGCTCAGCACGGTGAGCAGGATGGCGAGGCCGGGGAAGGTGACGATCCACCAGGCGCTTGAGATGTAGGTGCGGCCTTCCGCCAGCATCCGGCCCCAGGAGGCGGTGGGCGGCTGCACGCCGAGGCCGAGGAAGCTCAGCGCCGCATCCATGATGATGATGCGGGCGAGTTCCAGCGTCGCCACGACGAGGGCGGGGGTGAGCACGTTGGGCAGGATGTGCCGCAGCATGATGCGCGAGGTGGAGGCGCTGATGGCCCGCGCCGCCAGCACGAACTCGCGCTCGCGCAGGGAGAGCACCTGCCCCCTGATGATGCGGGCGTAGCGGATCCAGCTCGTCACCGCGAGGACCACGATGAGATTGGAGAGGCTCGGCCCCAGCGCTGCCACCACCAGCAGCGCCAGCAGCATGAGCGGGATGGCAAGCTGGATGTCCACGAGCCGCATCAGGATGCGATCCACCATGCCGCCGCGATAACCCGCGACGATGCCCAGGAACACGCCCACGATGCCGCCCAGCACCACGGCGCTCGCCGCCACGGCCAGCGTGATCTGGCTGCCGTAAACGATGCGGCTCAGGATGTCGCGGCCGAGCTGGTCGGTGCCCAGCGGATGGGCGCCGGGGGAGAAAGGCGAGGTCCAGGTGGGCGGGGCAAGGCGAGCCTTGAGATCGCCGCGCACGGGATTGGGCAGGTCCAGCACCGGGGCGAGCAGGGCCGCACCGATGAAGGCGACGAGCAGCACCATGCCGAAGAGGCCGGACCGGCTGCGCAGGAGGGCGAGGAAGAAGCGCTTCATGGCTCAGCCCCGTCCCCGGATGCGCGGATCGATGACCACATAGAGCAGGTCGACCAGCAGGTTGATGCCCACATAGATGGCGGCGATCATGGCGACGCCCGCCTGGATGACCGGGAAGTCCTTGGTCTCGATGGCCTGCACAATCAGGCGGCCGACGCCCGGCCAGGCAAACACCGTCTCCGTCACCACCGAGCCGCCGAGCAGTTCGCCCGTGAGGATGCCGATCATCGTCACCACCGGGATCAGCGCATTGCGCGCCAGATGCCAGACGAAGATGGTGCCCGGCAGCAGGCCCTTGGCGCGGGCGGTGCGCACATAATCCTCCTTCAGCACGTCCAGCATGCTGGAGCGCAGCAGGCGGGCGATGGAGGCGCTGACGAAGACGGCGAGCGTGAAGGCGGGCAGCACCAGATGGCTCGGCGAACCATAGCCGCCCGTGGGCAGCCAGCCGAGATCCACGGCGAAGAGCAGGATCAGCATGATGCCGAGCCAGAAGACCGGCGTCGCCTGCCCGAGCAGGGCCAGCGTCATGACCACGAATTCAATAACCGACCCGCGCCGCGTAGCAGCGATGGAGCCGGCGAGCCCGCCGATGACAGTGCCGAGAACGATGGCGACGAGGGCAAGCTGGATGGTGGCGGGCATCCGCTCCAGCACCACCTCCATGGCGGGCCGGTTGAACTGGAAGGACTGTCCGAAATCCCCGCCCATCACCTGCCAGAAGAAGGTGAGGTATTGCTGCCACAAGGGCTTGTCGAGCCCGAGGGCGGCGGTGAGCGCCTGCATCTGCTCGGGCGACGCGCCCACCGGCAGCAGCAGCGCCACCGGGTCGCCCACGAGGCGCGTGACGAAGAAAACGATCGTCACCACGCCCCAGATGGCGATGAGCGCCTCGCCGAATTTCGCCGCCACATAGCGCGTCACGGGGCCGTCCTTTCGAGGAAGGAGCGGATGCCGGCGAGCACCTGGGCGTTGGCCTCGATATGGACTGAGTGGTTCGCGCCCGGAATCTCAAGGAGCTCTGCCCCCGGTACGCGCCCGGCGATGAGGCGCGACTGGGAGGGCGGGCAGATCCAGTCCTCGCCGCCGACGATCACCTGCGTCGGCACCGCGATGCCGGCCAACTGGTCGCGCAGGTCATAGTCCTTCACGGCGAAGAGGGCGTTATGCGTCTCCGCGTGCAGGCTCAGCGTGCGGGTGCGCTCCAGCGCGGCGTCGGGATCGAAGGTCTCGAAATAGAGCGGCTGGAGGGCGAGCCAGATGAGGCGCAGCTCGGTGTCGTCGATGACGTCCGAGAACATCTTCTCCACCATGCGCAGGGAGGCGCTGGGCGCCTTGTGCAGGCGCGCCTTGAAATTGGCGACGGCCTCCGCCTCGTGGTGGTGGCTCGGCGCGGTGCCGCGCAGGACGAGGCGGGAGAGGCCGTTCGCGCCATATTTCACCGCGTAGGTGAGGGCGATCATGCCGCCGAAGGAGCCGCCGATCAGGATAATGCGCCGTCCGCCACACAGCTCCTGCCGGATGGCTTCGAGATCATCCGCGAACTGGCCGAAGGTATAGGGCGGCGTCAGTGAGGAGAGGCCGCAGCCGCGCTGGTCATAAGCGAGCAGCCGATAGCGGTCGGTGAGGGGCAGGAAGGCCTGGAAATCGGCCCGGTGGTCGCCAATGCCGCGCCCGCCATGGAGCACGACGATGGTCTCGTCATGCGCCTGTCCCGCAACGTCATAGACGAAGCGTGCTCCATTGAGCGCGATGCTGCGCGGCTCACTCGGCGGCATGGGTGCCCTCCCGTGGTGGCGCGTCCGCGTCCGTCCATTCGTCGCCCTGAATCTCCGGCACGTCGAAGGCCTTGAGATTGGCGAAATGAATCTCGCGATCGGCCACGAAGATCTCGCGCACGATGCCGCGCGCCAGTCGGTCGGCCCCCTCGCTGATGGCGGGGATGTCGCCGGAGAGCTTGCCGTGGCTTAGGGTCGCCGGGAAGTTGAAGCCGTGGATGTAGCGCAGGGCCGGGCAGGTGCCGGGCTCGCGCTCCAGGAATTCGAAGCTCTCGCCAAGGTCCGGCGAGGTCGAGAGCTCCTCATTGTCTAGCCCATCCGGCGCAGTGAAGCGGTCACCCCAGAAGCGGATGAAGGGCGCGACTTCCACAAGCTCCGGCCGCAGCGAGAGGTCCACCCGGAAGCCGGTGGCGAAGATGATGAAATCAAGCTCATAGCGCCCCTTGGGCGTGGTGAGCACCAGATGATCGCCCTCCACCACGAGGCTATCGATGGGGCTGCCGAGATGGAAGAAGGCGTTGGAATGGCGCGAAACGCGCAGCGTGCTGTCGCGCGGCGGCGGGGTCTGGGCGCTGAGCGTGTGATCGAGGAAGCGCCACTTCCAGTCGTCGGACAGGCCGGCGAAGCCATGCACCACGCCCTGGCTGCCGATGCCGGTGAATTTGTTGATGCGCGGAATGTCCGTGCGGCGGATGAAGAGATCCACCCGGCCGGCGCCTTCCTCCAGCGCGGTGGCGGCATTGTCCATGGCCGAGGCCCCGGCGCCGACCACGGCCACGCGCTTGCCCTTCAGCGCCGAGAAGTCGATGGCGTCCGCCGAATGCGCCCAGAAACGGCGGGGCAGAGCGGTGGCAACCGGCGGCGCCCAGGGTCCGCCGAGGCCGTCGCGGCCGGTGGCGAGCACCACATGGCGGGTGGTGACGGTCTCGGGGCCTTGGGGCGTCTCGATGGCGAGATCCAGAAGGCCATCGGCGCGCGGGTGGATGCGCTTCAGCTCGACGCCATTTTCGACCGGCAGCTCCAGCACCTTCCGGTACCAGACAAGATAATCCATCCAGATCTCGCGCGGGATCTTGCCCAGCGCATCCCACGCCGTGCGGCCGAAGCGGGCCTGATAATAAGCTTGGAAGGTGAGCGCCGGCAGGCCCATGGCAGGTCCGGTGAGCTGCTTGGGCGAGCGCAGCGTTTCCATGCGCGCGTAAGTGACCCACGGCCCCTCGCGGCCGGCCGGAGCGCGGTCATAGAGCACGTGATTATCGACCCCGAGGCGCTTCAGCATGCCCGAGGCGACCAGCCCCGCCATGCCGGCGCCGATGATGACCACATCGCGCACCCGCTGGCCGTCCACGACGCGCGGGGGCACCCAGGACTTCGACGGCAGTTCCAGCCATTGCAGATCCTGCTTCAGGCGGGCTTCGAGGGCATCAAGGTCCATGGGGCGTTCGCCGGCCGTGCGTTCGGTCATCGGATGGGTCTCCCTTTGGCGGCGGTCGGGGCGGGAGCATCCGCGCCATAGACCGCATCGGCCAGCGCTTCCCGCTTGCCCGCCTCGTGCAGGCGGAAGCCGGGAAGGCGGCGGGCGGCCACCTCGCGCAAGGCGTCGTTGAAGGCGATGAGGGTGGAGGACAACGGCTTGGCCGCTGGGGAGACCGTGCCGAAGAGGAAAGGGATGTGCACGTCGAGGGGCTTCAGAACGAGTCCCTCGGGCAGGAGCCCGCAGGCGCTCGCCGGCTCGACGATGGCAACGCCCAGCCCCGCGCGGGCGAGCGACAATGCGGTGAGCGAAGCATTGGTGTCGATGACGCGCAGCGGCGTGACGCCGGCCTGCGCGATGGCCTCATTCACCCGCCGCCGCAGACGGTAGGGGTTCGCCATGGTGATGATGCAGGCCCCGGCGAGATCGGCGATGCGGATCGTGTCCTGCCTGGCCAACTCGGACCCCGCCGCCACCGCCGCCACGCAGGGCGCTTCCCCGATCCAGTGCACATCGAGGCCCGGATGCTCGATGGGCAGGCTGGCAATGCCGAAGTCCGCGGCGCGGGCGAGCAGCGTCTGCACCACATTCTCGGCGGAGAGTGACTGGATGTGCAGGAGGCGGGGCAAGGTGCCGCCGCCCATCGCCGCCAGCGCGTCGGGAACGATGCCGATGGAAAGGGCGGGCGTCGCGGCGACCTCGAAGGGGCGGGCCTCGCCGCGCCCGATGGCGCCGGCCCGCTCCCGGATATGCTTCAGGCTGACGAGGAGGCGTTCCACCTCCTCGAAGAAGAGGACACCCTGCTCGGTCGGCGAGATGCGCGGGCCGTTGCGGTGGAAGAGCGGATAGCCGAGGCTTTCTTCCAGATCCTGGATGAGGCGCGTGGTGGCCGGCTGCGAGCGGCCGAGCAGGCGCGCCGCCCCGGTGATGCTGCCCGCCGACATGACGGCGGAGAAGGCATCCAGCTGCCGGAGATCCAGATCATTAAAATCCATATTCAGCATGATAAGACTGGTACAATTCGTCGCAAGCATGAAAATATGGCACCGAGCACCCGATGGCGCCTGCGGAGCGCGCAGGCGCCATACGGATCGCACATAATAAAATAATTTCTATGTGTAAAGTGGATTGAAAGCCGCCGTGCCGGGGCTCGACCCGACCGCGCGACAGATGGAGCGGACCTTCAGATGGATCATGTGATCGAACGGCTGGCGGGCGTCCGGCCCGGTTCGCCGCTCGCGGCCGCACTGGCTGAGCGGGCGCAGATCATGGCGCTGAGCCAGGCGAGCCATGACGCAGTGCTCATTCCCCGCGCCCCCGGCGGGCTGAGCCACGGCGAACGCGCCGCGCTGGCGGTGCGCATGGCGCGTGCGCTGGCGGACGAGGCGCTCGCCGCCCATTATCAGGGCCTGCTGTCACAGGCGGGCGAGACGCCGGAACTCACCCGCGTTGCCGCCGGTCAGGCCGGGCCGTTCGCGCCGCGCCTCGGCGCAATCGTGCGCCACGCGGACATGCTCACTTTGGCGCCGCGCGAGGCGACGCGGGGCGATATCGAAACCCTCACGGCGGCGGGCGTCGCCGAGGCGGACGTGGTTCGTCTCGCCGAGCTTGCGGCCTTCGTGAACTATCAGGCCCGCGTCATCGCCGGGCTGCGTCTGCTGGGAGGCACGGCATGAGCGAGGTCGTCCATACCTTCACCACTAAGGTACCCCGCTGGAGGCCCTATGTGACGCCGGTGCGCCTCGAGGAGGCGACCGAGGAACAGCGCGAGGCGATGAAGATCACGCCCTCCAACACCAAGGTGTCGGATTACGTGCTCACGCTGGCCCACGATCCGGAATCGCTGGCGGTGCGCTCGCCCCTCTTCAACGCCATCATGTATGGCGACGATGGCCTGTCGCGGGCGGAGCGGGAATTGGGGGCGGTGGGCGCCTCGGTGGTGAACCACTGCGTCTATTGCGCGGCGGTCCATGCCTCCCGCTACAACCAGCTCGCCAAGGCGCCGGAGGTCATAGAGGCCATTTTCGCCGCCGAGACGGAGGCGGAACTGGAGCCGCGCAATCAGGCCATCTTCGATTTTGCCGTAGCGGTGTCGAATACCCCGCCCGAAGCAACGGCAGATCATATCGCTGCTCTGCGCGAACAGGGGCTGACCGATCTGGAGCAGGTGGACCTGATCCTCTCCGCCGCCATCTTCGGCTGGGCCAACCGCCTCATGCATACGCTGGGCGAGCCGGTCGCGACGTGAGGCGGTGACCTGTCCGGCAAAGTCATCTCCGGGAGATCAGAGGCCGAGCAGGGCCTTGAGTTTCCCGGAGATCTCCGGAAACGGGTCTGGGTTGTTCTCGATGAAGTCCGACCGCCGCTGTTGCCAGTCGAGGCTTTTGACCTGGTCGGAAAGGATAACGCCCGTGGTGGAGCCTGACTTCAGCTCCACCTCGAACGGATAGCCTTTGATCTGGCTGGTGATGGGGCACAGGATGCACAGGCGCGTCACCCTGTTGTAGCTGCGCGGCGATAATACAAATGCGGGGCGCCGGTTTGCCTGTTCACGGCCCGTCTGGGGGTTGAAATCAATCCAGATAATATCGCAGCGATCAGGACAATAAGCCGTATCAGAATTCGTTGCCGACTGAGCGGCCCGTGGCGAGTTCACCATGGCAATTGTCTTCCGTAATACCCTGCACAAGAGCCTCTAGGTCATAGCTGTGCGCGTCAGCGATGGGACGGATCACCAGCGCCCCATCGACAACGCTGATGTCAACGCTCCCTCCCTCGCGGACGGAGAGTTCGCGGGCATAGGTGTTGGGAATGCGCAGGGCGAGGCTGTTGCCCCATTTTGCTACGGCGGCGATCATCGGCGGCTCTCCTCCGTGCGGCTCGCAATGTATCAACGTTGGATATACATAACGTTTGGCGTTCGTAACCGCAAGGCGCGAACAAGGCTAAGCGCTTAATGCGCCACGGCCCCGTTCCCTGTTCAAACGCGGCCCCGCCTCCCATCAATTCCGCAGGCCGGGCGCTTCCTGGCCGGTGCGGGCCACATATTCGGTGTAGCCGCCGCCATACTGGTGGATGCCGTCCGGGGTGAGTTCCAGCACCCGGTTCGACAGGGCCGCGAGGAAGTGGCGGTCATGCGAGACGAACAGCATGGTGCCCTCGTAGTTGGCGAGGGCGTCGATGAGCATCTCCTTGGTGGCCATGTCGAGATGGTTGGTGGGCTCGTCCAGCACCAGGAAGTTCGGCGGGTCGAACAGCATCTTGGCCATCACGAGGCGGGCCTTCTCGCCGCCGGAGAGGACGCGGCAGCGCTTTTCCACATCGTCGCCCGAGAAGCCGAAGCAGCCGGCGAGCGCGCGGAGCGAGCCCTGGCCCGCCTGCGGGAAGCTGTCTTCCAGGCTCTCGAACACCGTGTGCTCGCCTTCCAGCAGTTCCATGGCGTGCTGGGCGAAATAGGCCATCTTCACGCTGCCGCCGAGGGTCACGCTGCCGGCGTCAGGTTCCGTTGAGCCTGTCACGAGCTTGAGTAGGGTGGACTTGCCGGCGCCGTTCATCCCCATCACGCACCAGCGCTCGCGTCGGCGTACCGAGAAGTCGAGCCCCTCATAGATGGTGCGCGCGCCATAGGCCTTGTGCACGCCCTTGAGGCTGACCACGTCCTCGCCCGAGCGAGGCGGGGTCTGGAATTCGAAGGCCACCGTCTGGCGGCGGCGGGGCGGCTCCACCCGGTCGATCTTCTCCAGCTTCTTCACCCGGCTCTGCACCTGCGCCGCGTGGGAGGCGCGAGCCTTGAAGCGCTCGATGAACTGGATCTCCTTGGCGAGCATCGCCTGCTGGCGCTCGAACTGGGCCTGCTGCTGCTTGTCCGCCAGCGCCCGCTGCTCGGCATAGAATTCGTAATTGCCGGAATAGGAGGTCAGCGTGCCGCCGTCGATCTCCACCACCTTGGTGACGATGCGGTTCATGAAGGCGCGATCGTGCGATGTCATCATCAGCGCGCCCTCGTAATTCTTCAGGAACTGCTCCAGCCAGATCAGGCTCTCGATGTCGAGGTGGTTCGAGGGCTCGTCCAGCAGCATGGCGTCGGGGCGCATCAGCAGGATGCGGGCGAGGGCCACGCGCATCTTCCATCCGCCCGAGAGTTTGCCCACGTCGCCGTCGATCATCTCCGGGCTGAAGCCGAGGCCGGCCAGCACTTCGCTCGCCCGGCCCTCCAGCGCGTAGCCGCCCAGTTCCTCGAACCGGCCCTGCACCTCGCCATAGCGCTCCACCAGCGCGTCCAGATTGTCCGCCTGCTCCGGATCGGCGAGGGCCTCCTCCAGTTCCTTCAGCTCGGCCGCCACCACGCTCACCGGGCCGGCGCCGTCCATCACTTCGGCCAGCGCACTGCGGCCGGACATCTCGCCCACGTCCTGGTCGAAATAGCCGATGGTCACGCCGCGATCGATGGAGACCTGGCCTTCATCCGGCAGTTCACGGCCGGTGATGAGGCGGAACAGGGTGGACTTGCCGGCACCGTTGGGGCCGACGAGGCCCACCTTCTCGCCCTTGAGCAGGGACATGGACGCCTCGATGAAGACGATCTGCTTGCCGTTCTGCTTGCTGATGTTGTCGAGGCGGATCATGGGTCTTCTTGTCTCGGGGGAACGAATGGTCCCGCGCACTTAGGCCATAAGGGGCCGGCAGGAAAGCCCGCAGGCGCCTGCAACCCGTTAAGCGTGTGTCCGCTTCGTCACGCAATCGGCTTTCGTCCGCCGGGGTTTGCGCTAAGCTCTGCGGCGGGGAGGGGAGCGCGGTCCGGCCTGATGCGGCGCGGAACGTGATCCCGGCAGCCCATATTCCGCTTGGGGGGCGGAAGATGGCGGCAGGGCACTGGTGGTGGACGGTCTGGGATGCCCGCGCCTGCGGCACGGCGGGGCTGCGCCTGTGCCTTGCGGTTTTGCTTCTTCTGGCTTCGCGCGCTCTTGCCATGGCCGGTGCCTGGACCCTGCCGCCCGCGCAATCCGAATTCTGGTCCACCACCACCATCGCGTCGGCCGGCTCCGCCTTCGGCCCTGGCTATGCGCTGCAGACCGGCACCGCCTACACCAAGGTGGAGCAGACGATCTTCGGCGAGATGGGCATGGCGGACGGCATCACCGTCATTCTCGGCTCTCAGTTCCTTGCCATCAGCGTCGATGGCAGCCGCCCGTCCACCTATGCCGGCATGGGCTACACGGATTTCGGCGCGCGCGTGCGGCTCTGGGAGGATGGGGGCGGCATCGTCTCCATGCAGGTCATCGGGCGTGCGCCCGGCGCCGCCGGCTCCGCCAATCCGGCCGCCATCGGCTATACGCAGTGGGAGGCGGATTTCCGTCTGCTGGCCGGCTTTTCCTTCATGCTTCTGGGGATGCCGGCTTTCGTCGATCTCCAGATCGCGCAGCGCCAGCGCTGGGGCGATCCGCCGGATGAAGCCCGGCTCGACCTGACGATCGGGGCCGAGGTGGCGCCGGGCTGGAAGCTGATGGTGCAGTCCTTCAACGTCATCTCGGAAGGCGCCGGCACCGGACCGGACTTCGATCTGTCCTATGCCTATTACAAGGGGCAGGTGGCGGCGCTGGTGGAGATCGACCCGCATATGCGCGTCGGTCTTGCCGCGTTCACCACCTACCTCGCCCGCAACTTCCCGCAGGAGAACGGTCTCGTCCTGTGGGTGAACTACCGTTTCTGACGGCGACGCCTCACTCGCCCATGGGCGAGGCGGGGGCGGGTTCGCGCATGTCGTCGGGCAGGCCGTAATCGTCGCTCAGATCGCGGACGATCTCGGCAAAGCCGATGAGGTTGTCGTCGGGATCGCGGATCGCATCGAGAATGACCCGCGTCCAGATCAGCGTGCCGTTCTTGCGCAGCCGCCAGCCTTCCTTTTCATGGCGGCCGGTCTTCGTGGCAGTCTCCAGCACCTGCATGGGCAGGCCCGCGGCGCGGTCCGCCTCCGTGTAGAAGCGGGAGAAATTCTCGCCCACGATCTCGTCGGCCGTATAGCCGTGGATCTGCTCGGCGGCGGTGTTCCAGGTCGAGATCTCGCCCTTGGGGTCCAGCATGTAGACGCCATGGGTGTTCTCGCCTTCCACCAGCAGGCGGAAGCGCTCCTCGCACCGCCAGAGCGCCTCACGGACGGCGCGGATCTCGCTGATGTCGCGGGTGATCTTGGCATAGCCCACCAGGGGGCCGAGCGGGTTGCGGATGGGGAAGATGACGATCTCGGCCCAGAAGCGCGTGCCGTTCTTGCGCTTCTGCCAGCACTGGCCGGTAAACTTGCGTTCCTTGGAGGCGATGGCGAGCGACTGGCGGGGCAGTTCGGCCTGATTGTCGGAAGAGGCGTAGAAGCAGGAGAAGTTCTCGCCGACGATTTCCTTGGTCTCGTAGCCGAGCAGGCGCTGGGCGCCCTCGTTCCAGCTCACCACGACGCCTTCGGTGTTCATCATGTAGATGGCGCACTCAGGCACCGCATCCAGAAGGATGCGATAGTGCCCCTCATCGGTGAGTGACGCGTTGTAGCGATCCTCGGGTTCCATCGTCCCATGCCCCGTGACGGTATCGTTCAGTAAAACAAGCGACTGGTGCGCGCGAGACACAAACTGCGCCGAAGCCCGCTCTCAAGGAAGCGCTGAACGTTACTGTGGTAGCGCTTCCTGAGGCTTGCACCCGATCGGTACCAAAATGGTTCGAAAATGCGCGCGCTTCCTCGATTTCCCGCCCGCGCCAAGAGCATGATTTCGGCGTTTTGACTAGCGTTGGCTGGTCTCCGCCAGAAGTTTTTCGACGCTGGGCAGAATGGCCGGCACGATGCGGTTCACGCCGGCCGCCGTGGGGTGCATGCCGTCCGCCTGGTTGAGGCTGCGATCTCCAGCAACGCCATCGAGAAAGAAGGGATAGAGCAGCACGCCGTGCTTGCTCGCCAGATCGGGATAGATGGCATCGAAGGCCTTCTGGTAGTCGGCGCCGAAATTGGGCGCGGCCCGCATCCCGGCCAGCAGCACAGGGATGTTGCGGCCCTTCAGCCGCGTCAAGATCTCGTCCAGCGTGCGCCGGGTGATGTTCGGATCCTGTCCGCGCAGCATGTCATTGGCGCCCAGTTCGACGATCACCGCATCGGTGCCGGGGGGCACGGACCAGTCCAGCCGCGCGAGGCCCTGGGTGGAGGTGTCGCCGGACACGCCCGCATTGGTGACGGAGACGTCGTATCCCTTGGCCCTCAGGGCCGCCTCAAGACGCGCCGGAAAGGCATCGGCGCGCGGCAGGCCGTAGCCGGCGGTCAGGCTGTCGCCGAAGGCCACGAGATGGATGGTCTTGGCCGCTGCCACCTCGGCTGACAGGATCGTGACCGCCGTGAGCGTGACGAGGAGCCTTCCCGTTGCCGCCTTCCATGTCCCATATGAACGCAAGCGGCCAGACCGTAACGTAATCTCCGCACGGCGGACGACGCCCGTGATGGACTTCAGGATGATGGCGATCGCCTCCGGCATGGATACTCTCTCTTCTTCCGCTTCCCATTCCCCCGCCATTGCCCTGTCCGGCGTGGACCTCTCCCTCGGCACGGGCGCGGCACGCGTCCATGTGCTCAAGGGCGTGTCCCTCACCGTCGCGCCGGGCGAGACGGTCGGCCTCGTCGGCCCCTCCGGCTCGGGCAAGTCCACGCTTCTCATGGTGATGGCGGGTCTGGAGCGCGTGGACAAGGGGCGGGTGGAGGTCGCTGGCGAGGATGTGACCGCGCTCGACGAGGATCGCCTCGCGCGGTTCCGTGGGGCGAATGTGGGGATCGTCTTCCAGTCTTTCCACCTCATCCCCACCATGACGGCGCTGGAGAATGTGGCGGTGCCGCTGGAACTCGCGGGGCGACGCGATGCCTTCGCGCGGGCGGCGGACGAGCTTGAGGCCGTGGGCCTCGGCCACCGACTGAACCATTATCCGGCACAGATGTCGGGCGGCGAGCAGCAGCGCGTCGCGGTGGCCCGGGCGCTCGCGCCTCAGCCGCCCATTCTGGTCGCGGACGAGCCCACCGGAAACCTCGACGAGGCGACGGGCCAGCAGATCATGGATCTGCTGTTCGCCGCCCATGCCGCCCGGCGCACCACGCTGGTGCTGGTGACCCATGATCCGGCACTTGCCCGCCGCTGTGCCCGCAACGTGCGCCTGCGCTCCGGCGTCATCGAGGCCGACACCCCTGTCGCCAGCGCGGCGGCCGGCGCATGAGCACCGCCCGTCTCTCCGTCGCCTTCGCCTTTGCGCTGCGCGAACTGCGCGGGGCCAAGCGCGGCTTCGGCATCTTCCTCGCCTGTCTCGTCCTCGGCGTCATGTCCATTGCCGGGGTCGGCTCCTTTGCCCGCGCTCTCACCGATGGCCTGGCCCGCGAGGGGCGCTCCATCCTTGGCGGCGATGCCGCTTTCACGCTCATCCAGCGGGAGGCGAGCGATCCTGAGCGCGCCCTCCTCGCCTCCGGCGGCACTGTGGGCCGTGTGGCCCTCATGCGCGCCATGGCCCGGACCGAAAGCGGCGCCGCGACCCTTGTCGAGATGAAGGCCGTGGATGGCACGTATCCGCTGGTCGGCTCAGCGGAACTCGCGCCGCAGATGCCTCTCGATGCCGCTCTGGCGCTGAAGGACGGGCTTTATGGCGCGGTGGTGGACGAGACCTTCCTCTCCCGCCTGGAGGTGAAGGTCGGTGACGTTATCCGCCTCGGTGAGGCTGCATTCCAGTTGCGGGCCGTGCTCGCCTCGGAGCCGGACCGTCTGGCCTCCGGCGTCGGCTTCGGCCCGCGCTTCCTCATTTCCGATGCGGCGCTCGACGCCACGAAGCTCATCCAGCCGGGCAGCCTCGTGCGCTGGAGCTACCGGGTGCGGCTCGATGATCCGCGGCCCGAAGCGCTGGCGGCTTTCGTCGAGAAGGTGCGGGCGGGTGCGCCGGAGGCGGGCTTCGAGGTCCGCACCCGCGATGCCGCTTCCCCGCAGCTCGAACGCAATGTGAAGCGCATCGCGCAATATCTGACGCTGGTGGGCCTCACCGCCCTTCTGGTGGGCGGCGTGGGCGTGGCCAATGCGGTGTCGGCGCATCTGGCCGAGAAGCGGGAGGTCATTGCCACCCTGAAGGCTCTGGGCGCGACGCGGGCCACCATCTTCACCACCTATCTGTTCGAGGTGGCGATGATCGCCGGCCTCGGCATCGTCCTCGGCCTTGTGCTGGGGGCCGCCGTGCCCTTCGTCGCGGCGGGCGTGATGGCCGCTTACATCCCCTTTCCGCTTTCACCCCATGTGGATGCGGTCGCGCTCGCTTTCGCCGCCCTCTACGGCGCGCTGGTTACCTTCGCCTTCACGCTGTGGCCGCTGGCGCGGGCGCAGGAGGCTCCGGTCTCCGCACTGTTCCGGGACGAGATCGGTGCCCGCCGGCGCTGGCCGCGCTGGCCCGCCCTCGTGGGCTGCGCGGCGGCGGTGGCGGCGCTCGTGGCCGTGGCGCTCGTGACGGCTGAAGACCAGCGCTCGGCGCTGATCTTCCTCGCCGCCTCCGCGGCCGTGTTCCTGCTGCTGCGGCTCGTGGCGCTCGGCATCATGGTGCTCGCCCGCCGCCTGCCGCGCCCGCGCGGCACCATGGCGCGCCTGGCGCTCGCCAACATCCACCGTCCCGGCGCGCTGACGCCCACGGTGGTGCTGTCGCTCGGGCTTGGCCTCTCGCTGCTCACCGCCATCGCCCTCATCGACCGAAGCCTGACGCAGGAGATTTCCGGCTCGCTGGCGGAAAAGGCGCCGAGCTTCTTCTTCGTGGACGTGCCGAGCAGCGAGCAGGAGGCCTTTGCCGCCTTCATCGCCACGCACGCGCCGGAGGCCACCTACAAGTCGGTGCCCATGCTGCGTGGGCGCATCACCGCCCTCAACGACGTGCCGGCGGAAGAGGTGAAGCCCGCCCCCGATGCCGCCTGGGTGCTCCAGAGCGATCGCGGCATCTCCTTCGGCAATGAGGTTCCGGAGGGCTCCACAGTGGTCGCCGGGCGCTGGTGGTCGCCTGACGAGCCGGAGGCGCAGGTCTCCTTCGACCGCAAGCTTGCGGAGGGTCTCGGTCTCAAGCTCGGCGACAGCGTGACGGTGAACGTCCTCGGCCGCTCCATCACCGCCAAGCTCACCAACTTCCGCGATGTGAAATGGGAGCGGCTCGGCATCAATTTCGTGATGCAGTTCTCGCCCGCCACCTTCGCCGGGGCGCCTTATTCCGTGCTGGCGACACTCACCTTCCCGGAAGGCGCGGGATCGGCGCGCGAACTCGCCTTCATGCGCGAGGTGGCCGCCGCCTATCCGGCCGTCACGACGGTGCGGGTGAAGGAGGCGCTGGATCAGGCCAACAAGATGGTGGGCGACCTTGCCTTCGGCATCCGCATCGCCAGCCTCGTGACGCTGCTCACCTCCATCCTCGTGCTGGCCGGTGCGCTGGCGGCGGGGCATCAGCACCGGGTCTATGATGCGGTGATCCTGAAGACGCTCGGCGCCACACGCCGCAGCCTGGTGGGCGCCTATGCGCTGGAGTATGCCGGCCTCGGCCTCGTTACGGCGGTCTTCGCGATCGGGGCAGGGGCACTGGCGGCCTATTTCGTCGTCACACGGGTGATGACCATCGCCTTCACCTTTGCGCCCGGCGCGGCGCTGGGGGCGGTGGTGCTGGCGCTGGTGTTCACGGTGGGCTTCGGCCTCGTTGGCACATGGCGAGCGCTGAGCCAGCCGCCGGTGCGTGTGCTCCGGCACCTTTGATGTGGGGGAGGGGATGGGCACGCCGGCACCGCAGCAGATCTGGGGCACGCTCTCGCAGGCGGCGCGGGATGACGCCTACAACAACACCAAGGCGGTGGCGAACAGCGCCGAGATCGCGGCCGCGCGCGATGCCGCCTCCGCCGCCTTCCGCGCCCGTCGGCCGGAGCATCTGGACGTGCCCTGTGGTCCCGCGCCGCGCCAGAAGCTGGACCTCTTTCCGGCGGCGGATGCGGGTGCGCCCTGTCTCGTCTTCATCCACGGCGGCTACTGGCAGCGCAATGCGCGCGAACTCTTCGCCACCTATGCGGAAGGCCTCGCGGCGGCCGGCTGGTCTGTGGCGCTGCCGGGCTACACCCTCGCACCCGATGCGCGGCTGACGGATATCGTGGCTGAGATCGGCGCGGCGCTGGACTGGCTGAAGGGCTCTGGCCCGGCCCATGGCATCGCCGGGCCGCTGGTGATTTCCGGCTGGTCGGCGGGCGGGCATCTGGCGGCGTTCCATCTCGGCCATCCGGCGGTGAGCGCGGGGCTCGCCATCTCGGGCATCTATGAGCTTGGGCCGCTGCGGGACACCTATCTCAACGCGGCGCTGCGTCTGTCGGATGAGGAGATCAAGGCGCTCTCGCCTCTGCGGCTGCCGGTGGTCCACAAGCCGCTTGCGATCGCCTACGGCACGCGGGAGGTGCCGGCGCTGGTCCATGACGCGCGCACCTTCCACGCCTTGCGGGCCGGAGCCCATGCGCCTGGCCCGCTGGTGCCGGTGGCCGGCGCGGACCATTTCACCATCCTCGCGGGCCTCTCACAGCCGGATGGCATCCTGGCACGCGCCGCGCGCTCCATCCTCGCGGATGCGCGCTAGGCCCCACATCAGGGCGTCATGCCGGCGCTCTTCATGAGCAGGCGGAACAGGAGCGCCGCCGCCCCCAGCGCCGCGACGCTGAGGGACCAGATGAGGATGAGCCAGCCCAGCCGGCGCACCCACACGTTGCCGCGAGATCTCCCCTCAGTCCTGTTCGAGGGTGCTGTATCCTTGCTCAATGGTAGCCATCCCCTGCGCGCACCTTGCCCCGGAACACATAATAGGACCAGGCGGTGTAGCCCAGAATGAAGGGGATGATGAACAGCGCTCCGACCAGCGCGAAGCCGAGGCTCTGCACCGGCGCAGCCGCGCCCCAGATGGAGACGGCGGGCGGGATGATATTGGGGAACAGGCTGATGGCAAGGCCACTGTAGCCGAGGAACAACAGGGCCAGCGCCAGCAGGAAGGGCAGGGCGTGGGAGCCCCGCGCCAATGCCTTGATCATCCCATAGGCCGCCGCCAGCACCAGAAGCGGCACCGGCAGGAAGAACAGGAGGTTGGGCAGGCTGAACCAGCGGGCGGCGACGCCTTCATGGGCCAGCGGGGTCCACAGGCTAACGCCGGCGATGACGGCCAGCAGGGCGAAGGTGATGGGCCGCGCCAGCGCGATCATGCGGGCCTGAAGCGGCCCTTCGGTTTTCAGGATCAGCCAGGTGCAGCCGAGCAGCGCATAGGCCACCACGAGGCCGAGGCCGGTGAAGACGCTGAAGGGCGAGAGGAAATCGAGCACGCCGCCCGCATAGGCGCCGTTCTCGACCCGGAAGCCGTTGATGAAGGCGCCAAGCGCCAGCCCCTGGCAGAAGGTGGCGACGATGGAGCCCCAGGCGAAGGCGTGATCCCAGAAGGGACGGTGGCCTTCATCCGCCTTGAATCGGAACTCGAAGGCCACCCCGCGCCAGATGAGGCCCGCCAGCATGAAGATGAGCGGTAGATAGAGCGCGCTCAGCAGCACGGAATAGGCGAGCGGAAAGGCGGCGAGCAGCCCGGCGCCGCCGAGCACCAGCCAGGTTTCGTTGCCGTCCCACACGGGGGCGACCGTGTTCACCATCACATCCCGGTCGTCCCGGTCGCGGATGAAGGGGAAGAGGATGCCGATGCCGAGGTCGAAGCCGTCCATGATGACATACATCATGAGGCCGAAGCCGATGATGACGGCCCAGATGAGGGGGAGATCGATGCCCATGCTCATGGCTCACTCTCCATGGCCGATCGAGAGGACAGCCCCGGGCGCGGCCGAGAGCGGGCGGGACGGGCGCTGGTTGCGCCCGGTATCTGCCGCGGGATCGGCCCGTTCCGGTTCGGCCGGCCCGCCATGGCCCGGGCCCTTGCCCACGAGCTTCAGCATGTAGGTGACGCCGATGCCGAAGACGAGGAAATACATGACGATGAACAGCACGAGCGTGGTGCTCAGCGCCAGCGCTGAATGGTTGGAGACCGCATCCGCCGTGCGCATGACGCCATAGACCACATAGGGCTGACGGCCCATCTCCGTGGTGATCCACCCGGCAAGGATGGCGATGAGGCCCGACGGCCCCATGACGAGGGCGAAGCGCTGGAGCAGAACGCTGTCATAGAGCTTCCCGCGCAGGCGCTGCAGCAGGCCGAGGGCTCCGAGCGCCAGCATCAGCATTCCGAGCCCCACCATGATGCGGAAGGTCCAGAAGATGACCGTCGAATTGGGCCGGTCCTCGGGCGGAAAATCCTTGAGGGCGGGGATCTGCCCGTCCCAGCTATGGGTGAGGATGAGGCTGCCCAGATGAGGCACCTCCACCGCCCAGCGGGTGGTCTCCGCCGCCATGTCCGGCCAGCCGAACAGGATGAGCGGCACCGCCTCGCCGGGCGTGCGCTCCCAGTGGCCTTCCATGGCAGCGATCTTGGCCGGCTGGTGCTCCAGCGTATTGAGTCCGTGCTGATCGCCCGCAAGGATCTGGAGCGGCGCGGTAAACAGCAGCATCCAGAGCGCCATGGAGAACATGGTGCGAATGGCGGGCGTGCGGTGACCCTTCATGAGATGCCACGCCCCCGAGGCTGCGACGAACAGAGCGGTGGCGAGATAGGCGGCCAGCGTCATATGCACGAGGCGATAGGGGAAGGAGGGATTGAAGATGACCTTCAGCCAGTCCACCGGCACCACGCGCCCGTCGATGATCTCGAAGCCCTGCGGCGTCTGCATCCAGGAATTGGAGGCGAGGATCCAGGTTGCGGAGATGAGGGTGCCCACCGCCACCATGACGGTGGCGAAGAAATGCAGCCCCGGCCCCACCTTGTTCCAGCCGAACAGCATCACGCCCAGAAAGCCGGCTTCCAGGAAGAAGGCGGTGAGTACCTCATAGGCGAGGAGCGGGCCGGTGACGCCGCCGGCGAAGCTGGAGAAATAGCTCCAGTTGGTGCCGAACTGATAGGCCATGACGAGACCGGAGACGACGCCCATGGCGAAGTTCACGGCGAACACCTTGGACCAGAAGAAATAGAGCTCGCGGTAAGTCTCGTCCTTGCGCAGCAGCCACATGGCCTCCAGCACCGCCAGATAGCTGGCAAGCCCGATGGTGATGGCCGGGAAGATGATGTGGAACGAGACGGTGAATCCGAACTGGATGCGCGCCAGTTCGAGCGCAGTCAGGCCGAACATGGCGAGGCTCCCGCATCGAGGCCGCAGGTGCGGCGGAGTGGGGGATGCGTCCAGGCATGGCCAAGGGCGCGTGGCGTCTGGGGGCAGCGCACGCTCATGATCGTCTCCATATGGCCGCACGCGCTCGGGCGGAGCGATGTGCGACGGCTCGCCGATGCTTGGGCGAGACTGTCCGGCACCCTGTTGTCCTGACGCCCGGGAGGAAAAGGGCCAGTGCGTCAGCGCGGAGTGCTTTATGGCAATTCCGCGCGGGCCAGCATGCCTAATGGATAAGTAAGCGCTTGTTGTGCGGTGCGGGATGGTCCGTTTTGTCCATGCGACAATATGGACGCATACCAATGGCCACCCGTTCTGGTGGCCGTCTCACCTGAAACGCCGGCAGGCTCCGCCAGTTCGCACCGAGCCGGCTCTTATTGCCGCGCGCCGTTCAGCGCGGCGCGGCGATGCGCTCGGACAGCCTGGCCGCAAACGCCCGTCCGGGGCGCTGGAAGAGGGCAGCATGCCGTGCCTTGGCTTCCTTGATGAGCCGCCGCTGCATTTCGCGCGCGGCGCCTGCCACGTCGGACATGAGCGCCTCGTGCTCGGTGCCGAGCGCGGAGGCAAGGCGCGGCTTCAGCGCCTCGATGTCCTGATGCAGGCCCAGCACGTCACGCA
This sequence comes from Azorhizobium sp. AG788, assembly GCF_004364705.1. Lineage (NCBI taxonomy): Bacteria > Pseudomonadati > Pseudomonadota > Alphaproteobacteria > Hyphomicrobiales > Xanthobacteraceae > Azorhizobium > Azorhizobium sp. AG788. The sequence continues at coordinate 477,687 of NZ_SOBM01000001.1, forward strand.
GGCGCTGGGCCTTGCGCGCCCGGCCCGCGCCTGTTCCGGCGAAGGCGGCGATGAAGCTCATCTGATAGCGGTGGATGACCACGCGCTTGCGCAGCTCATGGATGGCGACCGGCAGGCTCCAGTCGGGCGACTTGCGGGCCTGGCGATAGCCCTTGGCGATGCCGGCGAGAACGTCGGCTTCACGGGCTGCGGCGGCCAGGCCGTCCGCAAGCGCTGCGCGGGCGGTCTCCAGAAACGCGCTGACCGTGTCGCGTTCCGGCAGAGCCGCATCCGGCGGGATCTCCGCGGCGAGAAGACCGGTTGCCGCCGTGGCCTCTGCGCGTCCGATGAGGCGGGCGTCCCGCAGCGCCTCCAGGGCGTCCTGTGCCGCCTTGAGGTCGCGGGCGGCGGACAGGGTTCGTGCGATCTGCGAGGCGGCGGTGCGCGCCGCCTTCGCCTCCGCCGTGGGGACGAGCCGCAGAAGGGCCCGATAATCCTTCAACGCCTTGCGCACGTCATGGACCATCTCGGTGGGATCGTCCTCGCCGACCGCTTCGGCCACCGCATCGAGGCGGTCCGACAGCGCTTCCGCCAGCGCCTGCCCGAGATCGGCGGCGATGCGGGCGGACAAGGTGTCGGCCGGGGTGGCCTCGGGTGCGATCTCTTCCAGGCTCATGGGGCCAGTCTGCCACATCGCTTGCCATTCGTCGCCCGATTGCGACGCTATGCCTAACGGCGGGCGAGGCCCGCCTGCGCAAGGCTGCGGGCGGCCAGCGTCGCCACCGCCGCTTTCAGGAGATCGCCCGGAATGAAGACCGCGCTGCCGGCCAGCGCCTTGGCCAGCGGCACCTGGGCGATGGCTGCGAAGGCTGGCACGCCGATGAGATAGACGACCCCGATGCCGCCGAGCACGGCGCCGAGGAAATCGGCCAGCGGCCGGGGGCCGGGCAGGCGTGCGGCGAACCAGCCGGTGGCGAAGGCGCCGGCCACGTAGCCGGCGAGGAAGCCCGCCGTCGGCCCGAAGAAGACGCCGAGCCCTCCGCGTCCGCCCGACAGGAGCGGGGCGCCCAGCGCCACCACCAGCAGGAACAGGGCGATGGCGAGCGCGCCGTCCCGACCGCCGAGGATGAGGCCGGCCATCATGACCACGAGCGACTGGGCGGTGATAGGCACGCCCGCGATGAAGGGCAGGTGGATGGGCGGCACCAGCCCGAGCATGCCCATGAGCGCGGCGAAGAGGGCGATGCGCACCAGCGCGCGGGTCTCCAGGGGGGCGGCCTTGCTCATTTGGTCCTCGTCTCGCGGGATCGGCCCGTGTCATGCCGCGCAAAGCCGCGGGCATCAAGAGCCTCGGCCACGCGGTCTGCGAGGCGCAGGGTCTGGGTTAGGAAGCCCGGCAGGAGGGCGAGCCCCGGCCGGCGCGGGCTGCGGGCCCGCCAGGCCTCGGTCCGGGCCTGCCAGGAGGCGAGGAGCACCGGCACGAAGCGCAGCACCAGCGCCACCGCCAGCGCCAGCCGGCGCGGCTCAAGCCCCAGCCGCCGCAACGGGCTGGCGAGCCACTCCAGAACGTCCATCATGTCCTGAAGCGGGGTCGAGAGGGTCACGAGATCTGCCAGCATCACCATGAGCAGGATGCGCATCACGATCACGAGGCCGGAGACAAGGCCGGCGGGCGACCAGTCCTGCGCCCAGAGTTGCAGCACCAGCATGAGCCCGAGGATGGGCAGCAGCGGCCGCAGCAGGCCGAGCCGCGCGAGGGCCGGACGGCCGAGGGCGGCGTAGGCGCAGAGCACCGCGGCGAGGCCGGTGCCCAGCAGCAGCGGGCTCTGGGCGGGAAGCAGCAGAACGCTCAATCCGGCGAGCCCCGCGAGCTTCCACCCTGCCGGCAGGCGGTGCAGCGGCGAGCGGCCGGGCAGGTAGCCGGAGATCATGACAGGTTCCCGAGCGTCCGCGCCCGCGTCTCCTCATGGGCGCGATAGGCCGGCAGCACGGCATCGGGCGAACCGTCCGCCTTCACCGCGCCGGCCTCCAGCCAGAGGATGCGGTCGAAGCCGGCGATGAGGTCGAGGTCATGGCTCGCCATCAGGACCTGCTGCGGCAGCCGTTCGATCCGGGCGAGGAGCGCCCGCCGGTTGGCGAGGTCGAGGCTGGCGAGCGGCTCGTCCATGACGAGGATGGCCGGATCGGGGGCGAGTGCCGCGAGGATGCAGACGAGCTGCTTCTGGCCCTCGGAGAGTGCGTCCACGGCCCGCCCCGCCCATCCGGCGCAGCCATGGGCCGCCAGCAGGCGCTCCGCCTCCGCGCGGGCGGCCTTGCGATCAAGGCCGTGCTCCACGAGACCGAAGGCGATCTCCTCGCCCACGGTGGGAAACAGGATCTGGTGATCCACATTCTGGAAGACGAAGCCGACGCGGGTGGGCAGGTCGCGGCGGTCGCGGGCGGCATCGAGCCCGGCCACGGTCAGGTGGCCGCGATCCGGCACGAGCAGCCCGTTCAGCAAACGCAGCAGGCTGCTCTTGCCGGAGCCGTTCGAGCCGACGAGGCCGATGCGCCGCTCCGGCAGATCAAGCGAGAGGCTGCGGAACAGCGGGCTGCCGCCCCGGTCGAGCCAGACGTCCCGCAGCACGATGCCGCCGCGTCCTTCGCCATCTTTCCGCCCGCCTGCGGTTTCCGCCATGTTGCCGTCCTGTTGCGTGCCCGCGGAATGGCAGCCTTTTGGCGCGCCGGCAAGAGCGCGCCGATGGCGTGCAAGCGCCTGCGGATGTTGGCATTGCAGCGTTCTTAGAGTCATTACAGTTTTTATTTATTACAAACAAATAATGGCCAGATTAGCATGTCTCAAATGTGGCGCTTCGGTGTCATTTTTCGTTGCGGCAGGGCAAGCGTTGGAAATATGGAGGAGAAATACAGATTGGACATTGCGTGCTCACGTGCGGTGTTGCGCGCATTTCTGGAGATGATTGACATGCCCGCCAATGTTGCTGGTGAAGGTATTCGCGCATCCAGCCAGCCCGAGGGTGTCCGGGCGGCTCTCATGGGATCGCTGCATTTGACCGTCGGCATGGCGTCCGTGATGGTGGCGGGCCCGGCGCTGGCCCAGCAGGCCGCAGCCCCGAGCACGGAAGTGGACCTGCCCACCGTGCAGGTGCAGGGCGACGGCACCAGCTTCTCGTCGAACAGCACGGGCGTCACCCGCCTGCCGGTGCCGATCTTCGACATGCCGCAGACGGTCAACGTCATCACCGAGGAGGTGATGCGCGAGCAGAACACGGTGACGCTCGAACAGGCCCTGCGCAACGTCTCGGGCATCACCTTCAGCGCCGGCGAGGGCGGCCAGCAGGGCGACAATCCCATCATCCGGGGCTTCTCGGCGCGCGGCGACATCTATCGCGACGGCATCCGCGATCCGGGCTGGTACACGCGCGACATGTTCGACATCGAGCAGGTGGACGTGTTCCTCGGCCCGTCGTCCTTCGCCTTCGGCCGCGGTTCCACGGGCGGCGCCATCAACATGGTGTCCAAGCTGCCCAAGAACGCCACCTTCGTGAATGCGGACGTTTCCGCCTACACCAGCCAGGGTTGGCGCACCACGCTCGATGCCAACGGCAAGTATAACGACAACATCTATGCGCGCATCAACCTGATGGCGCAGGACATCGACACCGCCGACCGCGATAACGTCAACGCCACGCGCTGGGGCGTGGCCCCGTCCATCACCGCCAAGCTGAACGACAAGACGACGGCGACGCTGTCCTATTACTACCAGCACGAGGAGAGCGTTCCCGATTACGGCGTGCCCTATTATCCGGCGCCCGTGGTGAGCACCGCGCTCGGCACCTTCGGCCAGCCGCAGGGCGGATATTTCGGCAATGGCGCGGCGACCCCGCCGGTCAATGTGCCGCGCAACACCTGGTACGGCGTCACCAACGGTCCCTACAAGGACCAGGTGACCACCGACACCAACATGGTCACCCTGCAGCTCCAGTATGAGCTCAACGACTATGTGACCCTCACCAACGGCACCCGCTACACCGCGAACGATCGTCTGGCCCGCGTGACCGCGCCCCGCGCGCTCGGCACTTCCGCCAACGTGTCCTTCGCCTCGCCGCTGCCGGCCTCCCAGTATTATTACCCCACCGGCGCCATGACGATCGGCATGCAGCGCTTCCAGACCGAAACCGACAATACCCAGTTCACGAACATCACCGACATGGTGGCGAAGTTCAAATGGGGGCAGTTCGAGCACACGCTCAACGCCGGCATCGAGGTCACCAGCGAAGGCCGCTACCAGCAGCGTTATAACCTCTGCAATCAGACGGTGGTGACCTGCCGCGTGTCGCTCATCAATCCCGTGGACGTGTCCGCGAACTTCGGCCTCGGCGGCTACACCAACTATCTGCCGACCTCCACCGTGACCACGGACATGACGGACGTGGGCTTCTATGCGGCCGACCAGATCAAGATCAACCAGTACTGGCAGATCATGGGCGGCTTCCGGCTCGATGCTGCCAGCACCAACTACAATTCCTTCGCCATCACCACGGCCAACACCGGCATCTCTGGCACGCAGACGATGCTCCAGAACTCGGAGACCATGTTCAACTACAAGGTGGGCACCATCTTCACGCCCATCGAGCCGCTGAACCTCTATGTGACCTACGGCACCTCCTCCAACCCTTCGTCGGAGTATGGCGTGCTTGACAGCGGTACCGCGACGCTGGCGCCGGAGTCGAACACGACCGCCGAGGCCGGCTTCAAGGCGATGCTGCTCAACAACCAGCTCACCGTGACCGGCGCCATCTTCCAGACCATGAAGACCAACACCCGCGTCGCGACCGACACCGCCGCGGGCCTGCCGCCCACCGTGCTGGGCGGCGAGCAGCGGGTGCAGGGCTATACGCTCGGCGCCACCGGCAACCTCACCAAGGACTGGAACATCACCGCCAGCTTCACCCACCTCGACTCGGAGATCATGAGCGTCGGTCCCGCTCCGACCGTGGCCAACCTCCAGACGCTGGGCAAGCAACTGCCGAACACGCCGCCCAACTCCTTCTCCTTCTGGACGTCCTACAACGTCACCAAGGAACTCCTGGTCGGTTTCGGCGGCACCTACAACGACAACACCTTCGCCAATGCCACGAACACCGTCTATGTGCCCTCCTACTGGGCCTTCGACGCCATGGCGAGCTACCAGATCTCGAAGAACTTCCAGGTCCAGCTCAACGTCTACAATCTGACCGACGAGCTGTATTACGCGCAGTATTATGGCGGTCAGGCCGTCCCCGCTGCGGGCCGCACCGGCACCCTCACCGCCCGGGCGACCTTCTGATCCCGGTTCCCGTCTCCGCCGCCGCGCCTCTCTCCGGGCGCGGCGGCTTTTGCGTTTGTTGCGCCCTGCGCGGAGTGCCTGCCGATGATGATCCATATTCCCAAGGTGCTGACCCCGGAGCAGGTCGCCCGCTGTCGCGCCGTGATGGATGCGGCGGGCTGGGTGGACGGGCGCTCCACCGCCGGCGCGCAGGCCGTGCATGTGAAGAAGAACCTCCAGCTGCCCGACGGCAGCGCCGAGGCGCGCGAGCTGGGCGAGATGGTGCGCGCCGCCCTCCAGCGCTCGGCCCTGTTCACCTCCGCCGTCCTGCCCCGGCGCATCCTGCCGCCCATGTTCAACCGCTATGATGCGGGCATGACCTTCGGCTCGCACGTGGACAATGCCATCCGCTTCGTGCGCGACAGCGGCGAGCCGCTGCGCACCGACGTCTCCACCACGCTCTTCCTCTCCAAGCCGGACGAGTATGAGGGCGGCGAACTGGTGGTGGAGGACACCTATGGGGCCCACAAGGTGAAGCTGCCGGCGGGCGATGCCATCGTCTATCCCGCGACCTCCCTGCACCATGTGACGCCCATCACGCGCGGCTCGCGGGTGGCCTCCTTCTTCTGGACGCAGAGCCTCATCCGGGATGCCGGCCAGCGGGCGCTGCTGTTCGACATGGACATGGCCATCATGCGTCTCAACCAGGACCATCCAGGTCACATCTCGGCGGTCCAGCTCACCGGCGTCTATCACAACCTCCTGCGCCAATGGGCGGAGGTCTGAGCTGCCGCAGCGCAGCACAGAAGGGCAGCGTGGAACCTCTCCAGCCTGATTGATTTCGCGGCCCGCGAGGCGCATAAAGCGGCGATCAAATCGTTTCAAATGCCGCCGCAAGACGCGCTTCGCCTGGGAGAAAACCATGGTCGGTCAAGGGGATCAGCCGGAAAATCACGGCCGCAAGCTGCGCTCGCAGCTCTGGTTCGACAATCCGGACAATCCGGGCATGACCGCGCTCTATCTGGAGCGGTATCTGAACTTCGGCCTGACCCGCGAGGAACTCCAGTCCGGCAAGCCGATCATCGGCATTGCCCAGACCGGCTCGGACCTCTCTCCCTGCAACCGCCATCACCTCGACCTTGCCAAGCGCGTGCGCGAGGGCATTGCGGCGGCGGGTGGCATTCCCTTTGAATTTCCGGTCCATCCCATCCAGGAGACCGGCAAGCGGCCCACCGCCGCGCTTGACCGGAACCTCGCCTATCTCGGCCTGGTCGAGGTGCTCTATGGCTATCCGCTCGACGGCGTGGTGCTGACCACCGGCTGCGACAAGACGACACCCGCCTGCATCATGGCGGCGGCCACCGTGAACATTCCGTCCATCGTGCTCTCCGGCGGCCCCATGCTGAACGGCTGGTGGAATGGCGAGCGCACTGGTTCCGGCACCGTGGTGTGGAAGGCCCGTGCCCAGCATGCGGCGGGCGAGATCGACTACGACACCTTCATGGAGATCGTGGCGTCCTCCGCCCCCTCCGTCGGCCACTGCAACACCATGGGCACGGCTTCCACCATGAACGGCCTGGCCGAGGCGCTGGGCATGTCGCTGCCGGGCTGCGCGGCCATTCCCGCCCCCTATCGCGAGCGCGGCCAGATTTCCTACGAGACCGGCAAGCGCATCGTGGACATGGTGTGGGAGGATCTGAAGCCCTCCGATATCCTGACCCGCGAAGCGTTCGAGAACGCCATCCGCGTCAATTCGGCGATCGGCGGCTCCACAAACGCCCCCATCCACCTCAATGCCATCGCCCGCCATGTGGGCGTGTCGCTGACGGTCGATGACTGGCAGGCGGTGGGCCACAAGATCCCGCTGCTCGTGAACCTTCAGCCGGCGGGCGAATATCTGGGCGAGGAATTCCACCGCGCCGGCGGCATTCCCGCCGTGGTGGCCGAACTGATCCAAGCTGGCCAGATCCATGAGGGCGCGCTCACGGTGAACGGCCGCAGCATCGGCGAGAACTGCCGCGGCAAGTTCTCCTGGGATCGCGACGTGATCCGCGCCTATGACGCGCCCATGAAGGCGGACGCCGGCTTCATCGTGCTGCGCGGCAATCTGTTCGAGAACGCCATCATGAAGACCTCGGTGATCTCCGAGGAGTTCCGCGCCCGCTTCCTTTCCGATCCGAAGGACCCCAACGCCTTCGAGGGACCGGCCGTGGTGTTCGAGGGGCCGGAGGACTACCACCACCGCATCGATGATCCGGCGCTGGGCATCGACGAGCACACGCTGCTCTTCATCCGCGGCACCGGCCCCATCGGTTATCCCGGCGGTGCCGAGGTGGTGAACATGCAGCCGCCGGCGGCCCTCATCAAGCGCGGGGTCAATGCGCTGCCCTGCATCGGCGATGGCCGCCAATCGGGCACGTCCGGTTCGCCCTCCATCCTCAACGCCTCTCCGGAAGCGGCGGCGGGCGGCGGCCTCGCCCTGCTGAAGACCGGCGACCGGGTGCGCATCGACCTGGAGAAGGGCACCGCGGACATCCTGATTTCGGATGAGGAACTGGCGCAGCGCCGGGCCGCCCTTGAGGCCAATGGCGGCTTCCCCATTCCGCAGAGCCAGACCCCCTGGCAGGAGATCCAGCGCTCCATGGTCGCCCAGTTCGATGAGGGCATGGTTCTGAAGCCGGCCGTGAAGTATCAGCGGGTGGCGCAGACGATGGGCGTTCCGCGCGACAACCACTAGGGTCCTGCCATGACTGGGGAAGCCGCCGCCGAGGATCAGGTTCTGGGGGCGCCCGTCAGCGGTCGGCCCGCGCGCCGCCCGGCGCGCGTGGCGCTGGAAGGACGGCATGTTTGCGTCCGTCCTTTCGACGTGGACCTCCACGCCGCCGACCTCTTCGCCGCCTCCCATGGCAGCGCGGAGGTGGAGGCGCTGTGGGATTTTCTCTCCGTCCCGCCCTTCGCCGATCTGGACGCCTTCCGCCGCTCCTATGCGGAGGCGGCGCTGAAGGATGATCCGCTCATGTTCGCGCTGGTGGATCCGGCGAGCGGCAGAGCGGTGGGGCACGCCACCTACATGCGCATCGAGCCCGCGCATCGGGTGATCGAGGTTGGCAATATCCTCTTCACGCCCGCGCTCCAGCGCAGCCGGGCGGCGACGGAAGCCATGTATCTCATGGCCCGCCACGCCTTCGAGGATCTCGGCTACCGGCGCTATGAGTGGAAGTGCAACGCGCTGAATGCGCCCTCCCGCCGCGCCGCTCTGCGGCTCGGCTTCACCTATGAGGGGCTGTTCCGCCAGCACATGGTCATCAAGGGGCGCAACCGGGACACCACCTGGTTCTCGCTGCTGGATCACGAATGGCCGCGCGCCAAGGCGGCGTTCGAGGCGTGGCTTGCGCCCGGCAATTTCGATGCGGACGGCCGTCAGAAGAGCCGTCTTGAAGACATCCGGAACACACTGGAGAAGGAAACGCCATGACGGGACGTTTGGAGGGCAAGATCGCGCTGGTGACGGCGGCCGGGCAAGGCATCGGCCGCGCCATCGCGGAGGCCTATGTGCGCGAGGGCGCGCGGGTGATCGCGACCGATCTCGATGTCGCCAAGCTGGAGGGCCTCAAGGGCGCCGAGGTGCGCGCGCTCGACGTGCGCAGCACCGATGCCGTGAACGCCCTCGCCAAGGACATCGGCCCGGTGCACATCCTGTCCAACAATGCGGGCTATGTGCACCAGGGCACGATCTTCGAGACCAGCGAGAAGGACTGGGACTTCTCCTTCGATCTCAACGTCACCTCCATCCACCGCACCATCTCGGCCTTCCTGCCGGGCATGCTGGAGGCGGGCGGCGGCTCCATCGTGAACATCGCCTCGGCGGCCTCCTCCATCCGTGGCGTGCCGAACCGCTATGTGTACGGCACCACCAAGGCGGCCATCATCGGCCTCACCAAGGCGGTGGCGGCGGACTTCATCCTGAAGGGCGTGCGCGCCAACGCCATCTGCCCCGGCACCATCCAGTCGCCCAGCCTCGACGAGCGCATCGCCGCGGTGGCTGCCCAGACCGGCCGTTCGCTGGAGCAGGTGCGGGCCGATTTCGTCGGCCGCCAGCCCATGGGCCGGCTCGGCAAGCCGGAGGAGATCGCCGCGCTCGCCGTCTATCTCGGCAGCGACGAGAGCGCCTTCACCACGGGCCAGATCCACATCATCGACGGCGGCTGGGTGCTCTGAGCGCCTGAGGCCGCTGGCGGAACGGCTGGGGTTATGAGGGGAGAACCCTCCCCCGTTGAGGGGGAGGGCAGGGAGTTGGGTAGGACGCCCTCCGCCCAAGCGCGCTCTGCGGCCCCCGGCCGCTTTACCCCCCTCCCAACCCTTCCCCCGCAAGGGGGGAGGGCTTTATCACCGATTGTCTGCGCAACGGCGCGACTGTGAGCCTCGTGTCCCCTCTCCCGCTTGCGGGGGAGGGATAGGGAGGGGGACGAGCGGCATCTGCCACGCCTCCCCCCGCCGCAGATACCCAAACGCGCCCGCTGAGAGGCGCGGCAAGATCCGGTCCGGAAACAGATTTCAAGGAGAGATGTTCATGCGCATTCTCGTCATCGGCGGTGCCGGCATGGTCGGCCGCAAGCTGATCGAACGCCTGGCGCGGGAGGGCCGCCTCGGCGGCAAGCCCATCAGCCATCTCACCGCCCATGATGTGGTGGCACCCGCCCGCGTGGAGGCGCCCTTCACCATCGAGACGCGGGTGTCGGACCTGTCCGTTCCTGGTGAGGCCGAGGCGCTGATCAAGGACCGGCCGGACGTCATCTTCCATCTCGCGGCCATCGTGTCGGGCGAGGCGGAGGCCGATTTCGACAAGGGCTATCGCATCAATCTCGATGGCACGCGTTTTCTGTTCGATGCCATCCGGGTGGTGGAAGGCTATGTGCCGCGCGTGGTGTTCACCTCGACGCTCGCGGTGTTCGGCGCGCCTTATCCCGCCGAACCCATCGATGATGAATTCTTCCAGACGCCGCTCACCTCCTACGGCACGCAGAAGGCCATCTGCGAATTGCTGATGGCGGATTATTCCCGTCGCGGCTTCCTGGATGGCGTGGGCATCCGCCTGCCCACCATCTGCGTGCGGCCGGGCAAGCCCAACAAGGCGGCGTCGGGTTTCTTCTCCGGCATCATCCGCGAGCCGCTGGCGGGGCAGGAGGCGATCCTGCCGGTCTCCGAGGACGTGGTGCACTGGCACGCTTCGCCGCGCTCCGCCGCAGGCTTCCTCGTCCATGCGGCGACGCTGGACACCGCGCAACTCGGTGCCCGACGGTCCCTCAACATGCCGGGCGTTGGCGCGAGCGTGGGCGATCAGATCGAGGCGCTGCGCAAGGTCGCGGGCGACAAGGCGGTGGCGCGCATCCGCCGCGAGCCCGATCCGGTGGTTGCGAAGATCGTGAGCGGCTGGCCGCGCACCTTCAATCCCGCCCGCGCGCTCGCGCTGGGTTTCAAGGCGGAGACCTCCTTCGAGGAGATCATCCGCATTCATATCGAGGATGAGCTGGGCGGCAAGATCGCCGACTGAGCCCCGCAACTGCGGGACTGAAGGGGCATCGGCTGAAGCGGCCGGTGCCCTTTTGTGTCAGGCGGCGAAGGCGGGCTCGGCGCGGCTTGCGGCGAGGCCGGAGATGGCGGCGCGCAAGCGCGGCATCATCATGCGATAGAGATGGCGGCGGCGCCGCGGATCGGCGACCCCAGTCGGGTCCGCGAAGATCCAGGTCTCAACGGGAATGCGCGCGACGCCCGAGAGGCGTTCGATACGCTCGCGGGCACCGGCGACCAGCGCCACCACGAGGTCGATGCGCGGGGCGCCCGAGAAGCCGAAAACCTCCATGGGCTTTGAACTGAGCCCGTCGGCGGGGATGCCCTCGCTTTCAAGGCACTCCACCAGCGCATCATCCACGGCGCCGCTGCCATGGATGCCGGCGCTGAAGGCGCGCAACTGATGGTGGGTCTGGTGGGCGATGGCCTCCGCCAGCAGGCTGACGCCGGAATTGTCGCGGCAGGCGAACAGGATGGATGGACGCTGGGGCAGGGACGACAGTCCCGCCGCCGTCGGGCCAAGGTCCGCCGCGATGCTGGGCAAATGGGTCATGAAGGGCCTCCGGACAGGCGCGCCGCATCCCGGAACCTGACCAGGCAGGAGGAAGCCCTCCGGCCTGACAGGTCCCAGCCGCAGGACGTGGCGCGACGGCAGCGGGGATTAGCCCGGTTCGTCGACGGGGCGATGACAGCGCGGTGTCCGGAGTGCGGCAGCGCCCATGCCGCGAGAATTGCGGGCGGAATTCCGTGCGGGCGCTTGGCGTTAACCAAATTTCAGATTTTCGCGCCGATGTATCGCAAATGCCGGTGCGCGGCTGATTCGCTGACAGGCGCACTCCGCCCGGCGCGCAATCGGAGGCTTGCATGGCGAAAAGCGACGTTAAGGGTGAAGAGGTCAGCCGGATCGCAGCAAAGGCGCTGCGGGATCCGGGGAGCATCTCCCCGGAGGAAATCAAGGTTCTGGCTGCTTCGGCCCTGACTCAGGCGCCGGCCAAGCCGAAGGCCATTGCCGCGAAGGCACCGGCTGCCAAGGTGAGCGCCAAGGCGCCGGCCCCGAAGCCCGCCGCCAAGACGGCGACCAAGGCTCCCGCCGCGAAGGCTCCCGCTGCGAAAGCCGCCAAGGCTCCCGCCGCGAAGGCTCCCGCTGCCAAGGCCGCCAAGCCTGCTGCCGCCAAGCCGGTCGCCGCCAAGGCTGCGGCTCCCAAGGCTGCTGTCGCAAAGGCAGCGCCCGAGGCCCCCAAGGCCGAAGCGGTGAAGGCGGCTCCCAAGGCGCCTGCGGCCAAGACCGCTGCATCCAAGACCGCTCCGAAGGCTGCTGCGGCCAAGGCTCCGGTGAAGGCCGACGCGCCGAAGGCTCCGGCCAAGGCGGCAAAATCTGCTCCCGCTGCAAAGCCCGCTGCCGCGAAGGCCGAAGCGCCCGCCGTTGAGACGAAGGCTCCGGCGAAGGCCGCCAAGCCTGCCGCGAAGGCGAAGCCCGCTGCGAAGCCTGCCAAGGCGGCGCCGGCTCCGGCCCCCGCTCCGGTCGAGGCGCCGAAGACCGAGGCGAAGCCCACCAAGGCTCCGGTGAAGGCCACGAAGCCTGCGGCTGCCAAGCCCGCTGCCGCCAAGGCCGCTCCGGCCAAGGAAGAGGCCCCGAAGGCGCCGGCCGCGAAGCCGGTCACCAAGGCCGCCAAGGCTGCGGCGCCTGCCAAGGCGAGCGCGCCGGCGAAGGCCAAGGGTCCCGTCACCAAGCCGAAGGCGCCCAAGAAGGCCTGATCCTCGGCTCTGAAGCCTCAAAAAACGAAGGCCCGGCGGATTGTCCGCCGGGCCTTTGCTTCGTCCGGGTGTCGGCTGGCGTATCCGCGCGCCTCAAAACAAAACGCGCGCCACCGGGGCGCGCGTTCTGCGAAAGGGCGGCGGAGAAACGCCGTCAGATCTGGCGTTCCACCATCATCTTCTTGATCTCGGCGATGGCCTTGGCGGGGTTGAGACCCTTCGGGCAGGCCTGCGCGCAGTTCATGATGGTGTGGCAGCGGTAGAGCCGGAAGGGGTCTTCCAGATTGTCGAGGCGGGCGCCAGTGCGCTCGTCGCGGCTGTCCTTCAGCCAGCGGTTGGCCTGGAGCAGGGCTGCCGGGCCGAGGTAGCGGTCGCCGTTCCACCAGTAGCTCGGGCAGGAGGTGGAGCAGCAGGCGCACAGGATGCACTCATAGAGGCCATCCAGCCGCTCGCGGTCTTCCTTCGACTGGCGCCACTCCTTCTCGGGCGCGGCGGAGTCGGTCTGGAGCCACGGCTCGATCGAGGCGTGCTGCGCGTAAAAGCGGGTGAGGTCGGGAACGAGGTCCTTCACCACTTCCATGTGCGGCAGCGGGTAGATGTTCACCGAGCCCTTCACCAGCACTTCGTCCATGCCCTTGGTGCAGGCCAGCGTATTGGTGCCGCCGATGTTCATGGCGCACGACCCGCACACGCCCTCGCGGCAGGAGCGGCGGAAGGTCAGGGTCGGGTCGATGTGGTTCTTGATGTAGATGAGACCATCGAGAACCATGGGGCCGCAGGCTTCGCGGTCCACGTAATAGGTGTCGATGGACGGGTTCTTCCCGTCATCGGGGTTCCAGCGATAGACGCGGAACTCGGTGACCTTCTTGGCAGCCTGGGGCTTCGGCCAGGTCTTGCCCTTTGTGATCTGCGAATTCTTCGGGAGGGTGAACTCAGCCATGGTGCGTCCCAATCGTCGGCTGCGCCGGTCGTGCGAGAGAGCCGGCCCCGCTGGGCCGGCCCGATAGTGTCACGCGGGGCTCAGTACACGCGCTTCTTGGGCTCGATGTACTGGATGTCGTTCGACAGCGTGTAGGTGTGGACCGGCCGGTCCTCGAGCTTCACCTCGCCGCTCGCCGTGTCGATGTAAGCCAGCGTGTGCTTCATCCAGTTCACGTCGTCGCGGTCCGGGAAGTCCTCGCGGGCATGGGCGCCGCGGCTTTCCTTGCGGTTCAGCGCGCTGTCCATGGTCACGACGGCCTGGGCGATGAGGTTGTCGTACTCAAGCGTCTCGATGAGGTCCGAGTTCCAGACCAGCGAGCGGTCGGAGACCCGGATGTTGCTGGAGGCCTTGAACACGTCATGGATGAGCGTGTGGCCTTCCTCCAGCACCTCGCCGGTGCGGAACACGGCGCAGTTGTTCTGCATCACGCGCTGCATGTTGCCGCGCAGCTCGGCCGTCGGCGTGTCGCCGGAGGCGTTGCGGAAGCGGTCGAGGCGCGAGAGGGCCAGTTCGCCGCCATCCGCCGGCAGCTCGCGCTGCTTCTCGCCGGGGCGCACCAGCTCGGCGGCCCGGAGCGCCGCCGCGCGGCCGAACACCACGAGATCGATGAGCGAGTTGGAGCCGAGGCGGTTGGCGCCATGCACCGACACGCAGGCAGCTTCGCCGATGGCCATGAGGCCCGGCACCACCTTGTCCGGGTCGCCGCCCACCTTGTTCAGCACCTCGCCGTGATAGTTCGTCGGGATGCCGCCCATGTTGTAGTGGACGGTGGGGATCACCGGGATCGGCTCGCGGGTCACGTCCACGCCGGCGAAGATGCGGGCGCTTTCCGAGATGCCCGGCAGGCGCTCGTGCAGGATCGCCGGATCGAGGTGATCCAGATGCAGGAAGATGTGGTCCTTGTTCTTGCCGACGCCGCGTCCCTCGCGGATCTCCATGGTCATGGAGCGGGACACTACGTCGCGCGAGGCGAGGTCCTTGGCCGAGGGGGCATAGCGCTCCATGAAGCGCTCGCCCTCGGAATTGGTCAGGTAGCCGCCTTCGCCGCGCGAGCCCTCGGTGATGAGGCAGCCCGAGCCGTAGATGCCGGTCGGGTGGAACTGCACGAACTCCATGTCCTGGAGCGGCAGGCCGGCGCGCAGCACCATGCCGCCGCCGTCACCCGTGCAGGTGTGGGCGGAGGTGGCGGAGAAGTAGGCGCGGCCATAGCCGCCCGTCGCCAGGATGGTGAGGTTGGCGCGGAAGCGGTGCAGCGTGCCGTCGTCCATCTTCAGGGCGACGATGCCGCAGCAGCGGCCGTCCTCGTCCATGATGAGGTCGATGGCGAAGTATTCGATGAAGAACTCGGCCTTGTGCTTCAGCGCCGCGCCATAGAGCGTGTGCAGCATGGCATGGCCGGTGCGGTCAGCGGCGGCGCAGGTGCGCTGGGCGGTGCCCTTGCCGAAGTGCGTGGTCATGCCGCCGAAGGGGCGCTGGTAGATCTTGCCGTCCTCGGTGCGCGAGAAGGGCACGCCCCAGTGCTCAAGCTCGTAGACGGCGGCCGGCGCGTTGCGCACCAGATATTCGATGGCGTCCTGGTCACCCAGCCAGTCCGACCCCTTCACGGTGTCGTACATGTGCCATTCCCACTTGTCCTCGCCCATGTTGGCGAGGGAAGCGGCGACGCCGCCCTGGGCGGCCACCGTGTGGGAGCGGGTGGGGAAGACCTTGGTCACGCAGGCGGTTCGAAGTCCCGCCTCGGAACAGCCGACGACGGCGCGCAGGCCCGCGCCACCGGCGCCGACGACGAGCACGTCATAGGTATGGTCCGTGACCTGATAGGCGCGGCCGTTGATGCCGGGGGCGGCGGCGCCGTTGGTGGATTCAGCCATGTCAGCCTCCCAGGCTGATCTTGAGAACAGCGAAGGCGCCGGCCAGGCCGACCACCGTGGTGAAGAAGGTGTTGGCGATGATCAGCGCCACCTTCAGTCCCTCGGAGTGGACATAGTCCTCAATGACGACCTGCATGCCGATGCGCATGTGCGTCGTTACGGAGAGCAGGAGCAGCAGGATCACCACGGCCACGATCGGGTTCCCGAGCGTGGCGTGGGCGGCGTTGTAGCCGGCGCCGAGCAGCGAAATCATGATCCCGAGCGTGATGACCACGAGGATCAGGTTGCCGATCGCGGTCAGGCGCTGAAGGAAGAAGTGCTCGGTGCCGGAGCGGGCGGAGCCGAGACCGCGGACGCGGCCGAGCGGGGTGCGCATGGGGCTGTGCATGGTGAAACCCTCAGCTCTTCAGGGCGAGACCGATCACCCACACGATGATCGTGAGGGTGACGGAGCCGACCAGGGTGAGCTTGGCGAGCAGCACGCGCTCCTGGGCGCCGAAGCCGCGGATGGTGTCCCAGATCAGGTGGCGGATGCCGCCGAGGGCGTGATGGATCAGCGCCCAGGTGTAGCCGAAGAGCACCAGACGGCCGATCCAGGATCCGGCGATGCTGGTGAACAGGCCATAGGCGCTCGGCGTCGAAGCGGCGGCGAGCAGCCACCAGATCAGCAGCACGGTGCCGAAATAAAGCGCGATCCCCGTGGCGCGATGCACGATGGACATCACCATCGTCGGCAGCGGACGGTAGATCTGCAGGTGGGGAGAGAGCGGTCGCACAATGCGGGACGGGCTGTCGGCCATGGGCCTCCTCCGGAAATCGACCGATCAGGTATCCCAATCGTTGCCTGTTCGCAACAATTCCAAAGGAGGGGGCCTGACCTGTGGCGGTGGTATGACGCAGCGCAGCGGGGCTGCCAAGCGCCATCATTCATCCGCCTGCTGTTACGGCCTTTCGCGGGGACTTGGATGCCTCCGTTATGGCGGAAAACCGGCATCCGGGAGGCATCTTGGCAGCCATGCAATGTGCGCATGGACAAAAACAAACAGCGCGGGGCAAGCCCCGCGCTGTGGAAGAGTAAGGTGCAGTGATCCGTTCGGATCAGAAGCGATAGGTCACACCGGTGCTGAGCAGCCAGGGGCTCAGGTTGGTGGAGCCGGTGAGCGGCGTGCGGCCGACGGTGACGTTGAAGTCGGGCTCGAGGAAGATCTTCTTCACGTCCACGTTCCAGCCCCAGTGCCGGTCGATCATGTAGTCGAAGCCGGCCTGCAGCGCCCAGCCCCAGGTGTTCTTCACGTCGATGGACGTCACCTGATTGGCGCTCTGGTTGTAGAAGATGGTGTAGTTCACGCCGGCGCCGACGTAGGGCTGGAAGGCGCCGAAGTCGGTGAAGTGATACTGCAGCAGCAGGGTGGGGGGCAGCAGCCAGGTCTTGCCGACGGCGGTGCCGTTCAGGCTGCCGGTGCCGTCGATGTAGCTGTAGGTGGTGCCGAGGATGAGTTCGGCCGCCCAGTTCTTCGTGAAGTAGTAGGAGATGTCGAGCTCGGGGATCACCGTGTCCGAGGTCGAGATGCCGGAGCCGGCGACGCCGTTCACATGGCCGCTGTCATTGGTGACGACGCCCGTGATGCGCAGGCGGATCTGCCAGGGGTTCCAGGTGTCCACCACCACGGGGGCGGCCTTCACCGGCATGGCCATGTCGGCCGCCGCGGCGGGCGCCGCACCGAGGGTCGAGAAAGCGATCGCGGCAACGCCGGCCAGCGCCGTGGCGCCTGCGAGCTTGCTGCCGAAAGACTTGATGAAACCAGCCATTTGCCCCATCTCCAGCACAAGAATCTGATGCGCGACACTTGCCCCATCGCGGGCGGCAAAGTTTGACCTAGATCAAATCCAAGTCCCCCTGCCTGACGCTGTTGCCATCTTGCAACAGCGTCGCTCCAGCCACATTGTCGCCGCAGGAAAGGCCGGATGCTGTGGGATTCGCGCATCTTTCGGGGGCGTGTGAAGCCGCACCGCGTGCGGAGCCTGTGACGGGAAGACGCGGCCGGACGGCCCGAGCTTCCGCCAAGGTGTGGAGAAAAGGGGCCGATGGTCGGTGTGCGTTCCGCCGCGTGGCGGATGGGCCTGTGGGCCTGTGCGATGTGGGCCGCTCTGGGGGCGGCGACGGCCCGCGCGGAAGTGGTGGAACGGACGATGACGGCGGGGACCGAGCAGCGGTCCTTCCTGCTGTCGCGCCCGTCCGGAGCGACGACACCGCTGCCGGTGGTGATCGCCCTGCACGGGGCGGGCGAGAGCGCGGAAGGCTTCATGGGCTATCTCGGCCTTGAGGAGACCGCCGCGCGCAACCGCTTCGTCGCCGTCTATCCGCAGGGAATCGGCCGGGTGTGGAACGACGGCCGGCCTGCGGCCATGCGCCTGAAGGCGATGCTGACGCCCGGCGACGACGTGACTTTCCTCGTCACCCTGACCCAGCAACTGGTGGCCGAAGGCATCGCTGATCCCAACCGCATCTACATGATGGGCATCTCCAACGGTGGCTTCATGGTGGAGCGGATGGCCTGCGAGCATGCCGATCTCTATGCGGCCTTCTCGGTCATCATGGCGACGGCGCCCGCCAATTATCGCGAGCAGTGCCGCCCCAGCCGGCCGGTGCCCATCATGTTCATTCACGGCACGGCCGATCCGGTCATCGCCTGGGACGGCTTCTGGACACCCATGGGCGCCACCCTCTCCGCCCCCGACAGCGCCCAGCTCTATGCCGCGCTGAACGGTTGCGGCGAATCGCAGGTGCAGGATCTGCCGGACCTCAACCGCCTCGACGGCACCACCGTCTCCGTCCGGCGCTGGGAGGGCTGCACGCCGCCCGGCGAAGTGGCGCTCTATCGGGTGGAGCGGGGCGGCCACCAGTCCCCGGCGCGGGTCAAGACGACGCCCGAGCTGGCCACGGTCTTCCTCGGCCTGCGCAATGGCGACATCGACGCCGGAATGGAGAGCTGGGCTTTGTTCTCCCGCCATTCCCTCGCCCCGCCAACGCCCGTTGCGGCGCCTGCGGCTGTGCCCCTCCCGGCCCGGCCGCCCCAGAAGCCGCGCTCCAGCCGTGCGCAGGCTGTTCAATAAGAGAGGGAGCGGACGGCTGTGGCGCCCTTGGAGCGCCATGGTGTCGAGCCTCCGGCGCCGGCCCGCCACCGTCTTCATCGCGCCGGTGGGCCAATCTCAATGAAAAAGGGCGGAGCCAGCGGCTCCGCCCTTCGTCGTTTCTGACTGTCGGGAGATCAGTGGGCGGCTTCGGAGGCCTTCCAGGCTGCCGCATTGCGCTCCTCCGCCTCGGCCTCCACCGCCGAACGGGCGAGGAAGCGGCTGCGCCAGGGCTTCAGAACGAACATGGCGAGGAAGGCCGCCACGATGTTCAGCGTCATGGCGATGGCGAACACCGCCGACCAGCCGTAGCGCACGGCGATGAGGCTCGCGAGCGGCACCAGAAGAGCGGCGGTGCCCTTGGCGGTGTAGAGCATGCCGGCGTTGGTGGCCGCGAACTTCGAGCCGAACGTGTCGCCGCAGGTGGCGGGGAACAGCGAGTAAATCTCGCCGAACACGCCGAAGAACAGCGCCGAGAAGATCACGAACACGTAAGGGTTCTGGCCCTGGTACACGAGCATGGCCAGCGAGCCCGCCGCCACCGCGAACGCGATGAACATGGTGTTCTCGCGGCCGATGTTATCCGACACCCAGCCGAAGAAGGGGCGGCCGAAGCCGTCGAACACGCGGTCCAGCGAGATGGCGAAGGTGAGGGCCGCCATCTGCACGCCCAGCAGGGTCACCGGAACGTCGGCCACCTTGAAGTCGTGGGCGATGGGAGCGATCTGCGCCGCCGCCATGAGGCCACCAGAGGCGACCATGACGAACATGGCATAGAGCAGCCAGAAGATCGGCTTGGAGAGCGTCTGGCGCGGCGCATAGCTGATCTTGCTCTGCGGCAGGCGGGACACCTTCTTCGGCGGCGCCATTACGGCCGGCGGCTTGCGGATGAAGAAGGAGAGCACGAACACCACCACGCCCTGGCCGATGCCGAAGGTGAGGAAGGCGGTCTCGTAGCCGTGGCTGGCGATCATCTGGGCGATCGGAACGACGGTGATCGCCGCGCCCGCGCCGAAGCCGGCCGCGGTGACGCCGGCCGCAAGGCCGCGATTGTGGGGGAACCACTTCAGCGCGTTACCGACGCAGGTGCCGTACACCGCGCCGGCGCCGATGCCCGCGACGACCGAGGCCGCATAGAGCACGAACAGCGAGCTGGCGATGGAGTTGAGCGACCAGGCGAGTGCGATCATGACCGCGCCGAACATCAGCACCACGCGCGGGCCGTAGCGATCCACGAACCAGGCCTCGACCGGCACCAGCCAGGTTTCCGTCAGCACGAAGATGGTGAAGGCCAGCTGGATGGCCGCACGGCCCCACTGATGCTTGGCCTCGATGGGATCGACGAAGAGCGTCCATCCGTATTGCAGGTTCGCGATCATCGCCATGCAGACGACGCCGCAGATCAATTGGACCCAGCGCTGGGATTCGCTGGCCGGCTGAGCGGCTTGAGCCATTTCTAACCTCGTGACGTTTCCTCGATATGTCCGGCAGCCATCTGCGTGGCCTTAGGGCCGTTCGGCCCAGTAGGTCCCCGGCTGAGCCGTGAACCCGCCTCGTCGACTCTCATCCTCAATTCCGGGCGCCCGCCCTTGAAAGGCGGGGCTTCCGGTCCGCCGGCCTGAGGCGCGTGCGGACCCTCATCACTGTCTCCGCTGGGGACCGTTGGCGTGCGGTCCGCGACGGGCTCGAAATTGGCAGCTACCCTTACGTTCTGCCGCAATCTGGTATGCCAAATTCAGAATACGTGGCGTAAGCACAACAGAGACTCGACGGCCGCGCAAGTCGTTCCGCAAGGGAAAGTCGTTCGATTTCAATGATTTACGTTAGGTAAGTGCGGCTGACGCGCGCGGGCGGAGGCGCATGGCGCCACGATTCCGCTCCTGCTTCAAAGCTGGGTGAAGAGTGCGGGCGAGGTCGGGAACCGGCGCGCGAAGAGGCGGTCGGACAGGGTGCCGGACGGTGCCAACGAAGGTTGCGAAAGCGCGCACGCCGGCGCGGTCCCGGCCGGCCGAGACTCAGCAGGATATGCAGGTCAGTGCCCGCGGGTGGCGGCTCCGCCGCGCCTGGGCGCTCGGCATATCAGCGGGGGATGAGCACCCAATAGTCGAGGTCGAGGATGACGCTCGGGTCATAGTCCTCGCCCGGCTTGAAGGGGAAATCGGCGCAGGGGCGGTCCTTCGTCGCGATGGTCCGCAGGCGCAGGGCGCCCACGTCGTCGCGGCCGGAAATCTCCTGCGTCTCCAGCACCTCGCTCCAGGCGAAGACGGTGAGGCCCGCAAACAGGGGGGAGACGTGGCGGCCGCCATTGATGCCCGCCACATGGAAGGCGTTGGCGAGGCCGTTGAAGGAGAGGGCGCGGGCGAGCGAGATGACATGCCCGCCATAGATCAGCCGTCGGCCGAAGCGGCCCTGGCCTTCCGTGAACTGGTTGAAGTGGACCTTGGCCGTGTTCTGGTAGAGCCGGGTCGCCAGCATGTGCTCGGCTTCTTCCACGGTCATGCCGTCCACATGGTCGATCTTCTCGCCCACGGCATAATCGGAGAAACGGTGCGGGCTGCCGGAGAGATCGAACCGCCAGGCGTCGATATCGAGGGGCGGCACGGCATCGCCCAGGGCATCTGCCGCAAGGACGGAGGGCAGCGAGGGCACGTGGCTCTCCCGCGCCGGCGTCCCGGGATCCCGCTTGCGCACCATCACCCAGCGCACATAGTCCAGCACCTCGATGCCGTCCTGGTTGAAGCCGGTGGAGCGCACGTAGACGACGCCGCTCTGGCCGTTGGAATTCTCACGGAGGCCGATGACCTCGGAGACGGCGTTCAGCGTGTCGCCGGGATAGACCGGGGCGAGGAACCGCCCGCCCGCATAGCCGAGGTTGGCGATGGCATTGAGCGAAATGTCCGGCACGGTCTTGCCGAAGACCACATGGAACACGATGAGGTCGTCCACCGGCGCGCGGTCATAGCCGATGGCTTCCGCGAAAGTGTCGGCGGATTGCACGGCGAAGCGCGAACCATAGAGGGCACCGTAGAGTGCCACGTCGCCTTCCGTGATGGTGCGCGGCGTCGCGTGGCGGATGACCTGGCCGAGGCTGAAGTCCTCGAAGAAGTTGCCGGAATTCGTCTTGGACATGCGTCTCCCCCGATGCCGGCCCTAGATTGCAGAGCGGGGCGGGGCTGTGCAACTGCGGAAAAGGCCCGCTCTGTGCCGTTGCGGGCGGCGGGCGCATGACCTATGGACGGATTGGCCTCCCACGGCCGCGCAGCGAGAAGAGGGCCTACGTCCGTGTCGGGTTCAGCCAGCCAGAAACTGTCCTTCCAGGCGATGGTCTTTGTCGCCTGCCTGTTTCCCTTCTACATCCTTGCGGCGACGCTCACCAATTCGGCGGCGGTGCTCACGGATCTTCTGGCGACGTCCTTCGATCTCACCTCGCTCACCACCTGCTGGCTGGTGCTGAAGATCGCGCACGGGCGTGAGAAGGGCCGATTCGCTTATGGCCTCGGCAAGCTGGAAAACCTCGCCGAACTGATGATTGCCGTGCTCCAGGTGGTGCTGGTGGTGATTGCCGGCACCCGCGCCATTCACGGCCTGCTCAACCCCGAGCACGTGAGCGGCGCCATGCTGGGCCTCGCGGTCACGCTCGTGGCGGTGGCCGGAAATGTCTATCTCAACCGCAAGGCCAAGCGCGTGGCCGAGGAGACCCATTCGCCGGTGATCGCCGCGCAGGCGCGCGTGCATCTGGTGTCGGCGGTGTCGTCCGGCTCGGTGTTCATCTGCACCGTCATCACGTCGAGCTTCGAGGCGGAATGGATCGCCTATCTCGATCCGCTGGCCTCCTTCGTCGTCATCGGCCTGATGATCTTCAACATCTTCGAGATGCTGTCGAACTCCATCGGCTCGCTGCTCGATCAGGCCATCGGCGAGGCCGGGCAGCTGCGCATCCTGCGCGCGCTCGCCAGCCACTTCGATGATTTCGACGAACTGGGCGAGATCCGAACCCGCCAGCACGGCGGCAAGATGATGGTGGATCTGCACCTCGGCTTCGATCCCGAATGGACCGTCGGCCAGGCGCGAGCCGCCGCGGCCGGCATCCGCGCCGCCGTCGAGCGAGAGTTTGAGGAGGCGGGGGACGAGGTGGACGTGTCCATCGTCCTCATCCCGCGCGAACCGGAGGCGGTGGCGGCCTGAGCCGCCGCCACGCGCTTTCAGTAATCGGAAAGCGTGATGTCGTCGGACCAGTCGCCGGGCACGTCCTTGACGATGGCCTGCCCGCAGATGACGCGGCCCTTCACCGGATCGAAGGTCAGGGTCGGTGCCCCGTGGAGCTGCCAGCCCTTGTTCAGCGCCGCCGAGACCCGCTTGCAGAAGGTGCTGTCGTCCGGGCCGGTGAGATAGCGATAGAGCTTCATTCTGTCCTCAGGTGAGGGGCGGCCGGGTCCGCCGGCCGCTGAACTGTTGTCCTGAACGTTCTCGCCCGTTCAGGTCCGCGCGGCAATGGCGTCGGCCAGCGCGACCGTGCGGCGGGCCATGTCGGCATGCATCCGCTCCACCATGCGCCCGTCCAGCGTCACGACGCCCTTGCCGGCATTTTCCGGCCGGTCGAACACCGCGATGATGGCGCGGGCCTTCTCCACTTCCGCCGCCGGGGGCGAGAAGGCGAGGTTGCAGGGCTCGATCTGGCTGGGGTGGATCAGAGTCTTGCCGTCCATGCCCATCTCCACGCCCTGTGCGCATTCGGCGGCGAAGCCCGCCTGATCCTGGAAGGCGTTCCACACGCCATCCAGCACGTCGATGCCATAGGCACGGCCGCCGGCGATGACCTGCATCAGCCAGCCCATCATGGGCGCGCGGCCCGGCACGAGGGCGGCGCGGGTCTCCTTGGCGAGATCGTTGGTGCCGAGCACGAAGACCTTCAGCCGCGTCAACGGGTTCAGCGCAGCGGCGGAGATGGCCTTGATGTCGAGGATGGCGATGGGCGTCTCGATCATCGCCCAGACGCTGGTGGTGGCGGGCACGCCAAAGGCCGAAAGGCGCTCGCCCACGTCCACCAACTGGGCCGGGTCCTGCACCTTGGGGAGAAGGATGGCATCTGGCGCCGCGGCGGCCGCGGCGGCGAGATCATCGGTGCCCCATGGGGTGTCGAGGCCGTTGATGCGGATGACGGTCTCGCGCGGGCCGAAGCCGCCGGCGCGCACCGCATCCGCCACGCGGAAGCGGGCCTCCACCTTGGCGTCGGGCGCAACCGCGTCCTCAAGGTCGAGGATCACGCCATCGCAGGGCAGGGTGCGGGCCTTCTCCAAAGCGCGGGCGTTCGAGCCGGGCATGTAGAGGACGCTGCGGCGCGGGCGAAGGCTCATGTCCGTGGGCTCTCAGGCTTGAGGAAACCGTCGGGCGGATTCGGAAGGCCTCCGGCACCGCCCTGCAAAGGAGGCGGAGCCGTCCCGGAAGGCCTGAGGCCTTCCAGGTGCGCCCGAAAGGTGCGGCGCCACAGGCGCTTGCACCTCTCTCCCCCACCGCTAGCCTAGCCAAAGCGGGCGGGGCCTGTCACGACCCCGCAGCGCGATGCCGCAAGGGGGGCGGATCATGGGGCAGGATGGGGGCCTGCAGCCGGCGGCCATGGTGCAGGGGCTCGACGGCTGCCGGGAGGGATGGATCCTCGCGCGCTGGGTGCCGGGCGGCGCCTTGAACCTGTTGCGGATCTCCGATCTGGCCGAAGCCTTTCCGGCCGGCACGCCGCCGCTCGTCTCGGCCATCGACATCCCAATAGGCCTGCCGGATCGGGTCGGCGCAGGCGGACGGGGGCCGGACAGGGCGGTGCGCCCGCTGCTCGGCCAGCGCCAGTCCAGTGTCTTTTCCGTGCCCTCCCGCCGGGCGGTGGAGACCGCCTGCGCCATATCCATTCCCGAGGAGGCGCGCTATCGCGCCGCCTGTGCAGCGGCGCTCGAAACCTCGGATCCGCCGCGCAAGATCTCCCGCCAGTCCTTCGCGCTCTTCCCGAAGGTGCTCGATGTGGACCACGTGCTGCGGGCGCGGCCGGGCCTGCCGCTCACCGAATGCCATCCGGAAGTGAGCTTCTGGGCCATGAACGGTCAGAAGCCCCTCGATCTGCCGAAGAAGGTGAAGGGCACGCCCGCGGCCCCCGGCCTTGACCTGCGCATCCGCCTTCTGGCTGCCGAAGGCGTCCCGGTGGACCAACTGACGCGGGAGCGGGCCCGCGCCTTGAGGGCGGGGCTCGACGATCTGGTGGACGCCTGCGCCTGTGCCTGGACGGCGGCGCGCATTGCCCGCGGGGCGGCGCTGGTCTTTCCCGATCCGCCCGAGCGCGACCGCTACGGCTTGCCGGTGGCCATCACCGCGTGAGCGGGCTCAGTGCCCGACGCCGCGCTTCACGTTCAGCCGCTCGCGCTCGGCGTCGAGGCGCTCGATGATGAGCTTGGCGACCAGCGTGACGAGGGCGACGCCCGCCAGAACGGTGGCGGCGGCAAAGGCGCCGGCCACCTGGCTGTCCTGATAGAGCAACTCGATCTGGAGCGGCAGCGTGGAGGTGCGCCCCCGGATATTGCCGGACACCACCGAGACGGCGCCGAACTCGCCCATCACGCGGGCGTTGCAGAGCGCCGCGCCATAGAGCAACGCGAAGCGCACGTTGGGCAGCGTGACCGTGCGCAGGATTCGCCAGCCGGAGGCGCCGAGCGTCACCGCCGCCTCTTCCTCCTCACGCCCCTGCGCCATCATCAGCGGCACGATCTCGCGGGCGACGAAGGGGGCGGTGACGAACAGGCTGGCAAGGATGATCGCCGGGACGGCGAACATGATCTTGATATCGTAGGCTTCCAGAAACGGCCCGAGCAGCCCCTGCGCGCCATAGACGAAGAGATAGGCGACGCCCGCCACGATGGGCGAGATGGAGAAGGGCAGCTCGATCAGCGCCAGCAGCAGGCCCCGGCCGGGAAACGTGAACTTCGCCACCGTCCAGGCGGCGGCGATGCCGAAGATCACATTGACGGGTACGCAGACCAGTGCCGTGAAGGCCGTGAGCCCCATGGCGTGCAGCGTGTCCGGCTGTGACAGCGCGGCGAAATAGGCCGGGACGCCGCGTTGGAAGGCTTCCGTGAAGATGGAGGCGAGCGGCACCAGCAGCACGAGTCCCGTCACCAGCAGCACGAGGCCGATGATGAGGCGGCGGGCGAGCGGGCCGTCGCCGACGCGGCGGCGGGTGGAGGTGTCCGACATGGGATCAGTCCTCCCGGATCGCGCGGCGCTGGTGCCAGGCCTGAATGGCGTTCACTGTCAGCAGCAGGAGAAACGCGAGGCCGAGCATGGTGGCGGCAATCGCGGCGGCGGCCGGATAGTCGTATTCCTCCAGCCGGATGAAGGCGAGGAGCGCCACGATCTCGGTGCGGAAGGGCTGGTTGCCGGCGATGAACACCACCGCGCCGAACTCCCCCAGCGAGCGGGCGAAGGCCAGCGAGCAGCCGGCGAGGAAGGCTGGAAACAGAGCCGGCAGGATCACCGTGCGGAAGACGCGGAAATCGGAGGCGCCCAGCGTGGTGGCGGCCTCCTCCACGTCTCCGGCGAGATCCTCAAGCACCGGCTGTACCGTGCGCACCACGAAGGGAATTGATGTGAAGGCCATGGCACAGGCGATGCCGGCCGGAGCATAGGCCACCTGAATGCCCCACTGGGCGAGAGGCGCGCCATACCAGCCGTTCTTGGCGAAGATGGCAGTGAGCGCGAGGCCCGCGACGGCGGTCGGCAGCGCAAAGGGCACGTCCACCAGCGCATCCAAAAGGCGCTTGCCGGGAAACTCATAGCGCACCAGCACCCAAGCGAGCGCGAGGCCATAGATGGCGTTGAAGGCCGTGGCGATGGCGGCTGTTGTGAACGTCACCTGAAAGGAGGCGAGCGTGCGCGGCGAGGTCATGATGGCGATGTAGCGGGCAAGCCCGACATCCGCCGCCTGAAGCAGCAGCGCCGCCACCGGCAGCAGCACGATGAGGCAGAGATAGGTGAGGGTGATGCCGAAGGAGAGGCGGAAGCCCGGAATGACGCTGGACATGGTGCCTCAGGCTTCGGGCTGGGCCATACGGCCCCCGGGCGGCGGGAGAGGAGACGTCGGAGGCACGGAACGGGTCACGGGCGAGCGGTCTCTCTGGTGCCGGATCCGGCGCGGGTGAGGTTCAACCTGTCTTATGCCGGGGACGCCGCCATTTGTCATGCCCCGCCGGGAAGAGTGCAATTCACGCGCGGTTCGGTGATTTTAGGGCGCCCTCCATCCTCCCGCCTGGCGGGTGCCGGAAAAGAAAACGCCCGCAACCAGCGTTGCGGGCGTTCGGGAACAGAGGTCCGGAATTCAGATCCGGCAGCGCCTGTCGGCGCCGGGCGATCAGAAGCCGGGAATATCGAACTGGCCGGGCAGGGCGGCGGGGCGCGGCACGATGGTGTAGTAGCCCGCGCCATAGGTCGGGTAGCGCACGTCCGCCGGGATGGCATAGTCCAGATAGGACTTGGACCCAGGCTTCACCGTGGTGCCGGCGTCGAGATACGAGCGCTGAACGATCTCGATCTTGGTGCGCTTGGGCTTCGGCTTGGCGGCCGTCTTGGGCGCGGCGGTCGTGGCGGCGGGAGCGGCGCCCGTCGAGGACGAGGTGGCCGTCTGCGCCTGCGCGGACGCCGCGAACGTCAGGGCTGCGGCAAGAACGAAAAACGGCGCGAAACGCATAACACCCTCCAGCGGAACCACCACGATTCCGATTACGGCACGGGGCCATTCTAGGCAAGAAAGGCTTGGCGGTCGAGGCGTGTTCCCTGTGGCGTGGTGAACCTCCGTGTCGGCGGTGCCACACTGGGGCCTGCCCCTTGCGGTCCGGCGGCGGCGCCCCACATTGCAACTTCGCGCCATATTCCTTAAAAGCGCGTGTTTCCGGCGCCTTTCGCCGGCAAGATCATTCTAGGGAACAGTCATGGGCTACAAGGTCGCCGTTGTCGGCGCCACGGGTAACGTGGGCCGGGAGATCCTCTCGATCCTCGCCGAACGGGGTTTCCCCGCGGACGAGGTCGTTGCGCTTGCATCGCGCCGCTCGATGGGCGTTGAGGTCTCCTACGGCGACAAAACGCTCAAGGTGAAGGATCTGGCGACCTACGACTTCTCCGACACCGACATCTGCCTGATGTCGGCGGGTGGGGCCGTGTCGAAGGAATGGTCGCCCAAGATCGGCGCCCAGGGCTGCGTGGTCATCGACAATTCCTCGCAGTGGCGCACCGACCCCGACGTGCCGCTGATCGTTCCCGAAGTGAACGCGGACGCCATCGTCGGCTTCACCAAGAAGAACATCATCGCCAACCCGAACTGCTCGACCGCGCAGCTCGTGGTGGCGCTGAAGCCGCTGCACGACGCCGCCACCATCAAGCGCGTGGTGGTCTCCACCTATCAGTCCGTCTCCGGCGCCGGCAAGGACGCCATGGACGAGCTGTTCTCGCAGACCCGCGCGGTCTTCGTCTCCGATCCGGTCGAGGCGAAGAAGTTCCCGAAGCGGATCGCCTTCAACCTGATCCCCCAGATCGACGTGTTCATGGAGGACGGGTTCACGAAGGAAGAGTGGAAGATGGTGGTCGAGACCAAGAAGATCCTCGACCCCAAGATCAAGCTCACGGCCACCTGCGTCCGCGTGCCGGTCTTCATCTCCCACTCCGAGAGCGTGAACGTGGAGTTCGAGAAGGAGCTCTCCGCCGAGGACGCTCGCAAGATCCTGCGCGAGGCCCCGGGCATCCTCGTGGTCGATACCCGCGAGCCGGGCGGCTATGCCACCCCGCACGAGGCGGCCGGCGAGGACGCGACCTACATCTCGCGTCTGCGTGACGACCCGACGGTGGAGAACGGCATCGCCTTCTGGTGCGTGTCGGACAACCTGCGCAAGGGCGCGGCGCTGAACGCGGTTCAGATCGCGGAAGTGCTGGTGAACCGCAAGCTCATCACGGCCCGCAGCAAGGCCGCCTGAGCTGCTTCCACGTTAAGACATCGAACGGCCCGGCGGGACACCGCCGGGCCGTTTTACGTTGCGGCATTGATGCGGATACAGGGCAAAGCTTAAGTCAATACCGCCCCTGACCTTTCGTCAGGCGCGGAATGCTTGGGGCCGCCGTTTTCCTGCCTTTCGTCCATCACACTCAATCCACGATTTACGCTGCCAATTGCACGCCATGGAGGCGAGCGATGGGTGGACCGCGCGCAGGAAAGGTGCTGGTGCTCGGCGTGCTCGTGGCTTTTGGCCTCGGCTCGTCAGCGGAGGTGCGTGCCGGCGAGCCGCCAGTCCACGCCTCGCCCTCCGCCGCGCCGGCGCCGGTTGCCGCGCCGCTTGTCTTCTCGCCCCATGACATCGCATTCGTCGATGCCCTCACCTGGGGCGCCAATGCCTCCACCATGGCCCGCTTCCATGCGCTCGGCGCCGAGGGCTGGCTGAAGGAGCAGTTGCATCCCGCTCGGGACACGTTGCCCGCCGAGGCGCAGCGGCAGATCGAGGCGCTGGAGATTTCCCGCCGCTCGGCGCCGCAACTGGTGACGGAATTCCGGGATCGCGACGCGGCCATGAAGAGCCTGCCGTCGCCGGAGGAAAAGGGCGCCGCCCAGAAGGTCTATCAGGCGGACATGACCGCCCGCGCCCGCGAGGCCGCCACCGCTGCCATCCTGCGCGCGCTCTATGCCCCCGACCAGTTGCGCGAGCGCATGGTGTGGTTCTGGCTGAACCATTTCAACGTGCATCAGGCCAAGGGCAATCTGCGCCTGCTCATGGCGGACTATCAGGACAACGCCATCCGCCCTCATGCGCTGGGGAAGTTCCGCGACCTGCTGGCGGCGACGCTGCGCCACCCTGCGATGCTGCGCTATCTCGATAACGCCGAGAATGCCGCCGGCCGCATCAATGAGAATTACGCCCGCGAGATCATGGAGCTGCACACGCTGGGCGTGGGGTCGGGCTACAGCCAGAAGGATGTGGAGGAACTGGCCCGCATCCTCACCGGTGTCGGCATCGCCGGCCCCAATATCCCCAAGGTGAAGCCGGGGCAGGAGGCGCTGCTCATCCGCGACGGCCTGTTCGAGTTCAATCCCGCCCGCCATGACTTCGGCGACAAGGTGCTGCTGGGCCGCACCATCAAGGGGCAGGGCTTCGCCGAGGTGGAGGAGGCGCTGGACATCCTGAGCCGGGCCCCCGCCACCGCCCGCCATGTCTCGCGCGACATCGCCATCTACTTTGTGGCCGACAATCCGCCGGAGGCGCTGGTGCAGCGCATGGCCGACACCTTCCAGAAGAGCGACGGCGACATCGCCGCCGTGCTCGCCACCATGATCCGCTCGCCCGAGTTCGAGGCCTCGCTCGGCAGGCGGTTCAAGGACCCGGTGCGCTACGTCTTCTCCGCGGTGCGCCTCGCCTATGATGATCGGGTGATCCTCAACACCCAGCCGGTGCAGAACTGGCTCAACCGGCTGGGCGAGGGGCTCTACAATCACGAGACGCCGGATGGTTATCCGCTGGTATCCACGGCCTGGACCGCCTCGGGCCAGATGACCGCGCGCTTTGAGATCGCGCGGCAGATCGGCTCCGGCGCGGCCGGCCTGTTCAAGCCGGCGGAGGAGGGCGGGGTGGAGCAGCCGGCCTTCCCGCTGCTCCAGAACAGCCTCTATTTCTCCGGGTTGAGCGCCCGTCTGTCGCCCGCCACTCGCCTTGCACTGGCGCAGGCCATCTCGCCGCAGGACTGGAACACGCTGTTCCTGTCCTCCCCCGATTTCATGCAGTGATCGCACGTTCAGGAGACAGGCCCATGGGCACGATGCGAGACCTGAACCGTCGCCATGTCCTCGCCGGCCTCGCCGGACTTGCGCCCATGACCGTTGCCGGGCGGGTGTGGGCGGCACCGAAGGCGGACGCGCGCCTGCTCGTCGTGTTCCTGCGCGGCGCTTACGATGCGGCGAACGTGGTGATCCCGGTCTCGTCCAGTTTCTATTACGAGAGCCGGCCCAACCTCGCCATCGCCCGTCCCGGCAGCGGCGTCGGAAGCGCGCTCTCGCTCGATGGCGACTGGGGCCTGCATCCGGCGCTGGCGTCCAGCATCCTGCCGCTGTTCCAGCGCGGGGAGGTGGCCTTCGTGCCCTTCGTCGGCACGGACGATCTCACCCGCAGCCATTTCGAGACGCAGGACACCATCGAACTCGGGCAGGAAGTGAATGTCCGCCGTGACTACCGCTCTGGCTTCATGGCGCGGCTCGCCCATGAGCTGACGCGTGTACGTCCCATCTCGTTCACCGAGCAGTTGCCGCTCACCTTCCAGGGCGAGGTGGCGGTGCCCAATGTCGCCATCAATGCGGTGGGCAAGGCCGGCATCGATTCCCGCCAGACGAAGCTCATCACCGCCATGTATGAGCATGGCCCGCTGTCCGGCGCCGTCGCGGAAGGCTTCCGCGTGCGCGACGAGGTCTATCAGCAGGTGACCGACCATATGATGGAGGCGAGCCGCAATGCCGCGTCCCCTAAGGGCTTCGAGCTGTCCGCCCGGCGTATCGGGCGCCTGATGCGCGAAACCTTCAACCTCGGCTTCGTGGATGTGGGCGGCTGGGACACCCATGTGAATCAGGGCGGCGCCACCGGCTATCTGGCGGACCGGCTGGGAGAACTGGGGCGCGGGCTGGCCGGCTTTGCCGAGGAGATCGGCCCCAAGTGGAACGACACCGTGGTGGTGGTGCTCTCCGAATTTGGCCGCACCTTCCGCGAGAACGGCAACCACGGCACCGACCATGGCCACGGCAGCGTCTATTGGGTGCTCGGCGGCGGGGTGCGCGGCGGGCGGATTGCCGGCGAACAGGTGGCGGTGGACCAGCCGCACCTGTTCCAGAACCGGGATTATCCGGTGCTCACCGACTATCGCGCTCTGCTGGGCGGGGTCATCCGCCAGCTCTATGGGCTCGACGCGGCCAGCCTCGGCCGCGTCTTCGCCAATGTCACCCCGAAGGATCTGGCGCTGGTGTGACGCGCCTCAGGCTGATGCTGCGAGGTGCGGCGGGGCGAGCATGCGCCCCGTTTCCCGCGCCCGCACGTGCCAGGAGAAGGCCTCCTCGATGAGGTGGGGCGTGTGGCCGCCGCGGGCGAGGGCACGCTGGAAATAGTCGTCGAGCGCGTCGCGATAGAGCGGGTGGACGCAGTTGTCGATGATGACGCGGGCGCGTTCGCGCGGGGCGAGTTCGCGCAGGTCCGCGAGGCCCACTTCCGTCACCACGATGTCCACGTCATGCTCGGTATGGTCCACGTGGCTCACCATGGGCACCACGGAGGACAGCGCACCGTCCTTGGCGATGGACTTGGTGACGAACACCGACAGATAGCCGTTGCGGGCAAAATCGCCCGAACCGCCGATGCCGTTCATCATCTGCGTGCCGCCCACGTGGGTGGAATTGACGTTGCCATAGATGTCGAATTCGAGCGCCGTGTTGATGGCGATGATGCCGAGGCGGCGGATGATCTCCGGATGGTTGGAAATCTCCTGCGGGCGCAGGATGAGGCGCGGCTTGTAACGGGTGATGTCGGCCATCACCTGCTCATACTTGGGCTTCGAGAGGGTGATGGACGAGCCGGAGGCGAAGTTGAGCTTGCCCGCATCGAACAGGTCGAAGGTCGAATCCTGCAGAACCTCGGAATACATGGTGAGGTCGTAGAAGGGGCTCTCGATGAAGCCGTGCATCACCGCATTGGCGATGGTGCCGATGCCGGCCTGAAGCGGCTGGAGGCGCTCGGTGAGACGGCCTTTCTTCACCTCATGGCCGAGGAACTCCATGAGATGCCCGGCGATGGCGGCGGTCTCCGCATCCGGCGGCAGCACGTTGGAGGCGGAATCGAGCTTCGAGGTGATGACGATGGCCGCGATCTTCTCCGGCGGCACCGGAATGAAGGGCAGACCCACCCGGCTCTCGGCGCCGACCACCGGAATGGGTTCGCGGAAGGGGCGGCGCGTCGGGATATAGATGTCGTGCAGGCCCTCCAGCCCCATGGGCTGGGAGGTGTTGATCTCGACGATCACCTTCTCCGCCAGGATGGCGAAGGAGGCGGAATTGCCCACCGACGTGGTGGGGATGATGCCGCCCTGCGCCGTGATGCCGACCGCCTCCACCACCGCCACGTTGATGGGGCCGAGCTGGTGGGTGCGCAGGTGCTCGACGGTTTCGGACAGATGCTGGTCGATGAACATCACCTCGCCGGCATTGATGGCCTTGCGCAGGGCGGGATCCGACTGGAACGGCAGGCGCCGGGCCAGGACATGTGCTTCCGCCAGCTGCTTGTCGAGATCGTTGCCGAGCGAGGCGCCGGTGACGAGGGTGATCTTGAACGGCTCGGTCTTGGCGCGGGCGGCGAGCGCCATGGGCACGGCCTTGGCCTCCCCCGCGCGGGTGAAGCCGCTCATGCCCACCATCATGCCGTCCTTGATGTGGCTGGCGGCCTCCTCGGCGGAGACCACCTTGTCGAGCAGCGAGGACAGGCGGATGCGATCATGGGCGGCGGCGGGAAGTTCGGTCATGGCGTCTCTTTCGGCGTTTCCTGAGGAATATGCACTTGAGAAACACCATAGGTCGCAGGGCCGCGACCTCGGAATTGCACGAAGGTCGCGTTGGTATGCGCTTGGTGCATGGCTGAAGCTCGGCCATGGGATGCCTTGGCGGTATCGGAGCTGAAAACCCGCGTCTTTGGGGCATGCATCTCTGGGGAAGGTCGGGGCGTTCCGGCCATCGAACCAAGTGGTTCGATCGGTGCCCCAAGTGCACTTCGTGGCGCTCCTGTGGCACGGCCAAGCTGGCACAGGTCTGCGCTGGCGTTGTCGGAGCGGCGATCGGCGAAAGTGCCGGCTAAGCTTCGCCATTTCCCGCGAACGATATGCGGTGGGGTAAATATAAACCGCGTATCGTGCAGATCGGAAACGCTATATATTTCGGTATTCGATGTTTTTAACGTGTCTTAACACGTTGATCACGCCTTGGTGACTTGGTGGTACTGGGTTCTCTTCTGTTCAATGTGGCGCTTGTGCAACAGGAATCCTGCGGCTCCTCCTGTAGACCAGTGGCTCGGGGGTAGGCCCCAAAGGACAAAAGTGATGAAGCGTCTTCTTCTCTCGTCGGCTCTCGTGATCGCGATTGCCGCTCCCGCCGCCGCGGCGGACCTCGCCACCCGCTATCCCGTGAAGGCGCCCGTCGCCCCGGTGGCCCCGGTCTTCTCCTGGACCGGCTTCTACATCGGTGCCAACGCCGGTTACGGCGGCGACAAGTACAATTACGACTTCGGCGTCCCCACGACCGCCACTGCCTCCACGAACTCCTCCGGCTTCTTCGCCGGCGGCCAGATCGGCTACAACTACCAGTTCGCGAACAACGTGGTGCTCGGCCTCGAGACCGATCTCCAGTGGTCCGGCATCGACGGCACCCTGAACACCGTCACCCCCGGTGCCTCGACCAACATCAAGTCGTCGCTGGACTATTTCGGCACCGTGCGCGCCCGCGTCGGCTATGCCTTTGACCGGTTCCTGCCCTACATCACGGGCGGCATGGCCTACGGCAAGACCAAGACCGAGGGTTCGCAGTTCTCGCGCACCGGCTTCACGACCTTCGATGATTCCGACACCAAGGTCGGCTGGACCATCGGCGGCGGCGTCGAGTACGCCATCACCAACAACTGGACCTTCAAGACCGAGTATCAGTACGTCGACCTCGGCAACAGCGACTACGGCATCGGCACGAACGCCGTCAGCGTGGACAACAAGTTCCACACCGTGCGCGCCGGCGTGAACTACAAGTTCTGATGCCGGGAGGGCTGATCTGGTCGGCAGGCATCTGCTGATCGCGCATTCAGCCGTTCGGATCCGAACCCCTGTCCCGGCCGGGTGCGCTTCGCGCGCCGGCCGGGACCTTCTCCGGCTCCGGGCCCTGTCGGCCTTCGGAGCGGGTCCGCCTCACGGCGGCTTCTCGGCGCACCGTGTCACCTTCGCTGCGCCGGCCTCCAGACGAAGAACCTACTTTCCGGCGGCGGTGCGGCGCCTGCCGGCTTTTCACGCCGCCCTCCGGTGGCGGTATCTACCGGCGTTGCCGGTACTCTACAGCAAAGGTAAAGCTGACGAATCCCGGATAGCTGTTGCAGCGGGATCTTGGCCGTTACATCTGCCGCTTTGTGGCGACTTCGTGCATTTCCTGTGTTCGACCTGGCGTGATGCTGGTATCTTTCAACTTGTTCCCGCGTTTGATAGAAATTTATTTACCCTGCGCGCATCGGTGGAAAACCTCCTTCAGCTCTGCCCGGAGGTAAGAATGCACAACTGGTGCGCCAGTTTGATACCGTTTTAATCTCATAAGTTGTAAAAATGGCATCCGGCGCAACTTCGATGCGCGGTGCATCATTCCTTTGTTGCGATTACGCAACAGCTTTCCAGCGCCTGTCCTGTAGAAAGGAGGGCACCGGGGGTTGGTATCAAAGGTAATGATGATGAAGCGTCTTCTGCTCTCTTCCGCGATCGCTGCTGCGATCATCGCTCCGGCGTCCGCCGCCGACCTGTCCACCCGCTATCCCGTGAAGGCTCCGGTCGTCGCGGTTGTGCCGGTGTTCTCCTGGACCGGCTTCTACATCGGCGCCAACGCCGGCTTCGGCGGTGACAAGTACAACTACGACTTCGGCGCGCCGGGCTTCGGCTCCGCCACCGCCAACTCCTCCGGCTTCTTCGCCGGTGGACAGCTGGGCTACAACTACCAGTTCGCCAACAACGTCGTGCTCGGCCTCGAGACCGACATCCAGTGGTCGGGCATCGAGGGCGACACCACGCTCGCCTCCGGCGGCTCCGTGGCCAACCTGAACTCGTCGCTCGACTATTTCGGCACGGTTCGCGCCCGCGTCGGTTATGCGTTCGATCGGTTCCTGCCCTACATCACCGGCGGTTTCGCCTATGGTGAGAGCAAGACCTCGATCACCACGATCACCCCCACCACGCTGACCTTCGGCGAAGGCTCGGGCACCAAGACGGGCTGGACGCTCGGCGGCGGTGTTGAGTACGCCTTCACCAACAACTGGACGTTCAAGACCGAGTATCTGTACGTCGACCTCGACGACAGCAACTACGGCGTTGGCGCTGGTGCGGTGAACGTGGACAACAAGTTCCACACCGTGAAGGCCGGCATCAACTACAAGTTCTGATGCCGCGTGCCGGCCGCCCCGGCGGCCGGCACCTGTGTTTTCGACGAGCGGCGGCAGGTGCCCGACCGAGGCCTTCGGGCCGGGCGGCACCCGCTCCGCAGGGACACCAGACCTCCTTATCCGGCTCCGGCGGCTCCGCCCCGGGCCGGATTTTTCATGTCCGGCCCCTCACAGCGTGCGGCTGGCATTGCCCTTCATCAGGATCGGCCCGGTGGGGCGTCCGGTGGGTGAGCCGCCGGCCGGCTCGAGCGTCACCTCGAAGAGCTGATCCGCCACAGGGATGGGCAGTCCGTCGAGCTTGAGGTCGAGCGCGCGCATGGCGTCGGTGAGCCCCACCGAGATGGGGCCGCGCGTCCGGTCCCACAGGGTCCAGACCTGAAGCGCCTTGCCCTCCGGCGCGCGGATGGCTTCCAGCGGCACGAGTTCGGAGCGCCCGTCCCGGAAGGTGTTCACCACCGCCGCCGGGCGGTTCTGGTCGGAGATCAGCACCGCCACGAGCACCGGCGTCCGGGCGGCTTCGCGCAGCGCGGCGCCGAGCCCGATGGCGAGCGCCAGCGCCGCGGCCGCCGCCGTCACGCCGATGCCGCGCCACAGGGGCAGGTTGTCCCAGGCGCGCCCGCGCCGGAAGGGCACCACGCGGTCAGAGCCCGCATCCGCCGCGCGGGCCTCGGGTTCGCCCGGAGCCTGAGATGTCGCTGTGTCCGCCACGGAGGCGGAGATCCGCTCCCACAGGGCGGGGGAGGGCGGCACCGCGTCCGCCGTTGCATCGAGGCTGCCCAGCCGCCTGCGCCAGCCTGCGACCTCCGCTGCGAAGGCGGGATCGGTCTCGGCGAGGCGTGCGCAGCGTGCAGCTTCCTCGCCGCCCACGAGCCCGAGCACATATTCGCCCGCGAGGGCCGCGCGATCCTGCGGGCTCATGCCATGCACTCCCGCAGCGCCAGAAGGCCACGGCGGATCCAGGACTTCACCGTGCCGAGCGGCAGGCCGAGCCGTCCCGCCAGTTCGCCATGGGTGAGCCCGCGCGTATAGGCGAGCACGATCGCCTGCCGCCGCTGCGGCTCCAGTCGTTCAAGGCACTGCCGCAGCGCGCCGGACCGCGACAGCGCGCCCATCGCGTCCTCCGCCCCCCGTGTTTCGTCGGCGAGCGCATAGGGCTCGAAATCCTCCACCAGTTCCGTGCGCGCCTCGCCCCGCAGCACGTCGAGTGTGCGGTTGCGCAGGATGGCGAAGATCCAGCTTGCGGGCTCGCCCCGCTCAGGATCGAAGCTGCGTGCCCGCTCCCACACCCGCACGAAAGTGTCGTGCACCACCTCCTCGGCGAGATCGCGCCGGCGCAGCATGCGCAGGGCGACGCCGATCATCTGGGGCGCAAGCCGCTCATAGAGATGCCGCAGGCTGGCGGGATCGCGCCGCGCACAACCCTCCAGCGCGACGCGCAGGTCGTCCGATCGTGCGGGCGCGGTCTGTGTCGTCACGGTGCGTGGTTCCGAGTGTCGCAGGTGCTCATCGGGCACAACTACGTTGGGGCATGGCATACGGATGCAGCGCGCATTTTTATTTTTCCGCTGCATCCGGGCGCATCGCCCGCCGGGTATCCGCCGCGTCCCGCCGACAGGGCCGGACCTGAGAATGGAGAACCGGACATGAACCGCACGATGATCGCCTTCGCTTTCGTGGCCTCCGTTGCCGCCGGCACGGCAGAGGCCCAGACCG
This sequence comes from Azorhizobium sp. AG788, assembly GCF_004364705.1. NCBI lineage: Bacteria > Pseudomonadati > Pseudomonadota > Alphaproteobacteria > Hyphomicrobiales > Xanthobacteraceae > Azorhizobium > Azorhizobium sp. AG788. The sequence goes on from NZ_SOBM01000001.1 coordinate 515,202, forward strand.
TGGTCGCGCTGCTGGATGGCGGCACCATGCTGGCCTCGGTGGATGGCAAGGCGTTGAAGGCCGGCAAGCCGGTCACGGTTTCCGGTGTGGCCGGGCGTCTCGTCGGCATCGACGTGCGGCCGGCGGACGGCATGCTCTACGGCCTCTTCGAGGACGGCACGCTGGCGACCCTCGATCCGGCCACCGGCGCCGCCACGGTAAAGGCGAAGCTCGATACCATGCTGCCGCGGGGCGTGACCGCCACCGTCGATTTCAATCCGGTCGCCGACCGTCTGCGCGTCATCGGCAGCGACGGCACGAACCTGCGCGTCAATGTGGATGACGGCAAGGTCGTGAAGGACGGCGCCCTGCGTTATGCGGACGGCGACATGCACAAGGGCGCAACGCCGAACGTGGTGGCCGGCGCCTATACCAATTCCGTGAAGGGGGCCAAGGAGACGGCGCTGTTCGACGTGGACGGCGCCCTCGCCGCGCTGGTGAAGCAGGCCCCGCCCAATGACGGCATCCTCAATGCCGTCGGCGCCTTCGGCATCAAGGCGCCCACCTATGCCTTCGACATCGCCACCACGGATGCCGGCAACGAGGGCTGGCTGATGGCGGGCGACACGCTCTACCGGGTGGAGCTTGCCACCGGCAAGGCGAAGGCGGCGGGCAAGGTGAGCGCCCTTGAAACCCCGGTCCGCGACATCGCCATCCTGCCTGCCATGTGAGTGGTGCGGTCCCCTGCGCCGCCGCCCGCCACGGACGGTGCACGGGGCCGGCAGAGGGGACCGGCGCGTGAGGCGCCGGTCGGCTCAGGCGGTGGCGCGCACGCGATTGCGGCCATCCGCCTTGGCCGCATACATGGCCATGTCGGCGCGCTGGAGCATCCAGTCGAGCGCCTGGTGGGGCGGCTGGCAGGCCGTCACGCCGACCGAGATGGTCACCCGCAGGGTCTCCTTGCCCACGGTGACGGGGCGCTCGGCCACCGCGAGGCGCACCTTGTCGGCGGCCGCGGTCGCATGGGCCAGATCCTGGCCGGGCATGATGATGGCGAACTCCTCGCCACCGATGCGCGCCACCAGATCCTGCGGGCGCGCGGCTCCGCTGATCGCATGCGCCACCGTTTGCAGCACGCTGTCGCCTGCGGCATGGCCGAAGCGGTCGTTGATCGCCTTGAAGTGATCCACGTCGATGAAGGCGAGGGCCAGCGGGGCACTCTCGCCATGGCCGCCCGCCAGTCCGGCAGCCGCATCGCGCAGTGCCGGCAGGTTCAGCAGGCCGGTCAGCGTGTCGTGGCGCGTGGCGTCCCGCAGGGCCGCATTGGCGGCCTCGATATTGTGCAGCGCCAGTTCCGCATGCCGGTTGTAGGCGTGGAACATGGCGGAGGTCATGACGATGCAGAAGCAGTAGGTGGACATGGCGAACAGTGAGACCGCGAGCGCCCCGGTCATGGCCGCTGCCCACACCATCACCAAAGCGCAGGCGACCGAAAACCAGCCGAACACCGGCCCCAGCACCAGAAAGCCGGTGCCGGTCAATGCCAGGGTCCAGAACGCCCGCATCTCGTCCTCGGGCACGAGGAACAGCGCCCGCGCGTAGAGGATGAAGCCCGCCACCAGATAGACCACACCGATGGGCCGGAAGGCCTTGGGGCGCCGCCGCAAGAGGATGAACAGGCCAATGGTCAGGCACAGAAAGATGATGTTGTCATAGAGGTGCGGCGGCTTGATTGGCGTGCGCCCCAGCAGCGTGGCGCCGATCACCAGCGCGCCGCACAAAAGGGCCGCGACCATCGAAATGGTAAGGACCAGTCGCTTCAGCCCGTTCAGCGCTTCCAGGGGCGCCCGCCTGTCGGTCTTCCGCAGCATGGCCCGGCTGCACTTTCTCCGTGAATCGGACGGTATTGATATCATGGCGACCGGGTGCGCAAGGCGGTCCTCGCTCCAGCGTGCGGTTAAGTCCCGAAGCGCACACGGTGCTGCGCCACGTTGCGTTGCGGAAACCGAGACAGGGCTAATCAGGGGTGGTACGGTCCCTTGCCGTCTCAGAGCCCGATGCGATCAGGCTGAGGCTGCCCGCGGTCAGGATTGAGGGGCCGGCGTGCAGCGTTCGACGGTTCGATCGGAATGCGGCCGATCGGAACGCCGGTTGGGACGGGGTCAGGTCTTTCCTCTTGCGAAAGCGCGCGCCCGTGACGGAACCACCGATCTCCCAGAAGCGGCGTTTTCAGCTCATTCTGATCAAGCCGTCCCATTATGACGATGACGGCTATGTGATCCGCTGGTGGCGGGCGATGATCCCGTCCAACACGCTGGCCGCGCTCTATGGCATCGCCTCCGATTGCGCCGCCCGGCGGGTGCTCGGGCCGGACGTTGACGTCGACATCCTCGCCATCGACGAGACCAATACCCGCATCGACATTCCCCGGCTGATCGCCCGGCTTGAGGAAGCCGGCGGCTTCGGCCTCGTGGCCCTCGTGGGCGTGCAGTCGAACCAGTATCCCCGTGCGCTCGACATCGCCCGGCCGTTCCGGGCGGCGGGGCTGCCGGTGATGATGGGCGGCTTCCATGTCTCCGGTTGCCTCGCCATGCTGGATGGCCATGCGGTGGGGCTCGATGCCTGCCGGGACATGGGCATCTCCATGTTCGCGGGCGAGGCGGAGGGCCGGCTCGATCAGGTGTTGCGCGATGCCGCCTCGGGCACGCTCGAGCCGCTCTACAATTTCATGAACGACCTGCCCGGCATCGGCGGCACGCCCGTGCCCTTCCTGCCCAAGACCTATGTGAGCCGCACCCTCGGCCTCAGCAGCAGTTTCGATGCCGGGCGGGGCTGCCCCTACCAGTGCTCCTTCTGCACCATCATCAATGTGCAGGGACGCCAGTCGCGCTTCCGCTCCGCCGACGACGTGGAGGACCTGGTCCGCCGCAACTGGGAACAGGGCATCAGCAAGTTCTTCATCACCGACGACAATTTCGCCCGCAACCGCGACTGGGAAGCGATCTTCGACCGGCTCATCGCGCTGAAGGAGCAGGAGCGCATCCCGCTGGGGCTGATGATCCAGGTGGACACGCTGTGCCACAACATCCCGAACTTCATTGAGAAGGCCAAGCGCGCCGGGGTGACGCGCGTCTTCATCGGCCTCGAGAACATCAATCCGGACAATCTGGCCGAGGCCAAGAAGCGGCAGAACAAGATCACCGAATATCGCAAGATGCTGCTGGCCTGGAAGGCGCAGGGCATCATTACCATCGCCGGCTACATCCTCGGCTTCCCGGCGGATACGCCTGAAAGCATCCGGCGCGACATCGGCATCATCCAGCGGGAGCTGCCGCTTGATATCGTCGAGTTCTTCTGCCTGACACCCCTGCCGGGCTCGGAAGATCACCAGAAGCTCTGGCGCGCCAAGGTGCCCATGGATGGCGATCTCAACATCTATGACGTGGAACACGTCTGCACAGCGCACGCCGCGATGAGCAAGACGGAGTGGGAGGCCATCTATCAGGAAGCCTGGGCGCTCTATTACAGTCCCGCCCACATGCGCACCCTGATGCGGCGGGCGGTGGCCACGGGCGTGTCCGTGTCCAGCCTCGTGAAGCTGCTGGTCACCTTCTCCACCGCAGTCCCCATCGAGAAGGTGCACCCGCTCCAGGCGGGGATCCTGCGCCTGCGCCATCCCTCAGAGCGGCGGCCGGACCTGTCCCGCGAACCCGCGCTCGCCTTCTGGCTTCGTTTCCTGTGGCAGACGCTCCGGCGCAATGCGGCGGTGGTTGGCCGCATCGCCGGCCTCATGCTCATGGCCCGCTCGGTGCTCAAGGAGAAGGGGGTGGGCGCCTATCACGATCAGGCCCTGACGCCGGTCGGGGCGGAGGACGACGGTCTCGATCTTCTCACCAAGACCAGCGGCGGCCAGAAGGCCGTGGCCCATGCCCGCAAGGTGGCGCAGCTCACGCATGGTCCCGCGGCTTGAAGGCGGCCCGTCCAAGCGTGTGACGGAGACGGTGGCCTCCCGGAAGGGAATCGAACCCCTGACCCCAGGTTTAGGAAACCTGTGCTCTATCCTGCTGAGCTACCGGGAGATGCCTGACCGCTTCTGCGTCCCCGGCCGGAAACCGGACCGAAGCACGCGCCGCATATGACCGCGTTCACCGGCCGCTTTCAAGAGCAGGGCGGGAAGGCCGATCCCTGCGCGTCCGGCGGACGGCGTGCATCACGATCCCCTATGTAGCGGATGCGGGCGACGGGGGAAAGACGGCGTAAGAAAGGGTGAACAGGCCGGTGTGCGCGGAAGCTGGAGGCCGCGTGCCCGTTCCGTTAGGGTGCGCCGCAGAAAACAGGGGTCCGGGTGATCGCCTTGGGGCACCTCGCACGTCTGGCGATGATGGGTTCGGCGCGGTCTGCCTCTGGTGTGTCCGAGCCGGGACGATGCGGCTCCCGACAGCGCCGCACAATCCAACCACCCCAAAAATCGCCGCGTGTTGAGGAACCTGGCGCCACGTTTTCACGATATGGCCTCGCTCCCGCCATCTTGGGCGGCCCAATGTTGGAAAGGTCAACTGGTGTTTCCGCACCGGCGCTGCCGTTGCTGAGATGGCCGGCGGGCGTGGGAAGCGGACGCGAGAGAGCCGGTGCAAAATCGGGACGGGCCGCAAGTCTGTTCACTTCTTGTTCTGGTTCGGTGTGTCAGATGGCGAAGCGCGAACCGGGGCTCGGTTCGCGAAGGGCTCTGCGGGCGCTGGGGCAGCGTCGCGTGGTCCGCATGTGAGATGGACGTTCGGCTGGGAGAGAGGACGCGGTGACGTCGGCCACGGCAAGGGAGAAGGGCAGGGGCCTCGTGCGGGCCCGCGTCGCGCGCGCGGGGCGCTCGACCTGTGCCATGCTCACGCTTGTCGGTCTGCTCACGGGATGCGCCGGGGTCGATCTCGACCGCTCCACCGTGCCGCTCACCCAGTCCAAGCTTTCCGCTGCCGACACCGCGGACATGAGCCCGGCGCAGCGCCGCGAGCATGAGCGTCTCGTGGCGAGCTATGGCGGGGCCTATGACGATCCCGAGCTGAAGGCGCTGATCCAGCAGGTGGTGGAGCGTCTGGTCGCGGCCTCCGAGCGCCCGGACCTGAAATATCGCGTCACCGTCCTCAATTCGCCCGCCATCAACGCCTTCGCACTGCCCGACGGATCGCTCTATGTGACGCGCGGTCTGCTGGCGCTCGCCAACGACACGTCCGAAATGTCGTCCGTGCTCGCCCATGAGATGGCCCACGTGATCGCCCGCCACGCCTCCATCCGCGAGGATCAGGTGAAGCAGGCCGTGCTGGTGAGCCGCGTCATTTCCGACGTGGTGGCGGACCAGAACATGGGCGCCCTCGCCATGCAGAAGAGCCGGCAGACGCTGGCCACCTTCTCGCGCGGGCAGGAACTGGAGGCGGACGCCATCGGCGTGGGCATCGCCGCGCGCGCGGGATTCGATCCCTATGGTGCGTCGCGCTTCCTCACCGACATGGGCAAGCAGGCGAGCCTGCGCACCAGCGCCTTCGGTGGCGCATCGTCCACGACGCCGGACATGGACTTCCTTGCCACCCATCCGGCGACGCCCGACCGCATCTCCATCGCCATCGCCAATGCGCGCGAGTATGCGGCGCCGGGCGCGGGCGAGCGGGACAAGGCGGCCTATCTCGCCGCCATCGATGGCATGGTCTATGGCGACGATCCGAAGGAAGGCTATGTGCGGGGGCGGAACTTCTTCCATCCCAAGCTCGGCTTCACCTTCACCGCGCCGGAGGGCTTCTCGCTGGAGAACACCTCCCAGGCGGTCCTGGGCGCCACAGCCAACGGATCCGAGGCGCTGCGGCTTGATGCGGTGCGCGTGTCCGGCGACCAGAGCCTTGGCCAGTATCTCGCCTCCGGCTGGATCGATGGGGTCGAGATCAATTCGGTGGAGAGCCTTTCGGTCAACGGCTTTACGGCCGCGACGGCGGTGGCGCGCGGCGACCAGTGGTCGTTCCGCATGTTCGCCATCCGCTTCGGCTCGGACGTCTATCGCCTGATCTTCGCCGCCCGCAACCTGACGCCGGAACTCGACAAGCAGTTCCGCGCCGCCGCCTCGACCTTCCGGCGTGTGGCAAGCGACGAGGCCCAGTCCGTGAAGCCGCTGCGCATCCGCATCGTGACAGTGGGGATCGGCGATACGGTGGAGAAGATGGCGGGCCGCATGCAGGTGGCGGACCATCCCATGGAACGCTTCCTGATCCTCAACGGTCTCGATCGCGACGCCAAGCTCGCCTACGGGAGCAAGGTGAAGATCGTCGTCGAATAGCGATACGGGCGTTCGTGGCCCCTGGGCGCCGCCGGTGCCGCCCGAAAACGACGGAAAAGCGGCGCAGGGGCATCCAAATGCTGCCGCGAACCCTTGCGGATGGCCGGGTTTTCCACTAGGTAACCCCCGTTCCTGGCCGCTCATACCCTCGTGGAAGCTGTCCGGGCGGGCCGATGGCGCGGGATACGTGCTGTCGCGACACGGAGGTTGTCCCGCCTTTGGCTTCCCCGCGCAGCGCCGCGGACACCCCAACATGCTTCGTATCGCGCGGTCTTTGCGCCGGCCCATCGGATCTTCCGATGGCGGTTCGGGTGTCTCCCGGGCCATCCGCACGATACGGGCGTCCCAACACGAGACGCCGGCGCCAGACAGTTCGGAGACTAGATGTCCGCCGTAGAAACCACGCGTGATGATTTCGCCGCCCTCCTCGATGAGAGCTTCGGCCGTGCCGACCTTCAGGAAGGTGCCGTCGTCCGCGGTATTGTGGTCGCCATCGAGAAGGATCTGGCGATCATCGATATCGGTCTGAAGACCGAAGGCCGTGTCGCGCTGCGCGAATTCGCCGGCCCCGGCCGCGAGAACCCCATCAAGGTGGGTGACGAGGTCGAGGTCTACCTCGAGCGCGTCGAGAACGCGATGGGCGAGGCCGTCCTCTCCCGCGACAAGGCCCGCCGTGAAGAAAGCTGGGTCAAGCTCGAGAAGGCGTTCAACGCCGGCGAGAAGGTCTCCGGTGTCATCTTCAATCAGGTCAAGGGCGGCTTCACCGTCGATCTCGACGGCGCCGTGGCCTTCCTGCCGCGCTCGCAGGTGGACATCCGTCCGATCCGCGATGTCGCCCCGCTGATGCACAATCAGCAGCCCTTCCAGATCCTCAAGATGGATCGCCGCCGCGGCAACATCGTCGTGTCGCGCCGTACGGTCCTCGAGGAAACCCGCGCCGAGCAGCGCCACGAGCTGGTCCAGAACCTCGAAGAGGGTCAGGCCATCGAGGGTGTGGTCAAGAACATCACCGATTACGGTGCGTTCGTTGACCTCGGCGGCATCGACGGCCTGCTGCATGTCACCGACATTGCGTGGCGCCGCGTGAACCACCCCACCGAAGTGCTGAACATCGGCCAGACGGTGAAGGTGAAGATCATCAAGATCAACCACGAGACGCACCGCATCTCGCTGGGCATGAAGCAGCTCCTCGGCGATCCGTGGGAGGGCATCGAGGCCAAGTATCCGGTGGAGGCCCGCTTCAAGGGTCGCGTCACCAACATCACGGACTACGGCGCGTTCGTCGAGCTGGAGCCGGGCATCGAAGGCCTGATCCACGTGTCCGAGATGAGCTGGACCAAGAAGAACGTCCACCCCGGCAAGATCGTCTCCACCTCCCAGGAAGTGGAAGTTCAGGTGCTCGAGGTGGATCCCGCCAAGCGCCGCATCTCGCTCGGTCTCAAGCAGACCCTGCAGAATCCGTGGGAAGCCTTCGGCGAGAAGTATGCCCCCGGCGCGGTCGTGGAAGGCGAAGTCAAGAACAAGACCGAGTTCGGTCTGTTCCTCGGCCTCGACGGCGATGTGGACGGCATGGTCCACCTCTCCGACCTCGACTGGAACCGTCCGGGCGAGCAGGTCATCGACGAGTTCCGCAAGGGTGACGTGGTGAAGGCGGTCGTTCTCGACGTGGACGTCGAGAAGGAGCGCATCTCGCTCGGCATCAAGCAGCTCGCGGGCGATCCCTTCGCGGACGCCGGCGACGTGAAGAAGGGCTCCATCGTCACCTGCGAAGTCACCGACGTGAAGGACGGCGGCATCGAGGTGAAGCTGACGGGCACGGACCTGTCCACCTTCATCAAGCGCTCCGAGCTGGCCCGCGATCGCAACGACCAGCGCCCCGAGCGCTTCTCGGTCGGCGAGAAGCTCGACGCCCGCGTCACCCTGTTCGACCGCAAGGCGCGCAAGGTGCAGGTGTCGGTGAAGGCGCTCGAGATCGCCGAAGAGAAGGAAGCCGTCGCGCAGTACGGTTCTCAGGACTCCGGCGCTTCGCTGGGCGACATCCTGGGCGCCGCCCTCAAGCAGCGTTCCGGCGAGTGATCGCCGCGGCCTGAACGGGCCGCTTCGCACCAAGATCGGAAAGGCCGGCCATCGCGCCGGCCTTTTCTGTTTCCGGCTCACCGTCGCGCCCCTGCAAGTCCATGTGGCGGTATCAAAATCCGCGATTGCGGCACCGCACCAAATCCGCTTGCGCGATGTGGGCCAAGGCAAGCCTGGCACCAGCCTCGCCGCTCAACGATCCGCTCCAACGACGGCAGTCGCCCGCTTCGTTCATTGCATCGAGCAAGGGTTGAGGGAGGTTTTGATGGCTCTTCCAGGTTGGTCCAAATCGGCGCCTGTGGCCGAATCCTCGGATCTCGCGCTTCTGACGGCCATCTTCGACACGCTGACCACGCCGGTCTTCGTCCGCTGCATCAAGCCGGGCGAGGAGAAGGTGGTCTATGCCAACGGCCCCTTCCTCACGGCGATGCAGATCACCCGACGCGAGGATCTGGTGGGCAAGCCGCCGACCAATATCTTCGCGCCCGTGCAGCCGGGCAACCTGACGCCGGCCGCCTTCGTGAAGAGCGTCGAAGCCGGCATCAAGCGCGACGGCGAATGGGCCGGATCCGCCATCTACCGCCGCAGGGACGGCTCGGATTTCGAGGTGATCGCCCACGTGCGACCCTTCACCTTCCAGGGCAAGCCGCACCTTCTGGCCCAGTTGCAGGACATGAACAGCGTCGCCGCCGTGGCGCGCCGCCGCGAAGCCTTCACCAAGCTCGCCGACACGCTGGAAGGCGAGGTTGGCACCTCCATGGCGGCCATCGCCAATGCGGCGACCCAGCTCAACAGCGTGGTCTCGGTGCTCGCCCGCTCGGCGGCGGCCGCCGCCGGCCAGACGGACGGCCTCGTCTCCATCAATGACCGCACCGGCTCCAGCGTCGTGAGCGTCGCGGAAGAGACCGACGGGCTCATCTCCTCCATGACCGCCATCGGCGACCAGGCCCAGCGCTCCACGGGTATCGCCGGCAATGCCGCCCGGCAGGCTTCGGATACGCAGGAGATCGTCAACCGGCTCGTGGCCGCCGCCGAGCGGATCGGGGACGTGGTGAAGCTGATCCAGTCGATCGCCTCCCAGACCAACCTCCTGGCGCTCAACGCCACCATCGAGGCGGCGCGGGCCGGCGAGAGCGGCAAGGGCTTCGCGGTGGTCGCCTCCGAGGTGAAGTCGCTCGCCCAGCAGACCGCCAAGGCGACCGAGGACATCGCCGCCCAGATCAACGACATCCAGGCCGTCACGACGCAGACGGTGGATGCCATCCGGTCCATCTCCGGCACCATCGAGCAGATCAACGACATTTCCCGCACCATTGCCGACACGGTGCAGGTGCAGTCAGGTGCCGCACGGCGCATCTCCGAGAACGTCAGTCTGGCCTCCAACGGCACCCGCGACGTGGCCCATGCGGTCGCGACCGTGGCGCAGGCGGCGCAGGAGACCTCCGGCGCCGTGGATCAGGTGCGGACCTCCGTCGACGTGGTATCGAGCCAAGCCAGCCGCCTGGAGCAGCAGGTGAAGAGCTTCGTCGCCAATCTGCGCACGCAGTCCTGATCGGCAGGCACCGCCGCAGGCGGCAAACGGAGCGGCGCCCCCCGCGGCGTCGCATCCGGCGGGTGCCGCTTGCCAAGGCCGGATGCCGCAGCTTAAGTGCGGCGCTCGGCGGGGGCAGGAGGCAGGTCAATGTCGCTCGATGTGGATCAGATCGTGGATCGCCGCCGCTTGCGCCGCAAGCTCACCTTCTGGCGGGTGGTTGGCGTTCTCGCCGTTGTCGCGGCTGTGGCGGTCGGCTCCTATGTGGCCGTCGGCCGGACGGTCCTCGCCTCCTCGCCCCATGTGGCGCGCGTGGTCATCGGCGGCATCATCCGCAACGACCGCGACCGGGTGAAGATGCTGGAGGAGATCGGCCGCTCCAACGCGCGGGCGGTCATCGTGTCCATCGACAGCCCCGGCGGCACGGTGACGGGAGCGGAACAGCTCTATGACGCGCTGCGCCAGCTCGCCGCCAAGAAGCCCGTGGTGGCCGTGGTGGAAGGCATGGCGGCCTCCGGCGGCTACATCGCCGCCATCGGCTCCGACCACATCGTCTCCCGCCGCAACGCCATGGTGGGCTCCATCGGCGTGATCTTCCAGTTTCCGAACGTCACCGACCTGCTCGGCAAGATCGGCGTGACGGTGGAAGACATCAAATCGTCTCCGCTCAAGGCGGCGCCCAACGGCTACCAGCCCACGAGCCCCGAGGCCCGGGCGGCCATCAATTCCCTCGTGGTGGACAGCTACGGATGGTTCAAGGGCCTCGTCTCCGAGCGGCGCAAGCTCTCCGACGCGCGGCTCGCCGAAGTCTCCGACGGACGCGTCTTCACCGGCCATCAGGGCCTTGCGCTCCAGCTCGTGGACGAGCTGGGCGACGAACGCACGGCGCGGGCCTGGCTGGCGCGCGAGAAGGGCATTCCCGAGAACCTGCGGGTGCGCACCTGGAAGTCCGAGAGCATGGGCAGCGAGTTCGGCTGGCTGCGGGGCGCGGCGGGTGCGATCGCCAGCGCGCTCGGCTTCGACACCGTGGCCGGCATTCTGTCGCAAGCCACGCAGGCAGCCTTTGAAAAGGCTCAGCTTGACGGACTTTTGGCCCTCTGGCAGGCTCCCGCGCAGAATTAAAGAGTAGGGTGCGGCCGTGGGCGGCGGCTAATCCTGGATCCTGCCCGGTCTGGGCGTTTCTCCGGGTCCATCCGTCTTCAGCCGGTCGCGAGGGGAAGCAGTCGGGACATGATCAAGTCTGAACTCGTGCAGAAGATTGCCGAAGCCAATCCGCACCTCTACCAGCGCGACGTCGAGAACATCGTCAACGCCATCCTCGACCAGATCGTGGATGCCCTGGCCCAGGGCGACCGCGTGGAACTGCGCGGCTTCGGCGCGTTCTCGGTGAAGCAGCGTGAGGCCCGCACCGGCCGCAACCCGCGCACCGGCAAGCAGGTGGACGTGTCCTCCAAGGTCGTGCCCTATTTCAAGACCGGCAAGGAGATGCGCGAGCGTCTCAACGGCGCGGCGTGAGCAGCGCACCCGTGGGACGCCTTCTCGCCGTCATCATCGGTCTTCCGGTCTCGGTGGCCATCGTCGCTCTGGCGGTGGCCAATCGGCGCCCGGTGACGCTCTCGCTCGATCCCTTCTCGCCCGATACACCGGTCATCTCGGTGACGGTGCCGCTGTTTGCGGTCATCTTCGGCGCGCTCATCCTCGGGCTCGTCATTGGCGGCCTCGTCACATGGGCGCGGCAGGGACGCTATCGCCGGGCCGCGCGGCGCGCCCGCCGCGATCTTGCGGAGGCGGAAGTGCGCCACGAGGCGCAGATGGCCACCGCTACCGCCCTTCCGGCGGTGGTCCGCCGCTGACGTTCCCGACGCCGGGCCGCTTCAGGATCTAAAGACAGACGGCCGGGCCCACGCCCGGCCGTCTGCGTTTGGAGGCCTCAGGCAGCGCGGACCGTCTCAAGGAAGCGGCGCATTTCCACTTCCAACTGCTTGGCCTGATCGCTGAGGGCCGAGGAGGCGTTGAGCACCTCGTGGGCCGCGGCCCCGGTCTCCTGCGCCGTGCGGGCGACGTCGGTGATGTGGCCGGTCACGGAATTGGTGCCGGTGGCCGCCTGATCCACATTGCGGACGATCTCCCGCGTGGCGATGCCCTGTTCCTCCACGGCGGCCGAAATGCCGGTGGCCACATCGCTCATGCTGCGGATCTGCTGGCCCACGCTCTCGATGACCTTCACCGCCTCTTGCGTCGTGGACTGGATGGCATTCACCTGCGCGGCGATCTCTTCCGTCGCCTTGCCGGTCTGGTTGGCCAGTTCCTTCACTTCAGAGGCCACCACGGCGAAGCCCTTGCCGGCGTCTCCCGCGCGGGCGGCCTCGATGGTCGCGTTCAGCGCCAGAAGGTTGGTCTGGGAGGCGATGGTGTTGATGAGCTCCACCACCGCGCCGATGCGGGCCGCGGCCTGGGCGAGCTCGCGCATCACCGCGCCGGTCCGGTCCGCCTCGGCCACGGCGCTCGAGGACATCTGCGAGGACTGCATCACCTGACGGGAAATCTCCTCCACCGAGGCACCCAGCTCCTCCGCCGAAGAAGCGACCATGATCACGTTGGTGGAGGCCTCCTCCGCCGCCGCGGCCACGGCCGTGGAGCGCGTGGAGGTCTGCTCCGCCGCCCGGCTCATGGACTGGGCGGTCTGGAGCAGGATGCCCGACGAACTGGCCACTTGACCGATGATGCCGCCGACGGCCGCCTCGAAGCGGGCGGCGAGGTCCAGCATGGCGGCGCGGCGCTGGGCCTCCGTGGCGCGGCGGTTTTCCTCCGCCTCGCGCTCCATCTGGCGGTTGCGCAGCAGGCTTTCCTTGAAGATGAGGAGCGTCTTGGCCATGGCGCCGATCTCGTCGTGGCGGGCCGTGCCCGGTACCTCGACCTCCAGATGCCCGCCGGCGACGTCCTCCATCACGGCGGTGAGGTGCGAGATGGGCCGCACCACGCGGCCGACGACCACCGCGAGGCCCGCGCCCGCGAGGGCAAGGGAAACGAGCAGCACGACGGCATAGATGAGGGCCGTGGTGCGGGCATTGTCCTCATTGGCGTCGGCGATATCGGCGAGGCTGTTCACGGCGACGCCCGCCACATCGGCGAAGTTGGCGAGGCCGATCTCGATGGGCTGGCGCCAGTCCGGCAGGGAGACGCCGCTCTTCTCGCCACGGGTGATGCGGTTGACGATGCCGTCGCGCAGCGTCTTGAACGTGCCCGCGAAATAGAAGTCCTGCGCGGTCTGGGCGGCCTTGCGCAGAGCGGGCGGCGCATTGTCGGCCATGGCGATCTCGACCACCGCGCCCCAGGCCACATCCGCCTTGGCGTCATTGGCGAAGAGCGACTTCGTTTCTTCGGCGGTGAGGGGGCGGTCCTGCGCGACGGCGGCATTGATGAGCAGCGTGGAGATGCCGGTATAGGTGCGCGTGGCCCAGCCCATGGCGCGGGCGAGGATCAGCTGCGACAGCGTGGGATCGAGCGAGCGGATGTCGGCCTCCACTTCCGTGGACAGGCGCTCCAGCGTATCCAGCAGCTTGCCGCCGTCGGCGGCGAACCGCTGGCCCACCGAGCCATCGCGGCGCTCCGGCGCCAGCGCGAGCTGGTCGTCCACCTGGCGGCGCAGGCCCTTCACGGTTTCGAACTGGCCTTGCAGATCCTTGATCAGCGCCGCCACCTTGGCATCCATGAAAGGGTAGGTCCTGAAGGCGACGAGCGCGGCCTCAAGCGCGGGGGTCACCTTCTCGCGGCGGCTCGCGATGTTGGCGACATTACGCTGGTTCTTGTCGCTGGCGAGCGCGAGGGCGATGCCGGCCTCGCCGCGCTCGAAGCGGAAATTCGCCAGCCCGTCGTAGAGATTGCGGTCGATATGCGCGAGTGTCGTCGCCTGACCGGCAGAGACGTAGGCCTTGTAGGCGGTGCGCAAGGCCACCGCACAGAGGATCGCGACGATCAGGCTGATGAGGCAGAACAGGCTGATCAGCGTGGTCTTGATGGTCAAACGCATGATGCGCGCTCCAGCGGAAGGAATTGGTTCCACTGGGGGGTGTTCAAGCTTGCCTCAACCTAGAGTCGACCAGGGTCTCACGCGCACGTGATTGCTTGTCTGGTCCTGTATTTCGTCAGGTTGGCTGAAATTAAGTCGGCTGAATTTCTTGCGATATCTGGCCGTCGCGGCAGAGGGATTGGTGGAAGATCTAGGTCCTGTTCTTTCCGGCCAGCGTATCGGCTTTCCGGAGCGCGGGAAACAGCCACATCCAGCTCAATGCCACCAGAATGGTGCCGACGCCGCCCAGGATGCCGGCGGGCACGGCGCCCATGAGGCCGGCGGTCATGCCGCTCTCGAACTCGCCCAACTGGTTGGAGGTGCCGATGAAGAGCGAGTTCACCGCCGACACGCGTCCGCGCATCTCGTCCGGCGTGTTGAGCTGCACCAGCGACTGGCGCACCACCACGCTCACATTGTCGGATGCGCCCATCACTGCGAGCGCGACCAGCGAGAGATACAGGTTGGTTGAGGCCGAGAAGACCACGGTGGCGAGACCGAACGTCGCCACGGCCGCGAACATCTTGAGGCCGACGTTCTTCTTCATCGGCACATGCGCGAGCAGAAGCGCCATGCCGATGGCGCCGACCGCAGGTGCCGAGCGCAGCAGGCCGAGACCCCAGGGGCCGGTGTGCAGCACGTCGGCTGCGAAGATGGGCAGCAGGGCCGTGGCGCCGCCCAGCAGTACGGCGAACAGGTCCAGCGACAGCGCGCCCAGGATGAGCGGCCGCGACCAGACGAAGCCGACGCCGGAGAAGACGGAGGAGAGCGTCACGGGATCACGGCGGGGGGCGGGCCGCTCCAGCCGCACCGTGGTCATGGCGGCGGCGGCGAACAGATAGGAGAGGGCGGCGATGGCGAGCGGTGCCTGTGCGCCCAGCACATAGAGCACGCCGCCGAGGGCCGGGCCGATGATGGTCGCCGTCTGCATGGCGGAGGTCGCCATGGCGATGGCCCGGTGCAGCAGGTGCTCGGGAACGAGGCCGGGCAGCAGCGCGGTCTGGGTGGGGTGCTCGAAGGCCCGCGCGCCCCCCAGAACGGCAACGGCGACGAAGATGCCGCCGACGCTCAGCGTGTCCGTGGCGGCGCCGATGGCGAGCAATGCGAGCGCGAGGCCCGCGACGCTCTGGCAGACGATGACGATCCGCCGCCGGTCGATCCGGTCCGCGAGCGTGCCCACCACGAAGGTCAGGAGCACCATGGGCAGGAACTGGCAGAGGCCCACATAGCCGAGATAATAGGCGTCCGCGGTCTTCTCATAGACCATCCAGCCCACCACCACGCCGGCAATCTGGAAGGCCAGCGCGCTCATCACGCGGGCGACCCAGAAGGCCATGAAGGCCGGGTGACGGGACAGGCGGTCTGTCTCGGCGAGAACGGTCACGGAACCTCTCCGGGGCGGCTTTATGCCACGCTTATGATCCGCTCTACAGGCGTTTGCCGACCTGGGAAAGGATGACGCTGCGTCCGCTCCGCTCACGAAGCGCGTGAGCGGTCAGTGCAGCGGATATTCCGCTTCCACGATGTAGGGGCCACCCCCCACGCTGTCACGAGACGAGTAGAGCACGAACCGCGGCACGTGAAAGGGAACGCTGCGATAGAGCCCGCGGGTGGCGAGATAGTCTGCCACCTGCCGGGTGGAGGCGTCGCGCAGGCGGGCGAGCGTCACGTGCGGGCGGTAGGTGCGTTCCGCCGCAAGGCCGAGGCGCTGCATGATGCGCTCATGCTCGGCCTGGAGTTCCATCAGGGCCGTGCTGGTCTTCACGCTCGCGAAAACGGTGCGCGGCTTGTGGCCGCCGAACTGGTCAAGGCCGTCGAGAACCAGATCGAAGGCCCGCCGCCGCACCTGCCCCAGCACGAGGGCGATGTCGCGGGCCATGGCGTCGTCCACGTCGCCGACGAAGCGCAGGGTGACGTGATAATTCTCGGGATCGATCCAGCGGGCACCCGATATGCCGCCGCGCAGCATGGTGAGCGTGGCGCCCACCTCGCCGGGAACCTCAATCGCGGTCAATAGCCGAGGCATCGGACCCTCCGCGGATACTACATGGCCGACAGTGAATGAGATTCGCGCCCCCGAGGGAAGCGCGGCCTCACCGCACCGGAACGAGAATGTCCACCACGAGCTGATCCGGCGCCGTGACGCGCGGATCGGTGTGATACTGCTCGATATAGAGATCGAGCGCGGTCAGGTTCCGCGAATCCAGGAAATTGGCGATCTGCTCATAGGTGTCGTCCATGTCGGCGAAGGAGCCCCGGTGCGGGAACTTCAGCGCCTTGCCGTTGAACGACTGGGCGAGCTTGATACCCTTGCCCGGCGTGCCGGAAGGAGTGCCCGAGTAGGGAATCTGGGCCTCGAACTCGAAGCCCGCGTCATCGCTCTGCGTATAGACCACCATCACGTCTCCGGCGGCCTTGAGCCCAAGCTTGTCCATCTCGGCCTGGACGGCATTGAGGGCGGCGACGATGGAATCATACCCCTCGTCCCAGCTCGACTGCCCGCTCTTCACTGCCACGGCGACGGGAGAGAGGACAGCGCCTTCGCCGGAGAACACGGTCTGGCCCTGTCCGTCGGGTGCGGGCGTCGCGCTCGGCAGCGGCTGGGCGGCCGGGCTGTTGGAATGCGTGGGCATGCCGGGCATGGGCGTCACCGCATTCGGGTCCGCCGGCGGCTTGGGCGGCGGGGGCAACTGTGCTTCCGCGGGCGCGGCGGCCGGCGGGGGCGAGGCGGGCGCCGTCTGGGGCGTGCTGGGGGCGGGCGTAACCTGCGGTGCGGGGCTGGGAGCGGCTGTGGATGGCGCCTGTGCCTGCGCCGGCGTCGTTCCGGCGGGCGCGGTCTGGGCGGAGGCGAGACCGGTCAGCGCCAGAAGGCAGGCGGCGACGGTGCCGCATCTAAAAGCCCCTGCCTTCATTCCGCGTCCACCGAACAGACCCGCAGCCTCGTCTGCGCGCATCGCGCTCTCCCTCAACTCACCGAACCGCCGCATCACTGCTCTAGCATGTTCGGCGCCGCACCCAAGAGGGAGTTTGCCGCTCCCCATGGGTCAGCATTGCGACGGTAGGGGTGGCGCTTGCGCCGCCTCCCGCCATATAAGGTCGACAGTTTTCTGGTGTCTGGACGCCGCTCCGATGCTTGCCCATCGCCCTTTTGTGAAGATGAACGGTCTCGGCAACGAGATTCTCGTGCTCGACCTGCGCCACGAGCCGGAGGACGTGCCCGCCGCCGCGGCGCGCGCGCTCGCCCGTCCCGGCGTGCTGCCGTTCGACCAGGCGATGGTGCTCTATCCTCCGCGCCGCGCCGACACCGCCGCTTTCGTGCGCATCCTCAATTCCGATGGCTCGGAATCGGGCGCCTGCGGCAACGGCACCCGCTGCATCGCGGCCTATGAGGCGGGCCGGATCGGCGAGCGGCACGTGCTGTTCGAGAGCGCCGCCGGGCTGCTGGACTGCGTGATGCAGCCGGACGGCCAGGTGACCGTGGACATGGGGGCGCCGCGCCTCGGCTGGGATGCCATTCCGCTGGCCCGCCCCGTGGCAGACACCAGCGCCGTGCAGATCGAGGGTTTCGCGAGCCTTGGCCCCGCCAGCATGGTCAGCATGGGCAATCCCCATGCCGTCTTCTTCGTGCCCGACGCCAACGCCGTGGACGTCGAGGCGCTCGGCGCCACGCTGGAGCATCACCCGCTGTTTCCCGAGCGGGCCAATATCTCCTTTGCTCAGGTGCTGAGCCCCGATCATATCCTGCTGCATGTGTGGGAACGCGGCGCAGGCCGCACCCGCGCCTGCGGCACCGCCGCCTGTGCCACCGGCGTCTCCGCTGCCCGCACCGGCCGGACCGGTCGCAAGGTGCGCGTAACGCTGCCCGGCGGCGACCTCGTGATCGACTGGCGCGCCAGCGACGACCACGTGCTGATGACCGGCCCGGTGGCGCTGGAATTCACCGGCACGCTCACCTCCGACATGCTCACCGAGGCCGCCTGAGCATGGGGCAGGCGGGCGCGCGGGAGACGGAAGGCGTCGAGGTCGTCACCTTCGGCTGCCGGCTGAACACGCTCGACAGCGCCGAGATCCAGCGCGCCGCCACCGCCGCCGGCCTCACCCGCACCGTGATCGTCAATTCCTGCGCCGTCACGGCCGAGGCGGTGCGCCAGGCCCGCCAGAGCATCCGCCGCCTCAAGCGCGCCGATCCCACGCTGAAGGTGGTCGTCACCGGCTGCGCCGCGCAGACCGAGCCGCAGACCTTCGCCGCCATGCCGGAAGTGGACCGGGTGGTGGGCAATGGCGCCAAGGGCGCTGTGGAGACATGGGCTGAGGCCCGCGCCGCCTTCGATTTCGGCGTCAGTGCCGAGGAGAAGGTGAAGGTGGACGACATCTTCGCCGTGCGCGAAACGGCGCTCCACATGGTGGACGGCATGGACGGGCGCACCCGCGCCTTCGTGCAGGTGCAGAACGGCTGCGACCACCGCTGCACCTTCTGCATCATCCCCTATGGTCGGGGCGCCTCCCGCTCCGTGCCCATGGGCGACGTGGTGGCCCACATCCGCGCGCTGGCCGAAGGCGGGCAGAAGGAAGTGGTGCTCACGGGCGTCGATCTCACCTCCTATGGTGCGGACCTGCCCGGCGCGCCGACCCTCGGGCGGCTGGTGCGCGCCATTCTGCGGCAGGTGCCGGAGCTGGAGCGCCTGCGCCTTTCCTCCATCGACAGCGTGGAGGCGGATGCCGACCTCCTGCGTGCGCTGGCGGAAGAGGAGCGGCTGATGCCGCATCTGCATCTGTCGCTGCAATCGGGCGACGACATGGTCCTGAAGCGCATGAAGCGCCGCCACTCGCGGGCGCAGGTGATCGCGCTCGTGGAAGAGATGCGCCGCCTGCGGCCGGACCTCGTACTGGGCGCGGACCTCATCGCCGGCTTTCCCACCGAGACGGAAGCCATGTTCCGCAACTCGCTCTCCATCGTGGATGCCTGCGGCCTGAGCTTCCTCCACGTCTTTCCCTTCTCTGCCCGCGCCGGCACGCCCGCCGCGCGCATGCCGCCGGTGCCGGGCGACGTGGTGGACGCCCGCGCCCGCCGCCTGCGGGAGAAGGGCGAGGAGGCGCTGCGGCGGCATCTGGCCGCCGAGATCGGCCGCCGCCATCCCGTGCTCGTGGAGCGCGGCGGCATCGGCCGCACCCCCTATTTCACGCCGGTGCGCCTGCACCGGGCGGCGCAGCCCGGCGCCGTGATCGATCTGCGCATCGCCGGGCACGACGGCGCGCGTCTGGTGGCCGCATGAGCGAGACCTCTCCCCCCGAAAAACCCGGCTTCTGGCGCCGCCTGACCTCCGGTCTCGCGCGCACGGCCACTTCCCTCACCCAGGGGATCACGGATCTCGTCACCAAGCGCAAGCTCGATGCCGAGACGCTGGAGGAGCTGGAGGATCTGCTGATCCGTGCCGACCTCGGCACCGCCACCGCCGCCCGCATCGTCGAGGCGGTGGGCAAGGGCCGGCACGACAAGATGATCGCCCCCGACGAGGTGAAGGGCCTGATCGCCTCGGAGGTGGAGGAGATCCTTGGCCCCGTCGCCAAGCCCTTCGTGCCGGACGCCGGCCAGAAGCCCTTCGTGGTGCTGATGGTGGGCGTGAACGGCTCAGGCAAGACAACCACCATCGGCAAGCTCGCCGCCCAGTGGCGCAGCGAGGGCAAGAGGCTGACGCTCGCCGCCGGCGACACCTTCCGCGCCGCCGCCATCGAGCAGCTCAAGGTGTGGGGCGCGCGCACCGGGGCCCATGTGGTGGCCCGCGAACAGGGCGCGGATGCCGCCGGCGTCGCCCATGACGCCATCACCGAAGCCCGCGCAAATGGCTCGGACATCGTGATGATCGACACCGCCGGCCGTCTCCAGAACCGCACCGAGCTCATGGACGAGCTGGAGAAGGTGGTCCGCGTCATCAAGAAGCTGGAGCCCACCGCCCCCCACGCCGTGCTGCTGGTGCTGGATGCGACGGTGGGCCAGAACGCGCTCAATCAGGTGGAGGTGTTCGCCCGCACCGCCGGCGTCACCGGCCTCGTGATGACCAAGCTCGACGGCACGGCGCGCGGCGGCATCCTGGTCGCCATCGCGCAGAAATATCGCCTGCCCATCCATCTGGTGGGCGTGGGCGAGGGGGCGGAGGACCTCCAGCCTTTCTCCGCCCGCGACTTCTCCCGCGCCATCGCGGGTCTCGACTGAGGCGCGGCGATGGGGCGCCGGCCCATGCGGCGCCCCGGCTGTGCATGGCGCCGGGGGCAGGGGACTTCTCCACACCCCCTCGCTTGACAGGGCCGGGCCCACCCCGTACATGCAGCCATCCCATGGATCGGGGCCGTAGCTCAGATGGGAGAGCGCTGCAATCGCACTGCAGAGGTCAGGGGTTCGATTCCCCTCGGCTCCACCAATTCCCGATCCTCTGTCTCACATTCGGCTTAGATCAGCGCAGCACGTAACAGGTGTTCATCGTTTGCGTGTCGGGCTGCCCCCGGCCACCAACATCTCGTCCGCACGTGCCTTTCATCTCACCTGCCAACCTCGGGCGCTAGCGCATCACCTTCGCCGCTCGAGTGGAAGGGCGATCTACGGCATCACGACCTGCGGTTTGCGTGGAGACGAACAGCTTGCGCCATCCCCCGCCGTCACCTTAGGTGCGTGCCGCATTCCTTTTCCGCACCATAGGCGCCATGCTCTCCCTGATCCCCCTTGCCCTGACTCCCGAACGCTTCGCGCCCTTCGGCGCCGTGGTGCGGCGGGGGGCGCCGCTGGTCGTGAACGAGGGATTCGCGCAGCGGCGCGATGCGCGGCTGGAGCTGGAAGGCCGCGAGCCGGGCGCCCGGATGTGCCTCTCTCTGTTCGATGTGAGCGTGCGCCCCGCCCCGCTTCTGGTGCGCCAGTTGGAGCGGCATCCCTGGTCAGCGCAGGTCTTCCTGCCCGTGGACGGCTGCCGGGCGCTGGTGGTGGTCGCCGGCAGCACGCCCGACGGCGGCGTCGATCCGGTGCAGCTTGCCGCCTTCATCGCCGGGCCCGAGGACGGCATCCTCTACGCGCCCGGCGTGTGGCACCTCGGCCTCAGCAGCCTCGACCGCCCGGCGCGCTTCCATATGGCCATGTGGTCCGGCACGCGGCCGGATACGGAGCTGTGCGATCTGCCCGAACCCGTGCAAGTGGAGATGGCGGCGGCGGGCGTACCCAAATGAGCAGCCACGCAGCCCGTGCCTCACGCCGAGAGATAGGTCGCCAGCTCCTCCGGCGTGCCTTCGGGAAAGGCCTCCTTCAGATGCGCCAGAAGGGCTTATAAGCGGGCATTCAGCAGCCGGCGCGAGGGGGGAGAGCGCCCAGAGCGCCGTCTCCGGCCCTTCCCTGGTGCCCCGTTGCGCGAGCCGGCCCGCGGCCAGGTCGGCACTTGCCAGTGAAAGTGGCAGGCGCGCGGCGCCGAAATGCGCCTCATGGCCGAGCGCTATGTGAGCGATGGCATGATCCCGGAAGCCGGCGACGTGGCGCGGCTGACTACGCTCCTCGCCCGGTCGCTCCACACCTACAGCGACTTCGCGAAGGCAATAGCCAGAGCGATTTGGGGCTCCGCCGTCAGTCCCCGTATGCCGCTCCGCCTCCCCAAGATAAGCGGCCTCTCCGGGGTGGACGCCTGAGCACCTGTCCAACGCGGCAGAACGCTGGCGACCACCGAGGAATAAAGGGGCGAGATGGGGCTGCGCTCACACTGGCCCATCGGGTCACCGTGAGTGCGGCCTTCGCTTCTGATGGCAGGACACCAAAAGAAAGGACCGCCAGAAGCTGTAGCTCCTGACGGCCCTGAAATGGACGCTGTCACGACACCGATCGGCTTGCACGCGCCCGGATCGCGAAAGATGAATCCTCGATCACTCCCACTCGATGGTCAATGGGTTTGAGTTGGTGTTGTAGTTATTGAGCTTTCCGCCCATGACCAATGTCGATACCAACTGCGATACCACCAGGGTAAGGCCGCTGGATTCGCGGATTCTCTACAGCAGTCATCCCGCCATAAGCGCATTCTACATCATAAACGAGCGTCGCGAGAATGCAGACTAAAAGAGCTTGAGCTTCGGAGGATGGCGGAGGCGCTCACCCAGCCCGCTGCGGCAGCGCCACCGGATACCACTCCAGAAAGAACGCCCACCGGCTATCGCTTCGTGCTCGCATCCTCGATGGCCTTCATCAGCGCAGCGTGCTCCCACTTCACAGACTTGCAGCCGTTCTGCTGGAACGCTGGCGGGACATTAGTCGGGGACTTGTCTCCCTTGTAGACGCCAATGACGCCCTTGCCGCGCTTGATGCTCTCCTCGATTTCCCAGTTCACCCATTTGCTGGAGGCCGCTTTATCGGAGAGATACACCACCGTTACCGAGCAGCGGTCGATCTTGTCGCGGATTTGGCGCTTGATGTAGTCGGCGTTGGCGCTATCGAACGGCTCCTTGACGGAATGGTCGTCGAACTGCAAATCGACCTTGTCATTCTTCGCCTGACCACGAAGCAGGTTCACTTCGTCTAAATCTTCATGGTTGAAGCTAATGAAAACGTGCCTGCTGGCGTCACCTTTCGCCTCAGATAGCTTCCGCTTTGCCTGTTCTTCAAGGCGCTTGATGTCATAGCTAGAAAGACCGCCGCCCGAGCCTCCACCCATGTCATTTCCCCTTGTCGAATTGAAATTCCAAGCAGGCGATGCACCGCCCGCAAGGTTCTGAATTGCCGGTATGGCACGAGTAGGTGCCCGTGATGCCCTTGGCCTGCGCCAGCCTGACCACATCAGCTTTGCTGAACTCGATCAATGGCGTGAGCACCTTGATCTGCTGCCCCATTGCTGCGGAGATGGTGGCTTCGGCCTGAGCCACAAATTGCCGTTTCTGGTCGGGGAACAGACTGAATTCCTCCGCCAGCAGGCCAATCGTCACCGATGATGCGCCTTGCTGATAGGCATACGCGCTGCCCATCAGCAAGAACATCAGGTTGCGGCCGGGCGTGAACGCATCGGCTTTAACATCGAGGTCTTGACGGGTCAGGCCAGATGCGATGACGCGCCCGAAACCCGATAAATCCATCCTCGTCGGCGCCGGAAGGCCCAAGGCATCGTGGACAAGCTTACAAGTTTCCCATTCCCTGCTGGCTGCCCGTTGACCGTAGTCAACGAACAGCGGGAATTGCTCTATACCTTCTTCCTTCGCCATCACGCTGACCAGCGTCGAATCAAGGCCACCGGAAACCAGGTTCACGAAGCTCATAGGAAAGCTTCCTTCTTGGCTACGCGCATCGTGAGCCAGGTTGCCAAATCGACGCAACCCATCGAATGGCCGAATTCAGCAGAAATCTCCCGAAATGTGTCCTCGATTTCCTCATAGAGCGAGAGGCGCCCCAACTTGCTGGGCGAGAGCGACAGGCCGCGCGCCAGTTCCAGATAGTCCAACACATGGACATCCAGAACGGCCAGGTCGGCGCAGTAGCCAACACGGCGTAGAAAGAGGCTGGCCTGTTTAGGGCCAAAGCCCCAAACGTGGTGCATCAGGGTCTCGCGGGCCTCCCTCGCATTCCGCGCATCGAATAAAAATCCACGGATCGTTTGGGATTGCCCATAAATTTCAACGATGGTCTTGGCCAGCAAGGACGCAAGTCGGTTCTTGAAGCGTGGCCGAACCCATCGTTGCGTCCCGTTGCGCGCAGGAACAGGCAGTGGATCGGATAGAGCCGCAACAACCTTTCGTTCAATAACCTGGACGCTTCGTCCGCGCGGTGCAGGCTGGAGCAACTTCTTTTCACGTAGCCGATCCGCCGTTGCTACCGCCATCTCGAAAACCATCTGGCTGCCGAAAATGCAGATCGCCGCTTCGTACAGAAATTCTTCTTCCGCCATCTGCTGCCAGTTCTGCGCCGCAGATGCATGTGTCTCGACCTCAAGACACATCGCGCGTATGGTCTGGTTGATGATGTCCACGGTCATGGCTGACTCCAGCCGGCAACATCGGCAACGTGGCGATGGGCGCGAGAAGGCAGATTGGATCGGCAGAATTCCGGCAAGCGATCCTGGCTCACCGCGTCGCGCAGTCTTCTCATCCAATCGGAGAAGAATTCCAGATTATGGGCCAACGCGCGCGCTTGAAACGACAGCTTGTCGTCATCACCCCACGCGGTCTGTCCGGCAAAGAAATCGGCCTGCGAAAGATGATAAAGCAGGCCAGATTCATGATCGACTACCGTCTGGCACCACTCCAACCCGTCGAAACTGTCGGCACCCATCGCCGAGTAAAGGGCGATGGAAATGGGGTTGCCTGTGCCCAGCAGGTGCAAAATGACGTAGCGCCCGAGTTCATTCAAGGCCGTCCGAATGGACTTTACGACACGGGCACGCTCCAGAACGCCGTCGCCCAACCTGCGTTCTGGAATCGCCAGCATCGTGACGCCAGTCTTGGCGGCGACAGCCGCGCACAGCGCCGGCAATTCACCGGCCGGGGCGTGGACGATGGGAATGATTTGGCAGCAACCCGCAGCGGCTTGATCCGCTTGCCAGCGTTCGGCGACCAAGGCAACGTGATCGTCCGCGTTGGCTGGTGGCTGTTGCTCATCGAAGCCGAAGGCCAGATCGCAAGGGAAATCGGCCAGAACCTTGTGAAAGTCTGCTTGCTTCCAATCTGCCTGCGCGTCCTTCCAGAAACTTTCATAGTTGCCGGAATCCATCAACGTGATGATGCCCGCCTGACGAGCAGCACTTAGTGCCTGTTGGGCCGACTGCGGCTGATCGACGCCTGCGAGATCGAAGGCCGATACCAGAAACTGGCCGTTCAGCCCGCCCAGAGACGATAGCAACTGTAAATAATCCAGCGGGCGTAGCGCCGTCTTCACCGAAGAAATGGATGGGAAGTACACGGGCAACGGCAACGACCGTGCTCCGATGGCCAGCTCAGTGGGGCGCGCGACAGGCATCACGCGCCCTCCGACTTCTGCACCGTGGCGGCGCGGCGGGTTTCATTGAACCAGTTGGCGTGTTCGGTCGAGACGTGCTCTTCGACCCTTTCAGCCAACGCAACTAGCCGCTCGGGTTCGGCTAAGCCCTTGTAGGGGCCTGCGGCAGAAAGGAAGAGGTATTTTTCGTGCTTGAGACGCTCTGCCGTTGCCCTGTAGCTGAACCAAAGAGTCGAATACTGATTCATCTGCTGAACAGCTTCCAGAACGGCAATCAAGACGCCGAAAGCTGATGCGGCCCATTTGGCGTACTCCGCAGGCAACAGACTCGTTGCTGGAATCAGTGCCGCAGACGCGAACTGTGCGATTTTCAAGCGTTTGTACCACCCTTGGGCGTGCTGGCTCTTGCGATCATACCAGTTTAACTGATCGACGAGCCGGAACCATGCCGGGTGCGCCGCAACTGACTCAGGCGCCGGCGGCTCGGGATTAGCATTCTTCTTGTCGTCTGCCATGTCGTCACAAATCTCCTTTGAACGCCTTGCCAAGAATGCTCGAAAGCACGGCATCTAATTAGGCGGCGTCCTAGCTCAGCACAGGCTTCACCGCATTCTTTTGGCGGTCACGTATGGACTGAATCCAGTCTTCTAGCGCCTTGACCTCATTAAGCAGTTCATCAAGCGAAACGGCTTCGGGATTCAACGCCTGTGCTGACGAATGAAGGTCTTCGGACAGCCTCGATTGGGCCGCCATCACGTGCTTCACATCGTCCTCTGTGAGAATGCCGAGCTTGAACATCGAGGTCGGCTTGACCTTGTTGTCGAACCGTTCAAGGACGGGCCGGATATAGTCGGAGATTGCCTGTTCCCAGGCATCGCGCAACTGACCAATAGTGCCTTTGCGGAAGATGGTGCGTTGCGTATCCGTCAGCTTGTCAAAGCCGGGTTTTGCTGCTTTGAGAGATGACCGCAGGGCGTTGCACATCTCAAGTCCGGATTTCGCCTTGTCCGGCAACTCGTTTTCAATGTAGCCGGGCTTGTCCTGCTGCCGACGGACATTGCGAAACGCTATTGGCCGGTTTGCCTTTTCCGCTTCGCGGCGAAGTTCGTACAGGAACACGAGGTCATGCGTGAATACGACGACCTGGCGGTGTTCCGCTTCCTCCACCAGCCGCGACGCAACCGCGCCCCTGTGGATGTGGTCGAGCGATGACATTGGATCGTCGAAAACGATGCCGGAATAACGCTGTGCCGTGACCAGCTCGGCGAGGAACGCGGCGAGCGCGACGCAGCGGTGCTCGCCTTCGCTGAAGATCTCGCCGACCTTGGCGCTAGGATTCTCCACCAACGCAACACGAAAATACGACACCGCCTGCCGGTCTTTCTCCTTGCGAAGCTCGACCGGCATTCTGGCCAGTTTCAGTTTTCCGATCTCGCGCGCAAACCGACCGCGTAGCGCGTCCGTCACCATGCGATCCGAGAGTTCTTTGTTCTTATCGGTGATCGGCTTTTTGGCGGTGGCCTTGAGCGCGGTGTTGATTGACTCGATGTCCTTGAGGCGCGCGATATGTGCCTTGATGTCCGGGAGCAGCGGCGCAAGGGCGGCACGGTCCTTGAGTTCAAGGTATTCGGATTTCAGTTTCTTGTAGTCGTCGCTCTGCGTATCGGCGGAAAGCTGCGCGGCACGGGTTTTGAGATCGGCTGCGAGCGCCGTAAGTGCCTGGAGCGGATCAGCGCCAAGCGGCTTGGGCTCGCCGTATGCCCTGACGATTGCCCGAAGCCGCCAAAGCACCACGACAAAGGCCCGGCGGACTTGCTGGGCAAGCGCCGCATCGCCGATCTCGGTGGCGAGGAATTTGCCGGATTTCAGCACATCGCCATGGCGCAGCATCTGCCCTTTCAACTGCGTGAGCGCAGCATCCAGCTTCGCGCGCGCCGTCGCTTCATCAGCCTTCGTCGAGCTTTTTACAAACGACTCGAATGTCTGCTGGCGCACCATTGCGTCAGCTCCGAGGGGCTGCTGACAAAGCACGCAAAGCGTATCCGGTTCGCTCGAAGGGAATGTCTTGCCGGGATAGGCCACGGTGTCCGCATAGGTGCGGGCGGCCTCCCACAGTTTTTGCCAGGCGGCTTGGCCTACCTCGGGCAACGGCGATGCGCTGAATAGCTGTTGCGATGCTAACGACGCGGCTTCCACGGCATCGCCGTGGGTCTTTCGTAGTGTATTGATTTCCACGAACGCCGCCGCGCTCGTCGCGCCAATTAGGGTTTGAAGGGTCGTCCGGATGCGCTCCACTTCGCCGCGCTGGTTATCAAGCCGCGCCACAGCGCGCTTGGGGTCTTGAGTGAAGTCGGTTTCCAGCGTGGAGAGGCGGCCGGTTTCCTGATTGCTGAAGGCGGCGAGTTTATCAAGCTGCGGGATGTTGGATTTCGCGCTCAACCCGAAGACGTAGCTGCCGGCAGCCGTTTCCCTGCTCAGCGAGGGGTTTGAAATCGCAAGCGGAACCTGGCTCTTGAGCGTTGCGATCTTGCCGTCGAGCGCCGTTTTAATGCGGTCGGAAGCATCCGCCAGCGCCTCCAGCAACCGCATTGGCCGGGGGATATAGGCTACCTCGTTGGTGCTTTCGACATGGATGCTTGCGCTTCGGGAGTCGAAGATGCTGACCGATGGCAGGTCGCCGTGCGGCTCGCCGTCGGGCGTCCAATTGAATTGGTCGGTGTTCGCACCCCGCGTGAAACATATCTCTGCAGATTGCGGCGTGTCGGTCTTGTCTTCCAAATCCCTGTGGATCGCGAACTTCTCGTCCCGCGACCGACATGCGTGCTTCAGGACGCGGACATAGCCGGACTTTCCCGAACCGTTGTCGCCGTAAATCACCGTCAGCCCGGCAGGCTCAAAGGACAGCTCCTGCTGGCTGGCAAGCGCGTTGATGGCGGTTGGATTTTTGATCGAAACGAGGGAAATCGGCTCTGCGGCGCTGGTTTCAGCCACAATATGCGATTGTGCAATCGGCGTATGGGTGCGCGCCGGATCAAGGCAAAGCTCCGTAAGTTCCACAATCACCTGATCGTCGAGCGTTTCACCTGTGACCAAGCGCCGAAGGGCGTCTCTCTGCCACGCGGGGCGCTTCTCTGCCCACGTCACGAGGTCCGCGAGGGCGGCCTTTTCGGTCAGGGGCGCGGATGGCGTGGTCGCGACGCTCATGCCGCCCTGCTCCCCGTTGAGGTGTTTGAAGGCTTGCCGCCTTCAAGGAGAAAGCTGGAGCGTGTGGCCGCGTTAAGACAATCTGTCGCCGACGAAGCGGCGGCATTAAGCATCTTCTTCAGGTCTTCAAGCCTGTTACAGGCATTTACAAACCGCTGCTGAGTCTCAATGTTTTTTGGCACGGGTATTTTAATCTTGGATAGCTGTTCAAAATACAATCTGAACCGCACTGATCCCTTTGTTTTCAGATTTATTTCGTGACGACCCGCCTCACTTCTCAAATAGTGATATACATATTCAGGCAATAGGTCTGGCCCACAGTAAAAGACGACGTAATCAGGGCTTGTGATGCCTTGCTGCGTATCGTCTCGGACAACGCCGATAGACCCAATATTGATACGCATGGGGTTGTAGGCAAGGTAATGCGTCCGCAGCACCTTGTATCGTTCAGGCGACTTGCCGATAGCAGTCTTCGGATTGGTAATCCCTTCCTCGGCAGAGACGCCCAAGAGCGGCATTTCGGGTGAATAGTCCTCACCGATCCGCTCGTCCGATTCATAAGTGTGGCTGTCGAGCAATTCCCACGGCGATTGTCCTATCAATTCCGTGACCTGCGCCAGTTCGGCTTTGATGGCATCGGCCTCGTCGGCATACGAGCGCATTTGCGCAGCGAGGGTTTCAAGGTTTCCCCGGTCCGCCAAAGAATTGAGTTTTCGGCGGGGGTTTTTGATGTCGAGATTGAGATTTTCGTCGAGGTCGTCCCGCCGAACAAGCCAAGATGTATCTGTTTCCTGCCTCGACGCTATGAGCGTCTTGAGCGGCTCTATCCATTCGTAAAGCAAGGGCTTGGTCTTGCTGAGCGAGTAGCCGAGCGGAAGGGACGGTTCGCAGTAGAGGATTGATTGCGTTGGTTCGCCGCGCTCAAAAAATATGACGTTCGATTGTATGTCAGTGTATGGGGCAAAAACATTATGAGGCAGGCGCACTATCGCAGTGATATTGAAATCGCCAAGCAGCGTTTCGCGAATGCGCTTGGCAACACCTGGGGATGAAAGGCTGCCATGCGGCACGACCACGGCAGCCCGTGCCGGGCGACCGACGGAAGTCGGCTGTCGCTTGAGCTTGCGCATGATGAGCTGGAGGAACAGCAGTGCCGTTTCCGCCGTCTGGCGGTCTTCTGGGAAATTGCCCTGGATGCCCTTCTCTTCCTCACCCCCGAAGGGCGGGTTGGTGAGGATCACATCAACACGCTCTTTCTCGCCGATCTCGGAGAGCTTGAAGCGCAGGGCGTTGCCGGGGTCGATCTGCGGCGCGTCCAGCCCGTGCAGCAGCAGGTTCATCTGGCAGAGCAGATAAGGCAGGGATTTGGGTTCGCAGCCGGCGATGGTGTCGTTTTGCAGGCGCTTGCGGTCGGCGACGGTCTTCACCTGCTTCTCAAGATGGTTGTACGCCTCCACCAGAAACCCGCCCGTGCCGCTGGCCGGATCGAGGACAGTCTCGCCGAGGCGAGGATCGGTGACTTCCACCATGAAGCGGACGACGGCGCGCGGCGTGTAGAACTCGCCGGAATCGCCCGCCGCATCGCGCATTTCGCGGAGCATGGATTCGTAGAGCGCGCCGAGGGTGTGCAACTCGTCCGACGACGTGAAATGAATCCCGCCTACCTTGTTGATAATGTCGCGCAGCAGATAACCGCTCTTCATGCGGTTATCGACACCCTTGAACACGGTGGCGATCACGTCGCGGCGGTTGTCGCCGTTGGAGCTTGAGAGAGAGCGCAGATAAGCGAACAGGCCGGGGCCTTTCGCTCCATCTGCGCGCACGGCCTCTTCGCTGTTGATGAAGGCCAGAAGCTCGTCGCCCGTGATGCCCTGCGGATTGGCGGCCCAGTCGCGCCAGCGATACGGGGCCTCAATGGCGGCCTTGAACTTCTTGCCGGATAGCGCGGTTTCCTCCTCACGCTGCTGCTCAAGGTCGTCGAGGAATTTAAGGAACATGATCCATGTCAGCAGAGGCAGACGGTCGAGGTCGCCGTTCAAGCCCTTGTCCTTGCGCATGATTTTGCGCGCGGAGTTCAGCAAACTCCCGAGCATCTGGGAGGTTGTCATCGGTGCGGCGTCAGCGCCGTTCTTTTTCTTAGTTCGTGCCATAGAGCAGTCCTTGCAGGTCGGTCACGGCCCGGCGAAGCTCATCGGGGCCACCGAACAGCTTGATGATTTCGGCGGGCTGGCCGTGAGTTGAGATGGGCGGAACCTTGAGCACGTCCGGCAAGACAAACTGCGCGTCGCCGTGCTCCGCGTATTTTTCCAGAAGCTCGTCGAGCACCTGACGCGCCTCGGGGGAGAACTTCTCGAAATAATCCTTGCGCTCGGCCTTGAGGCGCTGCGCCCGCTCGCGCCTTGTGCGAAGCGGCGCGTTGAAGGCCAGATGGCAAAGCAGGTCGAAGGGGTCGGCATCGGTCTGGCCGGTCTGTTCGGCCAGCACGTCGAAGTCGATCCCGCGCTCGGCCAGGGCGGCGATGATCTCGCTACGCTGGTCCGCGTCCGCCCACCGCCTGCGAAGCTCGGCGGAGGTCGGAGCCAATGACCGCACGCTTTCGGCGGCGTAGTCGGTGTACTTGACGACGCGAAGCTGCTTGCCGTTCGGATCAAGCTCGTGGACCAGATGGGCCACGACTTCGACCTGGCCGCCGTCGAAATAGAATTTGCGCGGCTCGCCGGTCGGCGGTTCGATCACGCCGGGTTCGCCTTCATCGGGCGGGGCGGGTTCCGGCTCCTGCCCTTCGGGGACGATTTCCGTCGTCGCGGTGGTTTCCCCGTCGTCGTTCACTTCTTCTTCCGTGATCCGGGCCGGATCGCCGTCGAAGTCCGGGTCGGCGAACATGCGGGTGGCCGAGCCGGTGTAGTCGAGGATGTTGAACCACAGCTTGCCGTAATCGTCGCGCAGGCGCGTCCCGCGCCCGATGATCTGCTTGAACTCGCTCATGGAGCCAACGACGCGCGCCAGAACGACATTCTTGCAGGTCGGCGCATCGACGCCGGTCGTCAGAAGCTGCGACGACGTGAGGATAACCGGCGTTTTGGTTTCGAGGTCCTGGAATTTGGACAGGTGGCCGCGCCCGATGGCGCCCTCGTCGGCGGTGACGCGCGCCACATAGTCGGGATACTGCGCCACAAGGTCGGCATTGAGGTTGACCAGCGCCTGCCGCATTTCCGAGGCGTGTTCCTGATCGACGCAGAACACGATGGTCTTGGCGAAACGGTCGGTCTTCTTGAGAAAGTCGGTCAGGTGGCGTGCGATGGCCTCCGTCCGGGCACGCAAGGCTATGGTCCGCTCGAAGTCCTTGGTCTGGTACTCGTCATCGGGGATCGTCCGGCCGAAGCGGTCAACCTCATCTCTGCTCGGCCGCCATCCGGCCGCGTCCCATTGTGTGACGACGCGATGAACACGATAAGGCGCGAGAAAGCCATCGTCGATGCCCTGCCGCAGGCTATATTCGTAGATCGGATTGCCGAAATAGAGGTAGGTGTCGCGGTTGTCCTCGCGCAGAGGCGTGGCCGTCATGCCAAGCTGGTAAGCGGGATTGAAATGATCAAGGATGACGCGCCATGAGCTGTCATCCCGCGCGCTTCCCCGGTGACATTCATCGACAATGATGAGGTCGAAGAAGTCCGGCGGATAGTCGCGAAAAAGCCCTACGCGGCGCTCGTCCTCTGCAAGCGCCTGATAGATGGCGAAATACATTTCCCGGCTTTTGACGATCTCGCCAGATTCGATCTTGTGGCGAGCATCCCCGAAAGGGGTGAAGGTCTTGTCCTTCGGATCGTCGATGAGGATGTTGCGATCCGCGAGAAACAGGATGCGCGGCTTGCGATACTCCCCAGTCCGGTTCCAGCGGCTCGACCAAAGCTTCCAGCAAATCTGGAAGGCAACTATGGTCTTGCCCGTTCCCGTCGCCATCGTGAGAAGCAGGCGCTTCCTCCCGGCGAGGATCGCTTCGACCGTCCGATTGATGGCGATTTGCTGGTAGTACCGGGGCGGCTTGCCGCCGACCGTGTTGTAGGGAGCGATTAGGTGCTCCACCTGCTCGGGAGTGTCGATTCCGCTACCCGCCTGATAGCGCCGCCAAAGGCCGTCAGGCGTAGGGAAGTCGGCGACGCGCGTTTCCGTCCCCTTGAAATAGTCGATCTCGATGATCTCGGCGCCGTTGGTGGCGTAGGCGTATTTGAGCCCGAGGATTTCCGCATAGTCGCGGGCCTGCTGCACGGCATCAGTCGCGGATTTGTAACTGGCCTTTGCCTCGACTACGGCAAGCGGGAAGTCCCGCGTGTAGCGCAGCAGGTAGTCGACCCGCTTGGGCGGCTTGCGGACGAAACCCTTGCCTACGGGAATGACGCGGCCATCCGTGATGGTGCGCTGCTCGGCGATAGAATGAGGTTCGTTATCCCACCCCGCCGATTGCAGCTTGGGCACAACGATTTTTCGGCAGGTGTCGGCTTCGTTTGTCATGCGCCCCCGCTGCCACCCTGCTGTTCCTCAACCTTACGCTTTATCCAGTTTGCGATTTCCTGCCGCTGGAACGCCACGATCCGCCGACCTTGAAGCCAGGAATCTTGCCTGCCGAGGCAAGCTTGTAGGCGGTCTTCTCATTGATCTTGAGAAGTTCCGCCATTTCCCGGATCGTCAGGATTTCGTCGTCCATGCGCCCATCGTGACTCGTGGTTGAGGAAGTTTATAGAAGATCGGAGAAAATCAGGGAAGGTAGCGGTAGCTTCCCATCTTGGGGCAAGCCGCGCAGGTTGGGCTGGGGCTGCCGCAGCATCACGTTGAAGATTCCCCTCTGAAAGCGGCGTTTTAAGGATGGTCCGATGTAGGCGGCCACCTCATCGATCTTAAGGGATGGTTTGTCGGATTCGTGAAACGCTAAGAGAGGCTTGGCGAATCGCGAAAAGTACGAACTCGACATCGGTTTGCAAATCGACAAAAATGCCAAGCATGAATATGCGTTCTGGCGGTAAGCTAAACCGACTCCAGCAGGAGCTCCCGGAAGGGCTCCTGGCCGATGCCGCCTGGATGGAGGCCCACGGCTATTCATCGGCGCTGCGCAGCCAGTATGTTCGCGCGGGCTGGCTTGATAGCCCGGCCCGGCGCGTCTATCGCCGGTCGCGCACGCCACTCACCTGGCAGCAGGTGGCCGTCTCACTCCAGACGGTGCTGGACCTGCCGCTGACCGTCGGTGGGCGCACCGCGCTCGAACAGCAGGGTTATGCCCACTACCTTTCGACAGCCGTGCGCGAGGTTCACCTCTACGGGCCGAAGCGGCCGCCGACTTGGTTGGCGGACCTGCCGCTCGACGTGACCTTTCATTGGCACAACAGCCTGCGGCTGTTTCCCGGCGGCTCCGACGCACCGCCCGAGTCAAACCCGGTCATGGTCAGCGCCGGCGGCCTGACCTTACCTGTCCGCTATTCCGGCAAGGAGCGGGCCATTCTCGAATTGCTCGACGAACTGCCCGAGCATGAAAGTTTTCATCAGGCCGACGCCTTGATGGAGGGGCTGAGCGATCTGAGCCCACGCCGTTTGCAAGCCCTACTGGAGGCTTGCGCCAGCGTGAAGGTGAAGCGGCTTTTTCTCTACTTCGCCGACCGCCACCGCCATGCGTGGCGATCCCGGCTCGATGTATCCCGCGTCGATCTGGGTTCGGGCAAGCGCGTCCTCGCTAAAGGCGGGAAGCTCGATCCGCGCTACAACATCACCGTGCCGTCCGATCTTGGAGGTTCGTGAAGTTCATGGCCTTCCTGGACACATATCGGCAGCAGGTCGCCCTGCTCATTCGCGTCCTTCCTCTCGTGGCGGAGGAGCGGGCTTTCGCGCTCAAGGGCGGCACCGCGATCAACCTGTTCGTGCGCGACATGCCGCGCCTCTCCGTGGACATAGACCTGACCTATCTTCCGGTTGAAGATCGGGCCGCATCGCTCGCGGCAATCAACGCCGCCATGCTGAGGATCAAGGAACGGATCGAGCGGGCGATCCCTGTCGCGCGCGTCAATGCTTCGCGTTCCGCCGCCGAGAATATCGTCACCAAGCTGATCGTTCGGACGAACGGCGTGCAGATCAAGATCGAGGTGACGCCAGTGCTCCGTGGTGCGGTCTATGATCCCATTGTAATGAGCGTGGTGCCCGTTGTCGAAGACGCCTTCGGCTTCGCCGAAATGCAGGTCGTGTCATTCGCCGACCTTTACGCGGGCAAGATCGTGGCGGCCTTCGATCGCCAGCATCCGCGCGACCTCTTCGACGTGCGCAGCCTCTTGGCAAACGAGGGCATCGGCGACGAATTGCGCCGCGCTTTTCTGGTCTACGTCATCAGTCACAACCGTCCGATGGCCGAAGTTCTCGCCCCGACCCGCAAGCCGCTGGGCGAGGAGTTCGCGCGGGGCTTCGCCGGCATGACTCAGGAGCCTGTCGCGCTTGCGGACCTCGAGGCCGCGCGGGAAGTGATCATCGCCGCGATGGTGGCCGAAATGCCGGAAGACCACCGGCGCTTCCTTGCCGGCTTCAAGCGTGGCGAACCGGATTGGGTACTTCTCGGGATACCGGAAGCCCAGGATCTGCCCGCCGTCATGTGGAAGCAGCGCAACCTCGCCCAGTTGCCCGATGCCAAACGGCGCGAGCTGGTCGACGCATTGGAGCGCGTTCTCTTTCCCTGATCGCAACGCGATCGAAGGGGCGTGTCATTTGATGGGCTGATGCTCAGTTATCCTCGAACGCCTGCTTTCCCTTCGCAGCCCACAGCGCCAGCGCCTTGTCGCGCTCGTCGCTTCGGAGCTTGTCGGCCATCCAGAGCAGTGCGCCGTAAATTATGGCGCGGTCATCGCCGGTGAGGTCCACGATCCCGGCCTTAACCACGAGGCCGCCGAGTTCGATCAGATGCCGCGCCCGCTTGCGACGCTCGACCTGCCAGGTGCGCATATCATTCCGCGCCCGCGCTCCCTGATGCCGGTTGCGCGCCGCCCGGTTGCGGTTGAGCGCAACCAACGTCGCGGTCAGACGCTGATGCAGTTCGGCGTGCCCGCCCCTGAAAGAACGCGGCGCCACGCTTCGCCCATGCCTCCCTCTTTCCGGCGTCCTTGATTTCGGCCAGCACGATCAGCGCGCCCGCCAGTTCCTCGGCGCTAAGAGCGTCGGCTCCGGTCGAGATGACCAGTTCGCCAAGCTGCTGCACCTTGCGTGCTTTCAGGTCTCGCGCCTTGTCTTCCAGCGATTTCAGTTCTGCATCGAAGTCCCGTGGTTTGCGCATCGTCGTCTCCATAAGCTGTCGATGGAGCGATGATAGTTGAGCGCCTGCCGAAATGCTGTAAGGGTGACGGGACGGGCTGGAACGGCGCGATCAGTCCCGAGAAAATAGTTTCGAGGGCGCGCTTATACGTCGTTCCGACGCGCACTTCGCCGTGGTGATGTTCGGATCGCGATGGCGATTTATCATCTTCATGTCAAGGTCATCGGCCGCAGGGCCGGCTCCAGCGCGGTGGCGTCCGCCGCTTATCGCTCGGCCTCGCGGCTGCGCGACACGCGGATTGATCGCGTTCAGGACTTCTCGTCCAAGCGCGGTGTCGTGCACTCAGAGGTGTTGCTGCCCGACGGGGCGCCCGAGATGTGGCGCGACCGTGAGCGGCTGTGGAACGATGTCGAAGCCTTCGAGGTCAGGAAAGACGCGCAGCTCGCCCGCGAGGTCGAGTTCGCCCTGCCGCGCGAGATGAGCCAGGCACAGGGCATCGCGCTCGCGCGTGACTTCGTTGAGACGGAGTTCGTCGATCTCGGAATGGTCGCCGATCTCAATGTGCATTGGGATATTGGCGCGGACGGCATGGCGAAACCCCATGCCCATGTCATGCTCACCATGCGCTCGGTGGACGAGGATAGCTTCGGTCCGAAGGTGCGGGAGTGGAATGCGACCCAGATGGTCGAGCGCTGGCGCGAACGCTGGGCCGAACTCGCCAATGAGCGGCTGGCCGAGCTCGATATCGACGCGCGCATCGATCATCGCAGCCTGGAAGCGCAGGGCATCGCGCTGGAGCCGCAGAGCCAGATCGGCGCGCCCGCCCAGCGGATCGAAGCGGAAGGGATCGAGACAGCCGATCGGTCGGAGCTTCACCGGGAGATCGCGCGCGGCAATGGCGCGCGCATCATCGCCGATCCGGCACTGGCACTGGATGCGATCACCCATCAGCAATCGACTTTCACCCGGCGCGACATGGCGCGCTTCGCGCACCGCCACAGCGACGGGATCGAGCAGTTCAACGCGGTGATAGGCGCAATGGGCCGCGCGCCCGATCTCATCGAGCTCGGCAAGGACGGACGCGGCGAGGACCGCTTCACCACGCGTCAGATGATCGAGGCCGAGCAGCGTCTGCACAGGGCTGCCGGGCTCATGGCGGAGCGCGAGCGCCATGCCGTAAAGGATATAGAGAGGGAGGCGGCTCTTCAGCGTGCTGAGCAGCGCGGCCTTGTTCTCTCCGCCGAGCAATCTGACGCGCTGGCGCACATCACAGGCACGCGCGATCTCGGCATTGTCGTCGGCTATGCCGGGACGGGGAAGAGCGCCATGCTGGGTGTCGCGCGCGAGGCCTGGGAGGCGGCGGGCCTGGAGGTTCGCGGCGTCGCGCTGTCCGGCATCGCGGCGGAGAATCTGGAGAGCGGATCGGGCATCGCCTCGCGCACCATCGCCAGTCTCGAACATGGCTGGAGGCAGGGACGCGACATGCTCACCGCGCGCGATGTACTGGTGATCGACGAGGCGGGCATGGTCGGCACGCGCCAGCTGGAGCGCGTGCTCTCCCATGCCGCTGATGTTGGCGCCAAGGTGGTGCTGGTTGGCGATCCACAGCAACTGCAATCGATCGAGGCGGGCGCCGCCTTCCGCTCGCTTGTTGAGCGTCATGGTGGTGCGGAGATAGGCGAGGTACGCCGCCAGCGCGCGGAGTGGCAGCGCGACGCCACGCGCGATCTCGCAACCGGCCGGATCGGCGATGCGATCCAGGCCTATGAGAGGACCGGCATGGTCCATGCCGCGCAAATACGCGAGCAGGCACGTGGCGAGCTGATTGATAAATGGGATCGAGACCGCCAGGCCGCACCAGACCAAAGCCGCATCATCCTCACCCACATCAATGACGAGGTGCGCGCCCTCAACCAGGCCGCCCGCGCGCGGATGCGGGAGGCCGGCGATCTCGGCGAGGAGGTGCGCGTAACCGTCGAGCGCGGCGCGCGTTCCTTCGCCCGTGGCGACCGTGTGATGTTCCTACAGAACGAGCGCGGGCTCGGGGTGAAGAACGGCACGCTCGGTACTATCGGAGAGGTCAGCGCGCAGTCCATGTCCGTGCGTACGGACGATGGCCGATCCGTCGCCTTCGAATTGAAGGACTACGACCGCATCGACCATGGCTATGCCACCACCATTCACAAGGCGCAGGGCATGACCGTGGACCGCACCCATGTGCTCGCCACGCCCGGCATGGATGCCCATTCCAGCTATGTCGCGCTGTCGCGCCATCGTGACGGCATGGAGCTGCACTATGGCCGCGACGACTTCGCGGATGGCGACCGGCTGGTGCGCACCCTGTCGCGTGAACGGGCCAAGGACATGGCGTCGGACTATCCGCGCTCCGATCCGGCGCAGGACTATGCCGAGCGCCGCAGCATCACCTTCCGCCAGCGTGTCGTCGAGATGGTGCGCAAGGTCCCGGAAAAGCTGCGAAACCTCGTCGACACGCTCAGGCCGTCCGTAGACATTGCACAGGACGCACCAGCCCTGCGCGAGGAGCCAGGAAACAGAGTCAGGCCGATCGCCCAGGAGCCTCCCGAAGATCCGGAGGCGGTGCTGCGGCAGGCGCGAACCCGCGCGCTCGTCCGGCATGCCCGCGCGTGGGACGCGATCCTCTCTACGGCCGACGGGACCGGCCAGGGGACGCCCGAGCAGATTCGCGAACTCTCTGACGCCCGCAAGGCCTTCGAGGAGCTACGCCCTCATGGCTGGCGGGACGCGGAAGCGGCCTACGAGAAGAACCCGGAGCTGGTACACGAGGCGGCCGGCGGCAAGCTCAATCGCACCATTCGCGCCCTCCAGCTTGAAACGGAAATCCGCACCGATCCGGAGCGCCGCGCCGGTCAATTTGTCGAGCGCTGGAAGAAGCTCGACCAGCAGCGTCACCGCCAGTACAGCGACGGCGATTACTCCGGCTACAAGGCCACCCGCGTCCAGATGAGCGACATGGCGCGGAGCCTGGAGCGCGACCCGCAACTCGAATCCTTGCTCGCAGCTCGCAGGAAGGAACTCGGCATCAGCCTCGACACAGGCCGCAGTCTTGGTCGTGAACTGGCCCAGAGCCACGGCATCGATTTCGACCGCAGCCGTGGTCTTGGACTCTAGACCCATCCGATGTACCGCCGCCGATCCGCCAGAAAACACCGGCGTCGTTCCTCCTCTTGCCCGTCGGCGGCTCCATGCCTTGTCTTGGTCAGGCGCCATCAGGCGCGCCCAGCAGGAGGCAGCACCGCCATGCAGACACCAGAGCGCATCATCCGCCTCAAGACCGTCCTTACCCGCACCGGCCTGTCCCGTTCCACCATCTACCGCAAGATCGCCGAGGGCACTTTCCCCGCCCAACTGAAGATCAGCACAAATGGTGCCGGCTGGCGGGAATCCGACATCAACCGATGGGTTGCTGATCCGCCCCGATGGCGGGCCACCAATGACTGACAGAATGGACGGGGAAGCATCGCTCAGAGATCATCATCCAATTCGTCATCGTGAACCTCGGCGGCGCGCTGTTTTGCGTCGGCGATCAGATCCTTCGCGGATCGCCCGTCTACCCAAGCGTCGAGCATGTCAGCCCAGCACTGAAGCATGATCCTCCGCTCGGCGAGATAGCGGTTCACATTGTAGACGGCGGCGATCCGGTTCCGGGGCGCGTGGGCCAAGCTCATCTCGATCCAGCGATCATCGAACTTGGCGCGGTTCAGGCCGGTCGAGAATGTGCGACGGAGATCGTGAACGCCGAAGCTCTGAAAATCAGGATCAGTCTCCCGGATGCGCTCCACAACGGTGTCGATCACGCGGTTGAGGGTGGCATTGCTGATCGGCGTATCGCTGTCGTATCGGCCGGGGTGCAGGTATCGGCTGGTACCGAACATCGTGCGAAACACTGTCAGAATGTCGAGAGCCTGATCGCTCAGCGGGACCACATGCGCCTTGCCTGCCTTCATGCGCTCGGCCGGGATCGTCCAGCGTGCGGCGGCGAAGTCGATTTCCTTCCAAGTGGCGTCGATGAACTCCGACTTGCGGACGCCGGTCAGCAGGACAAACTTCACCGCCAAGCGTAGCGTGGGCGCGGCCGACACATGATCCAAGGCCGCCAGGACCGCGCGGACCTCGGAGGGCGAAAGGGCGCGCTCGCGCGGCTCAAAGGTGGCGATAGCGCTGGTGCGGATCGACTCGGCCGGATTGCTCACGTCCAGCCCGCTTCCCTGAGCATGACGGAACACCAGCAACACGACCTCGCGGACATGCACGGCGACGGCCGGCCCGCGCTTCTCCTTGACCTCGTCGCACAGATGTTTGAGGCGCTGCGGCGTCACTTCCCCGAGCTTGAGCTTCGACAACTCTCCCGCGATGGCGCGATCATAGACCGAGCGGCGCATGGCCAATGTGCTGTCAGCCAGTTTCTCGGCCCCTGACTTCGGATCGGCCTTATGCTTGAAATAGGCTTCCGCCCACCCACCGAACGTCAAAGCCTCGGCTGACGCGGTGCGCTTCTCTACCTTGGCTTTTGACGGCGACTCGCCCCTCTCGACCTGACGACGGGCGCGCGCCAGCAGCGACCTTGCCTCCGCAAGCGACACCTCCATGCCGTATTCCAGCGCGTCGGGCGCCCGTGTCAGCTTGCGCGCCGCCTCGGCGCTATATCGGCCGATGGTCAAGACCTCCTGCCGTCCGTTCACCCGATACTGATACCGGAACGAAATGACCCCGGTCGGGGTGACGGCCGCGTACATCCCGTCGCGGTCCGTCACCTTGTAGAGCTTGGCCCTCGGTTTGAGATTTTTCAGTTCTTTATCAGTGAGTTCGCTCATAAATCCGCATCCGGTCGGGGGGCGAACGGATACCATCAACAGGCGCTGTTGGTACCGGAAGCCCGTTTCTCGACCATCCTGCGCCATACCAACATCGGTACCAACAAAGTGGTCCGGCTGGGGTGAAACGCAGTGATACGGGGTAGGAAGAAAAATCGTTGTTAGCCAGAGGATTGGTTCGATCTTCGGCACGGCGCGGGATGGTCTGAAACCACCCTAGTTCATTCCCACTCGATCGTGCCCGGGGGCTTCGAGGTCACGTCGTAGACCACGCGGTTGATGCCGCGCACCTCGTTGATGATGCGGGTGGCGGCACGGCCGAGGAAGTCCATCTGGAAGGGGTAGAAGTCGGCGGTCATGCCGTCGATGGAGGTCACGGCGCGCAGGGCCAGAACGTGATCGTAGGTGCGGCCGTCGCCCATCACGCCCACGGTGCGCACCGGCAGCAGCACGGCAAAGGCCTGCCAGATCACGTCATAGAGGCCGGCGGCGCGGATCTCTTCCAGATAGATGGCGTCGGCCTGGCGCAGGATGTCCAGCTTCTCGGGGGTGATCTCGCCGGGGCAGCGGATGGCAAGACCGGGGCCGGGGAAGGGGTGGCGGCCGACGAAGCTCTCCGGCAGGCCGAGCTCGCGGCCGAGCGCGCGCACCTCGTCCTTGAACAGCTCGCGCAGCGGCTCCACGAGCTTCATGTTCATGCGCTCAGGAAGTCCGCCCACGTTGTGGTGCGACTTGATGGTGACGGAGGGGCCGCCGGTGAAGGAGACGCTCTCGATCACGTCCGGATAGAGCGTGCCCTGGGCGAGGAAATCGGCGCCGCCGATCTTCTTGGCCTCGGCCTCGAACACGTCGATGAAGAGCTTGCCGATGGTCTTGCGCTTCTTCTCGGGGTCCGACACGCCGTCGAGTTCCTTCAGGAACAGCTCGGAAGCGTCCACGTGCACCAGCGGGATGTTGTAGGTGTTGCGGAAGAGCGAGACCACCTGTTCGGCCTCGCCGAGGCGCATCAGGCCGTGGTCCACGAACACGCAGGTCAGCTGGTCGCCGATGGCCTCGTGGATGAGCACCGCCGCCACGGCGGAATCGACGCCGCCGGAGAGGCCGCAGAGCACGCGCTTGTTGCCCACCTGGGCGCGGATCTTCCGGATGGATTCCTCGCGGAAGGCGCCCATGGTCCAGTCGCCCTGGAGGCCCGCCACCTTGCGCACGAAGTTGCGCAGCAGCTGGGCGCCCTGCGGGGTGTGCACCACCTCGGGGTGGAACTGCACGCCGTAGAACTTGCGGCTCTCGTCCGCGATGGCGGCAAAGGGCGCGTTCTCGGACTGGGCGATCACCTCGAAGCCGGCGGGCAGCTGGGTCACGCGGTCGCCGTGGCTCATCCACACGAGATAGCGCTGGCCTTCCTGCCACACGCCCTCGAACAGGGCGGCGGGCTTGACCACTTCCACCTCGGCGCGGCCGAATTCGCGATGGTGCCCGGCTTCCACCTTGCCGCCGAGCTGGTCGGCCATGGCCTGCTCGCCATAGCAGATGCCGAGCACGGGAATGCCGGCTTCGAACACCGCCTGCGGGGCGCGCGGGCTCTCCCCCTCGATCACGGAGGCGGGGCCGCCGGAGAGGATGACGGCGCGGGGCTTCAGCCGATCCATGGCCTCGGCGGCCTTCTGGAAGGGTACGACTTCCGAATAGACGCCTTCCTCGCGCACCCGGCGCGCGATCAGCTGCGTGACCTGGCTGCCGAAATCGATGATGAGGACGGTGTCGTGCATGAGGGGCTTTCCGGCGCAAGGGGGCGTTCGAGCGCTTCCTTTAGCGGGAAAGTTCTGGCGACAAAAGCCGGGCGGTATCGCATCAGGTCTGCGCGCCGCTCGCGTCCGGCTCAGCTTGACACGTGCTGCCCACGCATGGAGCCTGCCCCGGCATCGCCAGGGAGGCATCCATGCCACTTCTCTTGGGTCTGCTCGGCCTTCTCGCCGCCGGCTTGTTCTGGGTCCTCTACATGCACCGGACGGTCAAGGGCCTGCAGGAGGTGGACCGCGATACGAAAGGCGTGCAGCGGCGTGCGGTCTCAGCCATCCGCACCATCGTGGGCACGCCGCTGGAGCGGGTGCGCGATGCGCGGCTGGCGGCGGTCATCCTGATGATTCAGATCGTGCGTACCGGTAGCCCCGTCACCGCCAGCGAGAAGACGAAGATCCTTGAATTCATGGAGGATCCGCTGGCGTTCGAAAACATCTCGGCCGCCTTCGAGCAGGCCTGGGGCTATACGCAGCAGCGCTTTCCCTTCTCGCAGGTGTCGGATCCCCTGATCCCGCTCCTGCGCAGCCGGCTGAGCGTGGATGAGCGCATGGAGCTCATCACCATGCTCACGCAGGTCGCCTCCGCCCATTCCGCCCCCAGCGAACTACAGCGCGAAGGCATCGCGCGGCTCAAGAACCGCCTGCTCGCGGGGGAGAAGGGCACGAGCCGCGGCGCCGCTGCGATGTGAGGAGCGGGGGGCAGCGGGTGGCGAGCCCCCCTGTCCGCTCCAGCGGCGCGCTCAGCCCGCGTGAGCGACGGGGAAGAGGAAGGGCGTGCCCGTCTCCACCAGCGTCTTGAGGCGGGAGAGGGATTCCGGCCAGCCGCCGGTGACGGCGCGGCTGGTGGCGGTGTCGCCGCCGAAATTGTCATGGGTCAGAGTGAGCTTCGTGCCGCCGGGAATGGCGCTCAGCTCCCAG
This sequence comes from Azorhizobium sp. AG788, assembly GCF_004364705.1. Lineage (NCBI taxonomy): Bacteria > Pseudomonadati > Pseudomonadota > Alphaproteobacteria > Hyphomicrobiales > Xanthobacteraceae > Azorhizobium > Azorhizobium sp. AG788. Next base: position 558,159 of record NZ_SOBM01000001.1, read on the forward strand.
GTGACGCGGGAGGGCGGATCGCCTGCCACGTCGGGCGACCAGCGGGCGCTGAAGCTGTGCACGAGCCGCGTAGGCGGCGCGAGTTCGAGGATTTCGCCCACGATCATGGGCAGGCCCTCGACGAAGAAGGTGATGGCCCCGCCCACCCGCCAGTCGGTGGTGGAGGTCATGTTGAAATGCTGCCAGAGCGGCGTCTTCGCGTCATCCGTCAGGATCGCCCATACCGCCTCCGGCGCGGCGCGCAGAAAGTGCTCGTACACGTGCTTGGGTCCGCTGGCGGACATGATCTTCGCCCCCTCATCCACGGCATGGGACAGGTCGCTCAGCGTGCGCGCGAAGGGGGCGGCATAGCGGGAGATCCAGCGGTCGGCGACCTGCTGGAGCGGCACGGGATTGAGATAGTGCAGCTTCTCCCGCCCCACCTTGCGCGTGACGATGAGATGGGCGCGCTCCAGAACGCCAAGATGCTTCATCACGCCAAACCGCGTCAGCGGCTGGTCGCGCTCCAGCTCGGTGAGCGTCTGGCCGTCCATCTCGCGAAGACGATCCAGCAGCGCCCGCCGGATGGGATGGGCAAGGGCATCGAAGACCGCATCCATGCCCTCAGAATAGGTTTCCATTTTGTCACGTGTCAATATGGTCACGTATTCACGCGCGGCCACACGCCGTCGGAGCGCGGCCCGTTCAGGCCACGCGTTTCAGGACGCTGATGAAGAAGCCGTCCGTGCCCGTGCGGCGGGGCGTCAGCATGAGGCCCTCGGGCAGGTCCAGCGCGGCCTGGCGCAGGGCGAGGCCCCGGCTGCCGAGTGCCAGAACGGCTTCGGTGGAGGGCACCACCGAGAAGTCCGGGTGCTTTTCCAGCAGGGCGCGAATCTGCCCCGCATTCTCGGAGTTGAGCAGCGAGCAGGTGACATAAGCGAGCCGCCCGCCCGGCTTCACATAGCGCACGGCCTGTTCGAGGATCTTCGCCTGCTCGGCGGTGCGCTCGGCAAGCGCGCCGGGGCGCACGCGCCACTTGGCGTCGGGGTTGCGCCGCCAGGTGCCGGTGCCGGTGCAGGGGGCGTCCACCAGCACGAGGTCCATGTGGCCTTCGAGATCTGAGAGCACGTCCGCCGCGCCGCGCGGGGCGCGGATCTGCACGTTGCGCACGCCGGCCCGCTGGAGGCGCTCGTGGATGGGCTTTAGGCGGCGCACATCGCTGTCATGGGCGTAGAGCTGGCCCTTGTTGTCCATAAGGGCGGCCAGCTCCAGCGTCTTGCCGCCGGCGCCCGCGCACAGGTCCAGAACCTGCGAGCCGGGCACGGGGGCGGCGAGGATGGCGGCGATCTGCGAGCCTTCGTCCTGCACCTCGACGCCGCCCTTCACGAAGGCGGGCTCGGATGTGATGGGGGGCTGCTTGCCGTCCGCGCCCAGCGGAATGCGCAGGGCCAGGGGCGACCACTGGCCGGGCTCGGGGTTGAGATGGGCCAGTTCCGCCAGCGCCTCGTCGGGCTTGGCCTTCAGCGTGTTGACGCGCATGTCCACGGGCGCGCGAGCGGCTAGCGCTTCGGCCTCGGCCACACGCTCCTCGCCGAACATGGCCTTCAGTTCGCCGTCCAGCCACTGGGGATAGTCGCCGCGCACCCAAGGAGCGGCGCCTTCCAGACTAGGGCTGGCGAGGCGGGTGCGCTCGTCCTCGGAGAGCGGGGCAGGGGCGAAGCGGGCGCCGTCGCAGAGCTTGGCGATGGCGTCCACATCCAGCCCGCGCACGGTGGCGAGCATGCCCAAGAGCAGGGCGCGCGGCTCTTCCGAGCCCATCACATAAGCGCAGGACGCGCGGCGGCGCAGGGTATCGAAGATGAGGCCGGACAGGGCGGCGCGGTCGCCGGAGCCGGCGAAGCGGTGCGAGAGCCCCCAGTCCTTGATGGCATCGCCGGCCGGGCGGCGGCGGGCGATGATGTCGGCGAGGATGTCGATGGCGGCGGACAGGCGGGCGGAAGGGGTCACGCGGGAATCCGGTTCGGGAGGGTCAGGGTGCCGGCGCGCAGGCAATCGGTGAAATGGTCGAGCGCGGCGCCGAGCTTCTCGTCGATGATGTGCAGGTATTCCGTCCAATCCTCAAGCCGGGCGAGCTCGGATTTTCCGTCGCTGATGCCGCGCAGGCCGATGGTGGGCACGCCGAACTGCGCCGCCGCCCGCAGCACCGCATAGGTTTCCATGTCCACCATATCTGCGTCGATGGCGTCATAGGCCGCGCCGGAAATGATGGCGCCGCCGGTGGAGAGCGAGGCGGCGGGCAGGCCGGGGATCTGCGGCTCCACCGGAAGGACGGCCGGAAGGTCGAGGAAGGGCGTGCGCCCCTTCTCGAAGCCGAGCGGGGACGCGTCCATGTCGCGATAGGCGACACTCGCCACCTGATAGATGCCCGCATGGTCGAGGCTGCGCGAGCCGGCAGAGCCGAGGGTGAAGACGAGATCCGGCAGGTCGTCCTTTGCGGCGAGGCGGGCGAGGGCGATGCCTGTGCCGGCAGCCGCCTCCACCGGCCCGACGCCGCTGATGAGGGGCATGATGCGCGCGGACAGGTGCGGCCCGTACTCGAAGGTCGTTGCCATCACGAACAGGACCTTCACTCCCGCGATGGTGACGACGTGCCGGGCCGGATTGTCCATAGGCATGCTCCTTTGCCGCCTGTGGTCCTCCGGCACGGCGCGCGTGTCAATGGCCGCTTCCGGCCGCTTCATGGCCGGGGGCAGGCAGGGACACATGCCCCACCTCGTAAAGCTGCGTGTCCTGCTGCTGCGTCATGGGGAGCGTCGGCCACAGGCGGAAGTGGACCAGGGACCAGTCCGTCGGATTGAAGGCGCAGACGGTGGCCAGCGCCCCCTCCCTTACGGCGGCCTCCCCGGCGTCGCAGGCCGCGCGTTTCAGCGCCGCGAGATCGGCATGGGGCGCGATGGCCTCGATGCGCCGGCTGGCAAAGCGCGCGTCCGTCAGGGCGCCGGCACATTGCGCCTGCCAGACGATCCAGGAGCGCACCATCGGCCAGCCGAAATCCCGTGCCAGCCCCGCAAAGCCGGGGCTGGTGAGAAAGGCATCCATGCCCTCGGGCGCGGCCCACAGATAGAAGGGGGCATAGAGGTTCTCGTGGCTCGGCAACGCGCCGCCCTCCCGGCGGGCGGAGAGATAGGCCTTGAAGGCGAGGTGAGGGAAACCGTCGAGGAGCGGCCCCTTCTCCCGAATCCGCCGCTCGATGATGTCCATGTCGTAATCGGCGGGCAGCGCGATGCTGTATTGCATGGCGATCATCGGCGGGCCTCCCCGTCTTCCACCCAGTGGACGGCGGTGCCCCCGCTCACGGCCTGGGCGCAGAAATAGCTGAAGGTGCAGTCCGGCGTGGCGCCGTGCCAGTGGCGCTCGCCGGGGGCGAACCACACGCTGTCGCCGGCCCGCACCTCGATCACCGGCCCGCCCTCCCGCTGCACCTGCCCCCGCCCGTCGAGCACGAACAGAAGCTGGCCGCGCGGATGGCTGTGCCAATGGGTGATGACGCCGGGCGGGAGAAAGCAGCGCATGGCGGTCATCTCGCCGTCCACCTTGCTGGACAGCAGCATCTCCACCCAGAAGCGGCCGCTGGCGATGCCCTCCGGCGAGAGCGTCACGCCCGTGCCGGCCTCATGGATCGTGAGTTCCGCCGGGCAGGCGATGTTTTCTGGTGACGGGCCGGACATCAGGCCGCCTCCTCTTCCGGCGCACCGGCGCTCTCGCCATTGGCGAAGGACCAGTCCTCCAGTTGCGAGGCGGACAGGACCACCATCACATCCTCCGGCCGCACACCGGGCGAGGCCGCAAGATTGGCGACGAGGTGACGGTAGAAGGCGCGCTTCACCGCCGGGCTGCGGGCGCGGCCGATGGTGATGTGGAAGAGCACAAAGCCCGCCGACCGGGGACCGCCCCCATAATCGCGGTCGAAGACGAGCTCTCCGGGCTGGTGCTGGTGAACGATCTGGAAGCGGTCCGCGGTGGGCACTTCGAAGCTCTCGACGAGGGCGGCGTGCAGGCTCTCGGACAGGGCCTCAAGATAAGCGGGCGGATGGCCCGCCAGCACGGAAATGCGGGTGAACGGCATGTGAAACTCCGGCTGTGCCGTGATTGACGCCGGCACTATCGGGCTCCAGAATGATCCCGAAAATCAGATTATTATGGACGATATGTCCTGATTTTCAGGATTGATGATGCAGATCCCCAATCTGGATATGGACGCCCTGCGCAGCTTCGTTGCCGGTGTCGAACTGGGCTCCTTCGCGCGCGCCTCGGACCGTCTGGGACGCTCCACCTCGGCGGTGAGTGCGCAGTTGAAGAAACTGGAGGAGCAGGCGGGCGTCGCTCTGGTGCGCAAGGCGGGGCGTGGCCTTGCGCTGACCGATGCGGGCGAGACGTTGCTTTCCTATGCGCGGCGCCTCCTCGACCTGAATGACGAGGCGCTGACCGCGCTGCGGGGCGTGGAACTGGAAGGCTGGGTCCGGCTCGGCCTTCAGGAGGATTTCGGCGAGGCCATCCTGCCACATGTGCTCGGCCGCTTCGCGCGGGCGCACCCGAAGGTGCGCATCGAAAGCCGGATCGCGCGCAACAGCGAACTGGTGGACAAGACGCTCTCAGGGCATCTCGACCTCGCGCTGGCCTGGGATGGAGGCGAGCGGGCGGGCCATGCCGAACGCCTCGCCGAGGTGCCGTTGTGCTGGCTCGCCGCGCAGGATGGCGTCGCCTCCTGGCGAGCGGGCGGCGCCGAGCCTCTGCCGCTGGCGGCCCTTGAGGCGCCTTGCCTGCTGCGCACCCTCGCCGCGTCGCATCTCGACCGGCAGGGGATGGCGTGGCGCCTCGCCTTTGTCAGCCCGAGCCTCAGCGGCCTCTGGGCGGCGGCGGCCGCGGGCCTCGGGATCGTCCTGCGGACGCAGATCGGCCGTCCGTCGGGCGTGCACGTGCTTGATCCCGCAACCCACGGGTTGCCGCAACTGCCCACGCTCGGCCTCATGCTCCATCGCCCCGAACGGGAGCCGTCACCGGCCGTCCGGCATCTGGAGGCCATCCTGCGGCAGGCGGTCGGGGAAGCGGTGGCGCAGGGGGGGCGTCTCCGTTCCCGTCCCGGCACGTGCGCTCACACGTTGAGCAGGATCGCCAGAGCGTAGAGAACCCACATGGCGAGCAAGGCGATGACGCCCACGAGGAAGGCGGGGAAGCGCAGCCGGATGTCGTTGGACGTGCAATGCACGAGGGCATGGGCGACGCGGGAGAGGACGAAGACCCATGCGAGGATGACGAACAGCAGGTCCGCCTTGCGCGTCACCAGCGCCAGCACCGTCACCACATAGAACAGGACCGGCAGTTCGAACTGGTTGCGGAAATTGTTCGCCGGTGCGCGGGCTTCGCGCGGAAACAGGCTGTCGTCCCACACCGCCTCCCGGTCCACGGCCTTGCCGCGGATGGCGGTGCGGCGCCGGGCGCCCATCACGAACAGCACCACAAAGGTCAGCGCCACCTGCACGAAGAGGGGCAAAAGGATCATCTGGACGGTCATCAATACCTCCGGCGGGAGCGTTGCCGTACAGGAACTCCCGCTGCCGCGCTCGCGTTCCTCCCGCACCAGATACGGAGCAGGACCATGGCTGGACAAACCCATACGGAGCAAGCGCTCGGAGATGACCTTAGGACAGGTCCGGCCCCCCGTCCGCTCTTTACCCGCATTTCGCAGGGTGTTTCGAAGGCGGCCGGCAAGCCCGTGACCTTCATCGGCGCGGTGGTGGTCATCCTCATCTGGGGCGCGACCGGGCCGCTGTTTGGCTACAACGACACGTGGCAGCTCATCATCAACACCTCGACCACCATCATCACCTTCCTGATGGTGTTCCTGATCCAGAACAGCCAGAACCGCGACACCGCCGCCCTCCAGATCAAGCTGGATGAACTGATCGCGCGCCTCGAAGGGCCGCGCAAGGCGCTCCTGGACCTCGAGGATCTCGACGAGGAGACGCTGGAGAAGCTGCGCGCGGAATATGCGCGACTTGCGGACGAGGCTCGCGGCGCGGCGGACGAGGGTGCGGACGTGAAGCCGGTGGAACGCTCCATCCAGGAGATCTGCGGCTCCGGGGAGGGCAAGGTCGAAGTGACAGTGCGCTCGACCGCCGCCGGCGAGAACACCGCCGTCGCTGAGGCAAAGGCCACGCGCACCGCTGCGGCCGCTGCGTGCAAGGCGGCGGAGGCAAGCTCCTGAGATCCGGGATGGACGCAGGGCTTTCAGGCCCCTGCGTCATGTCCTGCACCTCCCCCGAAAGCTCAGGACAGCAACAAGTGTTGGCGTGATCTTGTCGCGCGCCCGACACAGAAGTCCCTTAGACAGTGAAAATTGCGCACCGAATGCCAGGGTCCGCTTCCATGTCCATTCCGCTTGATCTTTCGCCTTCGCCCGCCCAGCCGCCCGTGCTGGCCGGCCTTGGCACGCCGCCCGAGGCGGTGGTGCTGAAACTCGACCATGCCGCAGCCCTCGTGGTCTTCGACATGCTGGCGCGGATGATGGACCGCCACGACGCCGATGGCGTGCGCGACCTTCTGGAGCATCCAGGCGAGATCGCCGCGCTCTGGTCGCTCATGTCGGCCTTCGAGCAGGCCCTCGACGAGCCCAAGGATGCCGATTATCGCGAGCTGATCCGCGCCGCCCGCGAACACGTGGTCGCCAATCTCGGCACCGGGTCCTGACCCTCTCCCAAAAGAAAACGGCCCGGACGCAGGTCCGGGCCGTTCGCATCTTCAGGTCTGCCGCAGGCTCACCAGCTGGAGAGCACCGAGCCCTTGAAGGTGTCCTGGATGAACTGCTTCACCTCGGGAGACTGGTAGCTCTTCACGAGAATGGCGACCCAAGGCTTGTCCTTGTCCTGCTCGCGCACGGCGATGACGTTGACGTACGGGCCCTTCGGATCCTCGCGCAGGATCGGGTCCTTCACCGGGTCGAGGCCCGCTTCCTTGGCATAATTGGTGTTGATGCCGGCGGCGTCCACGTCGGGCAGGGAGCGCGGCAGCTGGGCGGCGTCGATCTCGACGATCTTCAGCTTCTTCGGGTTGGCGGTGATGTCCGCCACCGAGGGCTTGAAGCCGACGCCGTCGCGCAGCTTGATGATGCCCTTGTCCTGCAGAAGCAGCAGCACGCGGCCGCCGTTTGTGGGATCGTTCGGGATCGCGACGGTGCCGCCGACCGGCACTTCGTCGAAGGTCTTGTACTTCTTGGAATAGATGCCGATCGGGAAGTTCACCGTGGTGCCCACGGAGACAAGCTTGAAGCCGCGGTCGGCCTTCTGATTGTCCAGATAGGGCTGGTGCTGGAAGGAATTGGCCTGGATCTCGCCGGCGGCGAGCGCCGTGTTCGGCACCACATAATCGGAGAATTCGACGATCTGGATGTCGAGGCCCTGCTTGGCGGCGATGGGCTTCACCGCTTCCAGGATCTGGGCGTGCGGGCCGGGGGTGACGCCGACCTTGATGGTCTCGGCGCTGGCCGCACCGATGCCGAGGCCGAAGGCCAGGGCCACGGCGAGGCTCCGCAGGGGAGCGTGACGCAGCAACATGGGAAGTCTCCTTGGGGTCTTGATCAGTTGCGATTGCGCTTGTCGAGGCGGCGGGCGGCGAAGTCGCCGAGGCTCTGCACGCCCTGCACCAGCAGGATGAGAACGATCACCACCGCCAGCATCACGTCGGGCATGAAGCGCTGATAGCCGAAGCGGATGCCGAGGTCGCCGAGGCCGCCACCGCCCACCGCGCCGACCATGGCCGAGTAGCCGAGCAGGCTCACCACCGCGAGGGTGAGGGCGAGCGTGATGGAGGGCAGGGCTTCGGGCAGCAGCACCTTGCGCACGATCTGGAGCGGCGTCGCCCCCATGGCGCGGGCGGCTTCCACGAGCCCCTGATCCACCTCGCGGATGGACGCTTCAATGAGGCGGGCGATGAAGGGGGCCGCCGCCACCGTCAGGGGCACGATGGCCGCATTGGTGCCGATGGAGGTGCCGGCGATGAGCCGGGTGAAGGGGATGATGGCCACCACGAGGATGATGAAGGGCGTGGAGCGCGCCGCATTCACCACAAGGCCGAGGATGTGGTTCAGCCACGGCGCTGCGAACAGCTCGCCGGAGCGGCTGGTGGCGAGGAACACGCCGAGCGGCAGGCCGATCAGCGTGCCGATGAAGCCGGCGACCGCCACCATGTAGAGAGTCTGCTTCGTGGCCTCGATCAGCAGATCGACGATGGCGGGGGGAAGGATCTCAAACATAGCCGACCACCTCCGTGGCATGGCCGAGGCCCTCCACCGTGGCGACGACGCCGCTCAGCGTCTGCGGATCGCCGGGGACGGAGACGACGATGACGCCGAACGGCTCGCCGGCGATGTCGTCCACCTGGGCCTGGATGATGTTGATGTCGATGCCGAGGTCGCGGGCCACCCGCGAGAGCACGGGATCCGTGGCATGGGCGCCGGTGAAGACGATGCGCAGCACCGCCTCCGCACCCGGCGTGTAATCGGGCTTCAGCCGGTCCACGAAATAGGCCGGCAGGGTGGAGCCGGTGAGGGCCGAGAGGAAGGAGCGGGTCGTCGGGTGACGGGGCCGCGCGAAGATCTCGAAGGTGCGGCCTTCCTCGACGATGCGCCCGCCGTCCAGCACCGCCACGCGGTCGGCCACCGACTTGATGACGGCCATCTCGTGGGTGATGAGCAGGACGGTGAGGTTCAGCTCCGCATTCACCTTGCGCAGCAGGGCGAGGATCTGGTTCGTGGTCTCGGGATCGAGGGCGGAGGTCGCCTCGTCCGAGAGTAGCACGCGCGGGCGCATGGCAAGGGCGCGCGCGATGCCGACGCGCTGCTTCTGGCCACCGGACAGTTCGGCGGGATAGCGGTCGCGCTTGTCGCCGAGGCCCACGAGGTCGAGCAGGGGTTCCACCCGCGCCTTGATCTCGCGCGACGGCACGCCGGCGATTTCCAGCGGCAGGGCGACATTTCCGAAGGCGGTGCGGCGGGCCAGCAGATTGAAGTGCTGGAAGATCATGCCGATGGAGCGCCGCGCTGCGCGCAGGCCACCCTCGTCGAGCGCGGTAATGTCGGTGCCGTCCACGATCAGGCGGCCCGAGGTCGCCCGCTCCAGCCCGTTCACGAGGCGAATGAGGGTGGACTTGCCGGCACCCGATCGGCCGATGACGCCGACGATGGCGCCTTCCGGAACCGAAAGGTTCACATCCTGCAGCGCCGCCACGGCGCCTGAGGCGGCGCGGGCGGGGTATGTTTTCTCGATCCGCTCGAAGCGGATCACCGCAGGAGCGTGGGGCACGGGGGCGTCGGTCACGGGGGCTTGGGCTCCGGCGGCGCCGGCGGGCTGCGGCGCGATGGACAGGGGAGCGTTCACGTTTACCTCCGGTCGTCAACCGGCACGTTCGCTGCGCGGGGAGAGGCCGTTCGTCGTGACGGACTTTGTGCCAGGCAGAGCGGGAATGGGCCGAACAGGATGCGGGTCGCAGGGCGGGTCTTGTCCTCAGGGGACAGACATCAACAGCAGCAGCGGCACATCATGGGCGTCACCCGTCCGTTATCGGGCCTCGATGCGACGCACAATCGTTCGGTTTGACGAACAAGTCAACATATAAGGTGAGTTGGATTTAAGCCCGCCGCGCAGATGTGAATTGCGCGGCGGGCAGGGCTCGCGAACCGGCGACTATTCGGCCGCGCGGTGCAACTGGGGCTTGGCCGGCGGGGCCGCGTGGGTCTCTGGCTCGTCCTTGGCCCCGACGAAGCGGCTCAGGTGGCGTCCGGCGAAGCGGCTGAGGTCGTCCATCACCGTGAAGACCGCCGGCACGAACACCAGCGACAGCACGGTGGAGGCGATGAGGCCGCCGATTACCGCGATGGCCATGGGCGCACGGAAGGAGCCGCCTTCGCCGAGGCCGATGGCGGAGGGCACCATGCCGGCCGCCATGGCGATGGTGGTCATGACGATGGGCTGGGCGCGCTTCCGGCCCGATTCCATCAGGGCATCGAAACGGCTCTCGCCATGCTTCATGGCCTCGATGGCGAAGTCCACCAGCAGGATGGCGTTCTTGGTCACGATGCCCATGAGCATGAGGAAGCCGATGACCACCGGTAGCGAGACCGAATTGCCGGTCAGCAGCAAGGCAATGAAGGCGCCGCCCACCGAGAGGGGCAGCGAGATCAGGATGGTGATGGGCTGGAGCAGGTCCGCGAACAGCAGCACCAGCACCGCCAGTACCAGCATGATGCCCGCGCCCATGGCGAGGGCGAAGCCGCTGAACACCTCGCCCATGATCTCGGCGTCGCCGGTCTCCTTGAGCGTCACGCCGGGGGGCAGGTCGCGGGCGGCGGGCAAGGCGAACACCTTCTCCAGCGCATTGCCGAGCGGGGCGGTGCCCACGAGATCGGCTTCCACCGCGATGCGCCGGGCGCGGTCGTAGCGGTCGAGCGAGGTCGGCCCCTTGCCGAAGGTGACGTCCGCCACCGTGGTCAGCGGCACGGCCCCGCCGGAAGCGGTGGGCACCTTCAGAGCGTCGAAGGTCGAGAGGTCGCGGCGGGCGCGCTCGTCGAGTTCCACGCGGATGTCCACCTGCCGGTCCTTGGCGGAGAATTTGGCGAGGTTTGCCTCCACGTCGCCGATGGTGGCGATGCGCACGGTCTCGGCGATGGTGTCCACCGAGACGCCGAGTTCCGCCGCCTGGTCGAGCTTGGGCACGATGCGGATTTCGGGCCGGTCCAGCGCGGCGCTGGACACCACATTGGTCAGCTCCGGCACCCGGTCGCGCACCTGCGCCTCCAGCGCCAGCGCCGCCTTCTCCACCGCCGCGCCATCAGCGCCGGAAAGGATGACGGCAAAGCCGCGATTGGTGGTCTGCCCGTCCTGGCTCCAGCTGTAGCGCACGTCGGGAATGGTCCCCAGTTCCGCGCTCACCCGGCTCTCGAACGCCTTCTGGGCGGTGCTGCGTTCCGCGCGTGGCTTGAGGTTGATGACCACCTGCGCCTTGCGCACCTCGCCCGCCGTCATGGCTAAGCCGCCCTGTCCGCCTCCGCCGGCGGTGGCATAGACGCTCGCCACTTCTGGCTGGGCGGCCATGATGGCGGTGATGCGGTCCGCCACCTCCTGCGTCTCTTCGATGGTGGAGCCGGGGGGCAGTTCCACCGAGAGCAGCGAGCGCGAGATGTCGTTGGCCGGCAGGAAGCCGGAGGGGAGCAGGGTGGCCAGATAGATGCTGCCCGCGAACACCGCAAAGCCCATGAGGATGGTGGCGAAGCGGTGCCGCACCGACCAGCCCAGCAGGGTCACGTAACGGCGCATGATGAAGCCGTCCTCGCTCTCCCGGTGTCCGGTGTCGCGCAGGAAATAGGCCGCCAGCAGCGGCGTGATGAGGCGCGCCACCAGCAGCGAGAACAGCACGGCGATGGCCACCGTCAGGCCGAACTGCTTGAAATACTGGCCCGCGATGCCGCCCATGAAGGACACGGGCGCGAACACCGCCGCGATGGTGAGGGTGGTCGCCACAACGGCAAGGCCGATCTCGTCCGCCGCCTCGATGGCGGCGCGATAGGGGGATTTGCCCTCCCGCATATGGCGGACGATGTTCTCGATCTCCACGATGGCGTCGTCCACCAGGATGCCCGTGACCAGCGTGATGGCCAGCAGGCTGACGCCGTTCAGCGAGAAGCCGAGCGTGTCCATGATCCAGAAGGTGGGCAGGATGGAGAGCGGGATGGCGGTGGCGGTGATGATGGTCGCCCGCCAGTCGCGCAGGAACAGGAACACCACGATCACCGCGAGGATCGCGCCCTCGATCAGCGTGTGCATGGCCGACTGGTAGTCAGACTTGGTGTAGCGCACCGTGGTGTCGATCTCGGTGATGGTGACGGCGGGATAGCGCGCCTCGAGCCTCTTCAGCTCCTCGCCCACCCGGTCATAGACCACCACGTCCGAGAAGCCCTTGGCGCGATAGACGCCGAAGGCCACCACCGGCTTGCCGTCGAGACGCGCGAACACCCGCTGCTCGGCCGCCCCGTCGGTGACGGTGCCGAGGTCGCTGAGGCGCACGTAGCGCCCGTTGCTGAGGGCGATGCGCGTGTTGCCGAGCTGCTCCATGTTGGCGGCGCCGGCCAGCGTGCGGATGGTCTGCTCCTGCGTGCCGAGCTGTCCCCGGCCGCCGGAGACATCGACGTTCGTGGCCCGCAGCTGGCGACTCACTTCGGCGGCGGTGATGCCGAGCGCGGTCAGGCGCTCGGGATCGAGCGAGACGCGGATCTCCCGGTTGACGCCGCCCTCGCGCTTCACCTGCGCCACGCCACGAACGCCCTGAACGGCGCGGGCTATGGTGTCGTCCACGAACCAGGAGACCTCTTCGGTGCTCATGGAGGGGGCCGACACCGCATAGGTGACGATGGGCAGGCCCTCGATGTCCACGCGCTGGACCTGCGGCTCCTCGATGCTCTGCGGCAGTTCCGAGCGGATCTTGGTGACGGCGTCGCGGCTGTCGTTCACCGCGCGGTCCACCATGGTCTCCAGATGGAACTCCACCGTGGTCACCGAGGTGCCGTCGGAGATGGAGGAGGTGATGTGCTTGACGCCGGCGACGCCGGCGATGGCGTTCTCCACCTTCTTGGTGACCTGCGTCTCCAGTTCGCTGGGCGCGGCGCCCGGCTGGCTGATGGTCACCATCACGATGGGGATGTCGATGTTCGGCATCTGCGTGACGGGCAGGGAGCGGAAATGCACCAGCCCCAGCGCCGTCAGCACGACGAACAGGACCAGGGAGGGAATGGGCTTGCGGATCGCCCAGGCGGAGACGTTGAGAGCCATCAGCGGGCCTCGCTCACGCTCTTGCCGGCCTCGGCCGGCGTGACCCTGTCGCCTTCGCGCAGGAAACCGGCCGCGCGCGCCACGACGAGATCGTCCGGCTGGGCGCCGTCGATGAGCTCCACGCGCCCGCCGGTCTTGATGCCCGTGTGCACGCGGCGTTCATGGATGACGCCGTCCTTCACAACGAGGATGTAGGCGCCGTTGGCGTCGAACATGACCGCGGACTGCGGCACGGAAAGGCCCCAGCGGCGGTCCAGCAGGACCACGCCGCGGGCGAAGGCGCCCGGCCGCAGGTCGGGCTGGGTGGGCAGGGCGATCTTGGCGCGGCCGAGACGGGTCGCCTTGTCCACTTCCGCCGAGATGAGGCGCACCTTGCCCTCCACCGACCGGTTGAAGCCGGCCGGCGTCACGGCGACGGTCTGGCCGACCGCGAGCCGGGGCAGGGCGACCTCCGGCACTTCCGCGTCGAGGTCGATGGCGCCGTCCTTGGCGATGCGGAACAGCGGCTCGCTGCGGGTGGACAAGGCGATGGCGCCGATGCGCGCGTCGCGGGCGAGGATGAGCCCGGCTTCCGGAGCCCGCACCTCGGTGCGCTGGAGCTTCAGCTCCAGTTCGGCCCGCTGGGCCTGCACCAGCACGGCATCGGCCTCGGCGGCCTTGAGGCTCTCGCGGGCGGCGACCACCTGCGCGGCGGTGACCTTCACGGCGCGCTCGCGCTCGTCCAGGGTCTCCTGCGTGGAGACGCCGGTCTTGCGCAACTGGCGGGTACGCTCGACGGCGGAATTGGCTTCCGTCTCCTGCGCTAGAGCCTGATCGAGCGCCGCGCGCTGCTGGGCGATGGTGGCCCTGGCCTTCGCGGCATTGGCGGTGTTCTGCGCGAGCTGGGTGTCGAGCACGTCACGGGACAGGCGGGCGAGGACCTGCCCCTTCTGGACCGTGTCCCCCACCTCGGCGAGGATTTCGGTGAGGCGGTAGCCCTCGATTTCCGGCCCCACCTGGATTTCCTCGCGCGGCAGCAGGGAGCCGGTGACGAGCAGGGTATCGTGCAGTTCCTGCTTCTCGGGGCGCACCACGCTGATGGTCAGGCCCTTGGCCTGTGGCGCCGCCGCCTGGGCTGGCGCGAACGGTCCCGACGCAAGGCTCAAGACGGTGAGCGCGGCGAGCAGGCGGAAGCGGACAGGCGCCGGACGGGCGGACATGGAAGCATCTCCGAAGGAACGGATGAACCGGAGGTTGCGCACAGTGCGCGCGGCAATGGTGGCGGGACGAGGGCTCATGGCACATCCGTCCCGCGCGGCGAGATCATGCGGCCCATCAGGCCTGACAGGGCGGCGAGGCGGCCGGGAATGTCGAAGTGCGGCCATCTCTGATGGTTGAGCATCAGCCCGTCGCCGATGGCGAGCAGCAGTACCTGCAGCGCTTCGAGATCGACATCGGCCGCGATCTCCTCGCGCCGCTGCGCCTCGGCGAGCAGGTCCCGCAGCATCTGATGGCTTTCGCGCTCCATCGGATCGAGAAGCTCGCGCAGCTTGGGATTGCGCGACCCTTCCGCGAAGATCTCCGCGCCCAGGCGGTCGCACATGGACTGCGTCCCCGTGAGCAGTTCCGCCATGGCGGCGGTGAGGCCGGCCATGAGGCTCTCCGACTGGCGCAGCGCGTCGAACAGGCGGGTGCGCTCCGCGCGCTCGGCCTCCACGATGGCGCCGATGATCGCTTCCTTGGAGGGGAAGTAGCGATAGAGCGCGCCGGGGCTCATGCCCGCCTCGGTGCAGATCTGCTGCATGGACGTGCCGTGGAAGCCCTCCCGCGAAAAGCAGGTGGCGGCGGCATCGAGGATGCGCTGGCGCTGTTCCGTCCGGTGATCCTGCGGCTCGGTGAGTGTCACGCAGCTTCCCTAGGGTGCGAATGAACGTTCGCTCGCATATGCGCCTGTCGTTGGGGAGCGTCAAGGGCGGGATATCAGGACATGGTTTCCAATGTCCTGTGCGTGATACGGGCCCGCAGGCCCGCCAGACGGGATGGCCTCTTCAACGGCGGCGGTATCGCCACTAGAACTTAAGGGACATCGAAGGAGTGCCGCCGTGCCGTTCCGCCCCCTGCTCGTTCCCGTGGTTCTGCTCTGTGGCCTCACCGCTGCCGCCGCTCAGGGGCAGGCGCCGGCCCCGGCCGCCAGCCCCGGCTGGGCGGCGACGCCCTGGGCGGACAGTGTGATGCTGGAGACCCAGCTCTTCTTCAGCCTCTCCACCGCCGATGGCGCGGGCGTCAGCGAACAGCAGTTCGGCCAGTTCATGGAAGACGTGGTGCGCCCGCGCTTTCCCGACGGAATGACGGTGCTGGACGCCTACGGCCAGGGCGCGGGCTCGGCGGGCGGCATCGCGGCCATGCTGCATGCGGGCACCAAGATGGTCCTGCTGGTGCATCCCAACACGCCCGATGCGCAGTCCAAGGTCGGCGAGGTGAAGGCCCAGTACAAGGCGCGCTTCCCCGGCGCCGGCATCCGGCATCTGGATTTCCCGGTTCGCATCACGCCCTGACACGCGCGGAAAGCGAACCTGCCGTGAGGTTCCCGGCCGGAGCGCGCGTTCGCCCGGAAATATACTAAGGTCCTGAATGCAATTGCGAATTCATTGCAAAGATCGCGCTTGTGCGTAGGGTGCTACCGTGCCTTGGGCGTTGACGCCTAGCACGCTGGAGACCGGTGCCCATGTCTTTGAAAGCCAAAATCTGCGCCATCCTCTTTGGAATGGCCTGCGCCGTGTCGGGGGCTCAGGCCCAGGACATGAAGGGAACCACCGAACCGATGAAGCCGGCCAACTGGCTGTTCGTGCAGGTGGCCGATTCCGTGACGGTCAGCGACAAGACCATCACCCTCAAGGGCGTCGCCCCCCAGACGCTCATGTTCGTCGATCGCCCCGAGCGCATGACCGGCGACACCCCCACCGCCGAGTTCACCAAGTTCTGGAATGCCGGCAAGGACAGCTTCGAGCGCGATCCGCCGAACGCCACCCTCTCCGTCACGGTGGACGGCAAGCCGGTCACTGCCGTGGTCGAGCTCACCAATCCGGTGCTGAGCGGCGACACGCTCACTTATACCTACCGCACGCTGAGCGATGACAAGCCGGCCACCGGCACCAGTGCCAGCCTCTTCATCGACTGGTGGTATGCGCGCGGCGGCGTCTGCTACCGCGGCCCCTATGGCGGCCTGCACTGCCACCCGTGAGCCTCTGAGCGACAGGCCCCGGCGGCGGTCCCCCGCCCGCCGCCGGGCATGCCCCTTGAGCCGCGGGCACGCCATGCCCACCTGAAGGGCGCCGGTTACCGGTGCATCTTGTGGGAGCCCCGATGTTCTCTGCCGCCATCACCGCCTTCGGTCAGGTCTTCTCGCCGCTCCTGCGCGGCGTCCTCCTGAAGTCGGTCGCGCTCGCCATCGGCCTGCTGATCGTGATGGCCATCGGCCTCAACGCGGCCCTCCAGCATCTGGCGACGCTGCCCTATCCCTGGCTCGACACGCTGGTCGCCATCCTCGGCGGCCTCGGCCTCGTGTTCGGCGCGCTCTATCTGACGCCGGCGGCCTCCTCGCTGGTGGCGGGCCTCTTCCTCGACGACGTGGCCGAGGCGGTGGAGAAGGAGAGCTATCCCAACGATCCCCTCGGCCGCCCGCAGCCGCTGGGCCGCTCCATCCTCGCCTCCATCCGCTTCTTCGGCGTGGTGCTGGCGGTGAACCTCGGGGCGCTCTTCCTGCTGCTGGTGCCGGGCGTCAACATCATCATCTTCTATGTCGCCAACGCCTATCTGCTCAGCCGCGAATACTTCGAGCTGGCGGCCATGCGCTATCGCACGCCGGAAGAGGCGCGGGCGCTGCGGCAGGCGCATGCGGTTCAGGTCTTCCTCGCCGGCCTGCTCATCGTGCCGGTGCTGTTCATCCCCATCCTCAACCTCATCACGCCGGTCTACGGCACGGCGCTGATGGTCCACCTCCACCGCCGCCTTGCCCCGGTGCCGGGCGCCGGCATGGGGCAGGGGCCGCTGATCGAGGGGCGGAAGGTCTCCGCCTGATCAGGCTCAGATCGGCTTGTCCGGCCATCGGCAGAGGTCGTTGATGGGACAGATGGGACAGTCGGGGCGCAGGGCCTTGCAGATGTAGCGCCCGTGCAGGATCAACCAGTGGTGGGCGTGCAGCTTGAAGCGGTCGGGGATGCGCTTTTCGAGCGCCAGCTCCACGTCCAGCGGCGTCGCCCCCGGCGCGAGCCCGGTGCGGTTCGCGACGCGGAACAGGTGGGTGTCCACCGCGATGGTGGGCAGGCCGAAGGCGATGTTCAGCACCACATTCGCCGTCTTGCGGCCGACGCCGGGCAGGGCCTCCAGCGCCTCGCGGTCGGGCGGCACCACGCCGTCGTGCTTCTCCAGCAGCAGGCGGGACAGCTCGACCACATTCTTCGCCTTGCCGCGATAAAGGCCGAGGGTGCGGATGAACTGCGCGACCCCTTCCTCGCCCAGCGCGAACATGGCCCTGGGCGTCGGGGCGGCGGCGAAGAGGCCGCGCGTCGCCTTGTTGACGCCGACGTCAGTCGCCTGCGCGGAGAGCACCACCGCCACCAGCAAAGTGAAGGGGTCGTGATACTCCAGCTCGCCCTTCGGCTCCGGGTTCAGCCGCTCGAAGCGGGAGAAGGCCTCGAAGATGTCTTCGTCGCTCCAGGGCGTGACGGTGCGCCCGTGCACCGCCGCCGCCGCATTGGCGACCGCCCGGCGGCGGGGCTTTGCGGCACCGGGCGCGAGCCCCGCCGCCTCGGCCTTCGCCTTGAGCCCCTTGGGCGGTGCGAGGCCGGATCGCGTGCTGGCCGGCGCCTTGCGGAGCTTCGTGGTCGATGCGGCCTTGGTGCTCGACACAGCCTTGGCAGCGCCCTTCGTGGCGGGAGCCGGGGAGGCGAGTGACGCCCCGGTCTTCGGAGCGGTCGCTTCCGGCGCTCCTGCCTTGGCCTTGGCCGGCATCACCGTGCGGGCGCCGGTCTCCTTGCCCGCGCCGGCTTTCGCCACCTTTGCCGGCGCTTCCTTCTGGGCGGACGGAGCGACAGGGGCCGCCTTGCGGCCGGTGGCCTTGGCGGGCACGGGAGGCGGTGCGGAGCCAGTCGTCTTTCGCGGCATTTTTCACGTATACTGTGCAGCCATGACCGACGCCAACGACCCGCCCGTCGTTCCGGACGAGGAGCCCACGGTTTTCGCCGCCACACTCGCCCCGCATCGCTCGTTGTCGAAGCGGGGCTTCGTCATCGTCATGCTCATCATCGGCGGCCTCAGCTTCGGCTCGGGTGTGATGTTCCTCGCCATGGGCGCATGGCCCATCTTCGGCTTCTTCGGGCTCGATGTGCTCTTGGTCTATTGGGCCTTCAAGGCCAACTTCCGGGCGGCGGACGCGCGCGAATTCATCCGCATCACCCCGAGCCTCGTGGAAGTGCGCCATGTGCCCGCGCGGGGGAAAGGCTGGGAGGCGCGCATGAATCCCTTCTGGACGCGGGTGAAGCGGCAGGATGACGAGGACCACGGCACGCTCGCCCTGGCCCTTGTCTCGCAGGGACGGGAGACGCCGGTGGGCGGCTTCCTCGGCCCCATCCAGAAGGGCGCACTGGCCGATGACCTCACCCATGCCCTGAGCGAGGTGAAGCGCGGCGTCACCCGCACCCATTTCTGATCGGGGAGCGCGGCGGTGAAATCGGGTGGCCCGCTGGCGCGGCCGGTGCTGTGATGGCACGAAACGTCCGAAGGGGAAGAACGCCCGTGCTCGACCTGACCGCCCAGACCACCCTGCCGCTTGAACTGCCCCGCCCGCTGGCCGGCATGGTCGCAGGTCCGGCCGCCGCCCTCGACATCTGCGCCGCCGATTATGACGTGGTGCGCCGCGCCGTCGCTTATGTCACCCATCACGTGCGCGACCAGCCCGAGGTGGAAGCCATCGCCGCCGCCGCGGGCGTGACGCCGCGCGCGCTCACCGATCTCTTCCGCCGCTGGTGCGGCCTCACCCCCAAGGCGTTCCTTCAGGCGGTGACGCTGGACCGCGCCCGGCAGGTGCTGGCCGAATGCCCGAACGTGCTCGATGCGGCGCTGGAACTGGGCCTCTCCGGTCCCGGCCGCCTGCACGACCTCTTCGTGGTGCATGAGGCCATGTCGCCGGGCGAGTGGAAGACGGGCGGTGCGGGGCTGGTCATCCGCTACGGCCTCCATCCCTCGCCCTTCGGCACGGCCCTCGCCATGTGCACGCCGCGCGGCCTCTGCGGCCTTGCCTTCGCGGATGCGGGCGAGGAGGAGGCGGCGTTGGCCGACATGCGCCGGCGCTGGCCCTACGCCACGTATCTGGAGGACCCCACCGCCACCGCGCCGCTGGTGTCGCGCATATTCAACCCCGAGGCGTGGCGCGAGGAGCAGCCGCTGCGCATCGTCTTCATCGGCACGGACTTCGAGATCCGGGTGTGGGAGACGCTGCTGCGCATTCCCATGGGCCGGGCCACCACCTATTCCACCATAGCCGGACACGTGGGCAAGCCCTCCGCCGCCCGCGCCGTGGGCGCGGCGGTGGGCAAGAACCCCATCTCCTTCGTGGTACCCTGCCACCGCGTGCTCGGCAAGAATGGCGATCTCACCGGCTATCACTGGGGCCTCACCCGCAAGCGCGCGATACTCGGCTGGGAGGCCGGACGCATCGGCACAGAGGGCTGAGGGCCTACATTGAAGTCGTAGGGTGCGTCTTCCCCCTCCCCAACCCTCCCCCGCAGGCGGGAGAGGGGGCCCGTTGCGCGGGCTGTTATGCACCGCATGGAAAACCGGGCGGGAAAAGCCCTCTCCCGCTTGCTGGGTAGGGTTGGGAGGGGGCAAGTGCGGCCGGGTTGAGCGAGCAACTGCCACAGGCAACCGGCCGTGCAAAACGCGCCTTGATCCTCAGGCCGCCACCGCGAACCGCAGCAGCACGTTGCGCTGGAGCGGCGAGAAATTGTCGTCCGAAATCATGGTGAGGATGATCTCGCCGGCGGCGTTCCGCGTCACGGCGAGGCCTTCCATATTGTCGATCTCATAGGCCATGTCGGCGGTGAACAGGATCTCGCCGGAGAGGCGCGCCCCCGGCTTCACGTCGGACATGGAAAAGCGGCGTACCTGCATGAGCACGCCGGTGCTGAAGGAGAAATGCCGCTCCAGCAGATAGAGGACCCCGTCTGGTCCCACGCAGGCATCCGTGCCGTTGAAGGGGCCGCTCTTGGCGATGGTGAAGGTGCCGGGCGTTGGCCCGCCGATGAGGAAGCCGGGAAGGTCCGCGCTCTTGCTCGCGCCCTCTTCGCCGATGGCGATGAGCGTGCCGCCGAGCGGCCCCTCGGCTGCGTATGCGAGGCTCTCCAGACCGAGATTGAAGCGCAGCGCCTTCACACCCGGAGGCACGTCGATGCGCATGCCGATCTGGCCCATGGGATCGGCGGGATACAGCCAGATCTCATTGATGGTTTCGAGGCCGACGAACACGCCGCGCGGAGAAAGGGTGAGGGATTCGGCATCCTCCCGCCCCTGAAGCGCCAGCGGACGGCCCCGGTCGTCCTTAAGCGCGCAGGCCCGCACGTTGGCAAGGCCGGTGGGCCGGTCGCCGTCCGTGGCCAATTCTCCGTCCAAGAGCAGTCCAGCGTCGGTCACGGCAAGAAAGCGCCGGCCGTCCCGCTGAAGCGCGAAGCCTGAGATGCCGCCGAAGCCCGGATAGGACGAGGTGAGCACCAGCCCGCCGCGAAACTCCAGCTTGCCGAAGCGGATCGCCTCGGCCGTGGGCTGGAAATGGGTGATTTCCCGGGCCTCCACCTCGATCCGCACGGGATCGAGGGGAAACTCCCGCGGCTTGGCAAAGGCCCTGTGCGCGGCGAGCGCGCCGCCCGCCGCCACGAGGCTCGTGAGGGCGGTGCGGCGGCTGAGGAGGCGCATCAGTGCAGGCGCCGGCCGCGCGGGGCGGGGGCGGGCTTGTCGTCGAACAGCTCCGCCAGCTTCTCGGTCATGGCGCCGCCCAGTTCCTCGGCGTCCACGATGGTCACGGCGCGCTTGTAATAGCGCGTGACGTCATGGCCGATGCCGATGGCGATCAGCTCCACCGGCGAGCGGTCCTCGATCTGCGTGATGATGTGGCGCAGATGGCGCTCGAGATAATTGCCGGCATTCACCGAGAGGGTGGAATCGTCCACCGGCGCGCCGTCGGAGATCATCATCAGGATCTTGCGCGCCTCGGGCCGGCCGAGCAGGCGCTTGTGCGCCCAGTCGAGCGCCTCGCCGTCGATATTCTCCTTCAGCAGCCCCTCGCGCATCATCAGGCCGAGGTTGCGCCGGGCGCGGCGCCAGGGGGCGTCGGCGGACTTGTAGACGATGTGGCGCAGGTCGTTGAGGCGGCCCGGATTGGCCGGCTTTCCGCCCGCCAGCCACGCCTCGCGGGACTGGCCGCCCTTCCAGGCGCGGGTGGTGAAGCCGAGCACCTCCACCTTCACCGCGCAGCGCTCCAGCGTGCGGGCGAGAATGTCGGCGCAGGTGGCAGCGACCGTGATCGGCCGGCCGCGCATGGAGCCGGAATTGTCGATGAGCAGCGTCACCACCGTGTCGCGGAACTCGGTGTCGCGCTCGCGCTTGAAGGAGAGCGCGGCGGTGGGATCGGTGACCACGCGGGAGAGGCGGGCCGGGTCCAGCACGCCTTCCTCCAGATCGAACTCCCACGCCCGGTTCTGCTGCGCCAGGAGGCGGCGCTGGAGGCGGTTGGCGAGGCGGGCCACGACGCCCTGGAGATTGTTCAGTTGCTTGTCGAGATAGGCGCGCAGGCGCGTCAGCTCTTCGGCGTCGCAGAGCTCCTCGGCGGAGGTCTCCTCGTCGAACTTCGTCGTATAGGCGTGATACTCCGGCCCCTTGGTGTCGTGCGCAGGGGGCTGGCGGGGCTGCCACGGCTCGGCGGCCTCGTCGGAATCGCCCAGTTCCGCATCGTCCGGCATTTCGGCGGGCGGACCGGCTTCGCTCTCCGAGGCGCTGTCGGGCAGCTCCTCCTGGGACATTTCGGCTTCCACCTCGGTGGCGCCGTCCTGCGTGTCGTCCTCGGAACGCTGGGCGTCTTCGTCGCCCTGCTCCTGATTTCCGGAGGATTCCTCGTCGCTCTCGTTGTCGTCCTCGTTTTCGAGGCCGCGGTCCTCGCCCATTTCGAGCGAGGTGAGGAGATCGCGGGTGATCTCGCCGAACTTCTTCTGGTCGCCCAGCACGTCGGTGAGGCGGGAGAGGTCCTTGTCCGCGCGCGCCTCGATATAGTCGCGCCAGAGATCGACGATCTTGCGCGCGTCGGCCGGCGGCGCCTGTCCGGTCAGGCGCTCGCGCACCATGAGGGCCACCGCGTCCTGGATGGGGGCGTCGGCGCGCTCGGTGATTTCCGCATAGGGACCGCGATGGTAGCGGTCGCTCAGCATGGCGGTGAGATTGTTCTTGGTGCCCAGCATGCGCTGGGAGCCGAGCGCTTCCACGCGCGCCTGCTCCACCGCCTCGAACACGGCGCGGGCGATGTCGCCGGAGGGCAGCATGCGGCGATGCACGGAGGGATCGTGGCAGGCGAGGCGCAGCGCCATGGAATCGGCGTGGCCGCGCAGCACGGCCGCGTCCTGCGCCGTGAAGCGGCGGGGCAGGTCGGGCAGACGCGCCCGGTCCGGGCCGAGCGAGGGACGTTCGGAAGCGTAGGAGACCTCGAACTCGCCCACCCCGGCGATGGCCTTGAAGCAGCCGGCCACGGCGCGCTTGAACGGCTCCGCAGGCGCTTCCTTGGGGGCGGTCTTGACGGTCTTGTTGGTCGGGGCAGCCATAGCTCAGCCTGTCACGGACGCCGGCGCGGGCGGAATGGCCCCTCCGCGAGGGAGGGGCCGCACATCATGGGACGTCAGGAGAGGACGAGGTTGACCGCGCTCTCCTGCAACTCCTGCCCGAAGCAGCGCTGATAGAACTCCGCCACCAGCGGGCGCTCCAACTCGTCGCACTTGTTCAGGAAGGTGACGCGCAGGGCGAAACCGATATCCTTGAAGATCTCGGCATTCTCGGCCCAGGTGAGCACGGTGCGCGGGCTCATCACGGTGGAGAGGTCGCCATTGATGAAGGCCGAACGGGTCAGATCGGCGAGGCGCACCATGCGGGCCACCGTCTCGCGTCCCTGCGGGTTCTGATAGTGCTTCGACTTGGCGAGCACGATCTCCACTTCCTTGTCGTGGGGCAGGTAGTTGAGGGTGGTCACGATGGACCAGCGGTCCATCTGGCCCTGATTGATCTGCTGGGTGCCGTGATAGAGGCCCGTGGTGTCGCCGAGGCCGACCGTGTTCGCGGTGGAGAACAGGCGGAAGGCGGGGTGGGGGCGGATCACCCGGTTCTGGTCGAGCAGGGTGAGGCGGCCGGAGACTTCGAGCACGCGCTGGATCACGAACATCACGTCCGGACGGCCGGCGTCATATTCGTCGAACACCATGGCGACGTTGTTCTGGAGCGCCCACGGCAGGATGCCGTCGCGGAACTCGGTCACCTGCATGCCGTCGCGCACCACGATGGCATCCTTGCCGATGAGGTCGATACGCGAGATGTGGCTGTCGAGATTCACGCGCACGCACGGCCAGTTGAGGCGGGCGGCGACCTGCTCGATGTGGGTGGACTTGCCGGTGCCGTGATAGCCGGTGACCATCACGCGGCGGTTGTAGGCAAAGCCCGCAAGGATCGCGAGGGTCGTCTGACGATCGAACAGGTAATCGGGATCGAGATCGGGAACGTGCGGATCCGGCTCGGAATAGGCCGGCACTTCCATGTCGATGTCGATGCCAAACACCTGCCTCACCGAAACCTTCATGTCGGGGGTAGGTGCCACGGTCTCGGTGCTCATCATGCCTCCGTTTGCGCGGCCCGCCGCGCTTCACTCTTCCGCATTCATGCTCGCGGCACCTTAAAGGTTTTCCGCACGTGCAAAAACAGCCTTCGTGCGCGCATGTGCGCTGCACGCAGGGCTCAACAGAAACCGGCCTTCTTCAGCGTGCTGTGCGCCTGGATGACATTACGCAGCCGCTCCTCCGCGGATTTGTCGCCGCCATTGGCATCCGGGTGGTGCTTCTTCACCAGTTCCTTGAAGCGGGCCTTGATCTCCGGCCCGGTGGCCGAAAGCTCGAGGCCCATGATCTCCAGCGCCTGCCGCTCCGCGGTGCGGATGGCGCGGCCCTCCGGCTCGCTGGGCGCGAAGCCGGCGCCATGGCTGCCCATTTCGGCGGTGAAGCCGAACGGATCGCGCATGCCATCGCCGCCAGGGGCGTCATTGGCGCCGCGCGTGCCCATGCGCCAGGTGGGACGGTGCCCGGTGAGCGCGTCCTTCTGATAGGCGTAGACGGCCGAGTCGCTCATGCCCGCGAAATAGTTGTAGGACTGGTTGTATTCCTTCACGTGGTCGAGGCAGTAGAGCCAGTACTGCCCTTCCTGCATCCGGCCCTTGGGCGCACGATGGGTGCCCGGCTGATCGCAGCCCGGCCACTGGCATTGAGGGCAGGTGGGCTTCCGCAACCGGTCCTGTTCGGGCTTGACCCGGATCCGGTCGAAGAAGGGGGAGTCTGTTTTCATGGCAGGCTGAGTATGCGGGCCCCGCCATCGCCGGGCAAGGCAAGGGAGAGGACTTCCGGCGAGGGGAGGCGCCTTCCCTGAGGGCTGTGGCGTCGGCACCTCATATACGTCGCTCCGGCTCTGGCGCAAGGCGCGGACGCGTGCCGCCGCCCTGCGCGGGAGGGCGGACAGGCTTGCGAAACCGCCCCACGCCACGGCATGGTCGTGCCCGGCGGGGTGGGCCCGCATGAGGACGAAGCCGCATGTCTTCCGCCGGCGGGACCACCACCAGCACAGCCCCCGCACCCGCCGCTCCGGTCGCGCTCCCGTCCTTCGGCGAGGCGGTGCGGGTGTGGGCGCGGATCGGGCTTCTGAGCTTCGGCGGGCCGGCGGGGCAGATCGCCACCATGCACCGCGAGCTCGTCGAGGAGCGGGGCTGGATCAGCGAGACGCGGTTCCTGCACGCCCTCAATTACTGCATGCTCCTGCCGGGTCCGGAGGCGCAGCAACTCGCCACCTACGTCGGCTGGCTCCTGCATCGCACCCTCGGCGGCCTGGTGGCGGGACTGCTCTTCATCCTGCCCGGCGCCGTGGTGATGAGCGCCCTCGGCCTGCTCTATGCCGTCTCCCACGACGTGCCGCTCATCAGCGCCCTGTTCTTCGGCATCAAGGCCGCCGTGCTGGCGGTGGTGGTGCAGGCGCTGCTGCGCATCGGGCGGCGCGCGCTTTCGACCCGCCTGCACCTCGCCATCGCCGCGCTTGCCTTTGTTGCCATCTATGCCGCGCAGGTGCCTTTCCCGCTGGTGGTGTTGGCCGCCGGGCTGTTCGGCTTCGCCTTTGCCGGCAAGGGTTTTGGCGCGCCGGCCGCGCCGGCGGCGGGAGAGGGGATCGTGGACGATCTCTTCGCGCAAGGCGCCATGGCCCACACGCGTCCTTCTGCCGGCCGCGCGCTGAAGGTGCTTGCGGTCTGGCTGCCGGCCTGGCTCGGGCCGGTGGCGCTGCTGGCGCTTCTCACCGGTCCCCACAGCGTCTGGGCGACCATCGGCTCCTTCTTCAGCGTCATGGCGGTGGTCACGTTCGGCGGTGCCTACGCGGCCTTGGCCTATGTGGCGCAGGCGGCGGTGGAGACCTTCGGCTGGCTCTCGCCGCATGAAATGGTGGACGGGCTCGGCCTTGCGGAGACGACGCCGGGGCCGCTCATCCTCGTCCTCCAGTTCGTGGGCATTCTCGCCGCCTATCGCGATCCGGGCGCCTTGCCAGCGTGGCTCGCGGGCCTGCTCGGCGGCGCGCTCACCGTCTGGGTGACGTTCGCGCCCTGTTTCCTCTGGATCTTCCTCGGCGCGCCCTACATGGAGGCGCTGCGCGGCAGCCGGCGCCTCGCCGCTGCCATGTCGGCCATCACGGCGGCGGTGGTGGGCGTCATCCTCAATCTCGCGGTCTGGTTCGCCTTGCACGTTGCGTTCCGCGAGGTGCGCGAATGGCGCGTGCTCGGCCTCTCGCCCGACGTGCCGGTGCTCGCGTCCGTCGACTGGCGGGCGGCCGTGCTTGCGGCCGGCGCGCTGGTCGCCATGCTGCGCTTCCGGGCCGGCATGATGGCGACGCTCGGGGTCTGCGCGCTTGCTGGGCTGGCGCTCTCGTGGCTGCCCGCCTGATCCTCCGCGCCGCCCATGCGCAGCGCGCGGGGCTGGCCGGCCGCATTGACGCCGGGCGCGCGGCGGCAGTACCGATAGGCCATGTCCGACGCTCATCTCGACCAGATCCGCACGGCGCTCGCCGCCGGCCTTTCGCCTGTCTCCCTGGAGGTGGAGGACGAGAGCCACCGCCACGCGGGCCACGCGCACAACCGCGCCCGACCCGACGGCGGCATCACCCACCTGCGGGTGCGGGTGGTCTCCGAGGCCTTCCGGGGCAAGAGCCGCATCGACCGCCACCGTCTGGTGAACGGGCTGCTGGCGGGCGAAATCGCCGGCGGTCTCCACGCGCTCGCCATCGACGCCAAAGCGCCCGGCGAATGAGTGCTGACGCGGGCCCGGGTTCCGGTGCGCTCGTCCTGTTCTCGGGCGGGCAGGATTCCACCACCACGCTCGCCTGGGCGCTGGACCGCTTCGAGCGGGTGGAGACGCTCGGCTTCGACTATGGCCAGCGCCACCGCATCGAACTCGACTGCCGGGTGAAGGTGCGCGCCGCCATGGCAGCGCTCAATCCGGCCTGGGCCGCGAAGCTGGGCGAGGACCATACCCTCGCGCTCGATGCGCTGGGCGCGGTCTCCGACACGGCGCTCACCCGCGACGTCGCCATCGAGATGACCGAGGGCGGCCTGCCGAACACCTTCGTGCCCGGCCGCAACATCATCTTCCTCACCTTCGCCGCCGCGCTCGCCTATCGGCGCGGGCTGAAGCACATCGTCGGCGGCATGTGCGAGACCGACTTCTCCGGCTATCCGGACTGCCGGGACGACACCATCAAGGCGCTTCAGGTGGCGCTGAACCTCGGCATGGACCGGCGCTTCGTGCTGGAGACGCCGCTCATGTGGATCGACAAGGCCGAGACCTGGCGGCTCGCCGAGCGGCTCGGCGGGCGGGCGCTGGTGGACCTCATCGTGGAGGACACCCATACCTGCTATCTTGGCGAACGCGGCCCGCGCCATCTGTGGGGGCATGGCTGCGGGACCTGCCCGGCGTGCGAGCTGCGCGCCGAGGGCTTTGCCCGCTACGAGGCCGCGAGGGTGAGCGAATGACACTGCGCCGCGCGTCCACTGCCCTGGCCCTCCTGGGTCTCGTTCTCGCCTTCTCATCGGCGCCCGCCGCCGCAGCCAGCTTCGACTGCACCAAGGCCCGCTCGCCGGACGAGAAGGCGGTGTGCGTCAACCGCGACCTGTCCGATCTCGATGTGCGTGCGGCAACGCTCTACGACGTGCTGACCCATCTCGTGGCCATGGGCGAACGCGGCATCATCCAGGACCAGCAGCGCGCCTTCCTCGCCTATCGCGCCACCTGCGGCAGCCGCGTGCCCTGCATCCGCAAGGTCTATGAGCAGCATGTCGCCCAACTCACCGCCGGCCTTCAGGCCATCTATGCGCGCGGGCCTTTTTGAGAATCTCCGAACTGGCGTGGCTTGTTTCGGAGTCGTATGGCCGTCGGAAGCTTGATTTACGGCCTCCGTTAGTCAGAGTTTCATTTGGACCATTTGATGGTCTATAATGCCCTTTCAAGCACGGACAGGGCCATGCGTATTTCCGTTTCCGAGGCGAAGGGGCAACTGACAGAATTGGTCCGCCGGGCCGAGGCGGGCGATGAGGTCATTCTCACCCGCCACGGCCATCCGGCGGTGCGGCTGGTGCCGGTGGTGCCCGTGACCGACCGCACCGCTCGGCGGGCGCTGATGGAGGCCTTGCGCGCTGAGGTTCAGGGTCAGGTCAAACCCGGTCCCGGTGCGGCGCGCAGCCAGGACGTGCTTTATGACGCGGACGGCCTGCCTACATGATCGTCGTGGACACCTCCGCGCTCATGGCGGTGCTGCTGGGCGAAGACGAGGCGCACCGGTGCATCGAGGCTCTCGAAGCCGAGGAGCGGCTTCTGCTTTCGGCGGGGACGATGGCCGAAGCGCTCATCGTGGCGGAGCGGCGCGGCATCGGTCCGCAGATGCGGCAGTTGCTCGATGGTCTCGGCTTCGAAGTGGCCCCGCTCGGTGCCGCCGAGGCGCGCCGTGTCGCCGAAGCCTATGCGGCTTGGGGCAAGGGGCGCCATCCCGCCGGTCTCAATCTCGGGGACTGCTTCGCCTACGCACTCGCCCGGGCGCAGGGCTGCCCGCTGCTGTTCGTGGGAGAGGATTTCCGCCGAACGGACGTTGCGCCGATTCCCTGAGCCTCCTCCCAACTGGCGGCCGGCGGCGGGGCGGTGTAGGCAGGGCGAAAATACCCCAAGGAGCCCCAAGCCCATGCCGCTCTATGCCATCGACGGCGTTGCCCCCGAACTGCCGGCCTCCGGACGCTATTGGATCGCGCCCAACGCCATCGTCATCGGCCGGGTGAAGATCGAGGAGGATGCGAGCATCTGGTTCGGCACGGTGATCCGTGGCGACAATGAGCCCATCACCATCGGGCGGGGCACCAACATCCAGGAAAACTGCGTCCTTCACACCGACCCCGGCTTCCCCATGACGCTGGGTGCGGGTGTCACCGTCGGCCACATGGCCATGCTGCATGGCTGCGTGGTGGGCGAGAACAGCCTCGTCGGCATGGGCGCGACCCTGCTCAATGGCGCCACGATCGCCCCGAACTCCCTGGTGGGCAGCAATGCGCTGGTCACCGAGGGCAAATCCTTTGCCGAGCGGTCGCTGATCGTGGGCGCGCCGGCCAAGGCCATCCGGGAACTGGACGACGAGATGGTGGCGCGCCTCTCGCGCACGGCGGAGCATTATCAGAACAACTGGAAGCGCTTCGCGGCCGGGCTTACCCGTATCGACTGATCCGCCCGAGAACGGACGGGCGCCTCAGCGCCCGCCGCCCACCACCGGCGGGGAGCGGGTCTCGCCCAGCGACACCCACTGGCTGGGGTCGTTCTGGGACTGGCGCTTCACATAGCGATAGCCGGTCTGGCGCCAGCGCAGGATCTCGGCTTCCTGATTGTCGAGGACGAGGTCGCCGCGGTCGGTCACCACGGTCAGCACCGCATGGCCGTCGCCGGCCTTGTCGCGCACCACGGTGATGAGCAGCACCGAGGCCGGCCAGCCGAGGTTCATGAGAACCCGGCGCTTCTCCAGCACATAGTCCTCGCAGTCGCCCTTGCCGTCATCGGGATAGGCCCATTTCTCGACCACGCCGTAGTGCTCGAGGTCGGTCATGGGCTCCACCGTCTCGTTCACCGAGCGGTTCACCTTCTGGAGCTCGGCGAGCTTCTGCTCGGTCAGAGCGACCTCATAGACCATCGGGCCGGACGGCACGCATTCATTGGCGTGGTCGCCGCAGAACTCCACATAGCCGATGGGCGGATTGGTGTTGCCGATGGCGTCGAGATGCTCCACCGGCGCCGGCTGGGGCGGAAGGCTTGCCGTATGGATCTTCTGTGCGGACGCGCCCGCCGTGCTGCCGAGAAGCAGGCCGGCCAGGAGCAGCAGTCGCGCGAGAGAAGAGGGCATGAGCGGGTGTTCGCCTTGCGGTTAACAAAAGGATAATGCCGCAAACCGCGTCTGTGCGCGCTCTTAATCCTTTTTTAACCTTAACGCGGTTTCCGCTGGATGATACCGCCGTTCGTGCGCCCGATCGTCGATGGCCGGGGCGGACACTCCCCGTGTTTTGGGTTGCTCTCCTTCCGGCCCGCGCCTATGTGCGAAGGGTGCTCGATATCACCCGATCCCCTGGGGCGATGCCCCGCCAGCCGGTGTTCAACGTGCCCGGCGTCGTCACTGCCCTCGCCGCCGCGATGGCGGTGATCCATCTCGTCCGCACCTATGTGCTGAGCGAGGGCGCCGATCTGGAGATCCTCGCGCTCTTCTCCTTCGTGCCCGGCCGCTATGATGCGGAGGCCGCGCTGGCACTTCCCGGCGGCATCGGCGCCGACATCTGGACCTTCGTCACCTACGCGCTGCTGCACGCCAACTGGATCCATCTCGGCGTCAACCTGATCTGGATGCTGGCGTTTGCGACGCCGGTGGCCCGGCGCTTCGGGCCGGCGCGCTTCCTTGCCTTCTTCGCCGTCACGGCGGCGGTGGGGGCCTTCGCCCATCTCATCACCCATCGGGACGCGATGGTGCCCATGATCGGCGCCTCGGCGGCCATCGCCGGCCTCATGGCGGCGGCGGTGCGTTTCGCCTTCGCGCCCGGCGGCTCCCTGAGCGGCCGGCGCGGCCCGCTGCCGGATCACATGCCGGCACAGGGGCTGGGGGAGGCCTTCCGCGATCCCCGCGTGCTCGGCTTCATGGGCGTCTGGATCGCCGCCAACCTCCTCTTCGGCGTGGGCGTGACCATGCCGGGGGCGGAGGATGGCGAGGTCGCCTGGCAGGCGCATCTGGGCGGCTTCTTCGCCGGCTTGCTGCTCTTTTCCTTCTTCGATCCGGTCGGTCGGCGCCTGCCGCGCGAGAAAACCGCCGCCTGAACTGCCCTGACGGCATTCAGAGGTTGCACCCCGAGCGCTTCGGGTGGATCATCCTTGCGTCTGCGCCTGCGCCGGCGCCCACAAAAGAAACAAGCCTCCGCCGGCCCATGGCAGCGCAGTCAGAGCGGAGGAAGACACATGACCGTCAGCGCCATCCTGAACAGCAAGCCCTCATCCATGGTGACCATCTCGCCGGACGCCTCCCTGACCGATGCGGTCAAGAGCCTGTCCGAGCATCGGATCGGTGCCATCGTCGCGGTGGATGACAACGGCCGGCTGGCAGGCATCCTGTCGGAGCGCGACGTGGTGCGCATTCTCGGCGTGCGCGGGCCGGAGGTTCTTTCCGAGCCCGTGTCCGCCGTGATGACCCGTGCGGTCGTGACCTGCGCGCGCGACGAGACCATCCAGGGCATCATGGAGCGCATGACGCGCGGCCGCTTCCGCCACGTCCCGGTGGTGGAGGGCGAGCGGCTCATCGGCATCATCTCCATCGGCGACGTGGTGAAGTTCCGCGTCGAGGAGATGGAGCGCGAGAGCGCCCAGCTGCGCGATTACATCATGACCGCCTGAACGGCCGGCGGCGGGGCTCCCGCCGCCATGCCCCCGGGGCCGCGCACCGCTCAGGCGAGGGCGACCATCACTTCCTTGAGTTCATCGATCACCTTTTCCGCCGCCTCGGCG
This sequence comes from Azorhizobium sp. AG788, assembly GCF_004364705.1. Classification (NCBI taxonomy): domain Bacteria; kingdom Pseudomonadati; phylum Pseudomonadota; class Alphaproteobacteria; order Hyphomicrobiales; family Xanthobacteraceae; genus Azorhizobium; species Azorhizobium sp. AG788. The sequence goes on from NZ_SOBM01000001.1 coordinate 589,378, forward strand.
CCGGCGGCGATCGCCTCGTCCGCCCGCTGGAACTCGAACAGGCCGATCTTGCCGAGCTTTGGCGAGATGGAGACGTCCGGCGGATCTCCCGCCAGCCGCGAGCGGGCGATGCGGTCCTGGGTGATGTTGAAGGCATCGATCATCACCGACGAGATTCCCTTCGGTCCGTCCGGCGCGCCGGAGAAGAACTGCCGCCGCAACAGCCGGTCCGGCCGCAGGATTCCCGAGAAACGCGCCCGCTTTTCCGCCAGCGCCGCCTCTGCTGTCTCCAGCATGCTGCCGTGATCGTGGATCACCGTGCCCTTGCCGAAGACATCCGAATTGAGGTTCACCGCGATCACGATGCGCGCGCCCATGGCGCGGGCGGCGGAGACGGGGATGGGGTTCACCAGCGCGCCGTCCATCAGCCAGCGCCCGCCCACCTTCACCGGCGTGAAGATGCCCGGCAGGCAGTAGCTGGCGTGGATCGCCTCGATGAGGTCGCCACGGGTGAGCCAGATCTCGTGTCCGCTGCCCAGCTCCGTGGCGATGGCGGCGAAAACCGTGGACAGGCTCTCGATGCGGGTCGGCTCCACATGGCGGCGCATCAGATCGACGAGCCGCCGCCCCCCGATGAGGCCGGCGGAGCCGAAGGTGAAGTCCAGCATGCCGAGCACGTCGCGCTTCTTGAGGCTGCGGGCCCAGCCCTCCAGCGGGTCAAGCTTGCCCGCTGCCCACAGCCCGCCGACCACCGCGCCGATGGAGGTGCCGGCCACCACGTCCGGGCGGATGCCGTGCTTTTCCAGTGTCCGCAGCACGCCGATATGGGCAAAGCCGCGCGCCGCCCCGCCCCCAAGGGCCAGTCCGATGCGCGGGGTGTTCGCAGGCGCGGCCGGGCGCGCCTCCACGGCCTCATCGGCCACGAGCGGAATGTCGGCCTGTGCTTCGCCACCGAAAAAACGGCGGTTGAACCCCTGAAACATGAACGCCTCCAGCCGCGGTGGCGGAGGCCACGGCTTGTTCTTGGCTCCCACTCTAAGCCCTTTGATGACGGAAGCGTGTCCTTGTTCGCACCGCAATGGAATGAAGGGCGGGCAAGATGCTTCCTTTAGGAAAGCGGGGAGGGCGGCGGCCACCGTTCCCCCGGTGCAGCATCCCGTCATAGAGTGGTCATGCAAGGCGGCCATGGTCCGCCGCGTGCAAAACAGGGGAAGTGTTCCATGACTGCGACTGAGGCGACGGCTCTTGCGATGACGCCCGAGGCGGACGGGCCCGCCAGCGATCTCGCGACCTCTCCGCAGCGTTTCATCAACCGCGAAATCTCCTGGCTGCACTTCAATCGCCGCGTGCTGGAGGAAGCCTCCAACCGGAACCATCCGCTGTTGGAGCAACTACGCTTCCTGTCCATTTCGGCGAACAATCTCGACGAATTTTTCATGGTGCGGGTGGCCGGCCTCAAGGAGCAGATCCGCGAGGGCCTCACCATCGCCAGCCCCGATGGCCTCCTGCCCGCCGAGCAGCTCACCAATGTGGTGGCCGAGGCTGGCTCGCTGATCTTCGACCAGCAGCAGCGCTGGCTTGAGCTGCGCAAGGAACTGGCGGGAGCCGGCATCGTGCTGGTGGACGGCGCGGATGTGAGCGCCGGGGATCTGGAGGTGCTGGAGAAGCACTTCCTGCACCATGTCTTCCCGGTGCTGACCCCGCTCGCGATCGATCCGGCGCACCCCTTCCCCTTCATCCCCAACCTCGGCTTCTCGCTGGCGCTGCAACTGGTGCGGCAGACCGACGGGCGGGGCATGAACGCCCTCATCCGCATCCCCGCCAAGGTGGAGCGCTTCATCCGCCTGCCCGAGCGCGAGCCGGGCACCATGCGCTTCATCACGCTGGAGCAGATGACCGGCCTGTTCATCGGCCGCCTGTTCCCGGGCTATGCGGTGAAGGGGCAGGGCGTGTTCCGCGTGGTGCGCGACAGCGACCTTGAAATCGAGGAAGAGGCGGAGGATCTCGTCCGCCTGTTCGAGACGGCGCTGAAGCAGCGGCGCTACGGCGAGGTGATCCGCATGGAAGCGGACGCCGGCATGCCGGAGGAACTGCGGGTGTTCGTCGCCCGCGAGCTCGACGTGCAGGACGACGAGATCTTCGTCGTGGACGGCGTTCTGGCGCTGAACGAATTCTCCCAGCTTGTCTCCGTGGACCGGCCGGACCTCAAGTTCCAGGCCTTCAATGCGCGATTTCCCGAGCGCATCCGCGACCATGGCGGCGACTGCTTTCTGGCCATTCGCGAGAAGGACATTCTGGTTCACCACCCTTATGAATCCTTCGATGTGGTGGTTCAGTTTCTCCGCCAGGCTGCTCGCGACCCTAATGTCGTCGCCATCAAGCAGACCCTCTACCGCACCTCCTCCGACAGCCCGATCGTGAAGGCGCTGGCCGAGGCGGCCGAGGCCGGCAAGTCGGTGACGGCGCTGGTCGAACTGAAGGCCCGCTTCGACGAGGAAGCCAACATCCGCTGGGCGCGCGATCTGGAGCGCGCGGGCGTGCAGGTGGTGTTCGGCTTCATCGACCTGAAGACCCACGGCAAGCTGTCCATGGTGGTCCGCCGCGAGGGCGGCGCGCTCGCCACCTACTGCCATGTGGGCACCGGCAATTATCACCCCATCACCGCCCGCATCTACACGGACCTCTCCTTCTTCACCGCCGACCCGGTGATCGCGCAGGACGTGGCCCGCATCTTCAACTTCATCACCGGCTATGCCCAGCCGGGCGAACTCGACGCCATGGCGGTGTCGCCCGCGACGCTCAAGCCGCGCATCCTCAAGCACATCGAGGATGAGATCGCGCACGCCCGCGCTGGCCGTCCGGCCGCCATCTGGCTGAAGTGCAACTCGCTCGTGGATCCGGTGGTGATCGACGCGCTCTATGCGGCGAGCAGCGCCGGCGTGCAGGTGGACTGCGTGGTGCGCGGCATCTGCTGCCTGCGTCCCGGCATCCCCGGCCTGTCGGAGAACATCCGGGTGAAGTCCATCGTCGGCCGCTTCCTCGAGCACAGCCGCGTGTATTGCTTCGGCGCCGGCCACGGGTTGCCGCACCCGAAGGCGATCGTCTACATCTCCTCGGCCGATCTGATGACCCGCAACCTCGACCGCCGGGTTGAGACACTCTGCCCCATCACCAATCCCACGGTGCATGAGCAGGTGCTGGATCAGATCATGGTCGCCAATCTTATCGACAACGAACAGAGCTGGCGGGTGTTGCCCGATGGCTCGTCGGAACGCATAGTCCCGGCGCCGGGCGAAGAGCCGTTCAACGCCCATCGCTATTTCATGACCAACCCGAGCTTGTCAGGACGTGGAAAGTCTCTCAAGGATTCTTCGCCGCGCAGTCTCCTCGTCCGCCGTTCGGGAGGATGACCACAGGGGCCTTTCCACCCTGATGGCCGGCGAGGCCCCGGTCGCGGTCATCGACATCGGATCCAACTCCGTCCGCCTCGTGGTCTATGAGGCGGTGACCCGCGCTCCGGTTCCCCTGTTCAACGAGAAGGCCCTGTGCGGGCTCGGCCGGGACGTCCTGTCCACCGGCCGACTCGCGGAGGATGCGGTGCAGCGGGCCTTCTCGGCCCTGCGCCGGTTCCGCGGCCTGTGCGACGCCATGGGGGTGGGCAAGCTCTATGCGCTCGCCACCGCCGCCGCCCGCGATGCCCAGAACGGCCCGGCGTTCATCGCCGAGTGCGAGGCCATCTGCGGCGTCTCCATCGAGATCCTGTCGGGTCGCCGCGAGGCGGAACTGGCGGCTTATGGCGTCATCTCTGGCATCCATGATCCGGACGGCGTCGCCGGAGATCTCGGCGGCGGCTCGCTGGAACTCGTGGACATCAAGCGCGAGGTGGTGGGCAACGGCATAACCCTGCCCATCGGCGGCCTCGCCTTGCAGGACCGCTCGTCCAAGTCGCTGAACAAGGCGGAGAAGATCGTCCGCGATGCCATGCGCGATGCCCCCGTGCTCTCGGAAGTGGCGGGGCGCACCTTCTATGCGGTGGGTGGCACCTGGCGCGCGCTCGCGCGCCTGCACATGTTCCAGCGCGGCTATCCGCTGCATGTGATGCATGGCTACCGCCTGCCGGCGAAGGAAGTGCTCGACTTCACGCGCATCGTCCACCGGGCCGAGCCCGAGGCGCTGGCTCATATCGAGGCGGTGTCAAGCGCCCGCCGCCCGCTGCTCGCCTATGGCGCGGTGGTGCTGGAGAATCTGGTGCGCACGGGCCGCCCGGCGGACGTCGTCATCTCCGCCCTCGGCGTCCGCGAGGGTCTCCTCTATGCGCTCCTCGACGCGGAGACCCGCCGGCACGATCCGCTGCTCATCGAGGCGCAGGACTTCAACATCCTGCGCTCGCGCTCGCCGCAGCATGGCGAGGAGCTCGCCACCTGGACCGGCAATTTCTTCGCCTCCAGCCCGGTGCTGGAGGAGAGCACGGAGGAACGGCGCCTGCGCGAGGCGGCGTGCCTTCTCTCCGACATCGCCTGGCGGGCGCATCCCGACTATCGCGGCGAGCAGAGCCTCAACGTCATCGCCCATGCGGCGCTGGTGGGCATCGACCATCCCGGCCGCGCCTTCCTCGCCCTGTCGGTCTATTACCGGCACATGGGCCTCGGCGAGGACGAGTATGCGCCGCGCCTCCTTGAGCTCGTGACCTCCGGCATGCTCGACCGGGCGCGCATCCTCGGTGCCGCCATGCGGGTGGCCTATGTGATGTCCGCCGCCATGCCCGGCATCCTGCCGCGGGTGCCGCTCATCGCCGACGAGACCCACCTGAAGCTCACCGTTCCGGCCGATCTCGCCAGCCTCGTGAACGACCGGGTGCAGAACCGTCTCAAGCAGTTGGCACGCCTCATCGGCCGCGAGCCCTCCATCGTCATGAACTGAGGGCGGGAACCTTGAGCCAGGGTGTGGCGATGCTCCTGCATCCGCACCCCGGCGCGTTCTCGCCCGGGGGCTCACGAGCAAGAGGCGCCGATGCCCCACACGCAGCCCCCTCCGCCCCGCCGGTCCCGCCGCCTGATCTGGCTGGTGCTCGGGACTCTGGTGGCCTGGTTCCCGCTGCTTGGCGTCTTCGCGGCAACCGAAATCGCATCCACGCTCGGCTGCAAGGTGAACGAGGGGCAGCCCCAGCCCTGCCTGTTCGGCGGCACCGACATCGGCGGTCTGCTCTACACCCTCTTCACGGGCGGCTGGTTCATGCTGATCACGGCCCCCTTCATGCTGCTGACGATCGTGCTGTGGGTGGGCGTCATCGTCCGCTGGCTCTGGCGCCGCCTGCGGCCCGTCCGCTGATCCACCTGCGCCCGGCACACCGCTTGCAACGACTGTCCTGATTGTCGGATTGGGCACGGGCCCGATCCCCAGCCTCGGGGGCGTCGACATGACGGACATGGCCGAACTGCAGAAGCGCAAGCTGCCGATCAACCTTTCGATCGTGCATGTGGACCCGGACGCCTTCATCGCCAGCTTCATGGGCTGGCTGGAGATCACCGCCTTCATCACCGCCCAGCGAGCAGGAACGGCGGCCGTCCCCGCAGATGGCGTGACGCCCGCCCTGTCCGCGCAGGACCTTGCGACGCCGGGCGTTCAGGCGGTGGCCAATGACGCACTCTTCGCGTTCTGCATGACGGCCGCCCTGAAGGGCGACGTCGCCGCCGTGGATGCGGTGGATGCCGGGCTGATTGCGAGCTTCGGCGACGACTATCCCGGCAAGCTCGCGGTCGGCTATTTCCGGGCCGTGAACGACAATCCCATCCTGCTTGAGGATTTTGTCGGACAAGCCGGGCGCAAATGGCTGAAAGGCGACAGGCCACCACCGCCGCTGCGCGCCAAGGAGGACTGGAACGCGGGCCTGCGCTTCTTCGAGAAAGCCCGCAAATCCAACTTCATCCATGAGGTGCTCTATCCGCTTGCCAGATGGACGCGGGAGCGCTGGACGGTGATCGTCGAGAAGGAGCCCGCCTTCCTGCACCACATCGAGGACAACCTGCCCATCCTGCGCGAGGCGCTGGATGATCCGCGCAACGATCAGGCCTTCATCGCCAACCTACTGCTGAAGGCGGCCCCGGCGGTGGATATGGAACTGACCGACGAATACGAAGGCTTCCTGCGTTCGCTCGCCCGGCGCTGACCCCCATCCGCGTTCCCTGCGCGGGTGGCCCGTCCGCGCGAGACCCCGAACCGCCGGAGGCGGCCCATGAGCGAACTCTTTGCCATCTGCTCCACCTATGAGATCGACGACGGCGGCGCGCGCGGCTTCGTGCTGGCACGGCTCGACGAGAGCGGGGCGGCCAAGCCCTGGCCGATCATCGTCACCCGCAAGTCCAATTCGTTTTTCGGCTTCGAGAATGCCTGCCCGCATCAGGGCAAGCGGCTCGACACCGTGCCGGGGGAGTTTCTCGACGAGGAGGGCAACTTCCTCACCTGCGGCGTGCACCATGCCCAGTTCGATCTCGACAGCGGCCAGTGCTTCATCGGCCCCTGCCAGGGCAAGGCGCTGACACCCGTGACGCTGGTGATCGACGACGGCGACGTCTGCCTCGTGGACGTTCCGCTGGCGGAAGAGGACGGGCTCGATCTGGAAGAGCCCGACACCTTTCCCGAGGTGATGATCACGAGCGACTGATGGCGGGGTTTCGCGAAAGCGTTCAGACCGGCATCTGAAGCGCGGCCCGTAGGGCGGCGTACAGGTCCACGTCGCCCGTCTTGCGGATCAACTCCAGCGACAGGTCCCAATAATTGTAGAGCGAGGAGATGACGGCCGCTGGCAGGGCCTTCGCCATGTCTAGCGTCGGTGCGCCCGTCCGGGGATAGGTCGCGCGCACGTAGCGGGCTTGCGACCAGAACAGCTGTCCGTTGGCGGTGCTCATTTCAGACGTGCCGGCGGGCGGGCCGGAGACCCAGAAATGCTGGCCGGCCAGAGGCACGTGCTCGGGCGCGTAATGCGAAAGATTGTCGAGACGCCAGAGCGCGAAGCCCTGATCGCGCAGGAAGCGGTCCACGTCGCAGAAGAGCGCCTGTCCCGTGTACAGCGGATTGAACTCCACCTCCACATCGACCATGTGGCAGGTCTTGAGCGTCTCGATGCCACCTTTCAGGATCTGAAGCTCGGACCCCTGCGTATCGAGCTTGATGGCCGCGATGGTGGTGATGCCGCGGCTGCTCAGCGCTTCATCGAGCGTGGTGCAGGGAAACTCGATCGTCCGCTCCTCGGCCATGATGTCGAGGCACGGATAATTCGCCACCAGTTCCGGCACCGGCGGAAACACGGAACTGCAGCCGGGCTCTTTCGTCACGTGCAGCGTGGCTGTCCCGATGGTGCCTCCGAGCCCGACGGGCAGATACTCCACATTGGGTGGTCGAGCGGCATTGAGGCGAGCGCACTCCTCCGGCTCCGGCTCGAAGCAGAGGATACGGCCGAGGTCGCCCAACGGCGCCCAGACCGGGTTGGCGCCCCAGCGGGCGCCGACGTCCACGAGTTGAAGCGGACGCTCCAGGCGGCTCGCGAGAAGCTGTCGGGCGTGCTCATGCATGGGCAATGGATCGCCTTCGGTCGCGCACCGGCTCGGGAGCGGCCAGTGCGAAGAAAATGAGTGCCTCAGCGCTCGACGGCGATGACCTTGCCGCGGTCGACGGCGAGGGCAAGGCGACCGGCCTTGAGGGCAAGCGCCCGTTCGCCGAACAGCTCCCGCCGCCAGCCAGAGAGGGCGGGGACGGGGGCCTCGTCATCCACGGCGATCCGTTCGAGGTCGTCCGTGGTGGCGATCACCTTGGCGGCCACCGCATTCTGCTCGGCAGTCATGCGCAGCAGCACCTTGAGCAGTTCGACCGTGGCCGCGGCGCCGTTCGGCAGCGGCTTGTCGCGCTCGATGCGGGGCAGGGTCTTGGGATCGCGGGCCACGCCCTTCTTGACCGCTTCCAGCACCGCCTCGCCATAGCGCGAGCGCTCGAAGCCCTTGGGCAGCGAGCGCAGTTCGGCCAGCTTCTCGGCGGTCTGCGGCTGCTGAACGGCGATCTCGCCGATCACCTCGTCCTTGATGATGCGCCCGCGCGGCAGGTCGCGGGCCTGCGCTTCGCGCTCGCGCCAGGCGGCGACCTCGGCGAGGACCGCCAGTTCACGCGGCTTGCGCACGCGGGATTTCAGCCGCTCGTAGGCGGTCTCGGGGTCCTGGCGATAGGTGCTGGGAGAGGTGAGGATGTTCATCTCCTCGCCCATCCAGTCGGCCCGGCCGCGGCTCTCCAGATCTTCCATCAGCTTCTTGTAGACATCGCGCAGGTGCGTGACGTCGGCCACCGCATAGGTGAGCTGGGCCTGCGAGAGCGGCCGGCGCGACCAGTCGGTGAAGCGGGAGGACTTGTCGATGGCGTGGCCGGTGATCCGCTGCACCAGCTGGTCATAGGAGATGCTGTCGCCATAGCCGAGCACCATGGCCGCGACTTGGGTGTCGAACACCGGATGGGGGATGATCTCCGCCAGATGCCAGACGATCTCGATGTCCTGCCGGCCGGCATGGAACACCTTCTTCACCTTCTCATTGCCCATCAGGGCGAAGAAAGGCGCGAGGTCCAGCCCTTCCGCAAGGGCATCGATGATGATGGCCTCGTCCACGCTGGCCACCTGAATCACGCAGAGCTTCGGCCAGAAGGTCGTCTCACGCAGGAACTCGGTGTCGACAGTGACGAAGTCGTGGCGGGAGAGGCGCTCGCAGGCGGCTGCCAGGGCCTCGGTGGAGGTGATCGGGTCCATGGCCGTCACCATAAAGAAGCCCCGCTTGCCGCGAAAGAGCCTGAATGATGTGCCGCTCAGCTTACGGCCTGGAAGGACATGTCCCGCGCCTCGGTGGCGCGCATGGGCCGCCCCAGCAGATAGCCCTGGACATAGCCGCAGCCTTCGGCGCGCAGGGTTTCCAGCTGCTCCTCGGTCTCGATCCCCTCGGCCGTCGTCTCCAGCTTCAGCGCTGCGGACAATTGCAGGACCGCCCGCACGATCGCGCGGCTGGGGTCGTCTTCGCAGATGCGGGAGATGAAGCCGCGGTCGATCTTGATTCGGTCGATGGGCAGCGAGCGCAGATAGCTCAGCGACGAGTAGCCGGTGCCGAAATCGTCGAGCGCGATGGTGATCCCCTGGCTGCGCAGCCCCTGCAGGGCGCCGTGGATGCCCGAGCCTTCCTCAAGGAGGGTCGATTCGGTCAGCTCCAGCTCCAGCCGGCTGGGTTTCAGGCCGGAGACGCGAAGCGCCTCGCGGATCTGGTCCGGCATGTGGCCGGAGCGGAACTGGAGCGGTGAGAGATTGACCGCGAGGCGCACGTCGTCCGGCCAGTCGGCTGCCGCGCGGCAGGCCTCCGTTAGCACCCAGGCGCCGAGCGGCAGGATGAGGCCGGTCTCTTCCGCGCAGGCGATGAAGGTGGCGGGGGCGACGATGCCCCGCGTCGGATGGCGCCAGCGCAGCAGTGCCTCGAAGCCGCAGAGCTTGCGGTCCCCCACGCGGAAGAAGGGCTGGAAGACGAGGAAGAACTGTCCGTTCTCCCAGGCGCTGCGCAGGTCGAGCTCCAGCGAGCGGCGGGACAGCGCGGTGTGCTCCATCTCCGGCTCGAACAGGCGCGCCTGTCCCCGCCCTTCCGCCTTGGCGCGATAGAGGGCGAGGTCCGCATTCTTCAGGAGCTCGATCACCGATGTGCCGTCCGCGGGGGCCATGGCGATGCCCACCGAGCCGCCGGCGATCACCCGGTGGTCCTCCACGCTGATGGGCCGGCTGATGCGGGCGATGATCCGCTCGGCCAGCGCCAGCGCGGCTTCCGGCTGGTCGGCCTGGCTGCTGATGATGGCGAATTCGTCGCCGCCGAGCCGGGCCACCAGTTCGCTCGGCTGCGCCTCTTCGGCGACGCGTGTCGCGACCGCCCGCAGCAACTGGTCGCCCACCACATGGCCGAGCGTGTCGTTGACCGTCTTGAAGTAGTCGAGATCGAGGAACAGCACCGCCAGCGGTGAGCGCGTGGTGGCAAGCAGGGCGGTCAGGCGCTCGGTGAAGAGGAGGCGGTTCGGCAGGCCCGTAAGGTCGTCATGCCGGGCGGTGTGATGGGCGGCGGCGGCAAAGCGCGCCTGCGCCTGCGACTGGCGGATGGCGAGGGCCACCGCGACGCCGATGGCGATGCAGATGAGCCCGGCGGCGATGCCGATGGGCAGGATCTGGAGCCGCAGCCGCGCCTCGATGGCATCGGTGGTGTCGCTGACCGCGACGACCAGCGGATAGTTGGCCAGCTGCTGCACGGCCACCAGTCGGGCGTGCTCGTCGATCAGGCCGGCCGGGACGATGCCGTCCTCTGGCTCCTCCGCGATGAGCTCGCGGGCGATGCGGGTGGCGGACTGGGGCAGCTGGACCTGCGACAGGCTCCTGTGGGGAAAGGAGGCCAGATGCGCCCCATCCTCGCGGAAGAGGGTGATGTTGCCGTCGCGGCCGAGCTTGATGGCGCCGTAGAACTGCTCGAAATAGCTCTGCTCCATGGCGCCGAGGACGAGGCCGAAGAAGGCGCCGGAGGGCGTGTTGAAGCGGTTGGCGAGATAGATGGTCATGGTGCCGGTGCCGCGGTTGGGCACGGGCTGGCTCACGTAGATGGTCTTGTTCCGGCTGTCCCGCAGCGCGATGAAATAGTCCCGGTCCGAGACATTGACGGACGGCACCGGCCAGTAGCGGGAGAAATTCAGCAGGTTGCCCTGCTGATCGATGATGGTCACGGCATCGACGAAGGGCAGGCCGCTGATCTTTTCCCGCAGCGTCTCATTGATGTCGAAGGTCGACATGAGGGCGCCGAGCGCCGTCTGGGACTCGATGTTGGCGGCGGCGATGCGCTCGATGATGCTTTTCTGCACCAGCTGCAGGGACTGGAAGGCGCGGTCGCTCTGCTCGGCCAGCGTGAGGGAGAGGTTCTCCAGCTCGCGCCGACGATCGGCGAAGGTCTGCTTGCGGATGCTGTAGCAGAGGAAGACCGTGCCCGCGATCACCGCGAGGGCCAGAACCGCGCCGAGCGCCGCGAACAGCACGCCGCTGCGTGCGCCGATCCGGTGCATGCGTTCTTCGGGATGATCCGTCCGACCGACGGCCCGAACACTCATTTGCACCCCCGCTTCAGCGCAATTCCCCCGCAAGATACACAGCTTGGCACCAGCGCCAATACCGTAGCACGTTGCTGCCCCACCTGTGCTCCCTTGACAAGGCAGGGTGCGCATGCACCTTCCCCGCCGGCCCGGCGTGAGCCTTTGGCGCCAAACTCCCGTTTCGTTTACCGTGTTCCCCGAAAGGTCCGCCATGCACCGCTACCGCACCCACACCTGCGGCGCGCTCACCGAAGCCCAGGTGGGCGATACCGTCCGCGTCTCCGGCTGGTGCCACCGTATCCGCGACCATGGCGGCGTGCTGTTCGTGGACCTGCGCGACCATTACGGCCTGACCCAGGTGGTGTTCGATCCCGACAGCGCCGCCTTCGCCGCCGCCGAGAAGGTGCGTGCCGAATGGGTGATCCGCGTCGATGGCCGCGTGCGCCTGCGCCCCGAGGGCACGGAGAATTCCGAGCTCGCCACCGGCAAGGTGGAGATCTACGCCACCGACCTTGAGGTGCTCGGCCCGGCCGCCGAGCTGCCGCTGCCGGTGTTCGGCGATCAGGATTATCCGGAAGACATCCGGCTGCGCTACCGCTTCCTGGACCTGCGCCGCGAGCGCATCCACGGCAACATCATGAAGCGTGGCCAGATCATCGACAGCCTGCGCCAGCGCATGAAGGGGCAGGGCTTCTTCGAGTTCCAGACGCCGATCCTGACCGCCTCCTCGCCGGAAGGCGCGCGCGACTTCCTCGTGCCCTCGCGCATCCATCCCGGCAAGTTCTACGCGCTGCCGCAGGCGCCCCAGCAGTACAAGCAGCTCATCATGATGAGCGGCTTCGACCGCTACTTCCAGATCGCCCCCTGCTTCCGCGACGAGGATCCGCGCGCCGACCGCCTGCCGGGCGAGTTCTACCAGCTCGACCTCGAAATGAGCTTCGTCACGCAGGACGACGTGTTCGCGGCGGTCGAGCCGGTGATCCGGGGCGTGTTCGAGGAGTTCGGCGGCGGCAAGCCCGTCACCCAGAACTGGCCGCGCATTCCCTATGCGGAGGCCCTGCGCAAGTACGGCTCCGACAAGCCGGACCTGCGCAACCCGCTGGTGATGCAGAACGTCTCGGAGCACTTCCGCGGCTCGAACTTCAAGGTGTTCGCGCGCCTGCTCGAAGACCCCAAGAATGAAGTGTGGGCGATCCCCGGCCCGACCGGCGGTTCGCGCGCCTTCTGCGACCGCATGAATTCGTGGGCGCAGGGCGAAGGCCAGCCGGGCCTCGGCTACATCATGTGGCGTGAGGGCGGGGAGGGCGCCGGCCCGCTCGCCAACAACATCGGCCCCGAGCGCACCGCCGCCATCCGCGAGCAGCTCGGCCTGAAGGAAGGCGATGCCGCCTTCTTCGTCGCCGGCAATCCGGAGAAGTTCTACAAGTTCGCCGGTCTCGCTCGCACCAAGGTGGGCGAGGAACTGAACCTCATCGACACCGAGCGCTATGAGCTGGCGTGGATCGTGGACTTCCCCTTCTACGAGTGGTCGGAGGAGGAGAAGAAGATCGACTTCTCCCACAATCCCTTCTCCATGCCGCAGGGCGGCCTTGAGGCGCTGAACGGGCAGGACCCGCTCACCATCAAGGCGTTCCAGTACGACATCGCCTGCAACGGCTACGAGATCGCCTCCGGCGGCATCCGCAACCACCGCCCCGAGGCGATGGTGAAGGCGTTCGAGCTGGCTGGCTATGACGAGGCGACCGTCATCGAGCGCTTCGGCGGTATGTATCGCGCCTTCCAGTATGGCGCGCCGCCCCACGGCGGCATGGCGGCGGGCATCGACCGCATCGTGATGCTGCTGTGCGGCGTCTCGAACCTGCGCGAGATCTCGCTCTTCCCCATGAACCAGCAGGCCCTCGACCTGCTCATGGGCGCGCCCAACGAGGCGACGCCAAAGCAGATGAAGGAACTGCACATCCGTCCGGCCCTGCCGGCGAAGTGAGGCGAACGGGGGAGGGCGTCGGCTGGTTCCCCGGGGCGGATTGCTCCTACCCGAACCGCCGCTGCCCGCTGCCAATCCTCCCATCTGAAAGCACTTATACCAAAGGCCCGCCACCCGGCGGGCCTTTGGCGTTTGCGGATCGGGCCGGACCGCTTGTGCAGCGCAGCGGGGTGCGTTAGTTTAGGTCAATAATGCTGACCTAAAGGAGCGCCCATGCCGGTTGCCCCGCTCGTCCTGCCCCTGCGCCGGTTTCCGGCCTTGGCGTGGCGCCGGCGTGCGCTGGCGGCGCTCCAGCAGTCCGATCCCGGCCTGCTGCGCACCTTCATCGCCCTGCGGGTGGTGACCTGCGTCATCCTCACGGGCGGTCTCCTGTTGCCCGGGCTCAAGCTTGCCGGCCTGCCGCTGACCGTCGCGGCGCCCGCGTTGGTATTGGCCATGGTGCTCCCGGTTCTGGTGCGTCAGACGGGCTGGCGGGACTATGCCCGCGCGCTGGGCCTCGTCGTGACCTGCGCGCTCTCCACCTACCTGTGCGGCGCGCTGCTCGCCCCCTGGCCGGCGCTGGTGCAGGCGGGCTTCATCCTCGTGCTGACGCTGGCGGTCGCCGTGCATCCCCTCGGTCTCGGCCCGACCGCAGCGGGCATGGTGGCGGGCGTGCTCTATTATGTCGGGCTCTACCTCCATCCCGGACCCGCGGACCTCGGCGCAGCCCTCGCCATCGTGCCGGTGGCGCTGGCGGTGGTGGTGCTGGTCTGCCGCGTTCTCCTGCCCTCCGCGCCCGCCGCCGTGCTGCGCCGGGCGGTGCAGGCGCTTGCCTGCCGGGGCGCGGCGGTGCTGCGGCGGATGGCCGAGGGCCGCGAGCCGGACCTCGCTTTGGCCCGCCTGAACGAGGTGGCGCTGCTGGTGGAGGACCATCTGGCGCTCGCCGCCGGTCGCGTCGGTGCTGGTGCTGCTTATGCCGCAAGCATGGCCGAGGCGGTTCTCGCCTTCGAGCAGGCGGTGGGGGCGCTGCGTCTGCGCCCGCCACCCCGCGAATGCGCCCGCCTGCTGCTCGCCTGCGCCGCCCGGCTGGAAGAGGGGGCCTTCGCTCCGCCCCGCGGTGTGGACGTGCCCTGCGGCCCGACCCGCCGCACGGTGCGCGACATCGAGGCGGCCGCCGCCCGCATGTCGGAGATCGCGGGGGCAGCGGCCACGGGCTTCCGCCCCGCGCCCGGCGCCCCTGCCGCCGGCCCCGTGGCGCTCGCGTGGCGGGCGGCGGTGCGCGTGGCTCTCGCCGGCACGCTCACCCTCTGGGTGGGGCTCGCCATCTCGCCCGAGCGCTGGTTCTGGGGCGTCTTCTCCGTCTTCCTCGTGCTGCTCGGCATGCGCTCGCGCGCCGAGATGATCCACCGCAGCGCCCAGCGCATCATCGGGACGCTCGCCGGAGTCGTGGCCGGCGCGGCGGCGACCTACGCCCTCCGGGGACATCCGGCGGCCGAGGTCGCCCTGATGCTCGTCTGCGTCGCCGGCTGGGCCTTCTTCATCCTGCATGCCTATGCCAAGGCGATCTTCTTCCTCACCGTGCTGGTGGGCCTCGTCTACGGCAGTCTCGGCGCCACCATGTCCGAGCTGCTGGAGATCCGGCTGGCCGAGGTGAGCGCCGGCTGTCTCATCGCCATGCTCTGCGCGCTTGTCATCTTCCCCGTGCCGACGCGGCCGCTGCTGGCGCGGCAGGTGCGGGCCGTCATGGCGGGGCTGGCCGAGGTGGTCCGTCTGTCGCGGCAGCGCCTCGCGGGTGATGTGTCGGCGCAGCCGGTGCGCGCCATGCGGGCGGTGGACCGCAGCTTCCGCGAGGCGGCGGGCGCGCTGGCGAGCCTGGAGGCCGCGCGCCGTCTGGTGGTGGGAGCGGAGCCCGATCCGCTGCCGCGGACCCTTCTGGCGTCGGTCCATTGGGCACGGCAAGTGGCCGGTCAGGCGGAGAGCGGCAGCCTCGTCCTGACGGCGGATGGGGCAGCCCGTCTCGTACGGGCGGAAGCTTCCCTTACAGCGCCTGCGGACGGCGAAACCGCAACGGCTGACCTCGCTGCGGCGAATGAGGCGCTGGAGGCAGCGCTCCGGGCATCCGGTCCTTACGAAAACGGCGCGCCTTGATCCGGCGCGCCGCTCTCCTCTTGAAACTACACCGGTCGGTCCGTCAGGGACGGGGGCCGGCCGTCGCCGTCATCTTGAAGGCGGCGAGGGCGTCGAAGGGATCGTCCAGGCTCAGCAGGGACGCGACCGGGAGGGGCCGCTTCGGCGTGAGGGTGACGGTGATGGTGCCCGGCGCCTTCACGAAGGCGGCGATCGCCTCGCCCACCGCAGCCGCGTCCGGATTGACGGTCGCGGCATCCTGCGTGCCCATCTGGATGCCCGAGATGAGTTCGGACCGCAGGTCCTCCGGCTCGACGCCGGCGAGCTCCGCCTGCTGCTTCAGCATCAGATTGGCGAGGCCGAGATCGGTCACGGTGACCGACAGCGCGCCGGCGGTCACGTTCTGCAGCTTGGCGAGGATGGCGGTGGGATTGTTCATCACGTCCTGGGGTGCCGCGTCGAACACGTCCTTCGGCACGTTCTCCAGCCGCGCCTCGATCTTGGCGGAGAAGGCCTTCTCCAGCTCCAGCGAGGCCGGCGCGAGGGCAAGGCTCCGGGCATTGGCGTCGTAGCTCAGGTTGAGCACGGACGAGATGCTCGTACGGTCCATGCCGGCGGCGGCGAGATAGCTGAAGGGCTCGCCGTCCTCCGCCGAGATCGGGCCGCTCACCTTGTCGAGGCGGAAGGCGACGCGGGTGGGCAGGAGGCCGGTGAAATCGCCCCAGGAGAGCGACATCTTCTCGATGCTCACCATCTTGCCGTTGGCGTCGTAGGGCGCCTCGAGGCCCTCCAGCTCGAAGCCGGAGAAGCTCTTCAGCACGGCAGCGCTGGCATTGAGGGCGATCAGTTCGTTCTTGTCGTCCTTGCTGGCCATGGCCGCGCTCTGCTCAAGAATGCTCTTGAGCGACAGGCCCAGGATGGCGGCCCGCTTCACCGTGGAGGGCTTCTCGCCGGGGAGTTGGCTGGTGAGGCCGAGAACCTCCAGCGTCTCCAGACGACCGTCCACGAAGCCCTTCATGTTCATGGCCGCGATCTTCACCGCGGCGTCCTTCTCGGCCAGCGTGATGTCGTTCACGGAGATCTGGCCGACGGCGAAGCCGTCGATCACCGGCAGGGTGCGCTCCACGATGGCGACCACCTGCTTGGGGTCGTCCGAAGGGGGCTGCTGGGCGAGGGCCGAGAGCTGCTGGAGCCGCTCGATGGACAGCTTCTCGGGATTGATGGCCACGCGCTGCGCGCTCAGGCTGCCGGCCGAGAAGAGGTTGGTCTCCTTGTGCCGCAGGCGATAGGCGCCGGTGCTGATCTTCTCGTAGATGGGCAGCGGGCTGGAGGCCTTGGGCTCGGCGTCGGTCAGCATGCGGATCGGCCCGGTGTCGATGCCGGAGGCGCGCAGGTCGGCCACGTCCACCACGACGGGCACCGTCGTGGCTTCGATGACAGTGGTGGTGGACACGAGCATCTTGCCGACCTTCAGCTCGGCGATGCGTCCCTCGCCGATGCCGGAGGCCGTGAGGGCCTCATAGGTGAAGCTGGAGGGCGCCGCCGCCGGCTTGTCGCCCTGCGCCGGCGGGGGCGTCACATCGCCGCTGAGCTTGGGAATGCTCACGCTGTCGATGCGCACCGCGCCGAACAGCACGAGGCCGTCGCGCAGGGCCTGCGTCGCCTTGCTGCCCGGGGGCACGGCGGGCATGCGGTCCGGCCCGGAATAGCCGACGAGGCTGACCTGTGGCGCGGAATAGGTGACCTTGGTCTGGGCGGCCAGCGGGTCCGTCACGGCGACGCTGAGGCCCGTGAGTTCGACCGACTTGGCCTGCACCGTGCCGCCGGAGGGCGAGGTCACCTCCTGGGCGTCCAGCCGCTCCAGCTTCACCTGCTGGCCGGCAGCGGGGCCGGTGATCTCGATGCCGGTCACCGTGAGGCGGCGGCCGGAGAGGGTGAAGGCGACATCCTTGTAGCTCGCCTGGGCGCCCTTCTGGCGCAGGGACGCAAAGACAGTCTCCACGTCGTTGCGGGCGCGCATCTGCACGAACCGGTCGAAGCCGAAATAGCCGCCGACACCCAGTACGGCGATCACTGCGACAGTGATGATGACCTTTTTCATGCGTGCTTTTTCCTCCACGTGGAACCGAATCCACCGAGCTTGGCGCTATTCGCCGCGAAATCGCCATGCCAGACCGTGACATCCCCCGCCGCGGGGGATAGGTTGCCCGCCCGTTCGGTGGACATCTGTAAGAGAGGCTTGGGGGAGGACATGGCGTCAAACATGTCGAACATTTCCGAGGATCTGAAATCCGGCGCGCTTGTCTACCATCGCAGCCCCAAGCCTGGGAAACTGGAAATCCAGGCGACCAAGCCCCTCGGCAATCAGCGCGATCTCGCTCTGGCCTATTCTCCCGGCGTCGCCGCGGCCTGCGAGGCCATCAAGGCTGACCCGCTCCAGGCCGCAGAACTGACCACCCGCGCCAATCTTGTGGCGGTGGTGTCCAACGGCACCGCCGTGCTCGGCCTCGGAAACATCGGCCCGCTCGCCTCCAAGCCCGTGATGGAGGGCAAGGCGGTCCTGTTCAAGAAATTCGCCGGCATCGACGTGTTCGACATCGAGCTCGCCGCCACCGAGATCGACCATCTGGTCGAGACGGTGGCCGCGCTGGAGCCCACCTTCGGCGGCATCAACCTTGAGGACATCAAGGCGCCCGAGTGCTTCGAGGTGGAGAAGCGCCTGCGCGAGCGCATGAAGATCCCGGTCTTCCATGACGACCAGCATGGCACCGCCATCATCGTGGGCGCGGCCGTGCGCAACGCGCTGGAGATCGGCAACCGCAAGATCGAAGACCTCAAGATCGTCACCTCCGGTGCGGGCGCGGCGGCCATCGCCTGCCTCAACCTGCTGGTGACCCTCGGCGCCAAGCGCGAGAACATCTGGGTCTGCGACATTGAGGGCGTGGTCTATGAAGGCCGCGAGACCCTCATGGACCCCTACAAGTCTGTCTATGCTCAGAAGACCGACGCCCGCACGCTCGCCGAGGTGATCGACGGCGCGCACATCTTCCTCGGCCTCTCCGCCGGCGGCGTGCTGAAGCCGGAGATGGTCCAGCGCATGGCGGATCGCCCGCTCATCCTCGCGCTCGCCAACCCCAATCCCGAGATCATGCCGGAAGAGGCCCGCGCCGTGCGGCCCGACGCCATGATCTGCACCGGCCGTTCGGACTTCCCGAACCAGGTGAACAACGTCCTCTGCTTCCCCTACATCTTCCGCGGCGCGCTGGATGTGGGTGCCACCGACATCAATGCCGAGATGAAGATGGCGGCGGTGGAAGCCATCGCCGCGCTCGCCCGCGAGACGCCCTCCGACGTGGTGGCCCGCGCCTATGGCGGCGAGACCCGCGCCTTCGGTGCGGACAGCATCATTCCCTCGCCGTTCGATCCGCGCCTCATCCTGCGCATCGCCCCGGCGGTGGCCAAGGCGGCCATGGACACCGGCGTCGCCACCCGGCCCATCGCCGATTTCGACGCCTATAACGAGAAGCTCGACGAGTTCGTCTTCCGCTCCGGCTTCATCATGCGTCCGCTGTTCCAGCGCGCGAAGCAGGACAAGAAGCGCGTCATCTACGCCGAGGGCGAGGACGAGCGCGTGCTGCGCGCCGCGCAGGCGGTGATCGAGGAGGGCATTGCCCATCCCATCCTCGTCGCCCGCCCGAGCGTGCTCGAAGCCCGCCTCCAGCGCTTCGGTCTCTCGATCCGTCCCGGCAAGGACTTCGAGGTCATCAACCCCGAAGACGATCCGCGCTACCGCGACTTCGTGCGCTCCTACATCGAGATCGCTGGCCGTCGCGGCGTGACGCCGGATGCCGCCCGCACGCTGGTGCGCACCTCCTCGACCGTCATCTCGGCGCTGGCCGTGAAGAAGGGCGAGGCGGATGCCATGCTGTGCGGCATCGAAGGCCGCTTCTCCCGCCATCTGCGTCATGTGCGCGACATCATCGGCCTAGCTCCGGGCGTGCGCGAACTGGCCGCGCTCTCGCTGCTCATCACTCCGAAGGGCAATTTGTTCCTGTGTGACACGCAGGTGCAGACCGAGCCGAACGCCGCGGACCTTGCGGAGATGACCATCCTCGCCGCCGCGCACGTGCGGCGCTTCGGCATCGAGCCGAAGGTGGCCCTGCTGTCGCACTCCAATTTCGGCAGCAACGACACCGTCTGCGCCCGCCGGGTCCGTGCGGCCCTCGACATCCTCAAGGACCGCGCGCCGGAGCTTGAGGTGGATGGCGAGATGCAGGCGGAACTCGCGCTGCTGCCGGATGCCCGCGAGCGCATTCTCCCCCACTCGCGCCTCCAGGGCGTGGCCAACGTGCTGGTGATGCCCGACCTCGATGCGGCGGACATCGCCTACAACATGATCAAGGTGCTGGGCGACGCGCTCCCGGTCGGCCCCATCCTCATGGGCACCGCCAAGCCGGCGCACATCCTCGGCCCCACCGTGACCGCCCGCGGCATCGTCAACATGACGGCCGTCGCCGTGGTGGAAGCCCAGAGCGAAGCCTGATCCTCAAGGGCTGCCTTCCGGCGGCCCGGCCCAAACAAAAGGCCCCGGCGCTTCTGGCGCCGGGGCCTTTTTGATTCGGGAAGGTGCCTAGCCGGTCAGCTCGCCCAGCGCTTGGGCCGGTAGAACGTGTGCACCCCGATGCGGTCCAGCTTGCGCATCTCCCGTACCCAGGAGGGGTGGACCCAGTAGGCGTGGTAGTGGGTCGCGGGTCCGACGCTGTCGAGCCAGAGCTTGCCGTCCAGCATGTCGGCGGCGATCTCCTTGGCCTGCACCCACATGTCCGGCTCGCGCACCACGTCCTTCACATCGTCGCAGGCGAAGGTGAACTGGCAGGCGAGGTGCCGGTGGGCGTTCTGATAGACGGTCTTGCAGACGTCATTGGGATAATAGCCTGAAAAGACGCGGTTCATGACCACCTGCGCAACGGCGATCTGGCCGCGCTTGGGCTCGCCCCGGCTCTCGAAATAAATGGCTTCGGCGAGGCACTTCTCGGCGCGGGCGCGATCCGGGCCGGTGAGGCCGAGACGCTCGGCGAATGTGGCTCCGGCCGGTCCCGTGCGGCCGAACAGCGGCTCGCCCCGCTCCGGCGGCGGCGAGAGCGGCATGGGCACGAGGCTCGCCGGAATGCTCACCAGCGAATGCTCGAAGGGCTGCGCCGGGAAGACATCGGGATTGACGCCGAACACCACCGAGCGGTCGCGATAGAGAGGGCTCTCCTCACCGTCCGCGCCGGTGCCGAGATCCGCCCAGCCCTGATCGTCGGGCAGTGTGGGGAACAGGGCGTCGCTGCCGATGCCGCCGTGCCGCTCGGGCGCGGCGAGCGCATTCGGGTCCACGTCGGCGCCGCTGATGTCCGGCCCGAAAAGCTCCGGGCTCGCATCGTCGCTCGCCACCATCTGGTCCTCGATGCCGGGCAGCGAGAGCAGGCTGTCGAGGGCAATTTCCAGATAGCCGTTCGTGGCCACGGGGGCGGGGCCGAAGAGGGCGGGCGTCTCGGCGTCCGCGGGGGCCGCGTCGTCCGCATCCGGCGTCGCGGCCGCGAGGGCCGGTGCCGGGACCGAGGGAACGGCACTCGCGGCATCGGGGAGCGCGGCCACGATGACGGGCGATGTGGGGGCCGCGATGACGGCCTCGGCCGCAGCGCCGGCTTCCGGTGCGCGGGGTGCCTGCACAACTGGCGCTAGGGCATCGGCGGCGGGGGCGAGGGCGGAGGCCCGTGCCGGATCCTCTGCTGCGGAGGGATCGGCAGAGGGCGGAGCCGCAGCGGGCGCAGAGGCTTCGGTTTCCGCCGGCTTCACCGGTGCATCGAGCACAAGCGGCGGGGGATAGGCATAGCCATCCTCCTCGGCGCGGGCGGGGATCTTCGGCGCCGCGCGGCTGGTGACGCGGGCGGGGTCGGTGGCGGCGGGACTGTCAGGCACGGTGAAACCGAGGCCGCTGCCGATGGCCGGCGGCAGGTCGAGGGTCGCGACCTTCAGCGCTTTCAGCGGGCTGCTCAGCAGCATGTTGGGCGTGCGGTCGGAAAAGCTGCGCGAGAGCATGGCGTCGGAGGGCAGCGACTGCGCCAGCGCCGGCTGGGCGGCAGGGCCCGCCGCGACGGTGGAGGCAGCCAGGGCGGCGAGCCCATAGGCAGCCTGACGCAGCATGCCGTTCCGCCGGCCGCGGGGCCGCTCCGGCTCGCGGCTGTCGCGCGCACGCAAGTCCTCACCACGCGCGACGCCATCGCGTTGCGCGCCCTTCGGCCGTTCCGCCATCCCTGATGCCCCGAACTGTCAGGCGGGGCTCCACGGGCCTGCCGGCGGGACCGGCGGGCAGGAACGCACCCGCGCACCCGGCGCAGCGCCGGACACGCGGCTAGAATGATTTATCAACCTTACCCGCCGGTTAAGCATGTCGCGAGAAAGGCCTCTCGGGTGAAGGGACCGCTCTCGGGCACGGCGAGCGCCCGGGCGCGGCGCAGCCCGTCGGTGCCGAACCGCACCTTGACCGCCTCCTCGACCCAGCGCTTTTCCTGCGTGGACCGCCGGTCGGAGAGGCGATCATCCGCGTCGAGGAAGGCGCGGTGGTTGGCGACGGCCTCGGCAAAGGCGTCGATGCCTTCCCCCGTCGCGGCGGAGAGGCGAATCACCGGAACGCACCAGGCGCCGTCTTCGCCGGCGAGTGCCAGCGCGCCGCTCACGTCGGCGGCGGCGCGGCGGGACATCTCGGCCATGTCGGCCTTGGTCACCACGATGACGTCGGGCAGTTCCATGACGCCCGCCTTCATGAACTGGAGGCTGTCGCCGGAGGCGGGCTGGATGCACAGCACCACCGTATCCGCGATGAGGTCGATGTCCGCTTCCGACTGGCCGACGCCGACTGTCTCCACGATCACGAGATCATAGACCGCGCGCAGCAGCACGGCGGCGGCCACCGCATCATCCGAGAGGCCGCCCAGCCGGTCCCGCGCCGCCATGGAGCGCACGAACACGCCCCGGTCCTCCGGATCGGTCTGGATGCGCGCGCGGTCGCCCAGCAGGGCGCCGCCGGTGCGGCGGGAGGAAGGATCGACCGCCAGCACCGCCACGGTGCGGCCCGCGGCGCGGGCGCGCTGCACGAGCACGTTCGTCAGGGTGGACTTGCCGACCCCCGGCGGGCCTGTGAGTCCGAGCACCTGCGCGCGGGCGTTGGCGGCCGCGGCATCAAGCAAGGCGGTGAGGGCGGGCGTGCCCCGCGCCGTCTCGACGCCGGCCAAGGCCGCGGCAACGGCACGCTTGCCGCCGGTGGTGAGGTCATCAAGGGAGGGCAGGGCAAAGCGGGTGCGCGTCATGGCCGCACTCTAGAGCGCGATCCGCTCGGATTGCATCCATCTGAGCAGTGAATCGCCCTCCAACTTCTGAAAACGAGACGGATCCGGCTCCGGAGCGCGTCGCCGCCGCAGAAATCAAACCGGACGCCGAAAGTAAAAAGGCGCCGGCCGAAGCCGACGCCTTTCCACTGATCGGAACCGTGCGGGGGAACGAAACCGACCAATAGCTCTACTGGCAATATCCGCGCGACACGCGGATCACCTGCCCGTTGGGGTACCGGTAGAAGCACCGGTTCCCATTCCAGAAATAGTACGCCGGAGGCGGCGGCGGGGGGCGGTTGACCTGCGAGCCGACAATGGCGCCGGTCGTACCGCCGATGAGGGCTCCGGCGACGGCGCCGCCGGCCTTGCCGCTCACGGCACCGCCGATCAGCGCGCCGGCCACGCCGCCGAAGATCGCGCCCGGCACCGCGTCGTTCTGGGCTTTCGCCTCACCCGACACGCCCATGAGCCCCATCGCTCCTGCGACCAGCGCGATCATCCACGGACGCCCGTGCATCGATCCTCTCTCCGAACCGCCGCTCGGCGGCAACGCGATAACGTCTCCCACCTATCAAATCGAACATGAACGGCAGATGAGCGGGGCCGGTTCGGGAGGAATTCTTGGTACAATCTTACGTTGTGCAAGGTATCCAAATGGCGCAAAGAGGTGCTTTGGTACGTTGTATTCAACGCATGCGATTATCCTGCGGGGATGCGCGCAAGCCGTGACGATGCGAGGGACATGCGGGGAGCGGGCGCGTCGCGAAGCGCTTGCCAGCCCGCGCCCGCATGGGGCAGGTTGGACGCCGAAATGGAGATCGCCAGATGAGTGAAATCAATCCCTTCGGCGGCCACGTCGTGCATCTCACGCCGGCGGATGTGAAGGCCGGTCTGGAGGATGGCACCATCCTGCTGGTGGACGTGCGCGAACCCAATGAGACGACGGCCGAGCGCATTCCCGGTTCTGTCCTTTTCCCCCTGCAGACGTTCGATGCGTCAGCCTTGCCGGACCCGCAGGGCAAAAGGCTCGTCTTTTCCTGCCGCTCCGGCCAGCGCTCCCAGAAGGCGCTCGCCCTCGCGCAGGCGGCGGGCCTGCCCTATGAGGAGCATATGCAGGGCGGCATTCTCGGCTGGAAGGAAGCGGGCTTCCCCACCGACGTCGGCTGAGCGGCCAGCGCCGCTTATCAGTGGGCGCTCCGGCCGTCCTGCGGCTGGAGCGGAAACTCCATGCGCACGGACGTGCCCTTGTCCTTCGGCAGGAAGGCCAGCGACGCCCCCAGCTTGGAGGCCATGGCGGTGACGATGCGGTTGCCGAGGCCGTTGCCCTTGGCCGCCGTCTCGCCGCCAAGACCGATGCCGTCGTCCTCGACACTGAGACGCGCCTGCGGCCCGTCCACCGCCAGCGTGACGCGCACCGGCCCCTTGCTGCCGGGATAGGCATATTTCGAGGCGTTGATGACGAGTTCGGTGACCACCACGCCGAGCGCCACCGCCCGATCCGGATCAATGTCGAGCGGTGCGATGTCGGTGTCGATGGTGATGCCCACGTCGCCATGCTGGGCGGAGATCTGGAGGTCGTCCAGCAGCGCGCCCAGATACTGGTCCACCGAGACGCTGCCCACCTGTTCGGACGTATAGAGCCGGCGGTGCACCTGCGCGACAGCGGCGACGCGCCCGCGCGCGTTGCTGAGCGCCGTCTGCACCTCCTCATTGTCGGTGGCGCCCGCCTGGAGGTGCAGCAGCGACATGATGATCTGCAACGAATTGCCGACCCTGTGGTTCATCTCCCGCAGCAGCATCGCCCGTTCGGCCGCCAGCGCCTCGAAGCGGTCGCGGGCGGCGCGGATCTCGGCCTCCGCCGCCTCGTGGGCGCGGCGCATCTTCACCTGTTCGAGGGCGGCGTTGATGGCGGAGGTGAGGAGTTCGATGAAGTCGCCCTGGACTTCCTTCACCACATAGTCCGCCGCCCCGGCCTTCAGGGCCGCGACGGCGACGCGGCTTTCCTGCGTGCCGGTGACATAGACCACGGGCGGCGGGGCGGGCAGGGCGCGGATGGCCTCCAGCGTCTGGAGCCCGTCCTGCCCCGGCATGTAATGGTCGAGCGCCACCACGTCGATGCCGCCGGCGCGGATGCGCTCCAGACCTTCCACCCCTGAGGCGGCGGTCTCCACCGCATAGCCGCGGCGACCGAGCTGGCGCTGCACAAGACGCGCGAGCCCCGGATCATCGTCAATATAGAGCATCCGGATCTCGGTCGCCCCCGCCATGTCCGGGGGGGCGTCCTTGCGCGCCGCTTCGCCCATTACTTTGCCTCTGGCACCTGGATGACCGAGAAGAACAGGCCGAGCTGACGCACGGCATTGGAGAAGTTCTCGTAATTGACCGGCTTTGTCACGTACACATTGGCGCCGAGGTCATAGCAGCGCTGGATTTCCACCTTGTCGTCGGTGGTGGTGAGGACCACCACGGGCGAGCGCTTGAGGTGCTCGTTTTCCTTGATGCGCTTCAGGATGTTGACCCCGGTGGTGTCGGGCAGGTTGAGGTCGAGCAGGATCAGTAAAGCACGCCCCGCGTTCACCGCGCCCGTTCCGTCCGGTCCGAACAGGAAGGAGATGGCGCTGGTGCCGTCGGTGAAGGGCATGATCTCGTTGAGCACGCCGGCGCGGCGGATGTTCTTCTCGATCAGCCGCGCGTGGCCCGGATCGTCCTCGATCATGACGATGGTCACATGCTCAGGCATTCTTTCCCCCATGAGTGTCGACAACGAGCTTGCGGGGCAGCGTCACCTTGAAGACGGTGCCTTGCCCCAGTTCCGAGTCCAGCGTGATGCCTCCCCCAAGGCGCCGGACGAGGGCCCGCACATGGGCGAGCCCGATGCCTTCCCCCGGCCGGTCCTGCGGACCCGAGCGCCGGAACAGCTCGAACACCCGCGCGCGGTCGTTGGGATCGATGCCGCGGCCGTTGTCGCGGATCATGTAGGTGATGTAGCCGGGCGTCTCGCGCGCCGAGATCTCGATCAGGCCGGGGACTTCCGGGCGCAGGTACTTCACCGCATTGTCGATCAGGTTCGTGAACACCTGTTCGAGGGCGAGCCGGTCGGAGATGATCGAGGGCAGGGGCGCGATGCTGACCTTGGCCTCGCGGTCCATCAGCTGATGCGCCATGGTCGCGGTGATGGCCTGCATCAGCTCGGTGACGTTGATGGCGGCGGGGGCGAATTCCTTCCGCCCCTGGCGTGAGAGATCGAGGATGGCGTTGATGAGGCGGTCCATCTTGGTGATGGACGCCTTGATGAAGCCGAAGGCCTCGCTGAAGTCCTTGTCGAGGTCCTCGTCCGAGTCGGAGGCCTCCTCGCCCACGCGGCGGCGCAGGTCGGCAAGACGGTCGAACAGGTCGGTGCGCAGCGCTTCCAGTTCGCTGGTGAAGCCCATGATGTTGACCAGCGGCGCGCGCAGGTCATGGCTGACGATGTAGGCGAAGCTCTGGATCTCGTTATTGGCTTCCTGGAGGTCGGCGGTGCGCTCGGCCACCCGCTGCTCGAGGATCTGGTTGGCGCCTTCCACCTCGTGATGGGCGCGCCGCAGGGCGTCGGCGGTCTTCTGGGCGAGCCGCAGGCCGATGACGGCGATGATGATGAGGGCCGCGACGCCCACGAGGTTGACGATCAGCAGCAGGAAGCTGGAGCGGCTGGAGGTCTCCGAGCGCTCCGCCAGCAGCGCCTGCTCGGTCTTCTGCATGGTGGCGATGATGGCGCTGATGTCGCGCGTCAGCCGCTCGCCGCGATCGGTGCGCACCACGGCGAGGGCGCCGGCGTCGTTTCCGGACCGCTTGAGAAGCACGGTGTGGCGCAGTTCATCCTGCTTGGCGCGCACCAGATCGGTGAGTTGCTCTGCCGCGGCGAGGCGGCGCGTGTCGCCCCGCAGGCGCTCTCTGATCTGGTCGAGGAGCGGTCCCATTTCGGCGACCGACGAATCGAAAGCGCCGAGATAATCGGTGTCGCCCGTCAGCAGGAAACCGCGCTGGGAGCTTTCGGCGCGCAGCACCTGGTTGCGCAGGGTGGAAAGGTCATTCTCCATGAGCAGGGTCTGGGTGACCTGGTTCGCGTCCTCGCGTGTGCGGTTGATGAGGAAGAGCGACGCGACGCTGATCACGACGAGCACGGCCAGGCCACAGCCCATCATGGTGGCCTGGAGGAGCACCTGGCGGCCGGACCGTGCGGGGAGGGTGGGTGTGCTCACGGACGGCTCCGGTCCATAGCCGGCCCTTGCCTTTCAAGGCCGCAGGCCCGACGATGCGCCCTACCGCGCACGACAAAAGCGCGCAGGGGTGCATACCTGCACCCCCACGCCGCGGCCATCGCGACTGGCAGCCCCTTGTCCAAGACCAAACTCCCGACACGCATCAACGGAGGCAATAAGCTCCGCTGAAGCTTGTCGGTTCCATCGAGACGCGCTTGGATGATGGAAAAATCGCATTTTTTTACGGAAGTCACATGCAAGCTGCCGAATGCGACCGCGCTGCGGGCGCCGAAGCTGCTCCGTCGGGGGACGAAGCGGCCGATTTCATAGCCCGTTTTGGACAGCCGGACATCGTCGAGGTGCTGCTGCCCGATACCAGCGGCGTGCTGCGCGGCAAGTGGGTGCCCGGCACCAGCATGGGCAAGATCTGGCGCGACGGCGTGCCGATGCCCCGCTCACTGTTCGGCCTGGATATCTGGGGCCGGGAAGTCAATTCCACCGGCATCCATATCGAGACCGGCGACCGTGACGGCCTGTGCCGGCCCATCCCCGGCACGCTGAAGCCGGTGCCCTGGTCGCCGCGTCCGGCGGCGCAGGTGCTGCTCACCATGCATCAGGACGACGGCGCGCCCTGGATGCTGGACCCGCGCCAGCAACTGGTGCGGCAGGTGGAGCGGGCGCGGGCTCTGGGCTTCGAGCCCACGGTGGCGTTCGAGCTCGAATTCTATCTGCTGAAGCCCTGGGCCCCCGGCGAGGCGCCGGTGCCGATCTTCCCGCACACGGGCGAAGCCCGGCAGAACATGTATTCCATGTCCGATCTCGATGCCTGCGCCGGCGTGCTGCACGAGATGCGGGAGGCGGCGAAGGTGCAGGGCCTGCCAGCGGACACGGTGATTTCGGAAGCCGCGCCGGGGCAGTTCGAGATCAATCTCTATCACCGCCCCGACGCGCTGGCGGCGGCGGACGAGGCCATTCTGCTGCGCCGCCTCATCGATGGCGTGGCGCGGCGGAACGGCATGCGGGCCACCTTCATGGCCAAGCCCTTCGCGGAGTTCGCGGGCAATGGCATGCATGTGCACATCAGCCTTGGCGGGGTGGACGGCACGAATGCCTTCGCCCGGCCCGACGGTGTCGGCGAGCGCCTGTTGCGCCATGCGGCCGCCGGCCTGCTCGCCACCATGAAGGACACGCTGCTGTTCTTCGTGCCGAGCTTCAACGGCTACCGCCGGCTCGTGCCGGCGAGCTACGCGCCCACGGGCATCAGCTGGGGCTATGACAATCGCTCCGTGGCCGTGCGCGTGCCCAACGGGCCGCCGGCCGCCCGCCGGCTGGAACACCGCATCGCCGGGGCCGAGGCCCATCCGCATCTGGTCATGGCGGGCATTCTCGCCGGCATGCTGGAAGGCATCGAGCGGGAAATGGAGCCGCCGCCGCCGCTTAGTGGCAACGCCTTCGAGGGCGAGACGGAGCGGCTGTCGCCCTCCATGGCCGCGGCGGTGGAGGGCTTCCTCGCTTCCGGCTTCATCACCCGCACCTTCGGCGCCGACTACCAGCGCATCTATGGGGTGATGAAGCAGGAGGAATGCGGGGCCTTCACCCGCGCCATCCTGCCGCTGGAATATGAGACTTATCTGTAGCTTAGCCGCAAAAAGAAGGGTCCGGTTGTGGCATTCCGGGCACGCCCGGTTCGCCCCGTGCCGTCGTAGCCGTCTACCGCATTGACCTAACCGCAGGTGCCCGGCACGGTCGACCATCCTGGTGGGGACGATCGTGATGAATGCGGTGGGGTGGAGCGCTGGAACGGCGCACGGTGGAGCGATGTCGCGCGGCAGCCGGCGCGCGATGCGGCGCGCATGGCGGGCGGTGATGCTGGCATCGGTGGCGCTGCCGCCGGCGGCCCATGCGGCGGATGCCCTGACCTGGTCGATGTACAACAGCTACAGCCAGTCCTACTTCATCGAGTATGCGCGGGGCCTTTCGGGCGCGCTCTCCAATGCGACGACGATGAATTTCAACGTGTCCGTGGCCGGTCACACGCTCTATCCCACCATGGATACCGGCTCGACCGGCCTCGTCATCTCAGCGAACGTTCTCGGCCTCAGCACGACCGCACCGGTGAATGCGCAGGCGGGCTGGGTCTTCTACAACAGCTCGGGCCTGCTGCTGACCGGCTATTTCAGCCAGCAGAATGTCCAGTTCTCCGGCAAGGACGCCAACGGCGCGGCGACGCCCGTGGTCTCGAACGTGCCGGTGCTGGTGGTCACGCAGGCCCAGTGCCTCGGCGTCGGTGCCAACTCGTCCAGCTGCGATGCCGCGACGTCGGTCAACGGCGTGCAGATGATGGGCATCGGCTTCGATCGCAACACGATGGGCACGGGCGTGGTGAACACGTCCAACCCCACGGCCGCCGCCGCCCGGCTCGACGCGGCGCCGACCACGCCGCAGATCTACAATCCCTTCCTCAATTTGGTCACCAGCGGCTCGGGCGCCTATCGCAACGGCTACATCATCACGCCCACGGGCGTTTATCTGGGACTGACCGAGGCCAACACCTCGGCGCAGGCCTACAGCTATGCCCAGCTCGCGCTGGCTCCGAAGCAGACCGCCGGCGCGCCCCAGTGGCTGGCGACGACGGTGACCGTGACGGTGACAACCCCCGCCGGGGCCAGCACGCCGGCCAGCAGCGCCTCGGGCAAAGGCACGCTGCTCATGGACACGGGCGTGGAAGACGCCTTCATCGGCATTCCCAATGGCGGGTCCATCACGCCGGCCTCGAACACCGTGGTGACGCTGCAGCTCGGAAACGGCATCGGCACCTACAGCTTCACGGTGCCGAGCAGCACGAGCCCCGCCAGCACCAATCCACAGACGCCGACACGGGTGAGCTTCTTCGATTCATCCTCCGGCTTCATCAATTCCGGCCTGCACACCTATGCCGGCTACAATGTGCTGTATGATGCGGACGGCGGCTTCATCGGCCTCGCGCTGAACAATTATCCGGGCAGCACGGCGCAGGTCACGCAGATGATCGCCGCGCAGGGCACCCTCAATCTCACGTCGGACTTCGCCACCAACCTGCCGGTGCTGCTGATTGCGAACGCGACCGTCGCGACGGCATCCGGCTCGACCGCCACCTTCAACGGCGACTTCACCGGCACCGGCCAGCTCACCCTTCAAGGCGGCAGCGTCACGTTGAACGGCCAGCTCACCCATTCGGGCGGCACCGTGGTGGCGACCGGCACCACCCAGCTCGGCGGTACGCTCATCGGCTCCCTCTCCGTACTGGCGGGGGCCACCTTCCTTGATGCCAGCGGCGGCTACACTGTCGCGGCGGGGCGCACCCTCTCGAACGCCGGAACCTTTACCGGGCCGTCCTCGGTAAGCGTGAGCAATGCCGGCACCGTGGTGAACAGCGGCACCTTCGCGGTGAGCTTCAGCAATTCCGGCACGGCGACCAACACCGCGACGGGCGCCTTCACCGCGAACATCGCGAACTCCGGCGTCTTCCTGAATGCCGGCTCCATCACCGGCAACGTGACGAACACCGGACAGTTCACCAGCGCCACCACCGGCACCATCGCCGGGACGGTGCAGAACTCCGGCCGCTTCACCAACAACGGCAGCATCGGGCCCGGTGCGGCCACGCCCCCGGTCACTGTCGCGAACACCGGAGCCTTCGTGAACGCCGGCGGCATCACCGGCAATGTGACCAATGCCGGCCAGTTCACCAACAACGGCACCATCACCGGCACCGTCGAGAACACCGGCACCTTCGGCGGCAACGGCACCGTGGGCCATCTGCTGGTGCGCACCGGCGGCGCGCTGTCGCCGGGCAATTCCATCGGCACCCACGTCGTCCGGGAGAATGCCACGTTCGAGCCGGGAGCCGTGCTGCTGGCCGAGCTTGGCACGCCGGGCACATCCGACCGGCTGATCGTGGGCGGCACGCTGACGGCCGGTGGCGCCGTACTCGTGCCCATTCCCGGCGAAGGTTTCGCGCCGGCGCTCGGGGCCGGCTACCGCGTCTTCTCGGCCGGCACGACGGCTTCCAATTTCACGGTCGGCGGTCCCTATTTGGGCACGGCCGGGGCGGTCTATCCCTTCCTCTCGGCGAGCCTCGGCTCCGGCGCCGACAGCGGCCTCCTGACGCTGAACCGCAGCGCCGTCTCCTATGCGGCCCTCGCCCCTACCGGCAATGCCGCCGCCGTCGGGCGTGCCGCCGATACGGTGGCGCTCGCGCAGCCGCTGGGGCAGGCACTCGCGGTCATGCCGGGGGCTGCGGCGCCGGCGGCGCTGGCCAGCCTCTCCGGCGAGATCTATGCCTCCGCGCAAGGCGTGCTCCAGGTTCAGTCCTCTTACGTGCGCAACGCCGTGACCGGCCGCCTCGCGCAGGCGGAAGGCGCGCCGGGCACGGCGCAGCTCGCACCCGTCGATGGCTTCGGAACGACGCTCTGGGGGCAGGCCTATGGCGGGTGGGGCAGCACGGCCAGCGACGGCAATGCCTCCGCCATGACGCGGTCTCTCACCGGCTTCCTCATCGGTCTCGACGGGCGTCTGTCGGACTGGCGGGTGGGCGTGGCCGGCGGCTACAGCCAGTCGGACTTCAGCACGGACAGCCTGCCGGGCAGCGGCACCAGCGACAATTACGATCTGGCCCTCTATGCCGGCCGGACCTTCGGGGGCGATGCCAACGGGGCCTTCGCGCTGCGGGCGGGTGCGGCCTATAGCTGGCACGATCTCTCGGTGAGCCGCACCGTCACGGCGCCAGGTCTCGTGGCCGGCTATGGCACCGGCTATTCGGCGGGAACGGCGCAGGTGTTTGGCGAACTCGCCTATACCTACGCGCCCAGGACCGAGGGACTGCCGGTGAGCCTTGAGCCCTTCGCCGGTCTCGCCTACACGGCGCTTTCCACCAACGGCTTCACAGAGCCCTTCGGGCCGGCGGCGCTCCGGGCACAAAGCGCGAGCTTCGACACGCTGAGCACGACGCTGGGCCTGCGGGCGCGCACGACTGTGCAGGTGGGGGCCGTGCCCGTGGCGCTCACGGGCAGCGTCGGCTGGCAGCATGCCTTCGGCGATGTGACGCCCACGACCACCTTCACCTTCGCGGCCGGCTCGCTGCCCTTCGCCGTGGCGGGGGCGCCGCTCGCCACCGACGCTCTGCTGCTGGGCCTCGGCGCAGGCGCGAAGCTCGCGGACAATCTCGACCTGTCGCTCGCCTATAACGGCCAGATCGCCTCCGGCTTCACGGAGACGGCCGTGAAGGGGATCCTCTCCTGGCGCTTCTGAGGACGTGGGAGGGCGGTCTCTGGGGCTGACATTCCCCGGCTATCCCCCTCTCTATCCCTCCCCCGATCCCCCTCCCTATCCCTCCCCCGCAGGCGGGAGAGGGGACCTGTTGTGTGGAGCTTGAGACCGTGCGCCATCAGGAGGCGTTGAACGCAGGTGGGCGCCCCCCCAAAAAGGCGGGAAAAGCCCTCTCCCGCTTGCGGGGGAGGGTTGGGAGGGCGCGCGGCCGGGCGCGACGCCGACCGCTGAGGGGGCCCTGGGAGCCCGCGAGCCCCAAACGCCGCCTCCGCCGCCAGCCGTCAGCCCTTGGTGAACTGGCGATAGTCCGGCTCACGGTGGAACCAGAATTCGTAGCCCGAGACGCTCTTCTGCATGGCGACGTCATGCATGGGCTGGTTGAGGGGCACGATGGGCACCTCGGCCATGCACATGGCGATGAACTGCTTCACCGTCTCGGCGTATTCCGCCTTGTCGGCGCTGAAGCGGGCCTTGTCGATCAGCTTGTCCATCTCCGCATTCTTGTAGGCGGAGATGTTGAAGATCGAATTGTTGCCGTGCAGGTTCCAGTAGAAATAGTATTCCGGATAATCCAGCCAGCCGCTGAACCTGTTGAGCACCATGGGGAGCTCCTTCTTGTTCAGCGTCGTGCGCCAGTTGGCGCCGGGGATCTTCTCCACCGCGGCCTTGATGCCGATTTTGGCGAGGTTTTCCTGAATGAGCAGGGCCGTGGGCTCGCCCACAGTCGCGGTGCCCACGTCCAGCGAGAGCGTCGTTTCCAGCCCGTTCGGGAAGCCCGCCTCCACCATCAGCGCCTTCGCCTTCTCAAGGTCGGTGGCATAGGGGAAGGGCTGCGGCCACACCGACTCGGCGGGCGTCGCGCTCTTGGCGCCATACATGGGAATGGCGCGGCCGAAGAAGGCGTTGTCCTGGATCTGCTGGTAGGGCATCGCCCAGGCGATGGCCTGGCGCAGCTTCACGTTGTCGAAGGGCGGCTTCGACGTGTTGAGGGCGATGTACCAGAGGCAGTTGGGGATCGGCACGCCGACCACCTTCACCTTGGCCTCCTTGATGAGCTGCTCGAAATCCTTGGGCGGGAAGCCGGCGGAGAGGTCCGCGTCCCCCCGCTCCAGCATGGCCCGGCGGGTGCCGGCGGAGGGCACGTCGCGGATGATGATGCGGCGGATGGAGGGGAGCTTGCCGTTCTTCCAGCCGTCGAAGCGGGTGAGGATCGTCTCCGAGCCCGGCTTCCAGCTCTCCACCTTGTAGGCGCCGCCGCCGGCCGTGTTCGTCTTCAGCCAGTTCATTGCCCACGGATCGTCCGCCGTGGCGTTTTTCTGGGCGAGGGCGGAGTTGATGACGAAGGGCACCACCACCGCCACGTTGAACAGCAGCATCTTGTCCTTGCGCAGATAGTCGATGCGGAAGGTGTGGTCGTCCACGACCACGAACTGCTCCTTCTTCTCCAGCGAGCCCGCCGACATCTGGAAGGTGGGGAAGCCGCCGACGCTCACTGCCCGGTCAAAGGACCACTTCACGTCCTTGGCCGTGACGGGCGTGCCGTCATGGAAGACGGCGTCCTTGCGCAGGTGGAAGGTGCAGGACATGCCGTCCGCCGCCTCTTCCCAGCGCTCCGCCAGCTCCGGCGCCAGCGTCGCCCGGTCATAGGAGAGCGTGCCGTCGGGCAGCGTCTTGGGGGCATAGGTGAGCAGGCGGTCGTACGTGTTCCAGGAAAGGCCGTTGACGGTCTGGTTGGAGCCGACGCCATGCATGTCGAGGCTGTTGGGGCCAAGCTCCTGCACCACCAGCAGGGTCTCGTTCCGGGCCTGCGCGGAAGCGGTGCCGCCCAGAAGCAGCGACAGGCCCAAAGTTCCCGAACCCTTCAGCAGCGTGCGGCGGTCGAGCGGCAGTTCAAACGGCATCCTGTTCCTCCTCGGCGGCACGGTTTCGTGCCGTTGCCGCAGAGGTAAGCAAGGCTTGTGCCTGCCGCTCGGAGGGCTGGCCAGCCCCTCAGAGGCTGAGCATCGCGTAGATGACGGCCGCGCAGGCGGCGATCAGCGTGGCGCAGATCAGGCCGGCTTGCGGAAAGGGCGCGGGGCGATCGTTCATACCGCCATGCTGCGCCCACAGGCTGGCGCGGAACTGTTGTTGCTCCGCAACGAAAAAGGCCCGTCGCGGGGTGCGACGGGCCTTCGGGTTCGATGGGCGGGCGGCTGCCTCAGTTGTCGAGGAAGCTGCGCAGCTTGCGCGAGCGCGAGGGGTGCTTGAGCTTGCGCAGCGCCTTGGCTTCGATCTGGCGGATACGCTCGCGGGTCACGGAGAACTGCTGGCCCACTTCCTCAAGGGTGTGGTCCGTGTTCATGCCGATGCCGAAACGCATGCGCAGCACGCGCTCCTCGCGGGGCGTGAGCGAGGCCAGCACGCGGGTCGTGGTCTCGCGCAAGTTGGACTGGATCGCGGCGTCGATGGGCAGCACCGCATTCTTGTCCTCGATGAAGTCGCCGAGGTGCGAATCTTCCTCGTCGCCGATGGGCGTTTCGAGGGAGATGGGCTCCTTGGCGATCTTCAGGACCTTGCGGACCTTCTCCAGCGGCATGCCGAGCTTCTCAGCCAGCTCTTCCGGGGTCGGCTCGCGTCCGATCTCGTGCAGCATCTGGCGCGAGGTGCGGACGATCTTGTTGATCGTCTCGATCATGTGCACCGGGATGCGGATGGTGCGGGCCTGATCGGCGATGGAGCGGGTGATGGCCTGCCGGATCCACCACGTGGCATAGGTCGAGAACTTGTAGCCGCGCCGGTACTCGAACTTGTCGACCGCCTTCATGAGGCCGATGTTGCCCTCCTGGATGAGGTCCAGGAACTGAAGGCCGCGGTTCGTGTACTTCTTGGCGATGGAGATCACGAGGCGCAGGTTCGCCTCCACCATCTCCTTCTTGGCCTGGCGGGCTTCCTTCTCGCCCTTCTGCACCATCTGCACGATCTTGCGGAATTCCGCGATCTCCAGCGCCGTCTCGGTGGCGAGGGCGTGGATGTCGCCGCGCAGGGTGTGGATGCCGTCCTTCTCGTGGGCGACGAATTCCTTCCAGCCCTTCGAGCCGAGC
The DNA here is from genome assembly GCF_004364705.1 of Azorhizobium sp. AG788. NCBI lineage: Bacteria > Pseudomonadati > Pseudomonadota > Alphaproteobacteria > Hyphomicrobiales > Xanthobacteraceae > Azorhizobium > Azorhizobium sp. AG788. The sequence continues at coordinate 624,572 of NZ_SOBM01000001.1, forward strand.
TTGGAGACCCGCAGCAGCCACTTCGGGTCGAGCTCATAGCCCTGGTACTGGCGCAGGAAGTCGTCGCGGGCGACGCCATAGCTCTCCGCGAGGCGGAGCAGGCGGCCCTCGAGGCTCACGAGGCGCTTGTTGATCTCATAGAGCTGCTCGACCAGCGAATCGATGCGCGCCTGGTTGAGCGACAGCGACTTCATGTCGAGAACGAGGTCTTCCTTGAGCTTCTTCGCCTTGCGCTCCTGCGCCGGCGAGAGGGTCTCGTTCTTCAGCTTCGATTCGACATTCTGGTCCTGGAGGCGGCGCAGCTTCTTGTAGTTGTCGGCGATGCGCTCGAAGGTCTCCAGCACCTTCGGTTTGATCTCCGTCTCCATGGCGGCGAGTGACAGGGAATTCTCCATGTCGTCTTCGTCATCGCCCGGAGCGGCGCTGTCGTTGAGGAGGCCGTCCTCGCCGGCTTCGGGCGCGAGCGCCGTCTCGCCCTCGATCACCGGACCCGCCTTGCCCTCGGGGCCGGCATAGGTGGCTTCAAGGTCGATGATGTCGCGCAGCAGGACGCGGCCTTCGGTGAGCTCGTCGCGCCAGATGATGATGGCCTGGAAGGTGAGGGGGCTTTCGCACAGGCCGGCGATCATGGCCTCGCGGCCAGCCTCGATGCGCTTGGCGATGGCGATTTCGCCCTCGCGGGAGAGCAACTCGACGCTGCCCATCTCGCGCAGGTACATGCGCACCGGATCGTCCGTGCGCTCGCCCGGCTCGGACTTGGTCTCGGAGCGGACGACGGCGCGCGGGGACTGCTCGGCGAGTTCGCCGCTGTCCACCTCTTCCGGCTCGTCGGCGGTCTCGCCTTCCTCGCTCGCTTCCTCGGCTTCCGCCTCTTCAGCCTCGATGACGTTGATGCCCATGTCGTTGAGCATGGCGAGGGTGTCCTCGATCTGCTCGGAGGTCACCTCCTCGGAGGGCATCACTTCATTGAGCTGCTCGTAGGTCACATAGCCGCGGCGCTTGGCAGACTTGATCATCTTCCGGACAGCCGCGTCCGAGAGGTCGAGCAACGGCCCGTCGGGGGCGTCGACCTCCTTCTCCGGAGCTTCGGTCGTCTCGGTGGCCTGCTTCGCCATGGACATCTCCTGCACATCGCCGCGCGGCGGCGAAAGCGGTGTGCCGCCTGCGCGCCACCGCTCATCCCAATTCAAACGCGGGCCACCCTATGGCGATCCCGTTAAACCAGCCTGAAGGCCGCTCCAACCCCAAAAAGAGGCGGCAGGCCCCCTTGGCCCTTCAAAAAGCGCAGAGCGGCTAGACGGATTTGTGCGATCCGCGGCCGGACGAGGCGCCGAAACCTTCCACCAGGGCCTCCGTTCCCTCGGCTGCCGAAAGGCGCTCGCGCACATCGCGCAGCCACGCGAAGTTCGCCTCGCTCGGATCGGAGCCCAGGGAACGTTCAGCTTCCCTCAGTTCCTTAGATAGCGCGTAAGCCTTTTGATGCAAGGCCGCGCGCTGCAACCACCAGAGCCTTGCGTCCTCCGGAGCGGTGTCGGGATAGGCCGGCCAGTCCATCTTCGGATTGGCGAAGGCTCGCACGCGTTGCGCGAGGGCGTCGAGATCCTCGCGCGTCAGGTGTTCGGTGAGCGCCTCGCCCTCATGGGCGCCTTCCAGATGCGCCTCCAGAAGCGCGCGCCGGAGCCGGTCCGCGTCCTTGTTGGCAAAGGGCAGGCCGGCGACCTCCTCGGCATATTCGTCCATCAGCCAGGGATGGTTGATGAGGCAGAAGAGCAGCAGCGCCTCATTGCGCGGCAGGCTGGCGAGCGGCCCCCGCACCACCGCAGATCGTGCCAACTCCGTGCCTGGCACCAGCGGCGGCTCGCGCATGAAACGGCCGTTCTGGGGCCGGAAATTGCCCGAACGACCGGGCGCAGCGCTCCAGCCGCCCTCGAATCGGCGCGGGCGGTTCTCGCTGCCGGGGGAGAGCAGGCGGCGCAGGCGATCCTGCAGATCCTGCTTGTAATGGCGGCGGACGTTCTCGTCCTGAATGGCGGCCACGGCCTCGCCGATGCGCGCTTCCAGCGCCGCCCGGCGCTCCGGCGTCTCGAGGTTGCTGCCCTCGGTCTCCCGCGCCCACAGCATGGCGGAGAGCGGCTGCGCCTGCGCCAGCACGCCTTCCATGGCCTCGCGTCCGCTGGCACGGATGAGGTCGTCCGGGTCCTGCCCGTCCGGCAGCGCGCCAAAGGAGAGGCTCTTGCCCGGCTTGATGTGGGGCAAGGCAAGCCCCACCGCGCGGAAGGCGGCGCGGCGGCCGGCCTTGTCGCCGTCGAACAGCAGCACGGGCTCGTCCGCCATCCGCCAGAGCAACTGGAGCTGCTCCTCGGTAAGGGCGGTGCCGAGCGGGGCGACGGCGCCCTCGAAGCCCGCCTCCACCAGCGCGATCACGTCCACATAGCCTTCCACCGCGATGACGGGCGCGCCCTTCTGGACGGCGGCACGGGCGGAATAAGCGTTGTAGAGCAGCGAGCCCTTGTGGAAGAGCGGCGTCTCCGGCGAGTTCAGGTATTTGGCCGGAACGTCCTTCTCCAGCGCCCGGCCCCCGAAGGCCACGACGCGGCCCTTCAGATCGGTGATGGGGAACATCACGCGGTCGCGGAAGCGGTCGTAAGGGACGGGAATGTCGTCGCCGGAGATCAGTAGGCCGGTCTCGACCATGTCGGAGACGGGGACGCCGGCCTTGCCGAGCGCCTCCTTGAGCGCGAAGCGGTCGCCCGGCGCGTAGCCGAGGCGGAAGCGCTTCTGCGTGGAGGGGCCGAGCCCGCGATCGGAGAGATAGCCCCGTGCCTTGGCGCCGGCCCGTGCCTGAAGCTCGGCCTCGAAGAAGGCGGCGGCCATCTCCATCACCTCATGCAGCGTGCGGCGGCGGGCCTCCTTGGCGGCCGCCTCCGGCGTCACGTCCGGCAGCGGCAGGCCGGCCATGGAGGCGAGCCGTTCCACCGCTTCGCCGAAGGGGAGGCCTTCGGTCTCCATCAGGAAGTCGAACACGTCGCCGTGCTTGCCCGAGGAGAAGCAGTGGTAGAAGCCCTTTTGGTCATTGACGAAGAAGGAGGGCGTCTTCTCCGCATTGAAGGGGGAGAGGCCGGCGAACTCGCGGCCCTGCTTCTTCAGCTTGACCCGTCGCCCCACCACTTCCGAAACCGGCAGCCGGGTTCGGATTTCGTCGAGGAAGGAGGGCGGGAAGCGCATGCCGGCTGTCTCAGGTCCACAAACGGCTGCGGGAAAGCTCAGCCGGAAACTCTAGACGCGGGCGGGAAACGCGTGCGCCCCGGCCAGTCCAGCCGAGGCGCCAATGCCCGCTATCCCCATTATTCACCGATGGGGTTACGCCGCCGTCAAGGCGTCCTTCACCCAGGCGGAGGCCTTGCCGAAGTCGATGGCGCCGGCGTGGCGCTCCTTCAGCACGCCCATAACGCGGCCCATGTCCTTGATGCCCTTGGCCTCGATCTCCGCGACCACGGCGGCGATGGCCGCGCGGGTCTCTTCCTCCGAGAGCTGCTTGGGCATGAAGTCCTGGATGACCTTGATCTCGTCGCGCTCCTGCGCGGCAAGCTCCGGCCGTCCGTTCTCCTCATAGATCTTCGCGCTCTCCTCGCGCTGCTTCACCATCTTGGCGAGCAGGGCGCGCAGGTCGTCGTCGGAGAGCGGGTCCTTGCCCAGGCCCCGGGCGTCGATATCGCGGTCCTTCACGGCGGCATTGATCAGCCGCAGCGTGGACACGCGGCACTTGTCCTGGGCTTTCAGCGCCTCTTTGAGGGCTGTATTGATCTCGTCACGCAGCACGGCGTCCTCTTGAATAACAGCATCCGCGCCGGTGCCGGTGCCCGGCTCCGCTCTGGGCGCAGATCAGGGGTATGAGCGCGGCCCTTGTCACCAGCGGCATCCTCAGGTAGCCGGGCATTCGGCGCACAAATTCGCGCGCATGGCTGGCAACGCCGCGCGCAGTCCCTTATCTAGGCGATCCATGACGCAGGAACAAGACGCACCCGGCTCCGCCGAGGGCTGGACCGAACCGAAGCCGACCGCCCTTCTGGTTCTCGCTGATGGCACCGTGCTGGAAGGCTTCGGCTTCGGCGCGGCCACCGAGGGCGTGGGGGAGGTGTGCTTCAACACCGCCATCACCGGCTATGAGGAGATTCTCACCGATCCCTCCTATGCCGGTCAGATCATCACCTTCACCTTCCCGCACATCGGCAATGTGGGCACGAACGAGGAGGACATCGAGACGGTGTCCGCCGCCGCCGTGTCCGGCGTGCGCGGGGTCGTGGTGCGCGGATCGGTGACCGATCCATCCAACTACCGGGCCACCCGCCATCTCGACGCCTGGCTGAAGGCGCGGGACATTCCCGCCATCAGCGGCATCGACACCCGGGCGCTCACCGCCCTCATCCGCGAAGGCGGCATGCCGAACGCGGTGCTCGCCCACAATCCGGCCGGCGTGTTCGACATCGAGGCGCTCAAGGCCAAGGCCAAGGAATGGCCGGGCCTCGTCGGCATGGACCTCGTGCCGGGCGTCACCTCGGTCCAGCGCTTCAACTGGGACGAGACCGAGTGGCAGTGGAATGGCGGCTATGGCCACCAGGGCGCGCCCAAGTATCACGTGGTCGCCATTGACTATGGCGTGAAGCGCAACATCCTGCGCCTGCTCGCCACCGCAGGCTGCAAGGTGACCGTGGTCCCCGCCACCACCTCGGCGGCGGACGTTCTGGCGCTCCAGCCGGACGGCGTGTTCCTGTCCAACGGCCCCGGTGATCCGGCGGCGACAGGCGAATATGCGGTGCCGGTGATCCGCGAGCTGATCGCCAAGGAGATCCCCACCTTCGGCATCTGCCTCGGCCACCAGATGATCGGCCTCGCGGTCGGTGGCCGCACCCTGAAGATGCATCAGGGCCACCATGGCGCGAACCATCCGGTGAAGGATCTGACCACCGGCAAGGTGGAGATCACGTCCATGAACCACGGCTTTGCCGTGGATCGCGACAGCCTGCCGGCCAATGCGCAGGAGACCCATGTGTCCCTGTTCGACGGCTCCAACGCCGGCATCGCGCTGGCCGACAAGCCGGTGTTCTCGGTGCAGTATCACCCCGAGGCGAGCCCCGGCCCGCGCGACAGCCACTATCTCTTCACGCGTTTCGTGGAGCTGATGGCCAAGCACAAGGCGGCCGCCTGAGGCATCCGAAGGTCCGAACATAAGAAAGCGCCCGGCCAGACGGTCCGGGCGCTTTTCTTTTGGGGCCTCACTCTGCAGGTTGCCCGCTAGGGCGGCTGGTCTCAGTCGAGGAAGTCGCCGTGGGCTTCCACGTGCTTGGCAAGGCCGAGCGTGTGCTCGCGCACGAGGCGTTCGGCGAGGTCGGCATCGCGCTTCTCGATGGCCTCGACGATCTTCGTGTGGTCGATGATGGAGCGCTGGGCGCGGTGATCCTGCCCGATGGTCACCTTGCGCACGCCGCGCATGTGCGGGAACAGGTTGTCCGTCGTCTCCACCAGGAGTTCGCTGCCCGAAAGCCGGATGATGAGGCGGTGGAAGGCGAGATTGGCCTCCGAATATTCCGAGACGAACGCCTCCGGATCGCGGTCGGCGAAGGCGCGGATGTTCTCGCGCAGCAGCTTGATGTCGGCGTCCGTGGCGCGCTGGCAGGCGAGGCGGGCGGCCATGCTCTCGAGCGCCGCCCAGACGGTGATCATCTCCAGCACTTCGCGCTTGGTCTTGCGCACCACGAAGATGCCCCGACGCGGCACCGAGCGCACGAAGCCTTCCTGCTCCAGAAGCGTCATGGCCTCGCGGATCGGGGTGCGGGAGACGCCGAGCTTCTCGGAGAGCTGTCGCTCCTCCAGCCGGATCTCTTCCTCATGGCTGTAGATGTCCATCTCCATGATGGCAGCCTTGAGTGCCTTATAGGCTTTCATCCGGAAGCTCGATTCGGTCTCGATCGGCTTCACGTTGATATCCTGGTAAGTCATCTCGCCCTTGCCTGACCCAGCCGTTGCAAGCCGTTGCGTATGATCGGGCCGGTGCGCAGGCCCGAAGGATCGGGCGGCGCGGCGCTTCCGGCTTTTCGCATACAACATACTCTGTGTCATCTCTGGGCGGCGAGAGCAAGCAAGCTCTGGCCGACAAAATTCCAGAACATCCGGTTGCAGTGCAGCGTAAAAGTCCCGTTCGGGCTGCGGCACTGCTTATTGACATCACGTATTCTGCATACCAGCATGGTTCCAATGAAGGAGGTGCCATCCTCCGACGCGGCCTGCCTCAGGCGCTGCGCTTCCTCCGCGGGCTTCCGCGGCGTTCCAGCTGAATGAGGACTGCCATGATCTCGGTCGACGATATTCTGCGCGAGAAGCGCGACACCCGCATCGTGACGGTGCGGATGAACGAGACCATCGCCACGGCGGCGATGATCATGCGGCGGGAGAACGTCTCCTCCGTGGTGGTGAAGGACGTGTGCCGGACCGAGGGCAATACGGTGGTGGGCGTGTTCTCCGAGCGCGACGTCACCCGCGCCCTGGTGGAGCATGGCGCAAACACGCCGAGCCTGACGGTCGGCGCCTTCCTGAAGCGTCAGGTCATCTCCTGCGCGCTGACGGACAGCATCGTCACCGTCCTGCGGCTCATGGACGAACATCAGGTGCGCCACCTGCCGGTGATGCAGGAGCATGCGCTCGTGGGCGTGATCAGCGCCACCGATCTCATGCGCCATTACTTGCATGAATCCGAGGTCGCGACTTTCGCTGAACAGGCCCACAGCGGCATGAATGTCGCTCTTGCTGCATTGCGGTAGTTCTCGCGCAGTTGCAGCAAGAAAACGGCTGCAAAACATTTGCAGCCGTTCGGGATGAATGGTACGCTCAAATGTACTTGGTATACGGGATACAATAGCGGAGCCAACGAGCTTCAACCCGCGGCTTGGGCGGGCGGTTTCCAGGGTCGGCGGAAGACCGGCATCGGAAAAAAGAGGGCAGGATCCAGGGGTTAGAAGGCATGGCCAAGGCGCTCGAAGGCGTGCGGATTCTCGATATGACGCACGTTCAGTCCGGACCGTCCGCGACGCAGATGCTCGCTTGGATGGGCGCGGACGTCATCAAGATCGAGATGCCGCGCCGGGGCGATATTACCCGGAGCCAGCTGCGCGACCGCTCCAACGTCGACAGCCTGTATTTCGCGATGCTGAACGGCAACAAGCGCAGCGTCACGCTGAACATCAAGTCGCAGCAGGGCCAGGACGCCCTGACGCGCCTCATCGAGCGCTGCGACGTGCTCGTGGAGAATTTCGGCCCCGGCGTGCTCGAGCGGCAGGGCTTCTCCTACGAACGCATCAGCGCCATCAATCCCCGGATCGTCTACGCCTCGATCAAGGGCTTCGCCGGCACGGACGATCAGGATGCCAAGGCCTATGAGACCATCGCCCAGGCGATGGGCGGGGCCATGAGCACCACCGGATGGCAGTCCGGCCCGCCCACCGCCTCCAGCGCCCAGGTGGGCGACACGGGCACCGGCATCCACTGCGTGGCGGGCATCCTTGCGGCCCTCTACCAGCGCACGGTCACCGGCCGCGGCCAGCGGGTGGACGTGGCCATGCAGGACTGCGTGATGAACATGCTGCGGGTGAAGCTGCGGGACCAGCAGCGCCTCGCCTCCGGGCCGCTGACCGAATATCCCGGCGCGCCGCGCGGGGATTCGGTGCCGCGGGCCGGCAATGCTTCCGGCGGCGGCCAGCCGGGTGCGGCCCTGCGCTGCGCTCCGGGCGGCGAGAACGACTATTGCTACGTCATCATCCAGCCGCAGGGCTGGGCGCCGCTCATGCGCCTCATCGGCCGCAAGGACCTGATCGAGGATGCCCGCTTCGCCTCCCACGAGGCGCGGGCGGAGCGGCTGGACGCCTGCTTCGAGGTGATCGAGGCCTGGACGCGCAAGCGCACCAAGTTCGAGGTGATGAAGGCGCTCTCGGCCATTGACGTGCCGTGCGGCCCCATCCTCTCCACCAAGGACATCATCGAGGACCGCAGCCTCTACGAGCGCGGCTTCCTCGTGGAAGTGCCCCATCCCGAGCGGGGCAATTACGTGACCGTTGCTTCGCCCATCCAGCTCTCGGACAGTCCGGTAGAGGTGGAAAGGGCGCCCCTGCTTGGCGAGCACACCGAACAGGTGCTCGCCTGGATCGGTTTCGGTGCCGACGATATCGCCAACATGCGGGCCTCCGGGGCCGCGTGAATCGTCGGGATCGAAAGAAGGAGCCGGATCCGGCCGGGCCAGAAAGAGCCCGTCCGGCATCTGCGTGATCAGGAAAGGACAAGTTCTACGCGTTCGCAACAGCCGCCCAAAGAGGGACAGAGGGTCGGGCGGTCCTCATATCAATAGAAGAAAAATCATCTTCATCAGGGGTAGGAAACATGGTCGCTCAAGCTGGGAGCAGCCCCGCGCCGTCTACGCGCTGGCTGCAGTTGGTGGCCGGCATCGTCTGCATGGTCGCGGCTGCCAACATTCAATATTCTTGGACACTCTTCGTTCCGGAGATCCAGAACGCCCATGGCTGGACGCGCGCGTCCATTCAGGTGGCCTTCACCATCTTCGTGGTGGTGCAGACTTGGCTGACGCCGATCGAGGGCTACTTCATCGACAAGTACGGCCCGCGCGCCGTGGTGTTCGTGGGTGGTCTCTTCACCGGCCTGTCCTGGATCGTCAACTCCTATGCCACCACGCTGACGGGCTTCTACGTGGGCGCGGTCATCGGCGGCATCGGCGTCGGCTGCGTGTATGCCACCTGCGTCAACAGCGCGCTGAAGTGGTTCCCGGACAAGCGCGGTCTTGCGGTCGGTCTCACCGCGGCGGGCTACGGCTCGGGCACGGTCCTGACGATCATGCCGATCGCCAACATGCTCAAGACCTCCGGCTATCAGGACACCTTCTTCCTGTTCGGCCTCATCCAGGGCGCCATCATCCTTCTCGCGGCGGGCTTCCTGCGGCAGCCGGGCTCCGGTGAAGTGGTGTATTCGGCGAGCGTCGCCCAGTCCCGGCGTGACTACACGCTCGGCGAAGCGCTGCGCACTCCGGTCTTCTACGTCATGCTTGGCATGTTCATCTGCACCGTTACCGGCGGTCTGATGGCTGTGGCGCAGCTCGGCGTCATCGCGGAAGATCTCGGTGTGAAGAAGGTGGAAGTGAACCTCTACTTCTTCGCCATGGCCGCCCTGCCGTTCGCGCTGATGCTGGACCGTATCCTCAACGGTATTTCGCGTCCGCTGTTCGGCTGGATCTCGGACCATATCGGCCGTGAGAAGACCATGTTCTTTGCTTTCGCCATGGAAGGCATCGGCATCGTCGCCCTCGGCACGTTCGGTCACAATCCCTGGGCCTTCATCATCCTGTCCGGCGTGGTCTTCCTCGCCTGGGGTGAAGTCTACTCTCTGTTCAGTGCAACCGCGGCCGATACGTTCGGTTCCAAGCATGTGGGCAAGATCTACGGCGTTCTTTACTGCGCCAAGGGTGTCGCGGCTCTGCTTGTTCCCGTGGCGAACCTGATCATGGAAGCATCGGGCAGCTGGGCGACGGTTCTTTACATCGTCGCTGCCATGGATCTGACCGCTGCCTTTGCCGCGCTTTTCGTTCTGCGTCCGATGCTGGCGCGCCATCACCGGCAGAACGAAGCGGCGGCCCAAGCCCTGCGCGAGCGCGACGGTATCGTCCGCGCTTGAACAAAGAGCCCTCTGTCGCCCTCGGGCGACCCCTCGCGGCCCCGGCTTTGCCGGGGCCTTTTTTTTGTTTTTGCGCGCGATCCGGGCGCTGTTGCCCGTCGCTGCGCAACGCAATAGTCTCGTGCAGGCGAGAGATTTTGAGTAAATTGGCGTATTCGTAAATACATATATCCAGGCGGAATTTTCTAATCGCCTTCATGAAATGTAGTTTCGATTATATCCGCGTATAGATGTGAAATTCGCCTTCCGCAAAATCCGCCTTGATCGGCGAAAATCATTGATAAATCAAGCGGATGTAGCTGTTACATTACAGTAATTAGCATGCAAGACGAACCTTCTTCATGGGATCACAGTGACGGTACGCAAGCCGGCCCGACGCCAAGCGGGCACGGCCTAGAAGAACGGCGACCGTCACGGGCCTTCATCGACCAGTCTTCGATGACACCAACGTGTGGGAAGGGAAGGAAATGTCGTCAGTCCAAACCGCAAGCCAGGGGCCCGTCGGAGGGCGTTGGCTGCAGCTGCTCATCGGCGTGGTCTGCATGTCGATGATCGCCAACCTGCAATATGGCTGGACCCTCTTCGTCGAGCCGATCAACGACAAGTATCACTGGGGTCGTCCGGCGATTCAGGTGGCGTTCACCATCTTCGTGCTCACTGAGACCTGGCTGGTCCCGATCGAGGGCTGGTTCGTCGACAAGTTCGGTCCCCGCATCGTCGTCTTCATTGGCGGCATCCTGTGCGCCGCGGCCTGGGCCATGAACTCGGTCGCGAGCTCTCTGGCGCTCCTCTACGTCTCCGCGGCCATCGGTGGCATCGGCGCCGGCGCGGTGTACGGCACCTGCGTGGGTGCGGCGCTCAAGTGGTTCCCGGATCGTCGCGGTCTCGCCGCCGGCCTTACCGCCGCGGGCTTCGGTGCCGGCTCGGCCATCACCATCGTCCCGATCGCGGACATGATCCACAATGCGGGCTATGAGCAGACCTTCCTCGTGTTCGGCCTGCTGCAGGGTGGCGTGGTGCTGCTGCTCTCGCTGCTGCTCCAGAGCCCGAAGGAAGGCCAGCTGCCGAAGACGGTCTCCAAGGGGATCGTGCAGAGCCGCCGCAACTACGGCCCCGGCGAGATGGCCAAGGCTCCGGTGTTCTGGGTCATGTACCTGATGTTCGTGCTGGTGGCCGCCGGCGGCCTGATGGCCACGGCGCAGCTCGGCTCCATCGCCAAGGACTTCCACATCGGCGATGTGCCGGTGAGCCTCATGGGCATCACCATGCCGGCGCTGACCTTCGCGCTGTCCATCGACCGCGTGCTGAACGGCCTCACCCGCCCGTTCTTCGGCTGGGTGTCGGATAACATCGGCCGCGAGAACACCATGTTCATCGCCTTCGCCCTCGAGGCGGTCGGCGTGCTAGCCCTCGCCAAGTTCGGCTCCAACCCGGTGGCCTTCGTTCTGCTCACCGGCCTCGTCTTCTTCGCCTGGGGCGAGATCTACTCGCTCTTCCCGGCCACCTGCGGCGATACCTTCGGCTCGAAGTTCGCCACCACCAATGCCGGCCTGCTCTACACGGCCAAGGGCACGGCCTCGCTGGTGGTCCCCTTCGCCAGCATCGCCGTGGCGCAGATGGGCAACTGGGACATGGTGTTCCTCGTCACCGCGGCGGTGAACGCCATTGCGGCCCTGATGGCGCTGTTCGTTCTGAAGCCCATGCGCTCCCGCTTCGTGGCCCAGGCCAAGATCGAATCGGAAGAGATCGGCAAGGTTCAGGCGAAGATCGCCAACTGAGGACGAGAGGCGGGGCTGAGCTCCGCCGGTCATCGAGACTGCGGTCCCCGGTCCGTCCGGGGGCCGTTTTCATTTGTGGAAGGGAAAACGTCGTCTCAGAGCGCGCGGGGGAAGGACGCCCAGGCGGGCTCGTGCTCTTCGTCCTTGCGGCCGCCGAAGCTGGCGCGCGGGGCGGTGTCGGTCAGCGTGGCAGCCGGCGCGCCGGCGAGCGCGGGAGCCTGCACAGGAACGGCCGACCGCAGCATCGCGCCGAGGGTGCCAAGGAGACGCGAGAGGGTGGATTCGTTCGTGGTCATGTCTGCCTCCAGGTGCGGGCCCTTCCCGCACCGTCTGCCGGCCGCCACGTCGGCGGCCGTCGTTCACGGAAGACATACTGACCCAGTTTCAGGATCCGTGGTATACAAAATAACGCAGAACGCTCCCGCGTTTGCGCATATCAATTACTTTACGTAAGCGGCAAGATTTCGCAGGTGCGAAAGAGTGCCGCGCGTCGATCCGGACGTGCCGGCGGGCACGGCGCCTTCTGTCACGGCGGGCAGGAAGTCCGTCGCCAGCTCCTTGCCGAGTTCCACACCCCATTGATCGAAGGCGTCTATGCCCCACACTGCGGCCTCTATGAAGACGCGGTGCTCATAGAGCGCGATCAGGCGACCTAGGGTGAAGGGGTCGAGGAGCGTATAAGCGAGGGTGAGGGACGGCCGGCTGCCGGAGAAAACACGGTGCGGTGCAATACGTTGCGCCTCCGCCTCACCCATGCCCTTGGCGCGGAGCTGCGCGGTTGCCGCCTCCAGCGAACGACCCCGCAGCAGGGCTTCCGACTGGGCAAGGCAGTTGGCGATCAGCAGATCGTGCTGGTGGCGCAGCTTCGGCTCGTGGCCCTGGGCGGCAATCAGGAACTCCACCGGAATGATGTCTGTGCCCTGGTGGATGAGCTGGAAGAAGGCGTGCTGTGAATTGGTGCCCGGCTCGCCCCACACCACCGGCCCCGTGGGTCGCGCCACCGGCGTGCCGTCGAGGGTCACCGACTTGCCGTTGCTCTCCATGTCGAGCTGCTGGAGATAGGCGGGCAGGCGGGCGAGGCGCTGGTCATACGGAATGACGGCGCGGGTCGGATAGCCGCACACGTTCCGGTGCCACAGGCCGACCGCCGCCAGTAGGGCCGGCAGGTTCTCCTCCAGCGGCGCATTGCGGAAGTGCTCGTCGATGGCCGCGCCGCCGGCGAGGAAATCCGCGAACAGGGCCGGGCCGATGGCGACCATGAGCGGCAGGCCCACCGCCGACCACACCGAATAGCGCCCGCCCACCCAATCCCAGAAGCCGAAGGCGCGGGCGGTGTCGATGCCGAAGGCGGCCACCTTGTCGAGGGCGGTGGAGACGGCGGCGAAATGCGCACCCACCGCCGCCTCGCCCTGCGCATCGGCGATCCAGGCCCGCGCGGTGCGGGCGTTGGTCATGGTCTCGATGGTGGTGAAGGTCTTGGAGGCGATGATGATGAGCGTGGTCGCCGGATTGAGCGGCTTCAGCACGTCATGGATGTGCGCGCCGTCCACGTTCGAGACGAAGTGCAGGCGCGGGCCATCGTGATAGGGCGCGAGCGCCAGCGTCGCCATCACCGGGCCGAGGTCGGAGCCGCCGATGCCGATATTGACCACGTCCGTGAAGGCCTGCCCGCGCGCCCCGGCGATGGTGCCCTTGCGCACGCCTTCGGCGAATGCGGCGAGACGGCCGAGCGTTTCGCGGATCTCCGGCTTCACATCCTGCCCGTCCACCAGCAGCGGCGCGGCGGTGGTGTCGCGCAGCGCCGTGTGCAGCACGGCGCGATCCTCGGTGATGTTGATGTGGGCGCCGGCGAACATGGCGTCCCGCCGCGCTTCCACCCCTGCCGCGCGCATGAGTGCGTAGAGGCCGGCCAACGCCTCCTCGGTCAGCGAGGTCTTGGAGGCATCGAGCAGCAGGTCGCCGAGGCTGAGAGAGAAATGCTCGAAGCGGTTCGGCGCGTCAAAAAGCCGGGCGATGGGGGTATCGCTCGTCGCGGCGCGCAGGGCGGCGAGGCGCTCCCAGGCCGCGGAGACCGCCTCGGCACGCGCCTGTGGGTCCGCGATCTCGGTGGTCACGTCGGTCATCGAAGGATCTCCGTCAGGGGCACCACAGCACGTCGAGCGGGCGTGGGCTGTGCAGAAGGATGGCGCGGATCGGACGCTCCATGGGATCGCCGGGTTCCCGCGCCGCATCGAGCACGGCTTTCTTGCCGGCCCCCTCGATGTGCAGGAACAGGGCGTCCGCGCCGATCAGCGGGCCGATGGTGAAGGTGATGCGCGGCTCGCCCGCTGCCGGCGCGCGGGCGGTGATGAGGTCGGCATCGGTGCGTGGATCGATGGCCGCCGCCAGCGTGTCCGCGCCGGGAAAGAAGGAGGCGGTGTGGGCATCATCGCCCATGCCCAGCACCACGGCCGCGAAGGGGCGGGGTAGGGTCGCGACGGCGGCATGGGCAGCGGCGAGTCCCTCCTCGGGGGAGGGGGCGCCCGTATAGAGCGGCACGAACCGGGCAGCGGCGGCCGGGCCTCGCAGCAAATGGGCGCGCACGAGGGCGGCGTTGGAGCGGTCCGAAGTCTCCGGCACCCAGCGCTCGTCTACCGGCGTCACGCTGACCTTTGCCCAGTCGAGGGGCGCGCCGGAGAGCGTCTCGAAGAAGAGGGTGGGCGTGCGCCCGCCGGAAACGGCTAGGGAGGCCCGACCATCGCTGGCGAGGCGCCGGCGCAGGGCCTCGGCCACGTGGGCTGCGAGGGCGCGGGCGAGCGCCGCGCGATCCTCATAGGCCGTGAAGGCGACGGGCAGCAGCTCGCCCGGTGCGGTTTCGGTCATGGCGGGCTCCAGTGCGGGGCCGGAAGGGCAGGGCGGTCCCCGGCCGGAGCCAGGGTCACGCGGCAGGCGTCAGTCATCCATCCAGGTGCGGCCGTCGCGCTCGATGAGCGCGATGGAGGCGGAGGGTCCCCAGGTGCCGGCCGTATAGGGCTTGGGCGGCTCGTGGGAATTGCGCCAGGCTTCCAGGATGGGATCGATCCATTTCCACGCCGCTTCCACTTCGTCGCGGCGCATGAACAGGGTCTGGTTGCCGCGCACCACGTCCATCAGCAGCCTCTCGTAGGCGTCTGGGTTACGCACCCCGAAGGCCTCTGCAAAGCTCATGTCGAGGGGCACGTGCTGGAGGCGCATGCCGCCCGGGCCGGGATCCTTGATCATCAGCCACAGCTTCACACCCTCATCCGGCTGAAGGCGGATGACGAGGCGGTTGGCCATGATCGGCCCCGCCTGCCCGTCGAAGACGGAATGGGGGATGGGCCGGAAGGCCACGACGATTTCCGAGACGCGGGAGGGCAGGCGCTTGCCCGTGCGCAGATAGAAGGGCACGCCGGCCCAGCGCCAGTTGGCGATCTCCGCGCGCAGGGCGACGAAGGTCTCGGTGTCGCTCTCGGGCGATCCGAGTTCTTCGAGATAGCCCGGCACCGCGCCACCGGCCGAGGCGCCTGAGCGATACTGGCCGCGCACGGTCAGATGCGGGGCGCTGCGCTCGTCGATGGGCACGAGGGCCTTCAGCACCTTCAGCTTCTCGTCGCGCACCGCGTCCGCATCCATGGAGACGGGCGGCTCCATGGCGACAAGGCAGAGCAGCTGGAGGATGTGGTTCTGCACCATGTCGCGCAGGGCGCCGGCGGTGTCGTAATAGCCCGCGCGCCCGGCGGTGCCGATGCTCTCGGCCACCGTGATCTGCACATGGTCGATATGGGCGTTGTTCCACACCGGCTCGAACAGGGCATTGGCGAAGCGCAGCGCCATCAGGTTCTGCACCGTCTCCTTGCCGAGATAGTGGTCGATGCGGAAGATCGAGTCTTCCGGGAAGACCCGGCCCACCGCCTCATTGACCTTGCGGGCCGAGGCGAGATTCTTGCCCACCGGCTTTTCCACCACCACGCGGCTCTGGGGCGTGACGAGGCCATGGGCGCCGATGCGGCTGCAGATGTCGTCGAAGAGGTCCGGCCCCACCGCGAGATAGAACACGCGCACCCGGTCGCCGCCTTCGGAGAGGCGCGCCTTCAGGTCGGTCCAGCCTTCGTCGGAGACCGCATCCACCGCCACATAGTCCACGCGGTCGAGGAAGCGGGCGAGGCGCTGGGCCTCGATGGTGTCGATGCCGTCGCGATCCTCCACCGAATCGCGGGCCAGTTCCTGGAACTCGCCCCGCGACATGGGACGACGGGAGACGCCGATGATGCGGGCGTCGGGCGGGATCTGCCCGGCGAGGTCGCGCTCATAGAGGGCGGGCAGCAGCTTGCGTTTCGCCAGATCCCCAGTGGCGCCGAACACCACGATGTCAAACGGATCCACGGTTATGACGCGAGCAACCATCTCAACTCTCCAGACCCGGCCCAAGGCCGAACACCGTCGTCAAAGGACCCTTCTAGCAAATCCTTCGCGTCGATGATGCGACCATCGGGCGGGAACGTTAAGGCCGCGGTGAAGTTCCCTCGCGACCAGGGCGCGCGGCCGTCCGGCGTTGCCGGGCCGGGGAGGGACAAAACGCAAAACACCCGCGCGGCAGCGGCCACGCGGGTGTCTGGCTCAACTCGAATTTATCGGCCGACGGGTCGGCCCTCAGCCTCAGCGGCCGGCGGGACGCGGCTTGGAGGGCAGCAGGCCTTCACGCTGGGCGCGCTTGCGGGCGAGCTTGCGAGCGCGACGAACGGCTTCCGCTTCCTCGCGGGCGCGCTTCTCGGACGGCTTCTCGTAGTGGCCACGCAGCTTCATCTCGCGGAAGATCCCCTCGCGCTGCATCTTCTTCTTGAGCGCCTTGAGGGCCTGATCGACATTGTTATCGCGGACGAGAACTTGCACGTGTATCCCTCTTCGAGCTGTTGCGCCGAGCGAGCGTCAATAAAATCTGGGATCGAAAGCCTTGGTCCGCAAACGCTTCAGCGCCCGGGGCCAATCTCCCGAAGGAGCGCTTCCATATCAGGGCACGCCTGCCTTGTCCACCTGTGGCGGCAGAGAATCCGATCACGCTTTCGAGGCGCCGCATTGCATTGCTGGCTCTTGATCCGCTGACGGTCGTCTCAGGGGCGAGGGCCGGCGTTCCAGACCCCTGAAAGCAGAACGGCGCCCGAAGGCGCCGTTCCAAGATCACTCAAAGAGTCTCTCGCCCAAACAGGGCTCACTCGCCGAACAGCTTGCGCTGCCACCAGCCGGTGCGCGGCTTGGCGGGCGGGGCGGCTGGCGCTGCAGGCGCCTCTTCCGCCTGCGCCACCGCCCGCTCGACCGGGGATTCGGGGGCGGCCTCCACCGGCTCGGACGCGGGTTCCGCGGGAGCCTGCGGCGCCGGAGCGGCCTCGGCGGGCGCGGAGCTTGCGGCGCCGCTCACGGGTGCCTTCTCGCGCACCGTGGACCGGCGACGGGGGGCCGGGGCGGCAGGCGCCTCGGGCTCGGCAGCGGGCGCCGGCGCCAGAACCTCGGGAACTACGACCGGCTCCGGCAGCGGGGCATCGGCGGTGACGGGGGGCTCGTGGGAGCTCGCTTCGTGGGAGGGGGATTCGCTCGAGGTGGCCTCGATCTCCGCGAAGGTCTCCTGGCCGGGGAAGCTCAGCGCGCGCGCCGGCTCTTGGCCGTCGCTCTCGAGGCCCTCGCCTTCCGCGCTCTCGCCATCGGCTTCGGCGTCTGCGGAGGTCTCGTCACCGGAACCGGCCTCGCCCTCGCGGCGATTGCGGCGACCGCCACGGCGGCCGCGGCGGCGGCGGCGGCGCTCGGCGCTGTCGGCCTCTGAGCGGTCCTCGCCCTCGGCCCGGGCTTCGTCGGCGCCCTCGCCGGATGCGGATTCGGTCTCGTCATCGCCCTCGGCGCCGTCCTCGTCGGAGCCGTTGGCGTCATCGGCGCGCGATTCGCGCTCGCCCCCCCGCCGACGGCGGCGGCGGCGACGCTTGCGCGGCTGATCGTCGCCGCGCTCGGACGCGACGGCCTCGCCCTCGCTTTCGTCCTCGGCTTCCGCCTCGGCGCTCTCCTCCAGTTCCTCCTCATCGTCCTCATAATCCTCATCCGGCAGGATGGAATCGGGATGGACGGCGGAGCTGAGGCGCGGCGCGGGCGCGGGCGGGGCGGCGATCTCGCCCTTCTCGATCAGGAAGGGCTGGTGTCCGGTCACGCTCTCGTCCGCCTGGACGATGAGGGTGACGGAGAAGCGGTCTTCCAGCTCGCGCAGGTGCGCGCGCTTGTGGTTGAGCACGTAGAGCGCCACCTCGCCGCGGGTGCGGGCGATGAGATTGTGGCTGGCCGAGCGCAGGAGCTGCTCTTCCAGCGCGCGCAGCAGCTGGAGCGCCACCGAGGCGGCGGAACGGACATGGCCGGTGCCGCCGCAGACGGGGCACACCTCGATGGAGCTTTCGAGCACGCCAGTGCGGATGCGCTGGCGGGACATCTCCATGAGACCGAAGTGCGAGATGCGGCCCACCTGGATGCGGGCGCGGTCGTTCTTCAGGCAATCCTTGAGCTTGCGCTCCACCGACCGGTTGTTGCGCTTCTCCTCCATGTCGATGAAGTCGATGACGATCAGGCCCGCGAGATCGCGCAGGCGGAGCTGCCGGGCGATTTCCTCGGCGGCTTCCATGTTCGTCTTGAGCGCGGTGTCCTCGATGTGGTGCTCGCGCGTGGCGCGGCCGGAGTTCACGTCGATGGAGACCAGGGCCTCGGTCGGGTTGATGACGATGTAGCCGCCGCTCTTGAGCTGGACGACGGGCGAGAACATCGCGTCGAGCTGATGCTCCACGCCATACTTGGCGAAGATCGGCTGCGGCTCGCGATAGGCAATGACATTCTTCGCATGGCTCGGCATGAGCATGCGCATGAAGTCGCGGGCTTCCTGGAAGCCCTCCTCGCCGGCCACGTGAATCTCGTCGATCTCCTTGCTGTAGAGATCGCGGATCGCGCGCTTGATGAGGGAGCCTTCCTCATAGACGAGGTTCGGCGCGCTGGAGGTCAGCGTCAGCTCGCGCACCGTCTCCCACAGGCGCAGGAGATATTCGAAGTCGCGCTTGATCTCCACCTTGGTGCGGTTGGCGCCAGCGGTGCGCAGGATGATGCCCATCCCTTCGGGCACCTCCAGCTCCTGCACCACTTCCTTCAGGCGCTTGCGGTCGACCGCATTGGTGATCTTGCGCGAGATGCCGCCGCCCCGGGCGGTGTTCGGCATGAGCACCGAGTAGCGGCCGGCGAGCGAGAGATAGGTGGTGAGGGCGGCGCCCTTGTTGCCGCGCTCCTCCTTGACCACCTGCACCAGCATCACCTGGCGGCGGCGGATGACTTCCTGGATCTTGTAGGTGCGGGCACGACGCTGGGGCGCGCGCTCGGGCACCTCCTCCAGCGCGTCGTCGGAGCCCATCTGCTCCACGCCCTCGTCTTCCTCTTCGCCGTCCTCGCTCTCGCCGTCCGTCTCATCCTCGACGGGCTTGCGGTTGCGGTGGCGGGAGCGGCGGCGGCGGCGATCCTCGCGCGGCGCGCGCACGGGCTCGGCTTCCGCCTCGACTTCGGCGCCTTCGCCCTCGGCAGCGTCCGCCTCGGAGGCGCCGACGTCCGTGGCCTCTTCACCGGCGTCGTTGGCCGCAGAGGCTTCCGGCGCTTCGGACCCGGTGGCGGGCGCCGGCTCGACCGGCTCGCTCAGCACGGCGTCGCCCGAGGCCAGCATGGGCTTCGATTCGACTTCGGCGGCGGCGGCCTGCTCGGCCTCAACCTGGGTCTCGGCTTCCGGCTGGACGGGCTGCTCGGCGGGCGCGGGCAGGGCTTCAGCCGGCGCCTCGGGGGCAGCGGCCTCAGGCTCGGCTTCAGCCGCGGACTCCGCGGCGTGGCTCACCACCGGCGCATCGGCCTCGACGCCATCCTCGGCGGCAGCGATGTGGGCGACGTCGGTCTCGCGGGGCAGCGTCTCCGGGTCGAGCGGCTCGACCTCGGCGTCCTCATCCTCGTCCTCGTCGTCCTCCTCGTCGGAGAAGGAGGAGATGATGGTGCCGTCCTCGATGGTGTCGATGACTTCCTCGTCCTCGACTTCCTCGACGTCGCTGTCCTCGGCTTCCTCGTCGGCGGCCTCGACCTCGGGGGCGGCGGCGCGCTTGTGGCGGGACCGCTCGCGGCGGCGCTCGCGGCGCTCCTCCTCGTCCTCGGCGGCGCGGGCGGCGCGCTCCTCTTCCTCGATCAGAGCCTGACGGTCGGCGACGGGGATCTGGTAGTAGTCGGGATGGATCTCGCTGAAGGCGAGGAAGCCGTGGCGGTTGCCGCCATATTCGATGAAGGCCGCCTGGAGCGAGGGCTCCACGCGCGTGACCTTGGCGAGATAGATGTTGCCGCGCAGCTGCTTGCGGGATGCGGACTCGTAGTCGAATTCCTCAACCCGGTTGCCGCGCACGACCACCACCCGGGTCTCCTCCGGGTGGGTGGCATCGATAAGCATCTTGTTTGCCATGGAAATCTCTCTTCGCGGCGTCGGAGCGCGTGCGCTTCCATGGGCGCCGGGGCAAGGCCCGCGACCCGTTCAGACACCGGATGTGATGGCGGAAAAGGACAGAGGATCGGCAGCGCGCAGGCGTCCTCACGACACCTTCGGCATCGGGCCACACGGGAGCACGCTCGGCGTGCTGTTCGTGCGATAGAACGTCCATGCCCTCGGCTACTCGTCCCTCAGCGAAACATGGGGACGGACCCGTGTCCGACCCAAGCACATGGCTGCTTGTCCCCTTGTGATCGGGGCAGTCCTCGGCATCCGTGCGACCTAACAGCCCATCCCTCGAACCGGTACCGTGCCCGCGCTTGCGTGGGGCCGGTGGGCCGCGAAGCGCGCTTTCACGCCTTCGCCGCAGACGGCCTCCCGCGGAGCGCCTGCGCTGGAAGGGTCGCGTCCCGGGGAAGGGCCGCGCCCATGGGAAGCTGCGGTTTCAGGAAGGCCAGAGGCGAATTCCGGAGCGCAAACCATATGCGTTTTCTTCATACTCGCCCCGCGCCATCTTTGGCAAGGATGATGCACGCGCCGTGGGCTGCCAGCTTGTTAGGCAGAGACGCCGTGAACAGCCTCGCGACGGCTTTGTCCGCCACGACTTGCCGCATGGCGGTTGTGTGGTAGCGGCGCCACAGCTTCCTGCCGGGAACGGGCGCGGGATCAACGGTGAGTTAACGCCGACGCCCGTATCGAGTAGGACTATCGCAGCGGATACGGAAGGTCGAAGTGCCGACGCTCCAGCGTTCTCCTCTTCCCGTTCTGGCCTGCGGCGCCCGGCGTCGCGCGGGAGCGGCGATCTCGTCTTCCGGTATCAAGATCCCGACGTTTCGTTCCGGTTCTGTGCTGGCGATATTTTTTGCAGCGGCCTTCGCCTGGTCCGCCCCGGCCGCATGGGCGGGCGAGGCATCGGCGGGCGCTGCTCCGGCCAAGGTCGAGGCCAAGCCTGATCCGTTGAAGGTCGCCGCCCGTGCCGCCTCATCCGGCGCCCCGACCTCGGGTCCGGCCACCGCGCAGGAGGTGCGTCTCGCGGGCGACGACCAGCGCACGCGCCTTGTGGTGGATCTGAGCCGGCCGGTGGAGTTCCGCGCCTTCACGCTGGCCAATCCCACCCGCGTCATCGTCGATCTCACGGACGTGACCTTTGCCTTCAAGGCGGACAATCGCGACCTGCGGCGGGGCCTCGTTTCCGCCTATCGCTTCGGCGTCTTCGCCCCCGGCAAGGCGCGCATGGTGCTGGACGCCTCCGATCCGGTGCTGGTGGACAAGGCCTTCGTGCTTCCCGCGCAGGACGACCAGCCGGCCCGTCTGGTGGTGGAACTGGTGAAGACCGATGCCGATACCTTTGCCCGCTCAGTCGCCACCGCTACCGAGCTCGCGCCGCCCCCGGCCGCCGACAGCGCGCCGGCTGCGCCCGACGACCGCCGGCCGGTGGTGGTGATCGACCCCGGCCATGGCGGGCTCGATTCGGGCACGACGGGCTATTCCGCCTTCACCGAGAAGACCATCGTGCTCGATGTGGCGCTGGCGCTCCGGGACAAGCTGGAGCGAACCGGGCGCTACCGGGTGGTGCTGACCCGTTCCACCGACGTCTTCGTGCCGCTGGGTGAGCGCGTGCGGATCGCACGCAACAATCGCGCGGCTCTGTTCGTCTCGATCCATGCGGATGCGCTGGCGCAGGGGGACGGGCAGGCGCGCGGCGCCAGCGTCTATACCCTGTCCGATCAGGCGAGCGATGCGGACGCGGCGCATCTGGCGGAGAAGGAGAACAAGGCCGACGCCATCGCGGGCATCGATTCCTCCGACGAGAGCAGCCAGGTGGCGGACATCCTCTTCGACCTCGCCCAGCGCGAGACCAAGAGCTTTTCCATGCTGTTCGCGAAAACCCTCGTCGGGACCATGAAGACGGCGGCGCGCCTCCACAAGTCGCCCATCAAGTCGGCGGGCTTCCGGGTGCTGAAGGCCCACGATGTCCCGTCCGTGCTGGTGGAACTCGGCTACATGTCGAGTCCGGAAGACCTGAAGCACATGACCTCGGGGGCGTGGCGCGACAAGATGGCCGACGCCATGCAGACCGCCATCAACGACTTCTTCGCCAGCCGTGTCGCCGGTGCCGCACCAGCCGCCGTGCCCCAGTGAAAGCAGTGGATTGCCGGCACACGGTCCCGACAGCGTTACCGTCTTTTAATCCGGCTGTGGCTTCGCCCGGCCGCGATTGGCCGTGAAGCAGCCACAGTTCGCCAACATAGCCTAGGGATACGCATTGCGTTAAGGATGGCCCGCGCGGCGCCGCCTGGAACAGGCGTGCCCGTGGGTATCTTGTCGCCATTGGTCTGTTCGGCCGCCTCCCACAGGGGCCGGCTGTCGGGGAGGGAGCCGGCGAAATGCGGCTGGTGTTGAGGTTCTTCGGCTTCCTGTTTGCTCTCGGCACGCTGGCGCTCCTCGTCGGTGCGGCCGGTGCCACCTATTTCGTGTGGAAATATTCCCAGGACCTGCCGGACTACACCCAGCTTCAGAATTACGAGCCCCCGGTGATGACCCGCGTCCATGCGGGCGACGGTTCGCTGGTGGCGGAATACGCCCGACAGAAGCGCCTGTACGTCCCCATCCAGTCGGTGCCGAAGCTCGTGGTCGAGGCCTTCCTCTCGGCCGAGGACAAGAATTTCTACGAGCACGGCGGCATCGACCCCACCGGCATCTTTCGCGCCGGCATGTTCTATCTGCAGAACCTCGGCACCAGCCGCCGTCCGCAGGGCGCCTCCACCATCACCCAGCAGGTGGCCAAGAACTTCCTCCTGACCAACGAGGTCTCGATCGACCGCAAGATCAAGGAAGCCCTGCTGGCGCTGCGCATCGAGCGTACCTATTCCAAGGACCGAATCCTGGAGCTGTACCTGAACGAGATCTATCTCGGCTCCGGCTCCTACGGCATCGCCGCCGCCGCGCTGACCTATTTCGACAAGTCGGTCGAGGATCTGAACATCCAGCAGGCGGCCTATCTCGCGGCCCTGCCCAAGGCGCCGTCCTCCTATAATCCCTATCGCAACACCGACCGTGCCATCGAACGCCGCAACTGGGTGATCGATCGCATGGCCGAGAACGGCTACATCACCGCCGCCCAGGCGGAGACGGCCAAGAAGAGCCCGCTCGAGGTCACCCCGCGCCCGACCGGCGCCCACATCTTCGCGGCCGAATATTATGCCGAGGAAGTGCGCCGCCAGATCTACGAGCGCTATGGCGAGACCAAGCTCTATGAGGGCGGCCTCTCGGTGCGGACCGCGCTCGACCCGCGCCTCCAGTCCATCGCCAAGAAGACGCTGATGGACGGCCTCATCCGCTTCGACGAGCAGCGCGGCTGGCGCGGCCCGGTGACCAAGATCGAGTTCGCCGGCGACTGGGGTCCCAAGCTCGCCGAGGCCAAGACCTTCTACGACATCCCCTGGAAGCTCGCGGTGGTGCTGGACGCCGGCAAGGACACCGCGCGCATCGGCCTCCAGCCGCCCAAGGACCGCTCCGGCGGCATCTCGAGCGCCCGCGACGTGGGCCTCATCAATCTGGACGGCGTGAAGTGGGCGCGCTGGGTGAAGGGACCGGATGCCGGCCGTGCCGTCTCGTCCGTCTCGCAGGTGCTGAAGACCGGCGACGTCATCTATGTGGAGGCCATTCCCGGCAAGGACGGGCAGTATCGCCTGCACCAGATCCCGGAGATCGAGGGCGCCATCACGGTGATGGAGCCCCGCACCGGCCGAGTGCTCGCCATGGTGGGCGGCTTCTCCTACGATGAGAGTCAGTTCAACCGCGCCACGCAGGCGCTGCGCCAGCCCGGTTCCTCCTTCAAGCCGATCGTCTATTCCGCCGCGCTGGACAATGGCTACACGCCCTCCACCGTGGTGCTGGACGCGCCCATCGAGATCGACCAGGGGCCCGGTCTCGGCGTGTGGGCGCCGGAGAACTACGCCAAGAAGTTCTACGGTCCGCAGACGCTGCGCTTCGGCCTCGAACAGTCGCGTAACGTGATGACCGTGCGCCTCGCGCAGGACATCGGCATGCCGCTCATCGCCGATTACGCCAAGCGCTTCGGCGTCTATGACGACATGCTGCCGGTGCTCTCCATGTCGCTGGGCGCGGGCGAGACCACGCTCATGCGCATGGTCGGCGCCTATGCGATCATCGCCAATGGCGGGCGCAAGGTGACGCCCTCGCTCATTGACCGCGTGCAGGACCGCTACGGCCACACCATCTTCCGGCATGACGAGCGCGAGTGCCGCGGCTGCGACGCCACCTCCTGGCAGAACCAGCCCGAGCCGACCCTGCTCGACCGCCGCCCGGTGGTGCTCGACGCCATGAGCACCTATCAGATCACCGCCATGATGGAGGGCGTGATCCAGCGCGGCACCGGTACCGCGCTCAAGGATCTCGGCCGCCCCGTCGCCGGCAAGTCCGGCACGACCAATGACGAGAAGGACGCCTGGTTCATCGCCTTCACCCCCGACATGGTGGTGGGCATGTATCTGGGCTACGACCGCCCCCGCGCCATGGGCAAGGGCTCCACCGGCGGCGTGCTCACCGCGCCCATCGTCCGCGACTTCATGAAGAGCGCGCTGGGCGACAAGCCGGCCGTTCCCTTCCGCGTGCCGCCGGGCATCAAGCTGGTGCGCATAAACCCGAAGACCGGCCTGCGCGCGGGTCCGGGTGAGGCGTCCATCCTCGAAGGCTTCAAACCCGGCACCGCCCCGCCCGACAGCTATTCCGTCATCGGCACCACGGACGCCTCCATCGGCGTCACGCCGGAGGCGGATCGGGCGGTGCGCTCGGGCACGGGCGGCCTCTACTGACCTGCCCCTTTGACGTTTCGACCGGGAGGTCCGCCGTGTGCGGGCCTCCTTGTGCTTTATCCGGCGCGCCACGGTGCCGGGCGTTTACACAGCGCCCCGTCGCCGCTACGTTCCGCCGCCCAAATCCGGAGTTAGGTAAGCCATGCGTGCGGAGCTCGCCGCGAAAGTCGACGAGATCAATGCTTCCGTTGATCTGCTGCGTCAGCATCTCAACGTGGACCGCTCGCGCCGGCGCCTCGCGGAACTCAACGCCATCGCCGAGGACCCCACCCTGTGGGACGATCCGGAGCGGGCGCAGAAGATCATGCAGGAGCGCACCTCCCTGGAGGATGCGCTGAACGCCATCGACCGCATCACCCGCGATCTCACCGACAATATCGAGCTGATCGAGCTCGGTGAGGCGGAAGGCGACGAAAGCGTGATCACGGAAGCCGCCGGGGCGCTCGATGCCCTCAAGGCGGAACTGGCCCGGCGCGAACTCGACGCCCTGCTCTCGGGCGAAGCCGATTCCAACGACACCTATCTGGAAGTCCATGCGGGTGCGGGCGGCACCGACAGCCAGGACTGGGCCGAGATGCTCCTGCGCATGTACCGGCGCTGGTGCGAGCGGCACGGCTTCAAGGTGGAACTGGTGGACGAGTCCGCCGGCGAACAGGCGGGCCTCAAGTCCGCGACCATCATCGTGAAGGGCCACAACGCCTATGGCTGGCTGAAGACCGAGGCCGGCGTGCACCGTCTGGTGCGCATCTCTCCCTTCGATTCCAATGCCCGCCGCCAGACCTCCTTTGCCTCCATCGACGTCTATCCGGTCATCGACGACCGCATCGTGGTGGAGATCAACGAGAGCGACGTGCGCGTGGACACCATGCGCTCCGGCGGCGCCGGCGGCCAGCACGTGAACAAGACCGAATCGGCGGTTCGACTGACCCACATTCCCACCGGCATCGCCGTGGTCTCGCAGGGCGACCGGTCCCAGCACAAGAACCGCGCCACCGCGTGGAACATGCTGCGCGCCAAGCTGTTCGAGATGGAGCTGAAGAAGCGCGAGGAGGCCGCCGCCGCCGAGCAGGCCGCCCGCACCGACATCGGCTGGGGCCACCAGATCCGCTCCTACGTGCTCCAGCCCTATCAGCTGGTGAAGGACCTGCGCACGGGCGTCACCTCGGGCACCCCGCAGGAGGTGCTCGACGGCGATCTCGATCCCTTCATGGAAGCGGCCCTCGCCCAGCGCGCCTATGGCGGCGGCCCGGGCCAGGTCGAGGACGTGGAGTAAGTCGTCCCGAGCGGACGGCGCCCCATTGAGAGCGCCGTCCGGTGTGGGGCGCGCAGTGCCTGAGCCCTTACCGCTTGCCGTTCACGCCGGCAGGGGCGCGGCCTGCCGGGCCAGCAGCTTCCAGCTGCCGTCGGCCTTCTTCCAGACCTGAAGCACCTTGATGTGCGCGGTGCTGGTCTTGCCGTCCGGCAGATTGTTCACCGCATCGAAGGTGTGGCGCACCACGGCCACGTCCCCGACGATCTGCACCGTCTGGTCGCTGAGATTGATGGACTTGAAGGCATTCTTGCCGTCGAGGCTGGCCACGAAGGCCGCCTTGTCCTCCAGTCGCGCGTTGGAATGGCCGTAGGTCAACTGGTCGAGGGTGAGGGCTTTCAGCTTGGCCCCGTCGCCGGACAGCATGGCATCCTTGAGAGCCGTGACAGCGGTCTCCACCTGACGGGTGTCATCCTCTGCCGCCAGCGCCATCGAGACCGGCAGAACGGCGGTGGCCACGAAGGCGGCCGCGGCGGAACGCAGAACCAGCCGGCGCGACTGGCCGGGCATCATCTCGTTGTTCATGTTTCCTCCCGTTCGTCACTTGGGCGCCGTCATGAAATGCGGGCTGTGACTGTATGGTAGCATACCAGTTGGGAGTGGCCTGCCAAGCGCGCGGGTTGGTCTGAACTTCAGCAGATCGGGTGAGCCCCTTTCCGCTTCCGCTTCATCTGTCTCGATCGGCAGCATATGCCGTCTGGGCCGCAGCCTCGGTCTGCCGGTATCGAATGTTCCTCCAGCCAAGCGATCCAAACCGCCAACTCGTCTGCCGTGACCGGAGAGCGCCTGTGGCCGCGCCGGGCGGTCATTTCCAGTCGTGAACTGATGATGCTGGGTGGTTCCTTGTCGGGTCCAATGCGCCAGAAACGCTCGAAAACAAGAACGTTCAAGCAACTGAGATCTCGCGCCTTTTGAGACGGGTCGTGACTACAGTTTTGGACCTGAACGAAGGAGTTCCCAACCGGCCGATATATGTTGTCCGGATGGCAGCAGGCTCCGGGCTTCTTGCCCTGGAAGTCCGGCGCATCCCAGTATTCGCTGAATGTCATTTTTCCGCTGACGATGCCGCCCCAGACGACGGCGTGCGGGTTCCTGCGAAGCCCAGATCCGGCATAGGCAACGACCAGATCACCGATCTCCGCGCGCTTGCGAATCTGCGGCTTGCAAATGGCGAGCGTCGCTGCGGGAGCGTCATAGTTGGGCGCCTTGCCCGCGTCCGTCGTGATCACGTACTGCCAGAGCTGCATCGCCGCATTCCCCCCTCTGCGCACGGCGGTAGGGTGATGCGGCGACGCTGTTCATGCAAGCTCAGTCCAGCGCCTGCGCGGCCTTCAGCACGTCCTCGGCGTGGCCGTCCACCTTCACCTTCGGCCAGACCTGCGCCACCTTGCCGTCGCGGCCGATGAGCAGCGTCGCCCGCGACACGCCCATGTAGGTCTTGCCGTACATGCTCTTCTCGGCCCACACGCCATAGGCCTCCAGCATCGCGTGGGTTTCGTCCGAGCCGAGGGGAAACTCCAGCGTGTATTTGGTCTTGAACTTGTCCTGGGCCTTCACCGCATCGGCGGAGACGCCGAGGATGGCGGTGTCGGCGGCGGCGAATTCGGCGCGCAGGCCGTTGAAGGCGATGGCTTCCTTGGTGCAGCCGGGCGTGTCGGCCTTCGGGTAGAAATAGAGCACCAGCTTGCGCCCGGCGAAGTCCTTCAGCGAGACCTCGCCGCCCCCGTCGCGGGGCAGGGTGAAGGCCGGAGCCGGGGTGCCGATGGCGGGGATCTGTGACATCTGCCTTCCTTTCGACGTGACCACGTCATAGAGGCGCATACGATGAGACCTGCGGATCGGATCGGCAAACCGTGAGCCCGGCTGTGCGGCGCCGGACACAGTGCGATGCGGACGCGGGCGCGAAGCGTGCGCGCCTGTCCCTTTGTGGGGACATGTCCTTGCTTCGAGGACCGGATTGGTCATTCTGCCTGCGGTCCGACACGGGGCACGGGGGCGTGCCAGGGTGCTGCCGGAGGATGCGGAAGGCATGAGCGAAGACCGGGGGCAGTTGAAGCCGGCAGTCCGAATGCCGCGCCGGTCGCGCCTGCATGGCCTCGCGGGTGCGCTGATTCCGCGTTCGCGTCCGGCCCGCATTGCGACCGGCCTCTTTCTGGGTCTCATCGGCATCGCCGGCCTTGCCGCGCTCGTGCTCTATTTCCTGATCGCTCAGGGGGTCGTCACCGCCAACCTCGCGACTCCCTATATCGAGCGCGCCATCGAGGAGCGGCTCGACGGCAAGTACAAGGTGCGAATCGGCTCGACGGCGGTGGAGACCATGAGCGGCGGCGCCACGCTGGTGATCGCCCGCGACATCTCCGTCACCGAGCCCGACGGCACCGTGGTGGCGAGTGCCCCCAGCGCCGAGGTCGAGCTTGATGGCAGCCTGCTCACTCTCTCGCTGAAGGCCCGCCGCTTCGATCTCATCGGTGCGGAAATGACCCTGCGCATCGGCGCGAAGGGTGAACTGGCGGTGGCCGCCGGCAAGGGCGCGCGTCCCATTTCCGCGGGTGCCGCACCGGTGGAGCCCGGCGGCAACGCGCCGCCCGTCGTCCCGCAGGCGCAGCCATCGCAGGTCCCAGCCGCGCCGGGTGCCGTCCCCGGTTCTGTTCCCGCGCCGCAGGCCGCCGATCTCGGCGGCGATCCCCTCGTTCTGCGTGCGCTGGCGCAGGGCCTCAATGCGCTGGAGAGCAACGGCTTCGATGGCGGTGCCCTCTCGGACATTGGCCTCAAGAACGGCAGCCTCGTGGTGCAGAACGAGGCCACCGGGCGGCAGATCACCTTCGACAACATGAGCATCCGCCTCGGCCGCACGGCGGAGGGCGGGGCGACCTTCACCTTCACCTCGCAGCAGCCGCACGGGCTCGCCACGCTGGTCGCCACCATCGCGCCGGCGCGCAACGGCGAGCGGCAGATCGATTTCGAGCTGAAGGACGTCTCGACACAGGATCTGGTGCAGGCCTTCAGCCAGGACCTGAAGCGCTTCTACATGGACACGCCGCTCGGCGCCTCCCTGCGGGCCCGGATTGCCACCGACGGCCGGGTGCTGGCCGCCGAGGCCAACGTGGTGCTGGGCGCGGGCGAGATCGGCAACGGCGAGGAGCCGGAAGAGCGCTTCGTCATCGACCGGGCGGAAGCCCGTCTCACCCTCGATCCGGCAAAGCGCGTCATCGTCGTCGAGCCTCTGATGGCGGTGAAGAACCAGAACCGGATCGCGCTCAAGGGCCTCATCGCCGTTCCGGCGCTGGCGGCCCAGCCCTGGCCCTATGCCATCTCTCAGGTGGGCGTGGTGCTGGCGGGCCCCGAGATGCCGGACCCCGCGCTCGTCTTCACCGGCGTCACCATCGCCGGCCGCTTTACGCCGCCCGACCGGAAGCTGCTCATCGATCAGGGCGAACTGACGAGCGCCGTGGGCAGCCTCAGCTTCACCGGCCTGTTCGATTTCGGCGTGGACGTGCCCTACATCCAGATGAAGGCGACGGGCTCGCGCATGCCGGCCTCCACCGTCAAGCGCTTCTGGCCGGTCACGCTCGCGCCCCCGGCGCGGACCTTCGTCATCGAGAATGTCCCGGCCGGTATGGTCGAGGGCACGACCGTCACCGTGAAGATGGCGCTCGACCTCATCGGCCAGAAATCGGTGCCGCTGCCGGACGATGCGGTGCGCCTTGAAATGAACGCCAGCGCCGTGACGCTGCGCCCCGTGAAGGGCCTGCCGCCGGTCTCCAACGCCAAGCTCAATATCGTGGTGACCGGCCGCACGGTGCGGGTGAACATTCCCGAGGGCACGGTGGTGACGCCGCAGAACCGGCGCCTCGCCCTGTCCGAGGGCGTCTATTACATGCCCGATTATTTCCCGCGCGAGCCCAGCGGCCTCGTGAAGGTGAAGTTCGACGGCCCTGCGGATGCGGCCATCGAAATTCTCGGCATGGACCCCATCAAGGGCTCCGAGGGGCAGGCTTTCGATCCCTCCACCACGCGCGGCAAGGTGTCGGCGCTGCTGCAGGTGAAGATCCTGTTCCGCAAGGTGCCGCAGCCGGGCGACGTGGACTATTCGCTGGAAGCCAAGCTCACCGATTTTGGCGTCGACAAGATTTTCCAGAACCAGCGCCTGGAAGGGGCGAGCGTGGACGTCTTCGCCTCGCCCGCGGGTGTCCAGTTGCGGGGCGACGGCAAGATCGCGGGCGCGCTGGTGACGTTCGATTACAACAAGCGCAAGGACAAGGCCGATTCGGACGTGCGCGTGAACGCGACGCTGGACGACGGCTCACGCCAGAAGCTCGGCCTCGACATTCCCGCCGTCACCGGCCCCATCGCGGTGAAGCTGGTGGGCACAACCAACAACACCCAGACCAAGGCCGCCATCGAACTCGACATGACGGCGGCCCGCATCCTCGATCTGGTGCCGGGCCTCAGCAAGCCGGCGGGCGATCCGCTGAAGGCGAAGTTCAATTCCAACGACGCCGGCAAGAGCCTGAAGATCGACGACCTGACCCTTGAGGGCTCGGGCACCTACATCCGGGGCTCGATCGAATTTTCCGACGATAACCAGATCCTCTCGGCGAACTTCCCCAGCTTCCAGTTGAGCGACGGCGACAAGGCGAGCCTGAAGGCGGACCGCTCGGGCGACGTGCTCAAGATCCGCATCTCCGGCGAGGTGATGGATGCACGCGGCATCCTCAAGAGCCTCGTGAGCACGCCCTCCGGTGCCAAGAACACCCAGAAGACGCCGGACGTGGACGTGGAGGCCAAGATCGGCGCCGTGACCGGCAACAATGGCGAGGTGCTGCGGCAGGTGGACCTCGCCATGGGGCGGCGCTCCAGCGAGCTGCGCTCGTTCGCGCTCACCGCCAAGGCCGGGCGCGAGGGCACCCTGGCGGGCGAGATCCGCAACTGGGGCGACACCCCCCGGCGCGCGCTCTATGTGAGCACGTCGGATGCGGGCGCCGTGCTGCGCTTCCTCGACATCTACAAGAAGATCCAGGGCGGCACGATGTGGGTGATCGTCGATCCCCCGCGCGGCGACAACGCCCCCCAGAACGGCGTCATCAACGTGCGCGACTTCGTGGTACGCGGCGAGCCGGGCCTCGACAGCCTGAGCCAGGCGGCCCGCGACAGCTCGGGCCGTGTGGAGCAGGGCACCGCCGTGTTCGAGAAGGCGCAGGCGCAGTTCACCCGCACCACCGGCAAGATTTCCTTCCGCGACGGCGCCATCTGGGGACCGGTGGCGGGCGCCACCTTCGACGGCACCATCGATTTCGCCGCCGAGCGCATCAACATGCGTGGCACCTACGTGCCGGCGTATGGGCTCAACAACCTGTTCAGCAAGCTGCCCATCCTCGGCAATATCCTCGGCGGCGGGCCGAACGAGGGCCTCGTGGGCGTGACATTCGAGGTGGCCGGTCCCATGGCCGCGCCGGCCCTGCGCATCAATCCGCTCTCCGCCGTGGCGCCGGGCTTCCTGCGCAAGATGTTCGAGTTCCGAAGCTCCACGGAGACCGCGCCGGCCCCGTAGAGCGGGCCGGGATGTTCGTATCCCTTATTATAGTAACGATGGACGCTGAAGGATCGGCTCTGCTAAATCTCCCGTTGCGGAAGTTTAGGGAGAAGTTCCAGATGCGTTCTCTTGTCATCGCCTCCATGGCGCTTGTGCTCGTCGGTGCGGTTTCTCCGGCGCTCGCCAAGGGGCCGGGCAAATATGCCGTGCAGGGCAACAATTCCGAGGACAAGTCGTCCTACAAGGGCACCGCGACCATCACCAAGACGGGCAAGGATTCCTTCCGCGTGGTCTCGGTGATCGACGGTGACAAGTTCGATGGCTACGGCATCGGCGACGACGACCTCATCGCCGTGACCTTCACCGGCAACGGTTCCACCGGCGTCGCGCTCTACGTGGCGCAGGACGACGGCAGCTACAAGGGCATCTGGGCCTTCAAGGGCGACAGCAAGATCAGCACGGAGCAGCTCACGCCCGCAAAGTGAGCGGGGCGACCGGTCCTGCTCCTGAAACGCGAACGGCGGGCCGATGGCCCGCCGCTCCTATTTTGAACGTCGTCTGTCCGCTCACACGGGGCGGACGAGGACGTGCTTCTTCTTGCCCATGGAGAGCTTGATCACGCCCTCGGCGGTGAGGTCACGCTCGCCCAGCACCAGCTTCTCGTCGGTGACGGTGGCGTCATTCACCTTGAGGCCGCCGGACTTGATCTGGCGGCGCGCCTCGCTGGTGGAGGGCACGAGACCGGCGGTCACGAAGGCGCTGTTGGCGGCAAGACCCGCCTTCAGCTCCGCCGCCGGGATCTCGATGGTGGGCAGGTTGGTGGAGAGGGCCCCTTCCTCGAAGGTGGCGCGGGCCGTGGCCTTGGCCTCCTCCGCAGCGGCGCGGCCGTGCAGCAGGGCGGTCGCCTCGGTGGCGAGCACGTCCTTGGCGTGATTGATCTCCTGGCCCCCGAGGGCTGCGAGACGGGCGATCTCGTCCAGCGGCAGCTCGGTGAAGAGCTTCAGGAAGCGCTCCACGTCCGCATCGCCGGTATTGCGCCAGTACTGCCAGTATTCGTAAGGCGACAGCAGCGCCGCATCGAGCCACACCGCACCGCCCGCCGTCTTGCCCATCTTGGCGCCGGAGGAGGTGGTCAGCAGCGGGGTGGTCAGCGCGAACAACTCGGCGCCGTGCATGCGGCGGCCCAGCTCCATGCCGTTGACGATGTTGCCCCACTGGTCGGAGCCGCCCATCTGCAGGGTGCAGCCGTGGCGCTTGTTCAGCTCCACGAAGTCATAGGCCTGCAGGATCATGTAGTTGAATTCGAGGAAGGTGAGGGGCTGTTCGCGCTCCAGCCGCAGCTTCACCGAATCGAACGTCAGCATGCGGTTGATGGTGAAGTGCGGCCCCACCTCGCGCAGCAGGGGGATGTACTTCAGCTCATCCAGCCAGTTCGCATTGTTCTCCATGATCGCGCCGCCATCGAAATCGAGGAAGCGGGCGAACACCTTGCGGATGGAGGCGATGTTCTCGTTGATCTGCGCATCGGTGAGCATCTTGCGCGCCTCGTCCTTGCCGGACGGGTCGCCGATCTTCGTTGTACCGCCGCCCATGAGCGCGATGGGCCGGTGCCCGGTGCGCTGGAGCGTGCGCAGCATCATGATGGAGAGCAGATGCCCGGCATGCAGCGAGGAGGCCGTAGCATCGAAGCCGATATAAGCGGTGATCGGCCCTTCGCTCGCCTTGGCGTCGAGGCGCTCGAGATCCGAGCACTGGTGGATGTAGCCGCGCTCTTGGAGCGTGCGCAGGAAATCGGAGCGAAGGGTGGTCATGTCGATCTGTTCGGATGACGGAAAGGAGCGGTGATGTAACAGGTCTTCGCCGGGAATGCACCGGGCGGAGCGGGAAGGGTGCCATGCGGGGGACAATGCGGGCGATCGGATTGATGAGTGGCACCTCCATGGACGGCATCGACGCCGCCCTCATCGAGACCGATGGCGAGACCGTCGCCTGGCTGGGATCGGCCCTCACCATCCCCTATGGCGCCGAGACCCGCGCGCTCCTTGAGGGTGCCATGGCGGATGCGCGGGGTGTGAACGCCCGCACCGACCGGCCCGGGCGCCTCGCGGAAGCCGAACGGCGCATCACCACCCTCCATGGTGCGGCCGTGCGGGCGCTGCTGGACAGCCTGCGCCTCACACCCGCTGACATCGACGTGGTGGGCTTCCATGGCCAGACCGTGCTGCACCGGCCCGATGCCGCTCTTACGGTGCAGATCGGGCTCGGGCAGGCGCTGGCTGACGATCTGCGCATTCCCGTGGTTGCGGACCTCCGCGCTGCCGATGTGGCGGCGGGCGGGCAGGGGGCGCCGCTGGTGCCGGTCTTTCATCAGGCGCTGGTGCGCGGGCTCGACCTGCCGCAGCCGGTGGCCGTGTTGAACATCGGCGGGGTGGCCAATGTGACGGTGCTGGAGGCTGGGGCCGACCCCATCGCCTGCGACACCGGCCCCGGCAATGCGCT
Source organism: Azorhizobium sp. AG788 (assembly GCF_004364705.1). Classification (NCBI taxonomy): domain Bacteria; kingdom Pseudomonadati; phylum Pseudomonadota; class Alphaproteobacteria; order Hyphomicrobiales; family Xanthobacteraceae; genus Azorhizobium; species Azorhizobium sp. AG788. The sequence continues at coordinate 658,773 of NZ_SOBM01000001.1, forward strand.
GCTCGACGATTTCATGGCCGAGCGCACCGGCCGGCCCTATGACGACGATGGCGCTTCTGCCGCGCGCGGCCAGGTGGACGAAGCGGCGGTGGCCGAGGTGCTGGCCCATCCCTTCTTCGCCGCGCCGCCCCCGAAATCCCTCGACCGCAATGAGTTCCGCGCCTTCGTGACCGAGGGCCTGCATCTGGCCGGCGCGACCACGGAAGATGGAGCGGCAACGCTGACCGCGCTGACCGCGGCGAGTATCGCTGCGGTGGTTCCCCTTCTGCCTCAGGCCCCGAAAAGCTGGATCGTCGCCGGCGGTGGGGCGCGCAACAGCACGCTGCGGGCCATGCTGGCGGAGCGCCTCGGTGTGCCGGTGCTGGTGGCGGAACAGGTGGGCTGGTCGGCGGACGCGCTGGAAGCGCATGCCTTCGGCTTCCTCGCCGTACGGTCGCTGAAAGGGCTGGCGCTGACCTTCCCCACCACGACCGGCGCGCCGGAGCCCCTGACGGGCGGCGTGCTGTTCCAGCCCCGTCCCTGAAACGCGAAACGCCGCGCCCCCGGAGGGACGCGGCGTTCCGTTAATGGATCGAAGCCGGAAGCCTCAGGCGGCGCTGTCCTTACGGGTGCCGGGCAGGCGCTTGTCGAGATAGGTGCCGACCACGCCCATCAGTTCCTCGGTCTTGCCGTCGAAGAAGTGGTTCGCGCCGGGGATGATCTGCTGTTCGATCACGATGCCCTTCTGCGTCTTCAGCTTCTCCACCAGCGTCGCCACGGCGGTGGTGGGCACCACCGCATCCTTGTCGCCATGGACGAACAGCCCCGAGGAGGGGCAGGGCGCGAGGAAGGAGAAGTCGTAGAGGCTGGCCGGGGCGGCGATGGAGATGAAGCCCTCCACCTCCGGACGGCGCATCAGAAGCTGCATGCCGATCCAGGCGCCGAAGGAGACGCCGGCGATCCAGCAGGCGCGCGCGTCCGGGTTCACCGACTGCGCCCAGTCGAGCGCGGCGGCGGCATCCGCCAGTTCGCCGGTGCCGTGGTCGAACGAGCCCTGGCTGCGGCCGACGCCCCGGAAGTTGAAGCGCAGCACGGAGAAGCCGCGGTTCACGAACTGGTAGTAGAGGTTATAGACGACCGGATTGTTCATCGTGCCCCCGAACTGGGGGTGCGGATGAAGGATGATGGCAATCGGCGCGTTGCGGGTCTTTGCGGGCTGGTAGCGACCCTCGAGCCGCCCTTTTTCGCCAGTGAAGATGACTTCGGGCATGGACGTGCGCGACCTCTTGGGGCGCGACCGTGAAGTCAAGGGAGCGTCTCCCGGACCGGTGGTCCAGAAGCGGACGCCCTTCGGAGCACATCTTCACGACGCAACCTGTTGAACCGACAGGTCTTGGCTAGAGGATGTCTTGACTTGGCCCGGACGCCGCCCTATCTATTTAGAATAATTCTAATGTATCCCTGCTGACTGCGCGGGGACGCGCTGCACGACAGAGACGGGTGAAGTTGGATCATATGGACGAAAGAAGGCGCAATTGCAAGCCTTTCGGCTTCACACGCGCGGGAGCGCGGTGATGGCGGAGGCGCGCGTCCATCTCGACCACAATGCCACATCCCCGCTCCGGCCGGAAGCGCGGGCCGCGCTGATAGCGGCCCTCGACGAGGGCGGCAACCCCTCTTCCGTTCATGCGGACGGGCGCGCGGCCCGCGGGCGCATGGAGGTTGCGCGGACGCGGGTAGCGGCCCTGTGCGGCGCCCCGGCGCGCGGTGTCATGTTCACCTCAGGTGCTACCGAGGCCAATGCGCTGGCGCTGCATCCGTCCTGGGAGATCGCAGGCCGCCCGATGACGTGCGACGTGCTGTTGACGAGCGCCGTCGAGCATCCGGCCGTGTTGCGGGGCCATCGCTTTGCAGACGCGGCCGTCGAGCTGCTGCCGGTGGATGAGGCCGGGCGGCTGGAACTCGATGCGCTTTCCGACCGCCTCGCCGCCCATGCGGCGGCCGGCCGGCGGGCACTGGTGAGCCTGATGGCCGCCAACAACGAGACCGGCGTCATCCAGCCCGTGGCCGAAGCGGCGGAACTCGCCAAGGTTCACGGCGGGTTGATGCATTGCGACGCCGTGCAGGCGGCTGGCCGCCTGCCGCTTGACATGACGGCGCTGGGCCTTGATCTCCTCTCGCTCTCCGCCCACAAGCTCGGCGGGCCGCAGGGCGCTGGCGCGCTGGTGGCGGCGAGCGAGGATACCCGGCCGCTGGTGCCGCTGCTGCGGGGCGGCGGGCAGGAGCGGGGCCGCCGCGGCGGGACGGAGAACGTGCCGGCGGTCGCGGGCTTCGGCGCGGCGGCGGAGGCGGCGCGTCTCGCGCAGCCGCAGGAAGCCATGCGCCTCGCGCACTTGCGCGACCTGCTGGAACAGGAGATTGTCGCCGCCCTTCCGGAAACGGAGGTTGTCGGCGGCGCCGCAGCGCGCGTGCCGAACACGAGTTGCATCGCCTTCGGCGGTTTGAAGGCGGAAACACTGGTGATCGCCCTCGATCTTTCCCACATAGCGGTCAGTGCCGGCTCGGCCTGTTCCTCGGGGAAGGTGGGGTCCTCGCATGTGTTGTCGGCCATGGGGTTCGATGCCGTGCGCGCCGGCGGAGCGATCCGCCTGTCGCTGGGCTGGTCGAGCACCGAACAGGATGTGGAACGGGCGATTGCGGCCTTGCGCCGTGTCGTTCCGCAGGTGAGAAGCCGCTCCCTGAGGGCGGCGTGAGGAACTTGACCCGCGGGCCTTGACCCCGCGCGGGAGAGGAGACGGAAGATGCCAGCAGTCCAGGAGACGGTCGAACGCGTCCGGTCGATCGACGTCGATCAGTACAAGTACGGGTTCGTTACCGATATCGAGAGCGAGAAGGCCCCGAAGGGCCTGAACGAGGACACCGTCCGCTACATCTCGGCCAAGAAGAACGAGCCCGAGTGGATGCTGGAGTGGCGCCTCGACGCCTTCCGCCGCTGGCTGACCATGGAGGAGCCCACCTGGGCCCGCGTCAGCTACCCCAAGATCGATTTCCAGGACTATTATTACTACGCCCAGCCCAAGGCGAAGCCGAAGTCGCTGGACGAGATCGATCCGGAAATCCTCGCCACCTATGACAAGCTCGGCATCCCGCTGCGTGAGCGCGAGGCGCTGCTCGGCATCGAGAGCGGTTCGCGTCCCATCGCGGTGGATGCGGTGTTCGACAGCGTGTCGGTGGCCACCACCTTCAAGGCCGAGCTCGCCAAGGCAGGCGTGATCTTCTGCTCCATCTCGGAAGCCATCCGCGAGCATCCCGATCTGGTGAAGCAGTATCTCGGCTCCGTCGTGCCGGTGTCGGACAATTTCTATGCGACGCTGAACACGGCGGTCTTCTCGGACGGCTCCTTCGTCTATGTGCCGAAGGGCGTGCGCTGCCCCATGGAGCTGTCCACCTACTTCCGCATCAATGAGCGGAATACGGGCCAGTTCGAGCGCACCCTCATCATCGCCGATGAAGGCGCCTATGTGAGCTATCTCGAAGGCTGCACCGCTCCGCAGCGCGACGAGAACCAGCTGCACGCGGCGGTGGTCGAGCTCGTCGCCCTCAAGGATGCCGAGATCAAGTATTCCACCGTCCAGAACTGGTATCCCGGCGACAAGGACGGCAAGGGCGGCATCTACAATTTCGTCACCAAGCGTGGCGACTGCCGCGGTGACAATTCCAAGATCAGCTGGACGCAGGTGGAGACGGGCTCCGCCATCACCTGGAAGTATCCGAGCTGCATCCTGCGCGGCGACAACAGCCAGGGCGAGTTCTACTCCATCGCCATTTCCAACGGCTTCCAGCAGGTGGACAGCGGCACCAAGATGATCCACCTCGGCAAGAACACGTCGAGCCGGATCATCTCCAAGGGCATCGCTGCCGGCCGCTCGGAGAACACCTATCGCGGTCAGGTGACCGCGCACCGCCGGGCCACCGGCGCGCGCAACTTCACCAATTGCGATTCGCTCCTCATCGGCGACAAGTGCGGCGCGCACACCGTGCCTTACATCGAGGCCAAGAACGCCTCCGCCGTGTTCGAGCACGAGGCGACCACCTCCAAGATCTCCGAGGACCAGCTATTCTATTGCATGCAGCGCGGCCTCTCGCAGGAGGAGGCGGTGGCGCTCATCGTCAACGGCTTCGTGAAGGACGTGCTCCAGCAGCTGCCCATGGAGTTCGCCGTCGAGGCCCAGAAGCTGATCTCCGTGAGCCTCGAAGGCTCGGTGGGCTGATTGACCTCATGCCCCGCCGCCGCAGGGCGGGGACCGACATCCGGACGGGACGGCAGGTGCGCGCTGGGACACAAGGCCGCGCACCGCCCCACCGCAACCTAAACAATGGAACACGCCAATGGCTTTGCTCGAGATCAACAACCTGCACGCGTCCATCAATGAGAAGGAGATCCTCAAGGGTCTCGACCTCAAGGTGAATGCGGGCGAAGTCCACGCCATCATGGGGCCGAACGGCTCCGGCAAGTCTACGCTCTCCTATGTCCTCTCCGGCAAGCCGGATTATGAGGTGACGGAGGGCTCCGCCGTGCTCGACGGCGTCGATCTGCTGGAACTCGGCGCCGACGAGCGCGCCGCCGCCGGCCTGTTCCTCGCCTTCCAGTATCCGGTGGAAGTGCCGGGCGTCGCCACCATGACCTTCCTGCGCACGGCCCTGAATGCCCAGCGCAAGGCGCGCGGCGAGGACGAGCTGTCCACGCCGGACTTCCTGCGCATCGTGAAGGAGAAGGCCGGCTTCCTCGGCATCTCGCAGGAGATGCTGCGCCGGGGCGTGAACGTCGGCTTCTCGGGCGGCGAGAAGAAGCGGAACGAGATCCTCCAGATGGCCCTGCTGGAGCCGAAGGTGGCGATCCTCGACGAGACCGATTCCGGCCTCGACATCGACGCTCTCAAGATCGTCTCCGAGGGCGTCAACGCTCTGCGCTCGAAGGATCGCGCCATGGTGGTCATCACCCACTATCAGCGTCTTCTGGACCACATCGTGCCGGACTTCGTGCATGTGATGCACAAGGGCCGCATCGTGCGCTCCGGCGGCAAGGAACTTGCGCTGGAGCTCGAAGCCTCGGGCTATGCGGCCTACGGCCAGGACGCGGCGTGAGGAACACGGCCATGAACGTCGTCACCCCCCTGCGCACGGCCGCCGAGCAGGCGCTCGCCGCCGCCGTGGAGCAGCGCCTTCAGAGCCAGCCCGTCGCGGGCCGGATCGGAGAGCTGCGCCGCGCCGCCGCCACCGCCTTCACCGAGGGTGGTCTCCCCACCCGCCGGGTGGAGGAATGGAAGTACACCGACCTCAAGGCGATCCTGCGCGATGCCGTGCCGCTGGCCGGCCCGCTGGATGCCTCCGCCGAGGCGGAAGGCTCCTTCAAGGCGCTCACCGTGCCCGGCGCCAAGCGCATCCTGTTCGTGAACGGCGCGCTGGCGCGCCCGGCCTCGGACCTGCTGGCGCTGGAAAGCGGCATCGCGGCGCTGCCGCTCGAAAGCGCGATCGCGTCCAACGACCCGCTCGCTGAGCGCATCGGGGCGCTCCAGCCTCAGCGCTATGACGCGCCGCTCGCCCTCAACACCGTCTTCCTCGGCGAGGGCCTGCTGGTGCGCGTGGCGGCGGGGGCGAAGATCGCCGCGCCGCTGCACATCGCCAATGTCTTCACCGGCGACGATGCCGCCGCCACTTATGGCCGCGTGGTCGTGGTGGTCGAGGACGGCGCCGAGGTGACGCTGGTGGAGAGCTTCCAGGGCCGCGACGGTGTTGCCTACCAGACCAACACCGCGCTGGAACTGGTCGTGGGCGACGGCGCCCATGTGGACCTCGTGCGCGTGCAGGAGGAGGGCGACGCCGCCCTTCACCTGTCCACCATCATGGTGGAGATCGGCCGCGAGGCGCAGCTGCACACCTTCACCCTCAACAGCGGCGCCAAGGCCTCCCGCACCAGCCTCTACGGCCGGTTCGGCGGCCAGCATTCCCATGCCGGCCTGCGTGGCGCGAACCTGCTGAAGGGCAAGCAGCATCAGGACACGACCCTGCTGCTCGACCATGCGGTGCCCCATTGCGAGAGCCGCGAGCTCTTCAAGACGGTGCTGGCGGACGAGAGCCATGGCGTCTTCCAGGGCAAGATCGTGGTGCGCCCCGACGCCCAGAAGACCGATGGCCGGATGATGAGCCGCGCCCTGCTGTTGGGCGAGACCGCCGAGATGGACAACAAGCCCGAGCTTGAGATCTTCGCCGACGACGTGCAGTGCGGCCACGGCGCCACGGCGGGCGATCTCGATGAGGACCTGCTGTTCTATCTCAAGGCCCGCGGCATTCCGCAGAAGCAGGCGGAGGCCCTGCTGGTGCAGGCCTTCGTGGGCGAGGCCATCGAGTTCGTGGAGAACGATGCCCTGCGCGAGCTGATCATTGCCCGCGCCGAGACCTGGCTCGCCAAACGCGCCTGACGCACGGGCGCCACGGCTCTGACCGTGGCGCTCCCTTCGGCCGGCGGAACGGGCCGGATGGTCCTGCGCAGACCGACGCGCGCTCGTGTCGCGGCCGCCGCAGGCGTTATCCCGCGCGGTGCTGCCATCTGGAACGTACCGCGTTCGTATTTCCTGAGCTAAGGCGGAGTGGCCCGCTTCGATGGTCTCAAGCCCGGCGGGGCGGCTCCGGATAAGGACATTGCCGATGACCAAGGGCCATCCCGCCGTGTTGGACGGCGCCTATGACGTGGAGAAGGTGCGTGCGGACTTTCCCGCGCTCGCCCTCGAAGTCCACGGCCACCCGCTCACCTATCTGGACAATGCGGCTTCCGCCCAGAAGCCGGTGCAGGTGCTGGAGCGCATGCGCCACGCCTATGAGGCGGAATATTCCAACGTCCATCGCGGCCTGCACTATCTCGCCAACGCCATGACGGAAGCCTTCGAGGGCGCCCGCGAGAGCGCCCGGCGCTTCCTCAATGCGGCTTCGCAGGACGAGATCATCTTCACCCGCTCCGGCACCGGCTCCATCAATCTGGTGGCGAACTCGCTCGGGCAGTCCATCGGGGAGGGGGATGAGATCATCCTCTCCATCATGGAGCACCACTCCAACATCGTGCCCTGGCACTTCCTGCGCGAGCGCAAGGGCGCGGTCATCAAGTGGGCGCCGGTGCGCGAGGACGGGTCGTTCGACTTCGAGGCGTTCGAACAGCTGCTGACGCCGCGCACCAAGATCGTCGCCATCACCCACATGTCCAACGTGCTCGGCACGGTGACGCCCATCAAGGAGATCGTCCGCGCCGCCCATGCGGTAGGCGCCAAGGTGGTGGTGGACGGCTGCCAGGCCTCCGTTCACCTGCCCGTGGACGTGCGCGACCTAGACGTCGATTTCTATGCCGTCACCGGCCACAAGCTCTATGGGCCCACCGGCATCGGCCTGCTCTATGGCAAGCGGGCGCTGCTTGCCGAAATGCCGCCCTATGAGGGCGGCGGCGAGATGATCCGCGAGGTGGAGGAAGGCCGCGTCACCTATGCCGAGCCGCCCCATCGCTTCGAGGCGGGCACGCCGCCTATCGTGCAGGCCATCGGCCTCGGCGCGGCGCTGGACTATATGGACCTCATCGGCCGGGAGGCGATTGCCGCCCATGAACATGACCTCTCGGTCTATGCCCACCAGCAGCTCGGCGCCCTGAACAGCCTGCGCATCATCGGCACCGCGAAGGACAAGGGCGCCATCGTCGCCTTCGAGATGAAGGGCGCCCACCCCCACGATGTGGCGACCGTCATCGACCGGTACGGTGTTGCCGTCCGCGCGGGCACCCATTGCGCTCAGCCGCTTTTGGCCCGATATGGCACCACAGCGACGTGCCGCGCATCCTTCGCGCTCTACAATACGCGCAGTGACGTGGACCGCCTCGTGGCGGCCCTCCTCAAGGCGCAGGATTTGTTCTCATGACCGATACTGTGGCCAACGATACGCCCAACGCGCCCGCGATTTCCTCCGGGATCCCGGAGGCGGAACTGACGCGCCTGACCGATGAGATCGTCGGCGCGCTCAAGTCCGTCTACGACCCGGAAATCCCGGTCGACATCTATGAGCTCGGCCTCATCTACAAGGTGGATATCGCCGACGACCGCACCGTGGCCGTCGAGATGACGCTGACGACGCCCAACTGCCCCTCGGCCGCCGAGCTTCCCGGCATGGTGGAGAGTGCGGTGGCCGCCGTGCCCGGCATTGCGGACGTGAAGGTGGACATCACCTTCGATCCCCCGTGGGACCAGGGTCGCATGTCCGAAGAGGCACGCGCGACTCTGAACCTCTGGTGAGGGGGTGAGCACCGCCCCGCCGCTGGGGTCGGTCGTCGAGACGGGCCTCTATGTGGAGGATCTCGACCGCGCGGCCGGCTTCTACGAGGGCGTGCTGGGTCTCTCGCCCATGCTGGCGGACGAGCGCTTCCGCGCTTATCCGCTGGAGCGCACGGTGCTGCTGCTGTTCAAGCGCGGCACGGCGCTGGAGACCATCCATCTGCCCGGCGGAACCATTCCGCCCCACGACGGCGCCGGGCGGCTGCATTTCGCGCTCTCGGTTGCGGCTTCGGACATTGAACCCTGGCGGGCGCACCTTGCCCATCACGGCGTCGCCATCGAGGGCGAGACGCGCTGGCCGAAAGGCGGGCACAGCCTCTATGTGCGCGATCCGGACGGCCATCTGCTGGAATTGGTGAGCCCCGGCGTCTGGTCGAATTACTGACGCCCCTGGGTGCGGAGCAGCCCGGCACCAGCCGAAGCTGCCACCTTGTCCCTTGCCGCCCGCCCGGAGCAGGCCCATCTTGGTAGATGAGAAGCGTATCCGCCGGCCTTGAACCGGTGTGGTTCGGAGAGAAGTTCATGGCCCCACGTCCCCGTCCCGCTGTCATGCGCATCACGGAAGCCGCTGCTGCCCGCGTGCGCCAGATCATGGCCCGCACCGATCCGCCGCCGGTGGCGGTACGTGTCGGCGTGAAGAATGGCGGCTGCGCCGGCATGTCCTACACCATGGACTATGCCACCGAGATCCTGCCTACCGACGAGGTGGTGGAGGACAAGGGCGTGAAGGTCATCATCGATCCCAAGGCCGTGCTGTTCCTGCTGGGCACGGAGATGGACTTCAAGACCGACAAGCTGGCGTCCCAGTTCGTGTTCAACAATCCGAACCAGACGTCCGCCTGCGGCTGCGGCGAGTCGGTGGCCATCACCCCCGCCAAGGAAGACGCGCTCTCCCTCTGAGGGCGGACAGCGGTCTCTCCTTCCCGACCCGCGCACGTGCAGGCTTCCCCTGCGGGAGCCTGTATGGCAGATGTGCTGACGTGAAACGGCAACCGCAGCCTGCATGGCTGAACGGGGCCGCACGTGGAGAGCGGCGCTGCGGTGGCTTTATGTCGCGTGCAGTGCGCTCGGGCCGGGGAGCTGCACATGACGCCGTCTTTCGTCGGCGCGATCCTGTCGTCGCGCGCTTTCTTCATCTTTGCCCGTGTCGTCTTCACCTTCATCTTCTGGGGGGCGGGCATCGGCAAGATCGTCGATTATCAGGGCACGCTGGCGGAGATGGCGCACTTCGGCCTCAATCCGCCGCAGGTTTGGGCGCCGCTGGTCATCGTCACCCTGCTGGTGGGATCGGCGCTCATCATCGTCAACCGCTTCGCCTGGCTCGGCTGCGGCATGCTCGCGGTGTTCGTGGCGCTGACGATCCCGATCGCGCATCCCTTCTGGACGCTGCCCGAGCCGGAAGCGACCTATCACTTCCACACGTTCGCCGAGCACGTCACCGTCATCGGAGCGCTGATGATCGCCGCCATTCTCTGCGCCGGGGCGCCGCGCACGGGGCGGCTGCTGCCGACGGGCGGCTGAGGGGACGGCCCAACCCTCAAAGGGTGTGGGTTTCCACCGGCGCGGATGCCGGAGGGGCGTTTTCTCGCGCCGGGAACCCTTCTATGGTGCCTGCGCGTGCGGACGTGGCGAAATCGGTAGACGCAAGGCACTTAAAATGCCTCGCCTTCTGGGCGTGCGGGTTCGAGTCCCGCCGTCCGCACCACCTGCCACGCATTGCGCGTCTGAACCGGTCCGTTGGGGCGGCGTCGGACGAAATCGGCATCCTCAGTCCCCATGCGATGTGCTGATGCCCACCGCATCAAATTTGCCGGCTATCGGCGACTGAGGAGAATCGCTCGAAAGTTCTGCACGTCGGCAGGCTGGTCTTTGCAAGCGCCGGTGGGCTGATTGGCAGCGTTCACGAAGGGGCGATCCCCATCGTCGCTAATGACAAGGATATTCTCGCCCTTGGCGTCGGCGATAAGCGCTTCCGGGTGGAAGTGGCTGATTTTCGCGAAGATGGCCGACGCGCCTCTGATGGGGCTGGGAGAGCCCTTGCCTGGACCTTGCCAACTGTAAAGATCAAAATCTCCCTTGTCGCCGCTGGGCCCCGCGACAATGAGAAATTCGCCACGGGCGGATATGTACTCGATGCTGCGTATACCCCGCCCACCAAGGTCTACCTGGTAAGGCGTTTCAAATTGGGGAACAGCGCCCTTCACGACCTCTTCCGGGTTCTTCAGGCGTACAAGAAGGGCATTCCCTCCGAGCTTAGGGTTGCGCAGCCCGATCAGCAGGGATTTGCCATCCTCGCCAGCGGACAGGCCTTCAATGTTGAGACCGTTCTGTTCGGGAGCGAGATTTTGATCGCCCGCGTCATTGCCAATCGCCGCAGCAACGGCCGGGGAAATTGCAGCCAGAGACTTCAGCAGGCTGACACTCTCTCCAAGTTGGGAGATGCGGAGACCGTTTTGCCCATTCAGCTCAAATTTCGTTGCGAAGAACTGATGACGGGCTGGTCTGACTTCACCTTTGCTGTTTCGACCATGCGATGCGATCCAGAACACTATATCGCCAAGTCTGGCCGCACCTTCCAGATCGGCAGAGCCGCTCCTCGCGAGCGTGAAAGGCGGGTCTGTGGTGACCGGTGCGATGGGCGGAGACTTTCCACCTTTTCCGCCCGAAGGATCAATAGGATAGGCGTAGAGCTGGTTTTTTTCATCGTTTGCTACGACGAAAGCGGAAAAATCATCGGGCTTCAGCGCCACGGCGGCAGAAGCGTCGCAATAGCCCTTAAAGACCGCGATATCGCCGATCAGTTCGACGTCTGCTGACGCGGCCGGAATGGAAACGGCAATTATCAAGCCCGAAAGGGCCATGCGGCTGAAAAAATGCATGAGCAATTCCTATCGTGAATATTAATTCACCGATCATCGCGTCTCGCATGGATGTCGTCAAATATAATGGGCGCATAAAATGCGCGAAACATTATTATTGAATACGGTATATTGGGTGCCTCTGGGCGGTGTTGTTACTCGCGCTTTTGCTGCCTTCGGCAAAAAAGCGCACAATCGAACAGAAAATTGGTGCCGGGATGTCGGATCCCGGCACTCGCGCTGCCCTCAGTGCATCCCGCTCAGGCGGCGCGCTGGAGAGGATAGGGCTCGACGCCGGGCTCGGCCGGCTTCTGCGCCGCAGACAGCAGCTTGGTCTGGATCAGGCTGGCGATCTCCAGCCATTCCGTGTTCCACGCCATAGCGGACTGCTGGAGGAAGGCGAGTTCCTTCGAGGCCAGATTGGCCGGGCCGTCCTCTCGGGAAAGGTCGGTGAACAGGTTGAGCTGCGCCTGAACCTGGCCGGCCGTGAATTTCTGCAGGTGCGTCGCGACCTCGAGAGGGGTTTCCACCCAGAAGCTCTGCACCGCCGACATGGGCCACGCGAGCGGGCCGGCACCGGGATGAAGCTTCAGCAGGTTCTGCTGGAAAGCGCGCAGGTTGTCCTGCCACTGGTTGGTGAAAGCGAAAGCGTCACTCATGGCCATCCTCCTCACGCGAGACGGCGAGGTTAACACATCCCGACGGGCGCGGGTTGCGGAGGATCAATTTATTTCGCCGTTTGTTACAGTGTGAGCCAAAATCGCGAGCGGTTGCTTACTGGCATTCTGTATTTCCGGCAACTGCATTGCCGACGATTGAATTCGTGAAGTAAGCAAGCCTGCGTAATTTTACCGAGTTGCGGTTCCGCCTCCGCTGTCCATCTAAGAGGCAGGCGCGCTCACGGGCCTGTGCCGTTCCCGGCAGTGGCGGGGAGACGCGCGGCAAGGGAGATGAGACATGACCGGGCTTCCCCATGGTTTCAAGGAAGTGCGGCTGGAACTGGCACGCGAGAAGGATCATCCGGAAGGCGCGCGCAATTTCGGCTATGTCTTCGTGGCGCCGCTCGATGCCAATGGCCAGATCGACCACGATCAATGGGCCGCCCATCGCGACGCGTGCCGGGTGGTGCGCTTTCGCCCCGACGAGACCGACGAGAAGGGGCATCTCGTGCGCAAGCCGGGCGGCAGCTGGGCCTTCCGCTATGACATCACCGGCGATGACGAGGACGAGGCCGGCTATCGCTTCAATGACGAACGGTTCGTCGTCGGCGAATATGTCTCGCTGAAGGAGGAAGAGGCGTTCCATACCTTCCGCGTGGTGTCGGTCGAGCCGGTGTGAGCGTGCCTGTCTGATCCCTGCCGGCGCGCTCGGCCCAGCGCGGTGGCTGGGCCGAGGCAGTTGTTTTGAAAATCAATAGCTCTTGTATTCCGAGGTGCCGCCGGAGAGGGCGAACTCCTCCTCCGGCGAGAGCACCAGCTTGTGCCGGCCGTGCAGGGCGAAATAGGCGATGCCGATGGCGAACCAGATGGCGACGCCGATGACGCCGGCGCGGTAGGTCGGATCGGAGAGCTGGAAGTAGATGGTCACGAGCGCTATGAGGATGGTGGCCACCGCGCCCGGAATGCCGAAGGGGCTGGTATAAGGCCGTTCCACATGGGGCATGTTCCGGCGCATGCGGATGAAGGACACGGCCTGCATCACATAGGAGAGCATGGCGCCGAACACCGCCATGTTGAGCAGCGTGCCGCCGATGGCCGCCGATCCCGCATCCGCCCCCAGTGAGAACCAGATCACCAGCATGATGACGAGGCCGACCACGGCGCCCGCCGCCATGGCCACGTGCGGGGTCTTGCGCGAGCCGTGGGTGACGGACAGGCCGCGCGGGAAGTAGCCGGCCCGGGAGAGCGAATAGATCTGCCGGCCCTGCGCATAGATGATGGTGTGGAAGGAGGCGATGAGGCCGATCACCGCCACCAGCGCCAGCAGCTGCGCGATGCCGGTGCCATAGATGGCCTTGAAGCCGTCCAGCAGCGGCTCGGTGGAGGTGGAGAGGCCGAAGGCGCCGTTCGCCACCGAGGAATTGAGCCACAGGATCATGAAGGCCGAGACGATGAGCGTCGCCATGCCGGCGATGATGCCGCGCGGCATGTCGGTCTTGGGATCAACGGATTCCTCCGCTGCCAGCGGCAGTTGCTCGATGGCGAGGAACAGCCACACGGCGAACGGCATGGCCGCCAGCGCGCCGCCGATGCCGAAGGGCAGGAAGGGGCCGCCGCCGTTTGGCAGCTCCACCGCCGTGCCGTCCTCCCCCACGCCCATGTTGAGCGCCCAGCGGGAGAAGTTCATCACCGGCAGCGCCGAGACCCAGAAGGCGACGAGGCAGGCGAGCGCCGCCAGCGTCACCACCAGCGTGACACGGAAGGAGAGCTCGACGCCCACCACGTTCAGCCCGACGAAGATGATGTAGCCGAAAATCCAGTAGACCGGCTGGAATGACGTTGGTGTGCCGAAGATGGAGCCCATATAGGCGCCGATGAAGGACACTACGACCGCCGGCGTGATGACATATTCCACATTCTCGCACAGGCCGGTGACGAAGCCGCCCCACGGCCCCATGGTGGTGCGTGCGAAGGAATAGGCCGCGCCCGTGTGCGGCAGGGCCGCGGACATTTCGGCGATGGAGAAGGTGAGGCCGAGATACATGACGGCGATGATGACGGCGGCGATGAACATGCCGCCCCAGCCGCCGGAGGCGATGCCGAGGTTCCAGCCGGAGAAATGGCCGGAAATGACCGCCCCGACGCCCAGCGCCCAGAGGGACCAGACACGGGCGTGGCGCTTCAGCTTGCGCTGCTCGAAATAGGCGGTGTCGACCGTGGTGTAGCTGATGCCGGATGACGATTTGGACAGGCTACTGTCGCTCATGGCAGGTCTCCATTCGTACCGGCCGCCGCAATGAAAGAGCACCGCGCGCCGGAGGCGACGGCACTCCTGGCGGGGAGGCAGAAGATCTCAGGCAAGTTCCATGCCCGATGGAACGTGTGTTGTCATGAAACTGTCATGACGGCATCACCATACAGTTGTAAGATATTCATCTTGTCCGTCCTCCGGCCGTCCTGGCCAGCGTGAGCTCAGCCGTGAACAAACAGGACCTGTACAGCGTCATCGCCGAGCTCCTTGACAGCATCGACGTCGCCATCTGCGTATTCGATCGAGAGGATCATACCCTTTTGTGGAACGCGACGTTTCTGCATTTTTTTCCAGAGCATGCGGGACGCGTTCACCCTGGGGAATCCTATCGCGCGAATCTTGAACGCTTCTACCTGGGACGTCTGCCGCAGGAAGAGCGCGACAGCATCGAGCGCTATATTGACGAGGGCGTGGATCGCCATCGCCAGCAGACACGCCCTTTCACCTTCACGCACCGGGGGCGATACCTGCGCGTGGGCTCCCTGCCGCTCCCGGACGGCGACCGCATCCGCGTCTGGCAGGAAATGGGGCGCGACATCGGGCAGGTGGAGAACCCCACCGGCTGGACGGAATTTCCCATCGATCTGCTCGAATATCTGGCAGATGGCGCGATGGTGCTCGACAAGCATGACCGCATCATCGCCACCAACCGCGAGTTCCGCATCCTCTATGACGTGGACCCTGAGCGCTCGGTGATCGGCTGCACGCTCCATGAACTGGTGCAGGAGAGCTGGGTGCGGGCCGGTGCACCGGAGCGGGCGCGCCAGTTCAACATGCTGGAGCGGATGCGCTTCGCCGGTGTACCGTTCGAGGTGGAACTGCCCGGTGGCCGCTGGCGCCGGGTGATCGCCCATCGCACGGCCCGCGGCATCGGCTACTTCACCCATTCCGACATCACGCCGCTGAAGCAGGCGGTGAGCGACCTCTCCGCCATCGCCGCCACCGACAGCCTCACGGGTCTCGCCAACCGCCGCCACTTCGACCAGGTCTTCGATGAGGAATGGCGCCGCCGCCAGCGCGACGGCACGCTCATCGGCCTGCTTCTGATCGACGTGGACCATTTCAAGCAAGTCAATGATCAGTACGGTCACATGGTGGGGGATGCCTGCCTGCGGCGGGTGGCGCACGTGATCCGTGGGGCGCTCCTGCGCTCCGGCGACGTGGCGGCGCGCCATGGCGGCGAGGAATTCGCGGTCCTCCTGCCCGATACCGGCCTTTCCGGCGCGCAGGCGGTGGCGCGGCGCATCCGGGCAGCGCTCGCGCAGGAGGACTGGCAGGCCACCCATCCTGACCTTCGCGCCATCACCACCAGCATCGGCATCTGCGCCGGCCCGCCGGCCAGCGGTGCGACCGTCAGTGATTTCGTGCGCTGCGCCGACGCCGCCCTCTATCGCGCCAAGAATGACGGGCGCGACCGCGTGATGGAGAGCCTGCTGACGCCGCTGGAAGGCGGCAGCGTCTCGCTCTAGGACCGCAGTTCAGGCGAGGCGCAGGGGCGGACGGCCGTCCACGAGAAAGTCGTCGCTCTCGTCCTTCAGGTCCACGCCCGTCAGGCTGCGCCGGAACGCCTCCTTCAGCAGCCAGGCGAGCTTGAAGGCCGCGGCTTCATGCGAAAGCCCCTCTGCCCGCACATTGGAAATGCAGTTGCGCTGGGCATCGTTGCAGCCCACCTGCGGGTTGAGCGTGAGATAGAGGCCGAGGCTGTCGGGCGAGGAGAGGCCGGGCCGCTCGCCGATCAGCACCGCCACCGCGCGCGCCTTCAGCAGCTCGCCCACCTCGTCCCCCAGCGCCACCCGAGCTTCCCGAGCGACCACCACCGGGCCGGTGCGCCAGCCCTCGGAGGCGATCCACGGCTTCAGCGCGGCGAGGAAGGGCACCGCCTGCGCATGCACCGCCGCCGAAGACAAGCCGTCCGCCACGACCAGCGCCAGATCGATCGGCGCGTCCGTGCGTGCGGCGAGACGCGTGCGGCTCTCATCCGAGAGGCGGCGGCCGAGATCGGGCCGCCGCAGATAGATGTCGCGGGCGGGCGCGGCGCTCGTCACGTCCAGCGTCTCGAAGCCGAGCGCCCGCACGCCCTCTGCCGTGGCGGCGGCATCGAAGGGCGTGTGCACGGCATCGCGCGCCTGCGCATGGGCGAGCGCGAACTTCAGCACCTCGGCGGTGGGCAGGCTGGCGCCGGTGCGGCCGAGCGCGATGCGGGCGGGGGTGTGGCGGGCAAGGCCGAGCCAGGGATCGCGCTTGGTGCTCATGCCGCGCGCTCCGTGGCGAAGCCGAGCAGCGGATGGCTGCCGGTGGCGGGCAGGAGGCGCCCGTCCGGCCCGGTGATGGCCATGCGTTCCAGCCACCCCTCGAACTCGGGCGCGCGCCTGGCGCCGAACACCTCGCGCACATAAAGCGCATCGTGGAAGGAGGTGGACTGATAGTTGAGCATCACGTCATCGGCGCCGGGAATGCCCATGATGTAGGTGACGCCCGCCGCCGCCAGCAAGGTGAGCAGCGTGTCCATGTCGTCCTGATCGGCCTCGGCATGATTGGTGTAGCAGACGTCCACGCCCAGCGGCACGCCGAGCAGCTTGCCGCAGAAATGGTCCTCCAGCCCGGCGCGGATGATCTGCTTGCCGTCATAGAGATATTCCGGCCCGATGAAGCCGACCACGGTGTTGACCAGCAGCGGCTCGAACACGCGGGCGACGCCATAGGCGCGGGCCTCCAGCGTCTGCTGGTCCACGTCGTGATGGGCATTGGCGGAGAGGGCCGAGCCCTGCCCGGTCTCGAAATACATGGCGTTCTGGCCCACCGTTCCGCGCTTCAGGGCGCGGGCGGCATCCGTGCCTTCCTTCAGCACCGCGAGGTCGATGCCGAAGGAGCGGTTGGCGCCCTCCGTGCCGGCGATGGACTGGAAGACGAGATCCACCGGCGCGCCCCGGTTCATCAGCTCGATGGACGAGGTGACGTGGGTGAGGATGCAGCTCTGGGTGGGAATGTCGAAGCGCTCGATCACTTCGGCGGTGAGTTTGATGAGCCGGTCGAGAACCGGCAGGCTGTCGGAGGCGGGATTGATGCCGATCACCGCATCGCCGCACCCATAGAGCAGGCCGTCGAGCATGGCGGCGGAAATGCCGGCCGGGTCATCCGTGGGATGGTTGGGCTGCAGACGCACGGCGAGTGTGCCGGGCAGGCCGATGGTGTTGCGGAAGCGCGTCACCACCCGGCATTTCTTCGCTATCAGAATGAGATCCTGATTGCGCATCAGCTTGGAGACGGCGGCCACCATCTCGGGCGTGAGACCGGGGGCGAGGCGGGCGAGGGCGGCGCTGTCCGCCGCTTCCGAGAGCAGCCAGTCCCGGAAATCGCCCACCGTGAAGGCAGAGACGGGGGCGAAGGCGGCCGCATCATGCCCGTCGATGATGAGGCGGGTCACCTCGTCGGTCTCGTAGGGCACGAGCGCCTCAGAGAGGAAGGTCTTCAGCGGCACATCCGCCAACGCCATCTTGGCGGCGACGTTCTCCTCCGCCGTTGCGGCTGCGATGCCGGCCAGCATGTCGCCGGAGCGGGGCGGCGTCGCCTTGGCCATCAGCTCCTTCAGGTCCGCAAAGGCGAACCGCCGGCTTCCCACTTGATGGACATAGGTCATGAGGGCCTCCACGCAACTTCCGGCATCGCGGGATGCAATCCCCGTGCCTCGGGTGGGAAGGCCAGCTTACCCGCGCCGGGCCGGAATGCCAGAGGGGGTGGGTCGGCCGGCTGCCCATCCAACTTTTATCTTGAATTTAATCCTAGGAAAATATACCTTGTTCATCCGTGATGGTCGCGGAAGGGCGAGGGGGGATGGAATGGCCGCTGCTGGATACCCATGGCTGACCCGCGAAGAGAGCAGGGGCGCGTATACGGACGATGCGCTGGAAATGCTGCGTCTGCGGTGCGATCTGGCAGCGGCCAGCTTTCTGGCGAAGGGCCTGCTTCTCGGCCAGATGTGGCGCCGGAAGGACTATGATCCCAATCAGCCCCGCAACCCTGCCGGTATGGGTGAGGATAGCGGCCGATGGGTCCGCCCGGGCGCATCGGGCACGTTCCGGGATGTGGGTGATGCCGACGACAATCCCTATCAAGGGATGCGGAATGGCCGCCTGTTCATCGCCATCTGGCCGTCCAACGGCGGCCCACAGCTAGAGGAGCCGCCGCCCGTTATCCCGCCCGTGCCTCTCCTCAAGAGATGGCCCGCCATTCGTCTTGCTCGCGTGGTCACGCTCTGGGTCGCTCGGGTGGCTCCCGCGCTGGAGGCCCTTGCCATGGCCAATCCGGTAACGGCGGGGCTCCTCATCGTCGGTGTCGTCGCTGGCTTCTGGTTGTATGATTCCTACGGCGGCTACATCACGTCTTATTTTGAAGGGCCAAAGCCGCTCGACGAATTGCAGAAGGACGTGGCGGAGGGCCGGCAGGGGACCGACGTGCATCACATTGTCGAGCAGAGTTCTGTCGGCCAGAAGGGCATCCGGCGCGAGGATGTTGAAGCGCCAAGTAACAAGGTTCGGATATCTACATTCAAGCACTGGGAAATAAACCGTTATTACAGCCGGTATGATCGAGAACTGGGTATGTCACCGCGAGATTATCTGCGTGGGAAAAGCTTCGAAGAGAAGCGGGCTTTTGGAATTCAAGTTCTGAGAGATATGGAGATTTTGGAGAAATGAACAAATTTACGAATTATAAAACCGAAGATTTAGTTCTGTATTTTGTGGACCGTTCGATGGAGATGAAACGGGCGGATGATAATATGGATGATAACGCCTATAATGCGGCGGAAAAAAAAGTGCGTGACATTGAGGGCGAGCTGAAACAGCGACCTGGCGATGGGCGCCATGCTTTGCTGCCGTTGCTTGCGCACCCGAACATTCAGGTCCGGCTCAATGCTGCGCTTGCCACGCTTGCCCTCTCGCCGGAGGCAGAGGCGGCGTTGCGCGGGATCGCTCCGCTCGGAAGCTCGAGCCAGCCGTTCACGGCGAGACGTATGCTCGCTGCACTAGAGCGAGGAACCTATAAACCGACGTGAGACTGCATGCCCAAGCTCAGCAAACTCGCGAAGCTCAGAACGGAGGATCTTGTCGCGCTCTTTATCGAACTATCGCTGGAGATGAAGAGGGCTGACGACTGGTTGGAGAATGGTGCTTATAATCGCGCGCACAAGAAGTTGCGCGATGTAAGGGCGGAATTGCAGCGGCGTCCGGGCGACGAACGCCGTGCGTTGCTGCCTTTGCTCGCGCACCCGAACATCCAGGTTCGACTGGACGCTGCGACTGCCACCCTGACGCTTTCGGCCGCGGCGACGGAAGCGATGCAGGGAATTGCGTCGCTTGGCTATTGTTCGCAAGCCTTCAGTGCAAAGCGCATGTTGCGCGCCATCGAGGAGGGCACATGGACGCCGACGTGAGCCTTTTAGCCCAGAGCTGCGCCACCTTCCGAGCGCCCTATCCCTTCAGCCCCAACCGCCCCAGTGGATCGCCCACGAGACCGCTGACGATAGTCGCGAGCAGCGGCGGCAAGGGCCAGATTTTCGCGAGCGGGCCGGCGATCCAGTCGCGGGCCAGAGGCAGCAGGGTTCCGTCGGACTGGTAGACCGGCGTGAAGAGCGTGCTCATGGCCTGATAGAGCCGCACATGCGCGCGCCGCAGCGCCACCGCGCGGGTGCAGGCGGCGACCACGGTGTCGGTCTGGCGCAAGGCGAGCGCGAGCGCATAGGCGTCCAGCAGGGCCATGTTGGCGCCCTGGCCCAGTTGGGGGCTCGTGGAGTGCCACGCGTCGCCGAGGTGGATCAGACCGGGTTCGGCCGGCACCGGCAAAGTGCGGTGGGCATAACGGGCGAAGGTGAGCTTGGCCGGGTCGTCGATCTGCGCCAGCAGTGGCGCGATGCGGGGCCAGAGCGTCAGCGCCTCGGCCTTCCAGGGGGCGAGCCCGGCCGATCGCCACGCCTCCAGATGGTCGGCGCGAAGAGACCAGAAGAAGGCCAGCTTGCGCGGCCCGACAGGTGCCGTACGGCCGATGGGCAGCACGCCCACCATGCGGCTCGCGCGCACATAGCGCTGCTCCAGCGCTGCCGGGTCGAAGCCAGCGTCATCCACCCAGTCCAGGGTCGCCCACAGGGCGCCATAGGGCAAGGGCCGGCCGGTGGGCGGCGCCAGCGGGCTGGAGGTGCCGAGCGCATCCACCACGAGATCGACGGGTGCGCTGTGCGTGCCATCCGCGAAGACCAGATGCCGCCGCCCGTCCGCCGTGTGGGTGGAGGACGAGATGGGGCGCCCGGTGAAGACCGGAATGCCTTCTGCGCGCACGGCCTCGTGCAGCGTGTGGAACAGGGCGGCCCGGTGGATGCCGATGCCGCGCGGCGCGTCCGCTCCCAGCGCGTCATAGCGCACGTCGAGCACGGCGCGGCCGGACGGCTCGCTCAAGCCGAACAGGCGCTCAATGGGGGCGCCGGCTGCCGCGATGGTGGCCTCCAGCCCCAGCGCCCGCAGCACGGCGCGGCCGGTCGGCTGGATCATCAGGCCGGAGCCGACCGGTCGCGCCGTCTTGAAGCGCTCGTAGAGCACGACGCGGTGGCCATCCCGGTGGAGCAGGAGGGCGGCGGCAAGACCGGCCGGTCCGCAGCCGGCGATGGCGATGTCTCTGGGCGGCATGAAGACCTTCGGGCGGGACGAGGATCCGGACGCTAGGGCGTCCGCGCGGGAGAGACAACGGTGGCTGCCCCTCGCGCCGGGGGCCCGTCCCTCGGCGCACAAAAAAGCCCCGGCTTCGGGGAAGCCGGGGCGGTGTCTGTCAGGTGACGCAGGCGCCTCTGAGAGTCCTTCCCGGAAGAAGGGGCTTCTCAGGAGAACAGCCTTCTCAGAAGAAAGCCTGGAGCCCGGTGATGGCGCGGCCGATGATGAGCGCGTGGATGTCGTGCGTGCCCTCGTAGGTGTTCACCGTCTCGAGGTTGGCCGCGTGACGGATCACGTGGAACTCCGCCGAGATGCCGTTGCCGCCGTGCATGTCGCGGGCGACGCGGGCGATGTCGAGCGCCTTACCGCAGTTGTTGCGCTTGATGTAGGAGATGGTCTCCGGCGCAAGCTGGCCCTCGTCGAACAGGCGGCCGGCGCGCAGGCAGGCCTGCAGGCCGAAGGCGATGTCGGTGGACATGTCGGCCAGCTTCTTCTGCACCAGCTGGGTCTGCGCCAGCGGGCGGCCGAACTGCTTGCGGTCCAGCGTGTACTGGCGGGCGGCCTCGAGGCAGGCTTCCGCCGCGCCGAGCACGCCCCAGCCGATACCGTAGCGGGCGCGGTTGAGGCAGCCGAACGGGCCCTTCAGGCCGGAGACGTTGGGCAGCAGGTTCTCTTCCGGGATCTCGACGCCTTCCAGCACGATCTCGCCGGTGATGGAGGCGCGCAGCGAGAGCTTCTTCTCGATCTTCGGGGTGGAGAAGCCCTTCATGCCGCGCTCGACGATGAAGCCGCGGATGGCATCGCCATGGGCCGCCGACTTCGCCCACACCACCGCGATGTCGGCGATGGGGGAGTTGGTGATCCACATCTTGGCGCCGGTCAGGCGGTAGCCGCCGTCGATCTTCTCGGCGCGGGTGCGCATGCCGGCCGGATCGGAGCCGGCGTCCGGCTCGGTGAGGCCGAAGCAGCCCACCCATTCGCCGGTGGCGAGCTTGGGCAGATACTTCTTGCGCTGGCTCTCGTCGCCATAGGCATAGATGGGGTGCATGACGAGCGAGGACTGCACGCTCATGGCCGAGCGATAGCCCGAATCGACCCGCTCCACCTCGCGGGCGGCCAAGCCGTAGGACACATAGCCAAGGCCCGCGCCGCCGTAATTCTCCGGAATGGTCACGCCGAGCAGGCCGAGTTCGCCCATCTCGCTCATGATCTCGCGGTCGAAGCGCTCGTCGAGATAGGCGCTGGTCACGCGCGGCAGGAGCTTCTCCTGCGCATAGTCACGGGCGGTGTCGCGGACAAGGCGCTCTTCTTCCGTGAGCTGGTCCTCGAAACGGAAGGGATCGGCCCAGTCGAAAGCCGCCTTCGTGCTGGTGGCCGTCTCGGCCTTCTGAGGTTCTCCCATCTCTCGCTCCTTCTTGCCGCTCTATACCGCGATGCCGTGTGTGATGCGCTGCCGCGCGCGACGCTGCAAGCCCGAATTTCACGCGAAGGATCATACGGACACGGCGGATGCCGGATCATGCCATTTTGTTTGTCTACCAACAATCGTCCGGCGCGCGTCCGCTGGCAAGCTCCTCCAGCCGCCGCCGGGTCGAGGCGGTGGTATCGGGCGGAAGGGCGCCGAGGGGAAAGGTGCCGACCTCGGCGATTTCGAAGGTGGGGCCGGGGAGCGGCCCCTGCTCGAAATCGCTCACGCGGAAGCACACCACATGGTCGCGCCCGCCCACCCGGGGATTGAAGAAGACCCCGTGGAGCAGAAGCGGGCCGGTGGCGCGGGCATTTGCCTCTTCCATCAACTCGCGCCGGGCGGCCGCCTCCGCCGTCTCGCCCACGTCCACCCCGCCGCCGGGCAGATGCCAGCCGGGCGTATAGGTGTGGCGCACAAGAAGCACGCGGTCGTCGCGGATGGCGATGGCCCGCACGCCCAGCGTCATGCCATGACGCAGGCGGCGGACGAACGGGGCGATGGGAAGCAGGGAGCGGAGCAGCCACATGCCGGACATTTGCCCGCGTGGCGGCACGCGGCGCAAGGCGTCCTCAGGCGTATTCCGCCTCGATGGCGCGGGCGCGGACGAAGGCCGGGCGTTCGGCGCAGCGCGCGAGATAGGCGGTGAAGGAGGGGCGCGGCTCCAGCATCTTGAAGACCTGGATGAAATAGCCGAGGTCCGTGGCGAGCAGCGTGTCGGCGGCCGTGAACCGCTCGCCCACCAGGAAGGGATGGGTGCTGAGGCGGGCGTCCAGCACCGACATAACCTTCTCGAAGCTGCCCCAGCCGGCGGCGCTGGTGGGCAGTTCCACACCCTTCATCTTCTGCACCAGTGCCGGCTCCACGCAGGAGGCGACGAAGATCATCCAGTGCAGGAAGGGGCCGCGCTCGGGATCGCCCAGCGGCGGGGAAAGGCCGGCCTCGGGAAAACGGTCGGCCACGTAGAGCGCGATGGCGCCGCTCTCGGCGATGGGGATGCCACGATCCACCAGCGCGGGCACCTTGCCCATGGGATTGGCGGCGAGCAACTCGGCATCATCGATGCCGTCGCCGCCATTCAGGTCCACGCGGACCAGTTCATAGGGAGCGCCCGTCTCCTCCAGCAGCCAGAGTGTGCGGAAGGCGCGGGTTCTGGGCGACCAGAAGAGTTTCACGGCGGCGCTCCCTCAAGGTCATGTCTCAGGAGAAGAACATGACCGGCACGTCGTCGCACGTCGAGTGGGGCGCGCGGCAATCCACACCGGCATCCCGGCCGCGGCACAGGCAGCCGGCCGGCACCGCGTCCGTCGGGGGCACGGCGCTTTCGACTTCAGGTTCGGGGGAGGGAGGCCGCTGGCCATCCCGGATCTGCGGGTGAGGCGTCATGGGCAATCTCCACGGCACGCGGCCGCGTCTGTCTGGGTGGGGCGTCTGCCCCTGCATGCCAAATTAATTGCACACCAGCTAATTTGGAGCAATGCAGAATCGCGGCCCCTGCCATGAAATGATTGTGTGCAACACAATTGCGTCGCGTGATATAAACAGCCGTTCACAGAGACGGCCCTTGCCATGTCCACCTTCTGCCTCGACGACCTGCTGTGCTTCGCCGTCTATTCCGCCGAACACGCCTTCACGCGCGCCTACCGCCCGCTGCTGAAGGCGCTGGATGTGACCTATCCGCAGTATCTGCTGCTGGTGCTGCTCTGGAACAAGGACGGCCAGAGCGTGAAGGAACTGGGCGAGCAGCTGCATCTGGATTCCGGCACGCTGACGCCGCTGCTCAAGCGCCTGGAGGGCGCGGGCTTCGTGCGCCGCGCCCGGAATGCGGCTGACGAGCGGGTGGTGAACATCACGCTCACGCCCGAGGGGCGGGCTTTGCAAGCCAAGGCGCAGGAGGTCGTCCAGTCCATGGGCGAGGCCATCGGCCTGTGCGCCGAGGACCGGGAAAGCCTGCGCGTCCAGCTCACGGAATTGCGCGATCGCCTGAACGCCGCCGTCGAATAGGCGGCGACGCCGCCTGCGGTCGGCCCGCCGCATTGCGACGGCGGGCGAAACGTGGCACTGCCTCCCCCGCGCCGAGATGGCGCAATGGTTTTCCTTGCCGCCGAAGCATCGTGCGGCGATAATGACTTGACGGCCTGGGGTGCCGCGCGTCACGCGCGGCTGAGATCACACCCATCGAACCTGTCTGGGTCATGCCAGCGTAGGGAGGAGCCGATGAGCGAGAGCTTGTCGCATCACGATTCCGCATCTTCGTCCGCCCATTCCGCGCGCGCATCCGGTGCGCGGCCGCGCGTCGCCATCGTCGGCGGCGGCGTCATGGGCCTGTCCATCGCCTGGCGGCTCGCGGAAGCCGGCTGCACGGTGGAGATCTTCGAGCAGGGCCGCACGGGCCTTGGCGCCAGCCATGCGGCGGCCGGCATGCTTGCCGCCTGCGCCGAGGCGGAACCCGGCGAGGAGGGGCTTCTGGCCCTCAATCGCGAGAGCCAGCGCCTGTGGCCCTCCTTTGCCGCCGATCTGGAGGCCGCCTCCGGCATGGCGGTGGACCTGCGCACGGACGGCACCATCGTTCTCGCCCTCAATGCGGACGATGCGGCCAAGCTCCGCCACCTCATCACCTTCCAGCAGGGCCTCGGCCTGCCGGTGGAGTGGCTGAACGGAGCGGAGGTGCGCCGGCGCGAGCCCCATCTCGCCACCAAGCTCGCAGGCGCCGTGTGGTGCCCCGAGGACCATCAGGTGGACAATCGCAAGGTGGCGGCCGCCTTGCGCGTCGCGGCGCTGAAGGCCGGCGCGACGCTGCATGAGGACATGCCCGTCGAGCGCGTGGAGGTCGTGGACGGTCGCGCCCGTGCCGTCATCGCGAAGGGCGAGCGCTTCGCGGCGGATATCGTGGTTCTGGCCGCAGGCGCATGGTCGCGCGGCGTTGCCATCACCCCCGCGACACCGCTGCCGGTGCGGCCGGTGAAGGGGCAGATGCTGGCGCTCGCCATGGACCCGGCCGCGCCCATCCTGAGCCATGTGGTGTGGGCGCCGGGCACGTATCTCGTGCCGCGCAAGGACGGGCGGCTCATCGTCGGGGCGACGGTGGAGGAGCGCGGCTTCAATGCCGATCTCACCGCCGGCGGGCAGCTGGCGCTGCTCACCCATGCCTGGCGGGCGCTGCCCACCATCGAGGAACTGCCGATCCTCGAGCAATGGGTCGGCTTCCGCCCCGGCAGCCGGGACGACGCGCCCATTCTCGGCCGCAGCGCCGAGGTGGAGGGGTTGGTGTTCGCCACCGGCCATCACCGCAACGGCATCCTGCTGCTGCCGGTGACGGCGGAGGCGATCTCGCGCCTCATCCTCGAGGGTGAGACCGACCCGGTGATCGCGCCCTTCGTGGCCGAGCGCTTCCTGCCGCGCGCGGCAGCGGAATGAACCCGGCCGCGTGACGAACGAAAACGTCCGTGGCAGCGTTGGACCTGAAAGCACAGACATAAGGCGAGAGGCGAGGACGTGAAGCAACTGCGCGTGAACGGCAAGGATGAGCAGATGGCGGTGGAGACGGTGGCCGATCTCCTCGGCGCCGTGGGGCTCGATGCCACCCGCAAGGGCATTGCGGTGGCCGTGAACGGCGCCGTCGTCTCCCGCCGCGCCTGGGAGGCCACCGTGCTCGCCTCGGGCGATGCTGTGGAGATCATCCACGCCAAGCAGGGTGGCTGATTAAAACGCTGCCGCCAGAAATTTGAGCGCCGGATCAGCCGGCCGGAAAGAGACCGACATGAACGTGAACGTTCCCGTCCCGAGCACGCTGGCCGATCCGCTGGTGATCGCCGGCCGTACCTTTTCCTCGCGCCTGTTCCTCGGCACGGCGGGCTATCCCAACCAGAAGATGTTTCTCGATGCGCTGGAGGCCTCCGGTTCGGAAATGGCCACCGCCTCCATCCGCCGCATGAGCCTTGAGGGCTATGAGGAGAGCCTTGCGGACCTTCTTACCGGCCGCGTGCATATCCTGCCCAACACCGCCGGCTGCCAGACCGCCAAGGACGCCATCCTCACCGCCGAACTGGCGCGCGAGGCGCTGGAGACGGACTGGGTGAAGCTGGAGGTGATCGGCGACCGCGAGCTGCTCTATCCCAACGTGGAAGAGCTGCTGAAGGCCACCGAGGAACTGGTGAACCGGGGCTTCGTGGTGCTGCCCTATTGCAATGACGATCCTGTCACCTGCCAGAAGCTGGCGGATCTCGGCGCCGCCACCGTGATGCCGCTCGGTTCCATGATCGGCACCGGCCTTGGCATTGCCAATCCGCACATGATCGAGCTGATCTGCGCCCGCTCGCCGGTGCCCGTCGTGCTGGATGCCGGCATCGGTACGGCCTCCGATGCCGCGCAGGCGATGGAGCTCGGCTGTGCTGCGGTACTGCTCAATACGGCGGTGTCCAAGGCCCACGATCCGGTGCGCATGGCCCGCGCCTTCCGCTACGCGGTGGAAGGCGGGCGTCTGGCGCGCCTCGCCGGCCGCATCCCGAAGAAGCTGCACGCGGAAGCCTCCAGCCCCGAATTCGGCCTGGTCGGCAGCTGATCTCAGCCATCTGCCGGGTCCCGAGGGACCCGGCATCGCGTTTCAGTCCTCGAACTTCTCTGTGGCGTCGGCGGTGCCGTGCACCCAATAGCCCGATGCCCGCAACCAGCCGGGCGGCACCTGCCGCTCGCCGAGCAGATGCGCGCGGATGGCCCGTGTGACCGAGGCTTCGGCGGCGAGCCAGACGAACGTGCCGGCCGGGATGTCGATGCCCTTGAGATGGTCGAGCAGAGGCCGGACCTCCCGCGGATCGCGCCGGTGGACCCAGAGGGCGGTGAGGCGGGCCTCGGTTTCAAACCGCTGCTCGTCCTCGGGTCCGGGCACCGCCACGAGGCTCGTGACGGGCGTGCCGGGGGCGAATTCCTCGATCCGGCGGCCGATGGAGGGCAAGGCGGTCTCGTCGCCGATCAGCAGCCAGTTGCGGATCGCCCCGCCGATGACCATCGAGCCGCGCGGGCCGCCGATCTCCACTTCGTCGCCCACGCGGGCATCGAGCGCCCAGCGGGTGGCGGGACCTGCCTCATGCACCGCGAAATCGATGAGCAGCGTACCCGTGGCGGCATCGTAGCGCCGGGGCGTGTAGTCGCGCATCTGCGTGCCGCCTTGGCCGTCCGGCACGAAGATCTTGATGTGATCCGCCGGGGACAGGGAGGTGAAGCCCTCCAGCTCCGCGCCGCTGAGGGTGATGCGGATCATGTGCGGGGTCAGCCGTTCCGTAGCGGCGACGGTGAGGCGCCGGCGGCGCAGGTCGTGGCGCACGCGCTCGATGCGCGGAAGGTCGAGATCGGAGGGGAGGGGAGAGGTGTCAGTCATGTGCGTCACTCAGGTGAGGTCCGGACGCGGCTGACTGGGGCGCAGGCGCACGTCCGGAGGCTTTGAACATCCGTCGGTGCGTTGAATGACGTTAACGCTTACGCGAGCCTCTCAAGGCTCCTGCAAACCGGGTGATAAAGCGCCGCCGGTCGGAGCACAAGCGGATGTGCGGAAGGTTGGAGAAGATCGAAACGGTGCTGTCCCAGAGGAAGGGGCGTCGCCACGCTTCGCTTTGGTCATGGCCGGGTGACGGGATGGTGGGCGCACTAGGGCTCGAACCTAGGACCCGCTGATTAAGAGTCAGCTGCTCTACCAACTGAGCTATGCGCCCCCGTCACGGGGTCATGGTACCGAACGCCGTTCCGCCTTGCGGCGAACCGGGAGAGAACCACTTGAACCTTGGGAGGAAAGTGGTGGGCGCACTAGGGCTCGAACCTAGGACCCGCTGATTAAGAGTCAGCTGCTCTACCAACTGAGCTATGCGCCCTCGGGGGTGTCCCCGTTCGGGAAGGCTCATGTAGCAAAGGCCCCCCCGACTGTCCAGCACAGCGTGACAGAAAATTCACGCCGCGCCGGACGTTGTGGACAAGCTTCGCGCGGGTCCGGCTGGCCCCGCGCGAAACCGAGCGTTGGCAACGGCCGCTTACTCCTTGAAGGCCTCCTCGCGGGTCTTCTGCACCGAAGGCAGCAGCACCACCACCAGCGCGATGGCGGCGAGGATGAGCAGCGCGGCGGAGATGGGCCGGGTGACGAAGACCATGGGGTCGCCGCGCGAGATCAGCATGGCCCGGCGCAGATATTCCTCCAGCATCGGGCCGATGACGAAGCCCAGCAGCAGGGGCGCCGGCTCGCAGTCCAGCTTCACCAGCGCATAGCCGAGGATGCCGAACAGGGCCATGGTGTAGACGTCGAACGTGTTGTTGTTGACGCTGTAAACGCCGATGCAGCAGAAGGCGATGATCGCCGGGTACATCACGTGATAGGGCACCGTGAGCAGGCGCACCCACATGCCGATCAGCGGCAGGTTGAGCAGCACCAGCATGAGGTTGCCGACCCACATGGAGGCGATCACGCCCCAGAACAGGTCCGGCTTATCCGTCACCACATTGGGGCCGGGCGTGATGCCCTGGATGATGAGGGCGCCGATCATCAGCGCCATCACCGGGTTGGAGGGAATGCCCAGCGTCAGCATGGGGATGAAGGAGGTCTGCGCGCCGGCATTGTTGGCGCTCTCCGGTCCCGCCACGCCCTCGATGGCGCCACGGCCGAAGCGGCCCGGCGTGCGGGAGATCTTCTTCTCGATGGAATAGGAGGCGAAGGAGGAGAGCATGGCGCCGCCGCCCGGCAGGATGCCGAGGAAGGAGCCGAGCACCGTGCCGCGCAGCACCGGCGCGATGATGGCCTTGAACTCGTCCTTGGTCAGCAGCAGGCTCTTCACCTTGGCCGCCACCAGCGAGCGCTGGCTCTCGTCCTCCAGGTTCCGGATGATCTCGCCGATGCCGAACATGCCCATGGCGAGGGCGACGAAATCGAAGCCGTCCGAGAGTTCGTCGAGATCGAAGGTGAGGCGCGGCACGCCGGTGTAGATGTCCTGTCCGGCGAGGCCCAGCAGCAGGCCGAGCACGATCATGGCCAGCGCCTTGACGACGGAGCCGGATGCCAGCGTCACCGAGGCGACGAGGCCGAGCACCATCAGCGCGAAATATTCCGGCGGGCCGAATTTCAGCGCCAGTTCCGCGAGCGGTGGCGCGAAGACGGCGAGCAGGAAGGTCGCCACCGTGCCGGCGAAGAAGGAGCCGAGCGCGGCTGTCGCCAGCGCCGCCCCCGCGCGTCCCTGCCGGGCCATCTGGTGGCCGTCGATGGCGGTGACCACGGATGAGGATTCGCCGGGCAGGTTGATGAGGATGGCGGTGGTCGAGCCGCCATACTGGGCGCCGTAATAGATGCCCGCGAGCATGATGAGGGAGGAGACCGGCGGCAGCCCGAAGGTGATGGGCAGCAGCATGGCGATGGTGGCGATGGGGCCGAGCCCCGGCAACACGCCGATCAGCGTGCCGAGCAGCACGCCGACGAAGCAGTAGAAGACGTTCTGGAGCGACAGCGCGACCGAGAAGCCGAGGGAGAGGTTGTCGAGGAGTTCCATGTCCGCCCGCCTCAGTGCCCGCCGAGCCACGGGCCGAGGAGCGGCAGCGGAAGGCCGAGCCCCAGGATGAAGACCGCCCAGCAGAAGACGCACATCACGGCGGTGATCGCGAGGGCGGTCTGAAGGCGGAACAGCCGGCTGCCGAGCGTGGAGAGGAAGACGCTGACGCCCACCGCCGGCAGGAAGCCGAGGGGTTTCATGGCGAAGCCGAAGAAGACGGTGGCGCCGACGAGGATGATGAGCGCGCGCCACGCCGTGCCGGTGGGCGCTTCGCCCGGCGTGCGCAGGCCGTTCACCAGCACGATGAGGCCAAGCAGGGCGAGGACGGCGGAGAGCAGCAGGGGGAAATAGCCCGGCCCCATGCGCATGGCCGTGCCGATCTGCAACTCCCGCGACTGCCACGCGAACAGCGCCGCAAGGGCGATGAACAGAAGCCCTGAAATCACATCCTTCGGATTGCGCACGAAGCCCATGGCCCGTCGGTCCCCCCGGTATCACATGTGAGATGGATGGGAGGGATGGCTCAGCCGATTCCCTCCTCAAGAAGAAGCCGCCCGCCGGACCTGAGGCCGGCGGGCGGGAGATTCAGCCGTGGCGGCAATCAGTCGGCATAGACGCCGGCCGCCTCGATGATCGGCTTCCACTTGGCGACTTCCGCGGTGAGGAAGGTCTTGTGGAATTCGGCGCTGCGGCGGTCCTTCGGCTCCGGCTCGGTGCCGAGATCGGCGAAGCGGGCCACCACCTTGGGGTCTTCCAGCGCGGTGTTGAGGGCGGCGTTGAGCTTGGCCACCACGTCGGCAGGCGTGCCCTTGGGCGCATAGAGGCCGTGCCACACCGCCACCTCGAAGCCCTTGAGGCCGCCGGCTTCCATGGTGGGCAGGTCGGGCAGGGACTTCACCGGCTCCTTGGTCGTCACCGCATAGGCCTTCACCTTCCCGCCCTTGATCTGGCCGGTGGTGTTGGTGGTCTGGTCGCACATGAGGTCGATCTGGCCGCCCACGAGGTCGTTCATGGCCGGGCCCGTGCCCTGATAGGGCACGGTCGTCACCTGCGTGCCCACGGCCGACATGAAGAGCATGCCGCACAGGTGCGAGGCCGAGCCGACGCCCGCATTGCCATAGGTGACCTTGTCCTTGTTCGCCTTCACATAGGCGACCACGTCAGCGATGGATTTGGGCTCGAAGCCGGGCTTGGCGATGAGCGTCATCGGCACGGCGGTGATCAGGCCGGCGGTCTCGAAGTCCGTCACCTTGTACGGCAGCTTGCGATAGAGGCTCGGGGCGGTGGCCTGGCCGATGTGGTGGAGCAGCAGCGTGTAGCCATCAGGCGCGGCCTTCGCCACCTGACCCGCGCCGCGGGTGCCGCCGGCGCCGCCCACATTCTCCACGATCACCTGCTGGCCGAGCGTCTTGGTCATGGATTCGGCGACGAGCCGGGCCACCGTGTCGGTCGGGCCGCCGGCCGCGAAGGGCACCACCACGGTGATCGGCCGGGCGGGATAGGCCTGTGCCTGGGCCGCCCGCGGGGTCGCCGCAAGGCTGAAGGCGGCGGCACCCATGAGCACGGCCAAGGCCGCGCGCGCGGTCTTCCTGAACATAACGTCCTCCTCTGTATCCCCTCCCGGGGAAGAACCGGCGCCTTGTTCGCGCACTTTGTTCTGTTGAAGGGCCACGCGCCCCTTCCGTCAAGTCATCCTTTCGCTAGGGAATGTCACGCTTCGCCGCCCGCCAGTTGTGGCAGCCCTGCCGGATGGTGGTACCCCCTGCCTCGCCAGCGCCACCCCGGCGCCGCGAACTGGGGTCCAAGGCCTTGAATTACCTTCTTCTTTCCCCAACGGCGCCACGGAACAGAGGCTCCATCTCTGCCGTTGTCCGTCCCGAAACAGCAGGCGAGGCTCACGATGGTTCTTCGGCTGAAACGGCACACCCGCCTTCTGGCGGCAGGCGCGGCCGCAGGTGTCCTTCTGGGGGCCGTCGCCCCCGCGCTGGCGCAGGCGCCGGGTCCCCGCCCGGCCTCGGTGCAGCAGGTGGACGTGAACGTCTTCTATGCACCGCTGGCCGAACACGGCACGTGGGTCTCCCATCCGGTCTATAAGTACGTCTGGGTGCCCACGGGCCTCGACGCCTCGTGGCGGCCTTATCAGGAAGGCCGGTGGGTCTGGACCGACGACGGCTGGTACTGGGATTCGGCCGAGCCCTTCGCCTGGGCCGTCTATCATTACGGCCGCTGGGGCTATGATCCCGATTACGGCTGGTTCTGGGTGCCCGGCGACACCTGGGCGCCGGCCTGGGTGAAATGGCGGCGCGGCGGCGGGCATACGGGCTGGGCGCCCATCGCCCCCGATGCGCCCGGCTATGCCTATGGCCCGCCCCGCCGCTACGAGGCGCCGGTGGCCGAGAGCTGGGTCTTCGTGGAGGACCGCTATGTGGCGGCGCCGGACCTCACCGTGCGCGTCCTGCCCATCGCGGCGCTCGCGAGCTGGCTCGCCACCGACGCGCGGCCCTACGATCCCTATTACGGCAACGGCCGCGTGGTGACGCGCTTCGTGCCGCCGCAGGAGTTCGGCACCGTCGTGGAGCGTGAGGTGATCACGCGCCGCGTGGTCTATGTGAACCGCTACGATCAGGTGTTCGACGACACCGGGGGCGCCCGCCTCGGCATCTATCGGCCCTATGTTGCCGCCGTGCAGGACATTCCACCGCCGCCGCGGGTGATCCGCGACGTGCCGGCGGAGCGGCGGCTGCTCATCCGCCAGTATGTGGGGCCGGAAGCGCCGGCCGCCATCGCGCCTTCCGCCGCCCTTCTCGGCGTGATCGCGCCCGACCAGAGGCAGGCGCTGCGGGAAGCGCGCTTCTCCGGCAACGAGACGGCCTACCGGCAGGATGTGGAGCGCTTCCGCGAGATGCGGGAGAGCCAGCTCCAGCGTGAATGGGCGGACGCAGAACGCAACCGCGCGGACTATGAGCGCACCCGTCTCGAAACCTTGCGCCAGCGCGAGCAGCTGCAGCAGCAGATCCTCCAGCAGCGCCAGCAGCGCGCGACGCAGGTGATCGAGCAACTGGAGCGCGAGAGGCCGAATGCCGTGCCACCCGCGTTGCCGCAGGCGCCCAATGCGCCGGGCGGGCGCGCCCTCCCGCCGCCGCCTCCACCGCCGGCGCAGGGACAGCCCCAGCCCGCACCGGCCGCTCCGCCCGCGCCCGCAGGAGCCCCGGCCCCGCAAGCCCCACCGCCACCTCCCGGTGCTGCGCCGCGGCCGGAGCCGGCCCGTCCGGCGCCGCTACCGCCCGGTGCCGCCCCGCGACCCGAGCCTGCGCGTCCGGCGCCCCCGCCGCCTCCCGGCGAACCGGCGCGCCCTGTGCCGCCCCCGCCCGGTGAGCGGGAGCGTCCCGTTCCGCCGCCGCCCGGCGCGGCCCCGCGTCCGGAGCCCGCACGTCCCGCGCCTCCGGCCGAGCGGGAGCGGACTGCACCGCCTCCGCCGGCCGAACGCGAGCGTCCCGCGCCGCCGCCTGCCGCCCCACGCACCGAGCCCGAACGGCCCGCTGCGCCGCCGCCTGCCGAACGGGAGAGAGCCGCACCGCCCCCGGCGGCCCCACGTCCGGAAGCGCCCCGTGCGGAGCCTCCGCGCCCGGCCGGCCCGCCACCGGCCGAACGCGAGCGTCCGGCCCCGCCCCGGCCGGAGCCGGCGCGTCCCGCGCCGCCTCCCGAGCAGGTCCGGCCCCCCCAGGCCGAGCGCCCGCCGGCGGCCCGGCCCGAGGCCCCGCGCCCCGAAGCACCACGTCCGGAGGCGCCGCGTCCGCCGGGTGGTCCGGAGCGTCCCCGCCCCGAGCATCCCCCGCAGGGCGGCGGGCGTCCCGAGGCGCCCCCGGATGCCAAGCCGCCGCAATAAGCGGCGATACTCCCGAGAAAGGCCGGTGCTCGCCGGCCTTTCTTATGTCTGGGGGGCGGGGCCGGTCTCAGCCGTGCGGATGCGCGGGCGGTTCGTCGGCTTCAGCGGGCGCGCCGTCGTGCCGGTGGCGATGGTGCAGGTCCGGATAATGGGGATGGCGGTGCCGCAGCGGTGTATGCACATGCCAGTGG
Organism: Azorhizobium sp. AG788; assembly: GCF_004364705.1. Taxonomy (NCBI): domain Bacteria; kingdom Pseudomonadati; phylum Pseudomonadota; class Alphaproteobacteria; order Hyphomicrobiales; family Xanthobacteraceae; genus Azorhizobium; species Azorhizobium sp. AG788. Next base: position 692,697 of record NZ_SOBM01000001.1, read on the forward strand.
CTGTGCGGTTCGCCGGGCGCGTCATCGGGGCCGTGGGCGTGCTGGTGGTGCGCGTCGTGCCGGTGGCGATGGGCATGGGCGAGGGGCAGGTGGTCGTGCTCGTGCTCATGCTGTTCCGTCAGGTGCAGCCAGAGCCCGATGGCCATGAGCCCGCCAGCCAGCAGCAGCCGCACGGTGAGCGGCTCGCCGAGCAGCCCCACCGCCAACAGCGCCCCCACGAACGGCGCCAGCGCGAAATAGGCGCCCGTCCGCGCGGCCCCGAGGTGGCGCAGGCCGAGCACGAAGAGAACCAGACTGACGCCATAGCCGAGGAAGCCCACCGCCAGCACCGCTGCAAGGAGGGCGGGCGGGGGCAAGGGCGCCCCCGAAGCCAGCGCCAGCCCGAGGTTCACGCTTCCCGCCCCCACCCCCTTCAGCAAGGCGATCTGCACCGGATCGGCGGCGGACAGCTTGCGGGTGAGGTTGTTGTCGATACCCCAGCACAGGCACGCGCCCGCGATGAGCGGCGCACCCCATCCCCATTGCCCGCCGCCCTGCCAGGACAGAACCAGCGCGCCCGCGAGGATGGCGCCGGCACCTACCAGAAGCCGGCGGTCCACATTCTCATGGAAGGCCACCCAGGCGATGGCGAGGGTGGCGAGGCTCTCCAGATTGAGCAGCAGCGAGGCGCTGGCGGCATCGGTGCGGCTTAGGCCCAGCATGAGCAGCAGCGGCCCGAGCACGCCGCCGGCGAGAATAACCAGCGCCAGCCACGGCAGGTCTGCCCGTTGCAGCGGCGCTTCGCTGGCGGGCTGTCCGGCCAGCTTGCGGCCCGCTTCCATGAGGCCGAGCCCCACGCCCGCGCCGAGATAGAGCAGGCCCGCCATCATCCACGGGTCCACCGCGCCCAGAAGTAGCTTGGCGAGCGGTGTGCTGGCGCCGAACAGAACAGCCGAGAGAAGCGCGAGCAGAATGCCGGTGCGGTGCATGGGCCGTCCTCAGACAAAAAAGCCCCCGCCGGAGGGCGAGGGCTTCGGGTTTGTCGTGTCGGGCACCGCTCAGCTGGCGGCGGCCTGCGCGTTCACGCTCTGGCGCTTCACGGAGAGCTTGTTGAGTGCCGTGATGTAGGCTTGCGCGGACGCGACCAGCGTGTCCGGGTCGGCCGCGCGGGCGGTCACCACCTTGCCGTCCTCGGCGAGACGTACCGAGACCTCGGCCTGCGCGTCCGTGCCCTCGGTCACGGCATGCACCTGATAGAGCTCCAGCTTGGCGGTGTGCGGGATCAGCGCCTTGATGGCGTTGAAGGTGGCATCCACCGGGCCGTTGCCCTCGGCCTCTTCGATGCGGGGCTGGCCGTCCACCTCGATGCGCATGGTGGCCCGCTGCGGGCCGCGGGTGCCGGCGACCACCGAGAGCGACAGCAGCTTCACGCGATCGTAGGCAGCGGCGATGCCCTGATCCACCAGCGCCTCAATGTCCTCGTCGTAAATGACCTTCTTGCGATCGGCGAGGTCCTTGAAGCGGGTGAAGGCGTCGTTCAGCGCATTCTCACCCAGCTCGTAGCCCAACGCCTTCAGCTTGTCGCGGAAGGCGGCGCGGCCGGAGTGCTTGCCCATCACCAGCGAGGTCTTGGTCACGCCCACGCTCTCGGGGGTCATGATCTCGTAGGTCTGGGTGTGCTTGAGCATGCCGTCCTGATGGATGCCGCTCTCATGGGCGAAGGCATTCCGGCCGACGATGGCCTTGTTGTACTGCACCGGGAAGGAGGTCACGCCCGAAACCATCTTGGAGACGCGGGTGAGCAGGGTGGCATCGATGCCGGTGCGATAGGGCAGCACGTCGCGGCGGGTGTTGATGGCCATCACCACCTCTTCCAGCGCCGCATTGCCCGCGCGCTCGCCGATGCCGTTGATGGTGCATTCGATCTGCCGCGCGCCGCCGGCGAGGCCGGCCAGCGAGTTGGCGACCGCCATGCCGAGGTCATTGTGGCAGTGGACCGAGAAGATGGCCTTGTCCGAATTCGGTACGCGCTCTCGGACGGTGCGGAAGAGCGCCTCATATTCCTGCGGCGTGGTGTAGCCCACGGTGTCGGGGATGTTGATGGTGGTGGCGCCGGCCTTGATGGCGGCCTCCACGCAGCGGCAGAGGAAGTCCATCTCCGTGCGCGTGCCGTCCTCCGCCGACCACTCCACATCCTCCACATGGTTGCGGGCGCGCGTCACCGAGGCGACGATCATCTCCAGCACCTGATGGGGCTCCTTCTGGAGCTTGTACTTCATGTGCACCGGGGAGGTGGACAGGAAGGTGTGGATGCGGCCGCGCTTGGCCTGCTTCACCGCTTCCGCGCAGCGGTCGATGTCGTTGAGGGCGGCGCGGGAGAGGCCGGCGATGATCGCGCTCTTGGAGCGGCGGGCAATCTCGGCCACCGACTCGAAATCGCCGATGGAGGCGATGGGGAAACCGGCCTCGATCACATCGACGCCCATGGTCTCCAGCAATTCCGCGACTTCGAGTTTCTCCTCGAAGGTCATGGAGGCGCCGGGGCACTGTTCGCCGTCGCGCAGGGTGGTGTCGAAGATGATGACGCGGTCGGTCGCCTCGGTGGAGACGGCGGGCGTAGCAGCAGTGGTCTCGGTCATGTCACGGGTCCTTCGGGACGGGCCGTCTCGATCCAACTGTCAGGAGAGAGGGCCTCGGGTGCGTCGGTCTGGCTTTTCCGCATCCCCTGAGTGCCCAGGCGCATGCGCCCGGCCGGCCCTCAGGGGCGGCTAAGGAGAAGGAGCGCGCGCAGAACAAGAGCGTTGCCCGGATTGGTCTCAATCCGGGGGGAGGTACCAGCGATGTTCGTCGGACGGGACGACACGGGCTGCTGCTCGCTCACCAAAAAATTGCGCTCTAGTCCGCTCATACCCGCAAAAGTGCGATGGAGGCAAGGTCTGCTTTGCGGCTCGGAAGAGAAAGCCGCGCGTGCAGCGCCGATCCGGCCGCTTCGTGCGGGATGTCCCCGCGCGACATGGCGGCGCGGTGCGGCAGGGAGGTGTTCAAGCGCGCCGGAACATGCTCTAAGCTCGCGCGCAACCCGATGGGACAGAGACAAGGCCAATGGCGGACACAGGCATTCCTCACTTCTGCAACGATCTCGGCGTGAGCGTCATCGAAGTGGGCGCGCGGGAATTCATGTGCATCGGCGCCAAGCCGCCGTTCGACCATCCGCACATCTTCATCGATCTGGGTTCCGATACGGAAGCGGTCTGCTCCTACTGCTCCACCCTCTATCGCTACAATCCGGCCCTGAAGGCCGGCACGGCGAAGCCTGAAGGCTGCGTCTGGGCGGACAAGCCGGCGGCCTGACATTGGGCCAGACCTCGCCCGCCAGTGCGCTCATCGTCGGTGCCGGCATCGGCGGTCTGGCGTGCGGCATCGCCCTGCGCCGGGCGGGGCTCGCCGTGCGCATGGTGGAGCAGGCGGACGAGCTTGCCGAAGTGGGCGCCGGCCTTCAGCTGACGCCCAACGCCACCCGCCACCTGCGCGATTTCGGCGTGCTCGATGCGCTGGAGACGGTCGCCGTGAAGCCGCGCGCCCTCGAGGTGCGGGACGGCCAGACCTTCGGCCTGCTGGCCCGCTGCGACTATGCGCCCGCGGTCGCCAAATACGGTGCGCCCTTCCTCGTGCTGCATCGGGCGGACTTGCAGAAGGCCCTGGCCGACGGCGCGAAGGCTGCGGGATGCGACATCCTGCTCGGGGCCCGGCTTCAGAGCCTCGACACCCATGGCGACAATCTGCGCGCCGTGGCGGAGCAGGAGGCCGGCCTCATCGCCGAGACCGCCGACATCGTGATCGGCGCCGATGGCGTGCGCTCGCTGGTGCGCGAGCATCTGCAGGTGGGCGTGCGCCCCTCCTTTGCCCGGCGTGTGGCCTATCGCGCCACCATTCCCGTGCGGGCCGACACGCCGCCGGATGTGCGCCTGTTCCTGGGCCCCGACGCCCATCTCGTGACCTATCCCATCCGCGCTGGCGCGGCGGTGAATGTGGTCGCCATCGTGCGACAGGACCGGCCGGTCAACCGCTGGAGCGAGCCGGGCGACGCCAGCACCGTGCATGAGGCCTTCTCGCAATGGGCGCCCGAAGTGCGGTCGCTGCTGCTCGATGCCTCCTCTTTCCTGTGCTGGGGCCTCTATGACGTGGACCCGCTGCCGCGCTGGGGCGCCGGGCGCACGACGTTGCTGGGCGATGCCGCCCACGCCATGCTGCCCTTCCTCGCGCAGGGCGCCGCGCAGGCCATCGAGGACGCCGCGACGCTCGGGTCCGTTCTGGGGGCTGGCGGCCCGGTGGAGCCCGCGCTGCGCCGCTACGAGGCGCTGCGTCAGGCGCGCGCCGCCCGCGTTCAGCGCGGGGCCCGCCGCAATGCGGTGATCTATCACCTGAAGGGCCCGGCGCGGTTCGCCCGCGATCTGGCGCTGCGCGCCACCGGCGGCAGCCTGCTGTCCCGCTACGACTGGCTGTACGGCGGCTGACCGGGCCGACCGGGGCGCGTCCGCGCCCGCTCGTCCCTGATCCCGTTCGCTCCCTGACGCTCAGCCCAGTGCGGCCAACAGGGCGCGCACTTCCGCTGCCGGATCGTCCGCCCGCATCACGCCACCCATCACGGCTGCACCGGCAAGGCCGCTGTCCTGGCAGAGGAGCAGCGTATGTCGGTCGAGGCCGCCGAGGGCCAGCAGGGGCAGGGCGGTGGCGCGCACGAGCTGCGCCAGCCCCTCTGGCCCGAGTGCGGGGCCATAGCCGGGCTTGGAGGCGGTCTCGAAGGCCGGACCGGCCACCAGATAGGAGGCGGACGGCGGTGCGGCCGTGACCTCCGCCATGCTGTGGACTGAAAGCCCGATCAAGGCGTCCGGCCCCAGCAGGGCGCGCGCGGCATTCACATCGGCCCCGGACGGCAGATGCACGCCATCGGCGCCGGCCTCAAGAGCGAGCGCGGCCGTGCCGTGGAGGGTCAGGCAGGCCCCATGCGCATGGGCGACGGGCAGAAGCCGCCGTACGAGGTCCACCTGTTCGGCCGGGGCAAGGTCCTTCTCCCGCACGCTAGCCCAGCGCAGCCCCGCGCTGAAGGATGCTGCAAGCACGTCCGCAAGATCGGTCCTTGCCTGATGGCGATCGGTGATCAGAAGCAGGGGCGGGTGGGGCAGCACGGCGGGCTCCTGTCATGATGCGGCGGGCACAGTGCTTATGCAGCAAGCCCCCGTCCAGAGGCATGCCCCGCCCTCGTCGGAGTTATCGGAAACGTCGCGCGGCGTGTTGCCCTCACGCCCGCTGGCGGGCGCCGGCGTCGGGCGCCGGAGCGGCTGCCCGGCTGTTGAGGAAGGCGGGCACTTCCTCGCCGCGCATGGGCTTGGCGTAGCAATAGCCCTGCCCGTAGTCGCAGCCGATGGAGCCGAGCCAGACGCCTTCGCCCGCTTCCTCGATGCCCTCCGCCGTGGTGAGGATGCCGAGGCTCTTGCTCATGGCGAGAATGCCCACCACGAGGCTCTTCGACTGCGGATCGGTGTTCATGGAGCGCACGAACGACTTGTCGATCTTCAGCTTGGTGACCGGGAAGCTGCGCAGGTTCTGGAGGCTCGAATAGCCGGTGCCGAAATCGTCCAGCGCCACCTCGATGCCGGCGGTGCGGAAGTTGGTGAGGATGGCGCGGGCGGTGGTCACGTCATTGACGAGGCCGGTCTCGGTGATCTCGATTTCCAGCCGCTGGGGCGGGAAGCCGGCGGTGCGCAGGGTGCGGTAGATCTGGTCCGGCAGCGAGACTTCCTTGAGCTGTACCGGCGACAGGTTGACCGAGATCTTCAGGTTCTGCGGCCACTTCGAGGCGTCGAGGCAGGCCTGCCGCAGGATGGCGGTGGTCAACTGGCCGATGAGGCCGATTTCCTCGGCCACGGGAATGAAGGCGTCCGGCGAGATGAAGCCGCGGATGGGGTGGTTCCAGCGGGCCAGCACCTCGAACCCGGCCAGGGAATTGTCCGAGAGCCGCAGGAAGGGCTGGTAGAAGGGCACGATGGCGCCGTTGGCGATGGCGGTGTGCAGGTCGCGCTGGAGGCGCAGGGTCTGCTTCAGCTCGCGGTCCATGGCCGGCTGGAAGAAGCGGTAGGTCCCCGGGTTGGCCTTGGCGCGATAAAGCGCGGCTTCGGCCGCGCGCATCAGCTCCATCTCGTCCGTGCCGTTGTCGGGGGAGACGGCGATGCCCACCGTTGCGCCGAGCCGGGCATCCAGACCGTTCAACTGGTAGGGCGAGGAAAGGTGGTTGATGATGTGCTGCGCCAGCTTGCCCAGGGCGTCCAGCGAGGCGGGGCGGGGCATCACGGCGATGAATTCCTCGCCGCCGAGGCGGGCGAGCACCGCATCCGAGGGCAGCAGCGACTTCAGCCGGTTCGCCACCTCCACCAGCACGAGATCCGAGAGGCTGTGGCCGTGCAGGTCGGCAACGGAGCGGAAGCGGTCGATGTCCACCAGCAGCACCGCGGTGTGCGGCCCGTTGGCGCCCGCGGCGCCGAGGCGCTTGCGCAGGGTGTCGCGCAGGATGCGGCGGTTGGCGAGGCCGGTGAGCGGGTCGTGACGGGCGAGGGAATCCGCCTTTTCGCGCGCCTTGATGACCTCCATGCGTGCCCGGTCGAGCCGCCGCATGAGCCGGAAGAGCAGCAGCGCGGGGCCGATCTGGCTCAGCGTGGCGAAGATCACGGACGTGTAGATGAAGCGCCAGCGGTCGTGGCTGCCGAAGGTCTCGAAATTCACGCCGAAGCGCGAGAGCAACTGGTCCTGAACGATGAATTCCCACGACGTCGAGGTGATCCCCATGATCACCAGCGTGGCCAGCAGTGTCAGCAGCACGGAGATGGGCGTGACCAAGGGGGCAGAGGTGGTGTGCTTGCTCACGCCTCCCTCCGTTCCTTGCATGTTGGTTCACGCACGCGGCGCATTCTTTAAGAGGCCTCTGCCACGGGCCGCAAGACACGTGGCATGTCAGGCGCCATGATTATGCAATTTCGTCCCCGGTCCTTTGCTTCGTACAACGCTGCGTCGGCAAGCCGCACGATGTCTGCAACCTGTTGCCCCGGGGAGGGCGACAGGGCGCAGGCACCTATGCTGACCGTAACGGGCAAGACTTGTCCGGCGCTGTCCTCGAAGCGGAGCGCGCGGACCGCATCGAGAATGCGCTCGGCAATCCGCAGTGCCCCCTCGCGGTCGGTGTCGGGGAGGATGGCGGCGAACTCCTCGCCGCCATACCGGGCGATGAGGTCGCCCGGCCGGTGCACCGTCTGCGAAAGGGTGGCGGCGATGCGGATGAGCAGGTCGTCGCCGGTCCAGTGCCCGTGGGTGTCGTTGAACGCCTTGAAGTGATCCACGTCGATCATCAGCAAGGCCATCCTTCCGGAGGACCGGTAGGACCGGCGCCACTCCTGGCCAAGCCGTTCATCGAAGCGGCGGCGGTTGGCGATACCGGTGAGGCCGTCCGCCCGCGCCAGCTCGTTCAGCTGTGCTTCCGCTTCGGCGCGGCGGAGCAGCTCACGCCGGAAGAGCACGGTGAGGGCCATGATCGCGCTCACAGCGAGCGACGTGACGAGCACCATAGCGAGCGCACGGTGGCTCCAGCGGCTATAGATCTCGCTGACCGGGATGGAAGCGGACACGATGAGCGGCGCGTCCGCCACATGGACGAAGGTGTGCCGGCGCACCGGCGTTCCGGGCGGGAGGGCGGCGTCGAACGTGCCGTGGTGAGTGTTGAGGACCTGGGCAAGATAGGTCGGCGATATGGCGCGACCCTGCGGGTCTTCATGGCCGCCGCTGACCCGGTTCCGCAGCACCAGGGCGCCGTCGGTACGCCAGAGGCTGAGGGCGCCTTCCGGTCCCAGTCGTCCGCCGTCCAGCAGGGAGTCGAGATAGGAGAGGCGCACCAGGGCCAGCATGATGCCGAGGAAGGTGCCGTCCGGCGCGCGCCGGCCGATGCTGACCATGATGCCAGGCTGCCCGGTGAAGCGGTTGCGCAGGACAAGGCTGACGTAGAGGCCGGCGCTGGGATCGTCGCGATGGACGACGAAATAGTCGCGGTCGTCGACGGTGAAGTCCGCCGGAACGTCGGAGTAGGACGACAGGAGGATGCGCCCGCCCGGATCGGTTATCGCAATGCCCTCGAGCTCGCGCCCGCGTTGGGTGCGGACCTGCATCCAGCGCTGAAGCTGGGCGTCCGTCAAAGACCAGGACTGGCGGTCATTGAAGACGGAGCGGGCATCGACCAGCATGGTGTGGAGGGCGCCGATGTCGTCCGCCAGCTCCAGGGCCGCGAACTGGAGCACATTTTCCGTGGTGCTGGCATTCGCCTCCGTCGCATCCTGCCGCGACAGCACGATGGTGATGACGGTCATGGTGAGGATCGCGCAGACCGCGACTGCGGCCAGCAGGCTGAGCACGCGGGAGAAACGCACCGCGCGCTGCACCACCTCGGGCCTGACCTGTTCCATCCGGCGAGCGCTCCCTCCCAGCACGCCTGCCGTTCCTGCCGACGAAGTGACACGTGGGGCGGATGGGTCGGGCTGTAGCAGGGTAAGGTGCCAGGCGCAGCTTGTGCGGACCTTGCGTCAGGTGCGAGGTCCCGGATGGATCCGCAGCGGTTGCGCCCGCGTCCGGCAGGACGTTCCGGAGCATGCCGCGGATCAGCCGGCGAAGACCGACCAGCGCATGGCTTTGGCGAGGCGCTCCAGCGCGATGGAGCCGAGCAGCGAATTGCCGTGCGGATCAAGACCCGGAGACCAGACCGCGATGGAGGCCTTGCCGGGCGCGATCGCCAGAATGCCTCCACCCACGCCGCTCTTGCCCGGAAGGCCCACGCGGAAGGCGAAGTCGCCCGAGCCGTCATAATGGCCGCACGTCAGCATCAGCGCGGCGATGCGACGGGCGCGCTCGGACGCCACCACACTCGGCCCCTCGGGCGTCAGGCGGCCGGAGAAGGCGAGATAGCGGCCGGCGCGGGCCAGTTGCCGGCAGCTCATGGCGATGGCGCACTGGTGGAAATAGACGCCGAGCGCATGGTCCACCGGATGGCGGAGCACGCCGAAGGAGCGCATGTAGTTTGCGAGCGCCGTGTTGCGGAAACCGGTTTCCTTCTCCGATCGCGCCACAGCCTCGTCGATGGTGATGCTCTCGTCGGCGGCGACGAAACGCACGAAGCGCAGGATGGCGCCCAGCGCCTCGCGCGGCTGGTGGCCGGAGAGCATGGCGTCCGCCACCACGATGGCCCCTGCATTGATGAAGGGGTTGCGCGGGATGCCGTGCTCATACTCCAGCTGCACGATGGAGTTGAAGGCGTTGCCCGAGGGCTCCTTGCCCACCCGCGTCCACAGCGCGTCGCCGATCTGGCCGAGGGCGAGGGTCAGGGTGAAGACCTTCGAAATGCTCTGGATGGAAAAGACGGTGTCCGCGTCCCCCGCCAGGATGGTCTCGCCATCGGCGGTCACGACCGCCATGCCGAACTGGTTGATCGGCACTTCCGCCAGCATGGGGATGTAAGTGGCCACGGCGCCGCGCTCGGTCGCCTTGGCGAGGTCGGCGGCGATCTCCGCGACGACGTCATTGAGCTTCGGCAACGCTTCCCCCGGGTCAGGCCATGGCGCACCCGGCATAGCGCGGGCCGTGCGGCGTGACTATAGCCGCCCCGTGCCGCTTGCGAAGCGGGGCTGCCTCAGGCGGCTTGCGCGATCCGCACCGTGCCGACGCTGCGCTTGTCGAGGGAGACGACCTCGAACACGAGGCCGTCCGCCTCCAGCCGCTCGCCTTCCTCGGGCAGATGGCCGAGATGGGTGATGATGTAGCCGCCCAGCGTCGAGAAGCGGTGGTCCTCGTCCACGAGATCGCGGTCGAGGGCGCCGCTGAGCTGGCGGATGTCCATATAGCCTTCCACCAGCCAGGAGCCATCCTCCTGCGCCCGGAGGCGGGCGGGCTCCTCGCCCATGTCGGGAAACTCGCCGGCGATGGCCTCGAGGATGTCGGTGGGCGTGGCGATGCCCTCCAGCGAACCGTGCTCGTCGACGATCATGGCCATCTGCACGGGGGAGCCGCGCAGCAGTTCCATGACCTTCAGCACGTTGGTGTTCTCGTGCACCACCACGGGCTGGCGGGTGACGCGGGCCCAGTCGATGTCCTTGCCCTCGATCAGGGCGTTCAGCAGTTCCTTGGTGATGGCGACCCCGGCGAACTCGTCCACCCGCCCGCGCGCCAGCACGACGCGGGAGTGGGTGAGCTCGCAGATGGCGGCGTGGAGGGCGTCGCGATCGTCCTCCAGATCCAGCCACTCCACCTCGTTGCGCGGCGACATGATGGAGCTGACGGGCCGCTCGCCGAGATCGAGCACGCCCCGGATCATTTCCTTTTCCTCGGGCCGGAAGACCTCCCCCTGCGCGGTCTGCTCCGCGATCACGTCCACCGTATCGGCGAGGCTTTCGTCGCCCCGGCGGCCGCCGAGCAGACGCAGCACCGCTTCCGAGGTGCGCTCGCGCAGCACGTTGGTGGTGATCCGCTTCTCGCGGTTGTGGCGGCCGAGCTGGTTGGCCGCCTCGATCAGCACCGAGAAGCCGATGGCGGCGTAGAGATAGCCCTTCGGGATGTGCACGCCGAAGGCTTCCACCACCAGGCTGAAGCCGATCATCAGCAGGAAGCCGAGGCAGAGGATGACCACGGTGGGGTGGCGGGAGACGAAGATCATCAGCGGGCGGGACGCCCACATCATCAGCGCCATGGCACAGCAGACGGCCGTCACCATCACCCACAGGTCGTTCGCCATGCCGACGGCGGTGATGACGCTGTCGAGGGAGAAGACCGCGTCGAGGACGACGATCTGCGCGATCACCTGCCAGAAGGCGGCACGCGCGGCGCCGTTCTCGCGCGGCTTGGGCTCGCCCTCCAGGCGCTCGTGCAGCTCCATCGTGCCCTTCGCCAGCAGGAACACGCCGCCGACGATCATGATGAGGTCACGCCCGGAGAAGGGCATGTCGAGGACGGTGAACAGCGGCTTGGTGAGCGCCACCAGCCAGGAGATGGAGAACAGCAGCCCGATGCGCATGAACAGGGCCAGCGAGAGGCCGATGATGCGCGCGCGATTGCGCTGGGCGACGGGCAGCTTGCCGACAAGGATGGCGACGAAGACGAGATTGTCGATGCCCAGCACCACTTCGAGCGTGATGAGGGTGACGAGGCCGATCCAGATATTCGGATCCGCAAGGGCTTCCATGGGATGTCCTGTCAGACGGCCGGGGCGGGGCGCGGGCGGACGGATGCGGGCGCCCAGTAGCGGGCCGCGATGCGCTCAGGCTGTCGGGACGCACTGTGCTGACCGCGCTTCGGCACGGCCAGCCACCATCGGAGCGGACTATCGCCGCAACTGTCCCCGTCGGGCATTCGGACCCATTCCCAGCCAGCCAATACCCCGCCGTTCTAACAATCCGGCGGGGCGGCCATCAAGGGCCATGTCCGATCTGCGCCTGCGATCCGGCGCGGGCCACGGACATGAAGAGGGCGTCCGCCCTTACTGGTCGCGGGTCTTGCGGGGCGGGGTGATGTCAACGGCCGTTATGTCGATGACCTCATAGCCCCCCTGGCGGCGGACGGTGGTGCGGCCGAAGAAGAGGATGTAGAGGCCGCCCGCAACGACCATCACCGCGATGAAGATGCCGGCGGCCATCAGCAGGCTGCCCAGCACGGTGAACACCAGCACGGCAACGACGGCAGCCACGATGAGGGCAGCCACGGCGCGCAGGATCGTCAGCAGGCGGTTCATCCTCTCCCTTTCTTCCCGTTATCCATTCGATCCTTCCCCGGACGCAGCTTGCGCTGGGGCACGTCTGTGACGTGGTGACGCTGTCATCCCCACGCAATGGGTAACGTGACAGATGGATGTGGCTTTTTTGAGCGTTTGCAGCGCTTTTTGGACAGGGTCCAATGTCCGGAGCGCTGCTTTTGCTTGCGCTTGCAAGCGGGGCGCTGGATGGTGCAAAAAACGTTGGCTTCGAGAAGTGATACAACATATCATCCGCCGGGAATCAGGAGGCTGGGATGAAGGTCAAGGGGTTGGTCGCCGGCTGCGGCCTCGCAGTGGCGATGATCGGGGGAGCTAACGCTGCGGATCTGCCGGTGAAGGCGAAGGGCGTTGACTATGTGAAGGTCTGCACGGCCTACGGACAGGGCTTCTATTACATTCCCGGCACGGACACCTGCCTGCGCATCGGCGGCTATCTGTGGGCGGAAGGCTATTACAATACCTATACGAACTACCCTTCGGTCAATAACAAGACCTATTCCATCGCCACCGCCGGCCTGATCTGGGACGCGCGCAGCCAGACCGAATATGGCACGCTGCGCTCCTACTTCGACCTGCGCTTCCGCTGGCGCTCCTCCGACCCGTGGTCGAACGGCCCCAACGGCGTCGATGTGGACGTGTGGAACGCCTATATCCAGTTTGCCGGATTCACCTTCGGACACGCACAGTCCTTCTTCGACTTCTACGCCAATGCCGGCGTGCTCGGTACCGATCCGGCGACCATCGGCGACGACACGCGCCTCAATCTCATCGCCTATACCCATGAGTTCATGGAGGGGCTGAGCGCGACCGTCTCCATCGAAGATTCGGCCGATCGTCTCGCAGGCGTTGTGCCGCAGGATCCTGCCGCCTTCGGGACCGACAGCCTTCAGACCGGTTCGCATGTGCCGGATTTCGTCGCCAACCTGCGGGCGGAAGGCAAGTGGGGCTCGGCCCAGGTTTCCGGCGCGCTGCATCAGGTGCGGGCGCTTGATCTCAACAACCAGTTCTCCGCCACCGACACCTGGGGCTATGCCCTGCAGGCCGGCGTGATGGTGAACCTGCCCATGCTTGCGGATGGCGACAATTTCTATCTGCAGGCGGCCTATGCCAATGGCGCCATGTCCTATCTCGGCCTTCAGAACCCGAGCGGCGCCTACATCATTCCCGACGCCTATCTCGGCCTTGCCGGCCTGTCGCTGGTCAGCGGCTGGAACATCACCGCCCAGTTGCTGCACAACTGGAACGACAAGTGGAGCACCACGATCTTCGGCGGCTATGCGGCCTTCGACGTGAACAATCCGGTGGCGCAGGCCTCCTACGGCTCCACCGGCGGCAACAACTACAATGTGGGTGGCAACCTCGCCTGGACGCCGGTGACCAATCTCACCATCGCGCTCCAGTATGACTACACGGTCATGGAGGTGAACAATTACGTGGCGACCGACTTCTCGCCGGCGCTGGCGTCCACGAAGGCCCATCGCGGTCTGCTGTTCGTGTCGCGCAACTTCTGACGACGCTGGCGGAGCGCAAGCTCCGCCACGCGCCATCTGCGGCGTGCCGTACGACACGGCCGCATTTTCCTGGTTGATCGATCACCTGGAACCACCAGCCGAGGCGCGGGCGGAATCGTAGTACATCCGTCCGTCTCCCGCCCTGTCACCGCGTCTCCTGAATGCACCGCCGGAGCGATGTGTCGGTGACTGCGGCGGCGCCACGCGCTGCTGATGGTGGTGGAGAGATAGGCGCCCTTTGCGTCCTTTCAAGGGCGAGGGCGAATTTTTCCGCTGCCCCCGGCCATCCCGTGGCGCTCCGCGTCCGTATCCTCCGGCAGAGCAGGGAGGCGACATGGCACGGACGGCAATCCTCATCGGCGGTGCGGGCGGCATCGGGCACCCACTCGCCCTGCGACTGGCGGCACAGGGCTGGCGGCTGCATCTCATCGGCCGGACGACCGCCAAGCTCGAAGCGCTCGCCGCCGAGACGGGCGGGACTTGGGCTCAGGCGGATGTGCGGGACACGTCCGCGCTTGCCGCTGCCGTCGCTGCCGCGCCCGGACCGGTCGGGGCGCTCGCCTATGCGGCCGGAACCATCACCCTGAAGCCGCTCGCCCGGATCACGCCTGACGATGCGCGGGCCGATTTCGAGGTGAATGCGCTGGGCGCCATGGCGGCTGTTCAGGCCGCGTTGCCCGCACTGAAGGCCGAGGGCGGCAGCGTCGTCCTGTTTTCGAGCGTGGCGGTGGGGCAGGGCTTTGCCAATCACGCGTCCATCGCCATGGCCAAGGGGGCGGTGGAGGGACTCACTCGGGCGCTGGCTGCGGAGCTCGCGCCAAAGGTCAGGGTGAACTGCATCGCCCCCTCGCTGACGGAGACCCCGCTCGCGGCTGTCCTCACCGCCAATCCGCAGATGGCGAGCGCCATCGCCGGGCTCCACCCCCTCCAGCGTCTCGGCGAGCCGGACGATATCGCCGCGGCGGCCGCCTTCCTCCTGTCGGATGAGGCGGGCTGGATCTCCGGCCAGATCCTGGGCGTCGATGGGGGACGGTCCAGTCTGCGGACCAAGGGGTGACGGCCCGTCTTACACGCGCTTCCACATGAAGGTGGTGGGGCAGGGGCGCCCGTCCGGCCACAGGGCGTAGTCCGGCACCGTGCCCGCCACCTCCCAGCCGAGGCGGCGATAGAGGCGGAAGCCGTCGCCATCGGTCACGGTGTCGAGCGTGAGAAGGCTCTTGCCGGCCGCGCGGCCGGCCTCCTCTGCTGCCCGCATGAGCGCGGCACCGAGCCCTTGCCGGCGACCCGCGCGATGCACCAGCATCTTGGCGATCTCGCCGCGGTGAGGCTGGTTTGGCGGCGTGGCCAGAATGACCTGGACGGTGCCGAGGATGCGGCCGTCGCCTTCCTGCGAGACGAGGAGCGTGCGCTCGCCGCGCGCGACGCCTTCCGCAATGCTCTGCCAGAAGGCCTCCGCTTCCGCGCGGCTCATGTCCGCCATGAAGCTCACCGAGGCGCCGCCCGCCACGCAATCCAGCAGCACGTCGGCAAGCGCGGGGACGGCCGCGCGGGCCTCGTCACCGTCAAGGGCACGCACATTCATCGCCGGGTCTCCGGGCGGGCGAGCACCACCGCATAGCGGGCGGGCGTCTCGCCGGGATTGTGGAAGATGACCGGCTGATCAAGCGTCATGGCGAGGCAGTCTCCGGCGGAAAGATGAAAGGTGGCGTCGCCGACCGCGAGTTCCATGGCGCCCTCGAGGAGCCAGAGCTGCTGCACGATCCGCGTCTCGTGGTAGGCGTCGAAGACGACACGGCCGCCGGCGGGGAACTGCACCTCGACGATCTCCAGCGCAGGCGCGCCCGGCGGACTGACATTGCGCCGCAGATAACCGGTGCCGGGATCGCGCCACTCCGCCTGCTCGGCACGGCGCGCAACGCGGGGCGCCGCCGGATCGAGGCCCGGATCGGCCTCCGCGAAGATGCTCGCCAGCGTCAGGCCGAAACCGGTGGCGAGGCGGTTCAGCAGTTCTGCGGTGGGGCTCGCCTCGCCGCGCTCGATCTTCGAGATCATCGCCCGCGAGACGTTCGAACGCTCCGCCAGATCCGCCAGCGACCAGCTCCGCGCCTCCCTCTCCTGACGGAGCCGGCGCGCCAGCCGTCCCGTGATGTCGTCCATACCGCCCCCGCCTCGATCATCATCGTATCACGATAATTCCATCATAGTGGACGAAATTGCGGCGTCAATCGCGGTAAGGGCGCGAATCGCCGCTTGCTGAGTCCTGCGCCCGGCTCGCACGCCTTGCGGAAAGCTTGCCGAAGTCTGGGCCGAGCCCTGACAAGGATCTAACCTCACGTATGGCCTTGTGCGCAGCCCGTCGGGACCGATGTCTTCCCCGTGCCCGGCGGAATCAAAAACCCCCGGCTCACGCCAGGGGTTTCTCGGTGGTCTGAGGGCCGCCCCAGGGCGGCCCTTCTGATGAAGCCGGTGACGGCCGGTCAGGGAGTCCGGTCCACCGCGTCCTTCACGGCATCCTTGGCCTTGCCGAGGGTCTGCTGGCCCTCGCCCTTGATCTCCTGAACCTTGCCTTCGGCGCGCAGGCGGTCGTTGCCCGTGGCCTTGCCGATGCCCTGCTTCACATTGCCCATGGCCTCGTTGGCCATGCCGGAAATCTTGTCGCTGGTGCTGCCCATGGGTCCGTCCTTTCGGTTGGTGGGAATGCCATGACAACCACCGGACGCATCGAACGGTTCCGCTCACGCAACGCCTCCCCGATGCGCCATGGCCAAGATGCATGGCTCGCACGCGAAAAAGATTTCTCTGTTGCCTGAATTCGCTCTAAGACAGCCGTTATAAAATTGCGCAGAGCGCCCCCGAACAGGACATAAAGGTACCGAGGACATGCCCGCTTATCGTTCCCGCACCAGCACCCATGGCCGCAACATGGCCGGAGCCCGTGGCCTCTGGCGCGCCACCGGCATGAAGGACGGGGATTTCGGCAAGCCGATCATCGCAGTGGTGAACTCCTTCACCCAGTTCGTGCCCGGCCATGTGCACCTGAAGGATCTCGGCCAGCTGGTCGCGCGCGAGATCGAGAAGGCCGGCGGCGTCGCCAAGGAGTTCAACACCATCGCGGTGGATGACGGCATCGCCATGGGCCATGACGGCATGCTCTATTCGCTGCCGTCCCGCGAGATCATCGCAGACAGCGTGGAGTACATGGTGAACGCGCACTGCGCCGACGCCATGGTCTGCATCTCCAACTGCGACAAGATCACCCCCGGCATGCTGATGGCCGCCATGCGCCTCAACATCCCGGCCGTCTTCGTCTCCGGCGGCCCCATGGAGGCCGGCAAGGTGCTCCTCTCCACCGGCGAGAAGAAGGTGGACCTGATCGACGCCATGATCGCCGCCGCCGACGATCGCGTGTCGGACGAGGACGTGAAGGTGATGGAGCGCTCCGCGTGCCCCACCTGCGGCTCCTGCTCGGGCATGTTCACCGCCAATTCCATGAACTGCCTGACCGAAGCCCTCGGCCTCGCGCTGCCGGGCAACGGCTCCGTGCTCGCCACCCATGCGGACCGCGAGCGCCTGTTCGTGGAAGCCGGCCACCTCGTGGTGGACCTCGCCCGCCGCTATTACGAGCAGGACGATGCGGGCGTGCTGCCGCGCACCATCGCCAGCTTCAAGGCGTTCGAGAACGCCATGACGCTCGACATCTCCATGGGCGGCTCCACCAATACGGTGCTGCATCTGCTCGCCGCCGCCAACGAGGGCGAGGTGCCCTTCACCATGGCGGACATCGACCGCCTGTCGCGCAAGGTGCCGGTGCTCTGCAAGGTGGCGCCCGCGGTCGCCAACATCCACATGGAAGACGTGCACCGCGCGGGCGGCATCATGGGCATCCTCGGCGAACTCGACCGCGCCGGCCTGATCCACACCGACCTGCCCACGGTCCATGCGCCGTCCATGAAGGATGCGCTGGAGCGCTGGGACGTGACGCGCACGAAGGCCGAGAGCGTCACCACCTTCTACCGCGCAGCGCCCGGCGGCGTGCCGACCCAGGTGGCCTTCAGCCAGTCCCGCCGCTGGGACGATCTGGACACGGACCGCGCCACCGGCGTCATCCGCGATTTCGAGCACGCTTATTCCAAGGATGGCGGCCTCGCCGTGCTGTTCGGCAACATTGCCGAGGACGGCTGCATCGTGAAGACGGCGGGCGTGGACGCTTCCATCCTGAAGTTCACGGGCCCGGCCCGTATCTTCGAGAGCCAGGATGCGGCGGTGGAGGCGATCCTCGCCAACGGCAAGATCAAGGCCGGTGACATCGTGCTCATCCGCTACGAGGGACCGCGCGGCGGTCCCGGCATGCAGGAGATGCTCTACCCGACCTCCTATCTGAAGTCGAAGGGCCTCGGCAAAGCCTGCGCTCTGGTGACGGACGGGCGCTTCTCGGGCGGTTCCTCGGGCCTGTCCATCGGCCACGTGTCGCCGGAAGCTGCCGAGGGTGGCGCCATTGGCCTCGTGGAAGAGGGCGACACCATCGAGATCGACATCCCGAACCGCCGCATCCACCTCGCCATCTCGGACGAGGAAATGGCCCGTCGCCGTGCGGCCATGGAGGCCAAGGGCGACGCCGCCTGGAAGCCGAAGGACCGCCAGCGCGTGGTCTCGCAGGCGTTGCAGGCCTATGCCGCCCTCACCACCTCCGCCGCCCGCGGCGCGGTGCGCGACGTGAAGTCCCTGCGGCGCTGATTGTAAATGCAAACGGCTCCCGAAAGGGAGCCGTCCAGGATGGTGTTTAGACCCGCCGGAACGCATGTTCCGGCGGGTTTTTTGTCAGCGGTTGCAGACCAGATTGCCGCCCATGTTGCCGATGTCGCCCTTGCAGCCCGGCACATAGAGCTGCGTGTTGCGCCACTGGTTGCGGCCGTTGTTGCAGCTCGCGCGCAGCCAGCCGCCGGAGAAGTCCTGCACCTGGCAGGAGGCGCGGTAGGAGCCCGGCGGCAGATTGTTCCGCGGCGGGGGCGGAGGCGGGGGGGCATAGCCGCCGCCACCACCGTTCCAGCCACCACCGCCGCCATTCCATCCGCCGCCGCCGCCGCGGCCGCGCTCGCAGGCGAGATTGCCGTCGAGATTCTGGATGGCGCTCACACAGCTGAGAAAGTTCGGAAGACGGGTGGGGAACCATTCGCCGTTGCGGGCCCGGCACATCGCCACGAGATCGACGCCGCGGGAAACCCGCACGTCGTTGCACGAGCGCAGATAGGGGCCAGAGGGCACCGACTGGGCCGCAGCGATCTGCGGAGCCGCCACCGACAGGGAGAGCCCTCCCAGCACCAAGAGAGCAAAACGTCTCAAACTCATCCCGAGCCTCCAACTGCGGCGCGCAGCGCCGATGCGTCTGTTTAGCCTGCCGCGCGTCAACAAAGAAGAGCGGAACTTCTCGACGAAATGATGGATGCGCCAAGCAATGCCGACATTCAGCTGCGGCAGGTGCGTCTTCGCCGGCCGGTATAGCGCCATTTGCACGGGCTGTTTCTTCAGAGTGAACAAGGGCATGCTGCTTTGCGAAAAGTCGGGCCGGCATCCTTGGCGGAATGCGGCGTGGGCCTTACGCTATGCTTCTCCGGGGAGGGAGGGGCAGTGAATGGGCCGATCTTGGCGCGCGGACGCCCTGTTCCGGCGTGGCCGGCGCGCGTTTGCGGCGGCCGCGGCGCTGACGATCCTTCTCACGGCGCTCGCCGCCGTCCTCATCGACCGGGAAGTGGAACTGGGGCGGGCGCGGGATCTGCTGGACCGGCGCGTGCTTGCGGTGAGCGAGCACATGGCGACGCTGGTGCGGACGCTGGACCTCGCGCTTGAACTGACGCTGACCCAGATCCCCCGGCAGGATCTCGCCCAGGCCCGCAACGATGCCAGCCTGCATGACCTTCTGGCCCGCCTGCGGGAGCGGATGCCGACCCTCGAATCCGTTTTCGTGGTCGATGGGGAGGGCAAGCTCGTGGCCTCGAGCCGTGCCTTTCCGATACCGCCCTACGACATGCGCCAGCGGGAATATTTCCGGGCCTACCGCAATGGCGAGACCGGCCTTTTCCTCAATGAGCCGGCCCGCGGGCAGGTTTCGCGGACCGAGAATTTCGTCGCGACCCGTCCGATCCTGAGCGACGGCGTTCTGCGGGGTGCGGTCGGGGGCGCCGTCCTGCCGCAGGTGCTGGTGAGCCTCTACGGGCGGATGGTGGGAGATGCGCCCCTGCTCATCGCCCGCACCGATGGCGTCGTACTGCTGCGGACCGACGGGGCCCGGATGATCGAGCGCCTGCCCGAGCAGAACGAGATTCTCCGGCAGGCCAAGGCGGCGAGCGCGGGCATCTTCACGGGCACGTCGCTGACAGGGGGAGACCGGGCGCTGCATGCCTTCCGCGTGTTGGCCGCCCCCGATCTCGTCATCGCGGTCGCGGCACGCCAGTCGGAAGTGCTCGCGGCATGGCGGAAGCACGCGCTCTGCATCGGGGCGCTCGCTCTCCTTGCGATGGCCGCTCTGGCCGTGGTCGCCTTTCTGCCGCGGGGCCGGGTGGAGGCGGCGGAGACGCCGCCGCCGGAGCCCGTCATGGCCCCGGATCTTGCGCTCTTGGATCTGCTCGTTCTGCGCCTGCGGGCCGCGCTCTCGACGGGAGCGGGGGAGGCGGCCTTGCGCGAAACAGATATCATCGCGGCGGTGCTGGCGGCGGCCCGCGGTTCGCCGGCTGCCGCAGGCGAAGCGGAGGTTGGCGAGGTGTTGGGGGACGTGGCCGGTCTCGCCACCGCCGCGGGGTTGCCCGACCTGACCCTTCAGGAAACGCGCGATGCCGCGCACCTCACCGTGCACCTGAGCCCGGCGCCGCTGGGTGCCGCGCTCCTCGATGTGGTTCTGGGGATGGCCCGCGCCGCGCCGGAACTTGCGCGGATCGGCGCGACCGTCTCCTTCGCCTGCGTCGGGGGCGACGAGCCAGGGGATCGTCTGCCTGGAACCTATGCGTGCGTCGGTCTTGCGGGCCTCACGGATGCCGGCGGGGCGCAGGCGTTTGCGCTGGGGCGTGCCATCGTGGGGGGCGCCGGCGGCGCGGTTGTCGAAAGACGGTCGGCAGGTCTGTGGCGGGTGGAACTGTGGCTGCCACTCGTTCAGCAAGCCTCGGAGGTTCCCGTCGCCTAGGCGCCGGGGTGGCGCGCTCCGTCATCCGGCTTCGCGGCGCCGGCAAAAGGCGGTATAGGGCGGACGGGGCATTTCAGATGACGGCGGGAAACGGATATGCGTAGGCCGAACCTGGGGTCTTTGGGCGCGGGCGTCTGTGGGGCGATGATGGGCCTGATGGGGTGGGGCCTTCTTGCCGGTGTCCCCGCCGCCGCGGCGCCGCAGAGCCCGGCCAAATGCCTTTCGTCCGACGGCTTCCTGGTGATCCATCGCGACAGCACGCTCGGTCCGGGCAGCGACATTCTGGTGCGCCCCGTTCCGGCTGGCGCCGCCGCGCCCGAGTGCGTCTATAAGAAGACGCCCGGCGACGTGGAGGTGAGCAGCCCGAACGAAGCGGATTACGTGGTGGGGGCGGCTGGACGCTTCCTCGTCATGGACCGTGGCACCGGGCCGAGCCGCAACCTCGTCATCTATGACATGGCGGCCCGCAAGCCTGTCCTCACCCAGGCCTATGACGGCGAGACGCCGGTAAAGATTACGGCCGAAGCCGTGACCTTCTCCGCCATCGTCGGCCCGGCGACCGCCAAGACCTGCCCGAAGTTTCAGGAATATACCAAGCAGGGCTTGACGCCGGTGCTGACCAGCGAGACCTCCGTGCGCCTGCCGTCGCTCGCCCGCACCAAGTCCGCCGCCACCCGCTGCGCGGCGCAGCAATAGGTTCGCTGTGCGGCGGCGCAGCCGGTTCGGCGTGCGGTGTTCAGCGCTCGGTGAAGAAGGTCATCAGCACCTTGCCGCCTTCGCCGGTCAGGCAGAGGAAACGGTGGACCTTGTCGGTCTTGTCGCGCTGGATATAGGCCTCTCCCATCATGACGCCGATCACCTTCGTGTCGCCGACCATGGTGTCGGCCTGCGCGACGGTGAGGCCGTCCATGTCGATGAAGATGTCCTCCACCGACGGTGAGCGGTTCTTGAGGATGCCGAGGGCCTTCTGCTTGCAGGCCATGACGAGCGTGGTGTCGTTCACCACATCCGGCTCGGCGGCCTTGTCGTTGCCGCCGCTCTTGCCCGGCTTGTCCATCCGCTGGGAGCGCTCTGCGCTGCCCGGACCATCCGCCGAAGGCGTGGCGGCGGGCGGCGTAGCTGGCGCCGGCGTCGGCGCAGCCGCCGGCGTGCCCGGCTGATGCGCTTCCGGCTGTGCCGGGTTCTGAGGCTGGGCCTGGGCGGGCAGGCCGCCGGCCACAGCGAGCGACAGCAGCGCCGCGAGGCGAAGAGCGGGAGTGGTCATCTGCGGCACAGGCACCTCCATCGCCGGGGGGAGCGAAGCGGCTCCCGTCTCAGGTCGATGGGACAACGCCCGAGCCCGCGTTTGGTGCCCTCATCCAGCCCTCAGGGTTAATGCAGCGCCGGTCGCCCGCGGCTTCAGGCCTTGTCTTCGCCGTCCTCGTCCCCGTCGAGTTCCTCGTCGTCCGAGGGGGCGATCAGCTTGTCGAGGGAGGCCATGATCTCGTCGCCGATGGCCTCGATCTCTTCCGTGGAAAGCGCCGGGTTGCAGGGCAGCACGTAACGCTCCTCGCCCTCGTCGGTCTCCAGATCGAGGATGAGCGCGCTGCCCAGATCCTCGGGATGAATGAAGTTCATGCGCAGACCGGTAAGGATGCGGGCCTTGATCTCGGACATGGGAGGCTCCTGAAACGTCGTCCGGGCGGCGAGGGCGGATGGGGGCGCCGCACAGCCCGGCGAGTGCTCTAGCGGACTTGCGCGGCCGATGGCACTCAAATCTGCCGGGACCGTCTGCAGAGGCGTCTTTTCCGTTTGACGGACGGGGGAGACGCAGGCCGCTGCGCTGCGTGCCGGGCGCAGGCGTCGTTCGGACGGTCTGCAATTTCAGGCGGTGGCGAGGCCGGGCGGGCCGTGTTAGCTGAGCCTCCCCAGATTGCCCATCAAGGGTGCAGGCGATTCTCGGCCTGTTTTTTCATCATGTCCTCCGCCTTTTGGTTCCGCTCAGCGGGACGCCGACCATGACCGCAGCCAGCCCCGCCGCTGTGCCCCTGTTCCGCCTCGTGCCCGCGCTGGGCGTGGTGCAGATCTTCGCATGGGGATCGTCCTTCTACCTGCTGGCGGTGCTCGCCCAGCCCATTGCCGCCGATACCGGCTGGCCTCTGCCCTGGGTGGTGGGCGCGCTCTCGATCGGCATGCTGGTGGCGGGGCTGATCTCGCCCGCTGTGAGCACGCGCATCGCGCGCAGCGGCGGGCGTTCCGTGCTGGCGGCGGGCTGTCTGCTCATGGCGTTGGGCCAGGTGCTCATCGGCCTTGCCACGTCGCTCCCCGTCTTCATCGGCGGATGGGTGGTCATCGGCCTCGGCATGGGGGCCTGCCTTTATGATGCGGCCTTTGCCGCGCTGGGGCGGCTGTTCGGCCTTGCTGCGCGGCCGGTCATTACCCGCCTCACCCTGTGGGGCGGCTTTGCCAGCACGCTGTGCTGGCCGGTGTCGAGCTTTCTGGAACATCAGCTCGGCTGGCGCGGCACCTGCTTTGCCTACGCCGCCATCATGGGCCTCCTGTGCGTGCCTCTGGTCCTCTTCGCGCTGCCGGTTCCCGCGCCCCCGGCCACGGGTTCTGCCGACGATACGCCCGGCCGGACATCCGCGCCGCTCCGTCTGACCGGCATCGACCAGCTGAAATTCATCCTGCTCGCCAGCACCATCACCTTGTGCGGGGCCACCTCGGCGGCCATTTCGCAGCATCTGCTCACCGTCCTCCAGTCGCAGGGGCTGACGCTGGCCCAGGCGGTGTCCATCGCCATGCTGCTGGGCCCGGCCCAGGTTGCCTCCCGCCTGCTGGAGATGGCCGGCGGCGGGCGCCATCACCCCCTGTGGACCCTGGGCATCGCCGTGGTGATGATGAGCCTCGGCCTCACGCTGCTGGCCCTCGGCTTTGCCTGGCCGGGGCTGGCGCTCGTCTTCTACGGGCTGGGCACGGGCGTCTATTCCATCGCCCGCGGCACGGTCCCCCTCGCGGTGTTCGGCCCCGAGCGCTATGCCCCCGTGATCGGCCGCATCGCCCGGCCGAACCTCATCCTGCAAGCGCTGGCCCCGTCCGGCGCGGCCTTTCTGCTGACCCGCTTCGGCGCCGCCGCCATGCTGGATGTGCTGGTGGCGGCCATGATCGTCAGCCTCGCGGTGCTTGCGGGCCTCGCCGTTCTGGAGCGGCGCGCGTGAGGGGGTAGTCGTCCCGTTGAGGCTGTTTGACGGGGCGGATCGCCCGAGATCTGGCGGGTTGTGGGCGTCTGCTTTGCAGGCTGTCTGATTAAAAGATTGACCTTTGCGTCACATTGTACCGTTCTATCCGCTGTAAGCTGAGCGCGGCGGGTTGTTGGAGCCACCTGCCGGGGGTGTGGTCCGACAGCGGGAGATTGGCCGATCGGGTCGGTTGCGCGTCATCGGATCGGCTTCTCGGCGATCGGCGGGGGATTGAGGATGGAAGGCATCTCCACGCGGCGCGTGGTGCAATGCGTCGTGGTTGTCGCGGTGGCCATGGCCGCTGCCGGTTTCGTCCGCGGCATACCGGCGACGGCAGACGGCTGGATCGACTTTTCCGGCTCGGTCATCTGCGGCCTGTTCACCGTTCTGGCCGGCGCCCTGATCTGGAAGGCCGCGCGCCATCAGTCCGAGATTTCGCTCCAGGAACTCATTGCGACCGATGAATTCCATTTCCGGCGCGACCGCATCACGTCGGCCGACTTTGCCGCACGGACGCAGGAGGCCAAGACGCTGGTGCATTCCGCGCGCCTCGAGGTCGAGGCCAATGCCAGCAGCGAGGTGATCGGCACGCTCGCGCTCGATGTTGAGCATGCGCTCCTGCCCCTCATCTGCGTGGAGAACAAGTTTCTGCGCTATGTGATGAGATATGACCTCGATCGCCTCGCCTGGCTCGCCTCCGCCATCCGCCATGAAGGCTCGGCGCCCGATGGCAAGAAGACCTCGCTCGCCCGCATCCTCGCCGAATGCGAACGCCTGTTGAACGGCATCGACGCGAAGACCCGCCGCCTGACGCAGATCGCCAGCCCGTCCATGCTGAAATACGCGGTCTAGGAGCCATCCGCTCTGGCGTCTGCAAGCCGTGGAGGGCGTCTCCGGCTGGTCCCACGCCTGGAGACCGGCGATAATTGACCCCACCGCCCCGCAGCCCTGTACAAGCTGGGCCGCGCGCGGGACAATTGGCCTCATGTTACCGTTTTGACAGGTATTCCGCTGTCAGGACGGCCGTTCACATGAGGGCTCGCGGGATGGGCGTCGGGTCGATCGACAGCCGGCAGCGCTGGTGCACCGTCTTCGCGGCGGCTGGCGCGCTCGGCATGATCATGATCGACGCCACCGGCACCGCCGTGGCGCTGCCCTCCATCCAGCGCGACCTGATGCTGAGCCATGGCGCCCAGCAATGGATCATCACCCTCTACGCCCTCACCGTGGCGGTGGCCATCGCCACAGGTGGCCGGCTGGCCGATATCTATGGCCGTGCGCGAGTTTTCCGCGTCGGCGTGATGCTGTTCGCGTTCGGCTCGGTGGTGAGCGGGCTTGCGGTCAATCTGCCCATGCTGCTGTGCGGTCGCACCCTTGAAGGGCTCGGCAACATCCTGATGGCGCCGGCGGCGGCGCTGCTCGCCACCGAGGCGTTCGGCCCCACGGAGCGCGGGCGGGCGATGGGGCTTTACAGCGGCCTCGGCGGGCTTGCCATGGTCATCGGCCCCATCGTCTGCGGGGCGGTGGTGCAGGTGGGCGGCTGGCGCTGGGCCTTCTTCGTCAATCTGCCGCTGGCCCTTGCCGTCCTGCTTCTGCTGCGCGCTGCGGGCCCGGCCGCCGCGAGCCCGCGCAGCGGCACCTTCCGGCCGGCCCACAGCCTGCTTCTGGTGGCGGCGCTCGGCCCCATCGTGCTGGGTCTCCAGGAGAGCCATGCCTGGGGCTGGACCTCGCCGCTCACGCTCTCGCTGATCGCCATCGGGGCTGTGCTGCTGATGCTGTTCGTGGTCACGCAGGCGCGGGCGGTGGACCCCTTGGTCGATGTGCGCCTGTTCACACGGCGGCAGTTCTGTGCCGATGGCCTCGTCCTGTTCTGCGCCCAGTGCGCCATCATCGGCCAGTCGGCCTATGGCGCCATCTATCTGCAACGGGTGCTGCATTTCGCGCCGCTGCAATCCGGCCTCGCCATGCTGCTGTTCCTGGGCCCCATGATGGTGTGTGCCCCGCTCTCGGGCCTGCTCTATGACCGCTATGGCGTGAAGGTGCCGGTGGTGGCGGGCCTCACGCTGGCGACCCTCGGCTTCGTGCTGGAGGTTCACGCGCTGCCGCGCATGGATTTCCTCTATATGGCGCCTGCCCTGGTGATGCTGGGTGCCGGCATGGGCCTCGCCCTGTCGCAGACCTACACGGATGGCACCGCGCAGGTCGCGGAAAGCCACCGCGGCCGGGCCTTCGGCGCCCTTGATACGGTGCGCCAGCTCGGCGGCGCCATCGGCATGGCGGCCATCGGCACCGTCGTTGTGGCGCTGGAGCGCGGCCGTGTCCTCGCCATCGCGGCAGAGGCGGCCCCGGAGGGGGCGGCGCGGACGCAGCTCGAAGCGCTCATGGCCGACGCCGCCTATGGCAAGGACGAGGCGGTGCGCACGCTGGCGGAGCAGTGGCCAGCGGTTGGTGCGGCCCTGCGGCTCAGCGCCGCCCGAAGCATCTCGGAGGGCTATTACGTGGGAGCTGCCATGCTGGCGCTCGCCCTGTGCGCCGCCGTGCTGCTGATGCGCCGCCCGCCGCACGCGCGCCGCGAGATCGCCAAGGGAGCCTCCTGATGCGCATCCTCTTCGCTTCCCTCGGATCGCTGGGCGATCTCTTTCCCATGCTCGCCATGGCGCAGGCCCTGCGGGCGCGGGGGCACACGCCGGCCGTTGCCGCCCCCGCCGCCTATGAGGCGCGCATCACCGCGCTCGGACTGCCGTTCCATCCCCTGCGGCCCGATTTCCCGCCCGAGGTGCTGACCTACATTTTCGGCGACCCGGTGCACGGCGGAAAGCGCCTGCTCGCGGAGACCATCTTTCCCCATGCACGGGACACCTATGCGGACCTGCTCGCCGCGGCGCAGGGAGCGGATGCGATGGTGGTGGGGGAACTCATCTATGTGGCGCCGCTGGTGGCGGCCAAGCTCGGCCTGCCATGGGCCAATGCCATGCTCGCTCCCACCACGCTGATGTCGGCGCTCGACCCGTGCGTGCTCACCCGCTTTCCGGCCGCCTATCACCTGCGCCATCTCGGCACCTGGCCGCAGCGCCTGCTGTTCCGGATCATGCGCCGCGCCACCAACGCCTGGGCGCAGCCCCTGCTGGCGCTGCAGGAGGAGCTGGGCGTGCGCACCGGCAACATCATATTCGAGGGCAAGTTCTCGCCCCATCTGGTGCTGGCGCTCTTTTCCCCCGCCTTTGGCGCGCTCCAGCGGGACTGGCCGGCGGCCTCGGTGCAGACGGGCTTTCCCTTTCTCGCCCAGACGCCAACACCAGAGACGGCCGCGCGCATCGGGGCCTTTCTGGCGGCAGGTCCGGCACCGGTGGTCTTCACGCTCGGCACCACCGTCGTGCATCTGGCGCAGGATTTCTATCAGGTGGCCGCCGATACCGCGCTCGCCCTCGGCCGGCGGGCCATTCTCCTCATGGGCAAGAACCCTCCGCCCCGCGCCCCGGCGGATCAGGTGCTGGCGCTGGACTATGCCCCCCACGGGAGCCTGTTCCCCCATGCGGCGGCGGTGGTGCAGCACGGCGGGGTCGGCGGCTGTGCCGAGGCGCTGCGCGCGGGCGTGCCCGTCCTGACCATCCCGGTCGGTTTCGACCAGCCGGACAATGCCGAGCGTCTGCGCCGCATGGGCGTCGGCGCGGTGCTGGCGCACACGCGCGTCAACCGGGAAACCCTGGAGCGCAGCCTTGCCGCCGTGCTTGCCGACACGGCCATGGCCGCCCGCGCCAAGGCGGTGGCCGCATCCATGGACCCGGAGGCGGACATGGGCCACACGGTGGACGCCATCGAAGCCATGGTCCGCCGCGCTCAAGCCCGCCCCGGCGTCTGACGCCATGGAGCCGCTTTCGCCATCGCTGCCCGCGAAGGGGCTCTGCGAAGCCCCGATGGAGACACCATGTCCGAGACCTCGACGCCTCCGGCCCTGAAGAGCGTGGACCTCGATCTTGCGGCCGGCACCGTCCGGGTCGGCTGGTTTCCGGGCGCGAGCCGGGAGGCGGTGCTGGCCGCCGTGCGCGCGGCGGCGGGCCTCTCGGGCGAGACCGCTTTCCATGTGGAGACGGCGGATGGGGTCATCATCGCCCTTGATGACAGCGTGCCTGCCGGCACGCGGCTGCGGCTGGTGGTGCAGGGCGAGGTGCCGTCTTCAGCTCCCCCGGCGCGCCACCAGCCCGTGCCCGGCCCCAGGCCCTATCCCATCGTCGGCAACCTGCCCGAACTGCACAATGCCGAGGGTCTCGTGGCGGCGGTGGATGCCCTGCACGCCAAGCATGGGGAATTCTTCGCGTTTCAGGTGGGCGGCAAGCGCGCCTATTTCTGCTCGGACGCCGACATCATCTCGGAGATGTGCGCCGCGCCCGATGTGTTTGCCAAGCTCGTGGAGGGGCGCGGCGGCCTCGGGAATCTGGCCGAGAAGAGCGTCGGCAGCGCGCTGTTCACGGCGAGCGACAACGACCCGCTCTGGCACCAGGCTCATCGCATCCTCGCCCCGGCCTTCGGCGCCACGGCGCTCAAGAACTATTACGGCCGTATCGTCGAGGTGGCCGACGACCTGCTCGACCATCTCGACCGCCTCGCGCCCGGCGAGAGCTTCCTCGCCACCGACCTGATGACGCGGATGACCTTCGAGGCCATCTCATATGCTGCCTTCAACCGGCGCTACGGGGCCATCGATTCCCCCGCGCTTCCGGCCTTTGTGGAGGCCATGAACGTGGTGCTCACCGACGCCATGGCCGAGCCCAAGCGCCTGCTGCCGGAGGTGTTCTATCACGAGGCCCGCAAGACCCGCGCGGCCGCCGACAAGATCATGCTGGATGAGGTGGAGACCATCATCGCCGAGCGCCGCTTCGCCATGGCCGCAGGCGCGCCGGTGCCGACCGATCTCCTTCAGGTGATGCTCACCACGCCGGATCGCGTGACGGGGCAGAAGCTGCCCGACGACAATATCCGCGGCCAGCTCATCGTGCTGCTCATCGCCGGGCACGAGACCACCTCCGGCATGCTGGCCTATGCGCTCTATCACCTCTGGAAGTATCCCGAGACGATGGAGAAGCTCATTGCCGAGGTGGACGAGGTGCTGGGCCGGGACTTCTCCTACAAGCCCACCTATGAGGACGTCGGCCGGCTCGCCTATACCCAGCGGGTGCTGAAGGAGGCGCTGCGCCTCTGCCCGCCGGTGCCCATGTTCCCGCGCTATGTCACCCGCGATGCGACCGTTGGCAACGGCCGCTATGACCTGAAGGCGGGCGAGCGCATTTTCGTCTCGCTCTCGGCCATGCAGAAGAACCCGCGCTTCTGGGGCGCGGATGCGCTGGTCTTCCGCCCAGAGCGCTTTGGGCCGGAGGAAGAGAAGCACCACCATCCCCACGCCTACCACCCCTTCGGCATGGGCGCGCGCTCGTGCATCGGCTTCCAGTTCGCTCTGGTGGAAGCCAAAATGGTGCTGGCCCGCTTCATCCAGCGCTTCACCGCGCGTCCCAAGGATCCGCATTACGTGCTGCGCCACAAGCAGGCGCTCACCGTGAAGCCGGACCATCTGGACATGGTGCTGGAGCGCCGGCCGGAGGTGAAAGGACGCTTTCCGGTCCGCACTGAGGCCCCCAATACGCAAGGGGCGCCCCTGGCGGTGGCGCAGGCCGGCGGGCGGCCCATGCGCGTGCTCTATGGATCGAACATGGGCGGCTGTCGGGATATCGCGCTCAGCCTCGCCCAGCAGGCGGGCGCGCGGGGCTTTGCCGCGACCGTGGCGGAACTGGACGAGCAGGTGGGCCAGCCGTGGCTCACCGACGGGCCTGTGGTGATCGTCACCTCCACCTATAATGGCACGCCGCCGGACAATGCCGCCCGCTTCGCCAAATGGCTCGAGATTGCGCCCGCTGGCGTTTGCGCCGGTGTGCGGCACGCGGTGCTCGGCTGCGGCAATACGCAGTGGCACCAGACCTTCCAGAAATTCCCGAAGACCATTGCCTCGGGCCTTGCCGCGCTCGGCGGCACGGCCCTGCTGGAAGAGGGCACCGCGGATGCGGCGGGCGATTACGAGGCGGCGGTGGAGGGCTGGACCGCCGCCCTCTGGCCGGCGCTTGAGGCGGCCTTCGGCGGTGCGGCTGGTGCAGCCGTGATTGGTAGCGCCGAGGCAGCCGGGGAGGCCCCGGCGGTGAAGGTGGAGGTGGTGAATTTCGCAGGCGCGGCCACCGGTGCCGCGCCCCGCACCGGCACCCGGCTCGACCAGGGTGCGCAACTGTCTCGCATACGGGTCAATCGCGAACTGCTGTCCCCCGGCGCCCAGGGCTCGACCCGCCATATCGAAATCCCGCTGCCGGCCGGCACCTCCTATGCCGCCGGCGATCATCTTGCCGTGTTCCCGGTCAATCCGCCGGCTCTGGTCGCCGCCGCCGCCGCCCGCTGCGGCCTTGCGCCGGAGACGCAGGTGCTGCTGACCGCCCTGCATCCGGATGCCGCCAGCGAAGCCGGACTGCCCTTCGGCGTGCCGGTGAGCGTCGGTGAACTGCTGGCCGAGCACGTGGACCTTGCCGGCCCCGTCACGCGGCGTGATCTGCGGGCCTGGGCGCAGGCGGCGCAATGCCCGCCCGACCGGGCGCGGATCGCCGGCTGGCTCTCCGATTTTCCCAGCGCCGTGGCCGAGGCGAATCCGCGCATGGAAGACCTGCTGGCGCAGGTGCCTTCCGTGAAGCTCGACCTCGCGACCCTGCTCACCGTGCGCCCGGCGCTGAAGCCGCGCTATTATTCCATTTCCTCTTCGCCCTTGATGTCGCCGGATGCGTGCGCGCTCACCGTGGGCGTGCATCAGTTCACCACCGCCGACGGCGTGCGCCATGACGGCCTGTGCAGCAGCTATCTCGCGAGCTGCGGGGAGGACGCGCCGGTGCGCGTGCTTGTGAAGGATACGGGCAGCACTTTCCACCTTCCGGCCGATCCTGCGGTGCCGCTCATCCTGGTGGGGCCGGGCACGGGCCTCGCCCCCCTGCGCGGCTTCATTCAGGAGCGCCATGCCCTGCGGGCGCAGGGGCGTGGCGCCGGCCCGGTGCTCCTCTTCTTCGGCTGTCGGGACGATGGCGATTATCTCTATCGCGAGGAACTGGAGGCCTATCGCGACGAAGGCACGCTGAGCCTTCTGGCGGTGGGCTTCTCCCGCCGGCCAGGCACGCCCCGGACCTATGTGCAGGATCTGCTGCGGACCCATGGCGATGCGGTGCGCGAACAGGTGGCGGCCGGCGCCTCCATCCTTATCTGCGGCAATGCCTGCACTATGGCGCCGGACGTTCACGCCGCCTTCGCCGATCTCCTCGGGGCCGGTGCGGTGGCGGAACTGGAGGCCAGCGGGCGCTATCTGCAGGACGTATGGGCCTCGTCCTGATGCCGGGAAGGGGGCTCTGC
Organism: Azorhizobium sp. AG788; assembly: GCF_004364705.1. Classification (NCBI taxonomy): domain Bacteria; kingdom Pseudomonadati; phylum Pseudomonadota; class Alphaproteobacteria; order Hyphomicrobiales; family Xanthobacteraceae; genus Azorhizobium; species Azorhizobium sp. AG788. The sequence goes on from NZ_SOBM01000001.1 coordinate 723,828, forward strand.
GCGGGCAGGCATGGCGGTGAATAGGGGTACCGACCGCGGAGAATTCCGCGCCGGTTCAACACGCTCATCGATTTTTAAGCTGAAAGCTGGTGCTGCGAGAGAGGATTGAACTCTCGACCTCTCCCTTACCAAGGGAGTGCTCTACCACTGAGCTACCGCAGCGCAGGATCATGTCGTTCTGCCGGCTATGAATGCCGTGTGCAGGGACTGATCGTCCGGCCCGCGTCGCCAGAGCGCTGCGAGCGCGCTGTACCTGCCATAAGCCGGCGGGGTGTGCAAGCCCGAGGGGGGAGAAGCTCGCGCGAAGCTGTGGTCAACTCCGCCGCCCTCTCGCGCGCGCCTATGTGGCGCAAGGGTTTTCGCGGGATTTGCCAAAGCGGCCGGATTTTCGACCGAACGGCGTGGAGAGTGCCGGCCGTCCACCTGGGCTTTCCGGCACGGGCCGGGTGCGCACATTCTGCGGGACGCCCACCATTTGGGCCTGCTCAGAGCTTGAGCGACGCGCGATGCGGGGATAGCCTCATTCCCAGCGCAATAGGGCGGGGGCTCGGATGGCGGCGGACAAGGCACGGACCCAGATCATCGGCGCCGTTCGGCGCTCCTTTGCCCCCTGGGACGATCCGGCCGCCAAGCCGCTCATCCGCTTCGAGACCGTGGTCAAGCGCTTCGGCGCGTTCACCGCCGTCGATCGCGTCAGCCTCGACATTTATGAGCGCGAGTTCTTCGCGCTGCTGGGGCCGTCGGGCTGCGGCAAGACCACCCTCATGCGCATGCTCGCCGGCTTCGAGCCGCCGACCGAGGGGCGTATCCTGCTCGCCGGAGAGGACATCTCCGCCATGCCGCCCCACCGGCGGCCGGTGAACATGATGTTCCAGTCCTATGCGCTCTTCCCGCACATGAATGTGTGGGACAACATCGCCTTCGGCCTGCGGCAGGACAAGATGTCGAAGGCAGACATTGCCGCCCGGGTGGAGGAGATGCTGGCGCTGGTGAAGCTCGAACCCTTCGCCAAGCGCAAGCCCCATCAATTGTCCGGCGGCCAGCGCCAGCGCGTGGCGCTTGCCCGCTCCGTGGCCAAGCGACCGAAGGTACTGCTGCTGGACGAGCCGCTGACGGCGCTCGACAAGAAGCTGCGCGAGGAGACCCAGTTCGAGCTCATGGACCTGCAGATGACGCTGGGCATGACCTTCCTGATCGTCACCCACGATCAGGAAGAGGCCATGACCGTGGCGGACCGCATCGGCGTCATGAATCAGGGGCAGCTCGTCCAGGTGGCGCCGCCCGCGGTGATCTACGAGCAGCCCGCCACGCGCTACATCGCCGACTTCATCGGCGACGTGAACGTGGTGGAGACGAAGGTCGCGGCGGTGGCTCCGGACGGTGTCACGCTTGGCTGCGAGAAGACCGCCTATCCCATCCGCATCGCCCAGAGCGTGGACGTGAAGCCCGGCGACAGCGCGTGGCTCGTCATCCGCCCCGAGAAGCTGCGCATCGCGCTGGAGGCGCCGGTTCCTGCCGAGAGCAACATCTTCGAGGGCAAGGTGTGGGACATCGGCTATCTGGGCGACCTGTCCATCTATCATGTGGAACTGGCCTGCGGCACGCGCATCAAGGTCTCCAAGCCCAATGTCTCGCGCCTCGTGGAGCGTCCCATCACGTGGGACGACAAGGTGTGGGTCACCTTCGCGCCCGACGCGGGCGTGGTGCTGACGCACTGAGGAGGCGCCCGTGGCCCTGTCCAATTCCAATCGCTGGGGACGTCGGCTGGTGATCGCCGTGCCCTACGTGTGGTTGCTGGCGCTGTTCCTCGTGCCCTTCCTCATCGTGCTGAAGATCAGCCTCTCGCAGGATGTGATCGCCCAGCCGCCCTATGCTCCGGTGTTCGATCTTTCCGCCGGCTGGGCCGCGTTCAAGGAGGCGCTCGCCCAGCTCTCCTTCGCCAATTACGGCTATGTGCTCTCCTTCGATAACGAGTTCATCGCCGCTTATGGCTCCAGCCTCGTCATCGCCGGCATCTCGACGGTGCTGCTGCTGCTGGTGGGCTATCCCATCGCCTATGGCATGGCGTGCGCGCCCAAGGGCCTCCAACCGACGCTGCTGATGCTGGTGATCCTGCCCTTCTGGACCTCCTTCCTCATCCGCGTCTATGCGTGGATCGGCATCCTCTCGCCGGAAGGCTTCCTCAATCAGGGGCTCATGGCGCTGGGGCTCATCGACCAGCCGCTGGAGATCCTCAACACCGATCTCGCGGTCTATATCGGCATCGTCTATTCCTACCTGCCATTCATGGTGCTGCCGCTCTATTCGGCGCTGGAGAAGCTCGACGGCACGCTGCTGGAAGCCGCGCAGGACCTCGGCTGCACGCCGCTGAAAGCCTTCTGGACCATCACCTTCCCGCTGTCCCTGCCGGGCGTCGCGGCGGGCGCGCTGCTGTGCTTCATCCCGGCGGTGGGTGAGTTCGTGATCCCGGACCTGCTCGGCGGTTCAGACACGCTCATGATCGGCAAGTCGCTCTGGACCGAGTTCACCGTCAACCGCTCCTGGACCGCCTCCTCGGCGGTGGCGGTGCTGCTGCTGGTGGTGCTCGTGGTGCCCATCGTCATCTATCAGAACATCCAGGCGCGCCAGCTGGAGGCGGGACGATGAGCGGGCGCCTCTCCTGGTTCAATGTCACCGCGCTGGTGCTGGGGTTTGCCTTCCTCTACATCCCCATCCTGCTGCTGGTGCTCTATTCCTTCAACGCCTCGCGTCTCGTCACCGTCTGGGCCGGCTTCTCCACTCAGTGGTATGCCTCGCTGCTGGAGAATGACCAGCTTCTCGACGCCTTCTGGGTGACGCTGCGGGTCGCCTTCCTGTCCTCACTGGCGGCCACCGTTCTGGGGACAATGGCGGCCCTCGCGCTCACCCGCTACGGGCGCTTCTTCGGCCGCACCCTCTTCTCCGGCATGACCTATGCCCCGCTGGTGATGCCGGAAGTCATCACCGGCCTGTCGCTGCTGCTGCTGTTCGTGGCGGTGGGGATGGAGCGGGGCTTCTGGACCATCACGCTCGCCCACATCACCTTCACCATGTGCTTCGTGGCGGTGGTGGTGCAGTCGCGCCTCGTCACCTTCGACCGCGCACTGGAGGAAGCGGCGCAGGACCTCGGCTGCCCGCCGGTGAAGACCTTCTTCGTGGTCACGCTGCCGCTCATCCTGCCGGCGGTGGTCTCCGGCTTCATGCTGGCCTTCACCCTGTCCATGGATGACCTCGTCATCGCCAGCTTCACCACCGGCCCCGGCGCCACCACGCTGCCCATGCGCATCTATTCGCAGGTGCGCCTCGGCGTGACGCCGGAGATCAATGCCATCTGCACCATCCTCATCGGCATCATCGCCGTCGTGGTGCTGGCGGCCTCCATCCTGACCAAGCGGCAGGAGGCGCAGCGGCGCATGGAGGAGCAGGCGGCCCTTCGGTAAAGGTTTCGGCCGGCGGGGCGCGGACCCCGCCGTGCCCTGTGCCCGTGTGCACACGCCGGCGGCGCAAAATGCGGCGCGCGGCGCGGCCGCCCCCGAAAGTGCCGCCCCGGTGGTGGCCATGGGCAGCACATCCCGCTAGGGTCCGCCCCGTGTGGGGATCCTCTTAGGCATCATGAAGTATCGGTCGGATATCAGCGGCCTCCGCGCGCTCGCGGTGGTGCCGGTCGTCGTTTTCCATTTCAACGAGGCGTGGCTTCCCGGCGGCTTTGTCGGCGTCGACATCTTCTTCGTCATCTCCGGTTACCTCATCACGGCGATCCTCGCCGGTGATCTGGCGCAGGGCCGCTTCAGCCTGCTGCGCTTCTATGATCGCCGCCTGCGCCGCATCGTGCCGGCCTTCGCCGCCGTCGCGCTGGTGACCGCGCTCGTCAGCCTCTTCATCCTGCCGCCGGTGCTGCTGAGCGGTTTCGGCGCCTCGCTGCGGGCCGCCTCCATCTTCTTCGCCAACCGCTATTTCCTCTCGGTGACGCACTATTTCGGCGCGGCGCCGGACGAGGTGTTCCTGCTGCACACCTGGTCGCTGTCGGTGGAGGAGCAGTTCTATCTCGGCTGGCCGCTGCTGCTGGCCGCCCTGTTCCACCCGCGGCTCAAGCGCTGGCTGCCCCATATCGTCGGGACGCTGATCCTCGTCTCGCTCTTCGTCGCCACCCGCAATGCGGTGCAGCGGCCGGTGACGGCCTTCTACAATTCCAACGGCCGCTTCTGGGAACTGATGCTGGGCGCCTGGCTCGCGCTCGGCTACGTGCCGCGCCTGAACCGGATCTGGGCGGAGGTGGCGGCGGCCGTGGGTCTTGCGCTCATCGTCGCAGCGCTGGTGTTGTTCCAGCCGAGCCGCATCATCTTTCCCGGCCTCAGCGCGCTCGTGCCGACGCTGGGTGCAGCCCTGCTGCTGTGGTCGGGCGAGGAGGGGCGGCGGACGCTGGTGGGGCGCATCCTCTCTTTCGCGCCCATCGCCGGCATCGGGCTCATCTCCTACTCGCTCTATCTGTGGCACTGGCCCATCATCGCCATTCATCGCTATCTCACCTTCCGGGCCCCGACGCCGCTCGAATGCGTGCTGCTGTTCGCGGTGATGATCGCCGTCTCGGCCTTCTCGTGGCGCTTCATCGAAAACCCGTTCCGCCACACGGTGCGCGCGCCGACCCGCCGGATGGAATGGCGCGGCGTCGCGACTGGTGTCGCGATGCTGGCGCTGCTGGTCGGCATCGGCACGCTCTTCACGGCCACCGGCGGGCTGCCGGCGCGGGCGACGGCCGGCTTCCTGAAGTCCGAAGCCATCGTGAACACCTTCTGGCGGGGCCGCGAAGCCTGCCTTCTGGGACGCACGAGCGACCGCGAGCGGGACTGCCGTTTCGGCGCCTCGGCGCCCGACGCACCGCTCTTCGTCCTGTGGGGGGATTCTCAGGCAGACCAGCACGGGCCGGGCCTCGATCAGGTGGCGCGCGAGATGGGAATGAGCTTCCTCCAGCTCACCCGTACAGGCTGCGCGCCGCTGGCCCCGGAGACCGGCGGGGGCGCCCTCCAGAGCCGCGAGACGATCGACTGCAATGCCTTTCGTGCCGAGGCGCTGAAGCGCATCATTGAGGATCCCAAGGTCCGCTTCGCCGTCATCGCCGGCCGCTGGACCAATGAGCCCGCTCTCGGCCCGGCCATGGCGCGCCTGAAAGCGGCCGTGGACCAGATCACCGCCGCGGGCAAGCCGGTGCTGCTCGCCGCCCCCATCGGCGCCTTTGCCAATGGCGGCGGCCGCTGCATCGTGCGGCGCGGCTTCATGGGTCTCGACGACGCCATGTGCGGCCTCTCCCGCATCACCTCAGACGCGCAGGCCCAGCCGACCGAGGATGCCTTGCGCGCCATCGCGGCGAACGCGCCCGGCGTGACGCTCTTTGTGCCTCGTCCGCTGTTCTGCGACGAGACGGCGTGCCATCCCCGCAAGGATGACGTGCCGCTCTATTTCGACGGTGATCATCTGAATGTGGAGGGATCGCTGTTCCTGGCGCCGGCCTGGAGGAGCGCGCTGGAGAAGGCCGCGGCGGCGGTATCCCGTCCGGGGTCGTGAGGCTCTGCGGCAATCACAGATGTTGGCGTTTTTCGTCTTCCCTCATCGGTTGTCGAAAAATGCATGAGCCGGCGCTGCAAATGCATCTCGTGAGTTGATCCGCCGCACCATTTGCCGTCCTCTTGCAGCGGGGGAGAGCGCCGGGGCGCCGTTCCGGCTGATTGCTTGCTGATCAGGAGTTCTTTGATGACCTTGTCGATCCTCCGCGCGGCGGGTCTTGCCTTTCTTGTGGCCGGCGGGTTGAACGCCGCTGCCTTTGCCCAGTCCGCTCCGTCGGCCAAGTCCGAGCCGGTCGTGTGGGAGCTGATTGACGAATATCCCGCCTCTGCCATTCCGGGGCAGGCGGACGCCACCTTTGCGGCGGCGGTTGAGAAGGCGACGGGCGGCAAGCTGGTGATCCAGCCCATCCCCGATGCCAAGTCCGGCCTGCGCTCACGCGAGCAGCTGAAGGCGGTGAGCGAGGGACGCTTCGCCATGGCCGACAGCTTCGGCGGGGCGCTGGCCGAGGACAGCCCGCTGTTCCTCCTGTCCTCGCTGCCCTTCCTGACCGCCTCCGCCGACGAGGCCCGCCAGCTCTATGTGGCCGCCCGCCCGCTCTACGAGGCGGAATTCGCCCGGCGCGGGCAGAAGCTGCTGTTCGTGACACCCTGGCCGCCTTCGGGCATCTGGTCGGCCGAGGCGGTCTCCAGCCCGGCGGCGCTCAAGGCGCTCAAGATCCGCACCTATGACCAGACCGGCGCGGAGCTTTTTGCCGCCACATCCACCCGCGCGGCGGTGGTCTCCTTTTCCGACCTGATGCCCAAGCTCAAGACCGGCGAGTTCAATGCCGTGCTCTCCTCGGGCGACGGCGGCGCAGGGCGTGAGCTCTGGGTGCATGTGCGCCACTTCTCCCAGATCACCTATGCGGTGCCGCTGAGCTTCGGCACCGTCTCGCTCACCGCCTGGAACGCGCTTGATCCGCAGACGCAGGCGGCGGTGCTGCGCGCCGGCGAGGAGACGACGCAGGCGCAGTGGAAGGCCATGGAAGGGCGGGTCGCCGCCAACTACCAGCGCATGCGGGAAAATGGCGTCGTCATCGACGAGGCCCCGCCCGCGGCGGTCATGGACCTGCTGCGCACGGCGGCGTCCAAATCCATCGTGCGCTGGCGCACGACCGTGACGCCGGAAGCGGCGGCGGTGCTCGACACCTTCGCGGCGACCCGCTGACCGGCGGGCGCCGCGCGCAACCACACGTGACAAGGGGCCGCTTCCTCCTCTAAAGAGCGCGGAGGCGGAAAGCGGCGCCTTGCGGGGACGGCTCCGGAGAGTGCGACGCGGGCCGCCGCCCCTTGTCTTCCGTGTGGTCCGGTCCTGCCGGGCCGCCGCCCGCCAGGATTTCACTCCCGCATGAAATACCGCGCGGACATCAGCGGCCTGCGTGCGCTGGCCGTGGTTCCGGTCGTTCTCTACCACGCCCATGCCGCGCTCATGCCCGGTGGCTTCGTGGGGGTGGACGTCTTCTTCGTCATCTCCGGCTATCTCATCACCGCCATCATCGCCGGGGATCTGGCGCAGGGGCGCTTCAGCCTCCTGACCTTCTACGATCGCCGCATCCGCCGCATCGTGCCGGCCTATGCGCTGGTGATGGGGGTGACGCTGCTGGCGGCGCTGGTGAGCCTGCCGCCGCTCATGCTGGCCTTCTTCGGCAAGTCGCTGGAGTTCGCCTCCGTCTTCCTCGCCAACAAGCATTTCCTCGCCACCGCCGGCTATTTCCAGCCGGGCGTGGAGGAACTGCCGCTTCTGCACACCTGGTCGCTGGCGGTGGAGGAGCAGTTCTATCTGTTCTGGCCGCTCGCCCTGTTCGCTCTGTCCCATCCGCGCCTGCGACGCATCCGGGGCGTGGTGGTGTGGGCGGTGCTCCTCGCTTCGCTTTATGTGGCGAGCCAGAATGCCGTGCTGCGGCCGAACAGCGGCTTTTACAACTTCACCTCCCGTGCCTGGGAGCTTCTGGCCGGCGGCGTGCTCGCCCTCGGCCTCCTGCCGCGCCTGCGCGGCCGCCTGCTGCCGGAGCTGGCGGCCCTCATCGGTGTCGGCCTCATCGGCTGGGCGCTCTTCACCTTCAGCCGCACCACCGTCTTTCCGGGCCTCAATGCCCTGTTCCCGGTGGGCGGCGCGCTCCTCATCCTCTGGGCAGGCGAGGAGGGGCGGCAGACGCTGGTCGGCCGCGTGCTCGGCCTTGCCCCCATCGCCGGCATTGGCCTCATTTCCTATTCGCTCTATCTCTGGCACTGGCCGATCCTCGCCTTCTACAAGTTCCATGCTGGCGGCGATCCGGACCTTGTGGCGGGTGTGGTGCTGGTGGGGCTGGCGGTTGGGGTGTCCGTCCTCTCCTGGCGCTATGTGGAGGCGCCCTTCCGCCGCCATGCCACGGCCAACCGCCGCTCGGAAATCCGCAGCATCCGGAATGGCCTGATCGTGCTGGCGGTGCTTGCCGGGACGGGCCTCGTCATCCACGAGACCAACGGGTTGCCGTTCCGCGCCTCGGCCGCGACGCGGGCGGCACAGGCCTCCCTCACCGATGTCTGGGCCGGCACCAAGGCCTGCCTTCAGGGGCCGGGCCTTCCGCGTGGCGATGAGCCCTGCCGCTTCGGCGATCCCGATCCGAAGGCGCCGCTGATCGCTCTGTTCGGGGATTCCTTTGCCAACCACCACGCCCCCGCCTTCGATGCGGTGGCACGCCAACTCGGCTATGGGCTGCTTCAGGTGACAAAGGCCGGTTGCCAACCGATGGCGCCGCGTCCCCTCGGCGGCTCGCAGGAAGCGCAGAATTGCGAGATCTTCCGCGGCCGGTCGCTGGAGGCGCTGGCGGCGAACCCTGAGGTGCGGCTCGTCGCCATCGGCGGCCTCTGGTCCGCTCAGCCGGACCTGCCCGCCGCCATGGCGGACCTTCGCAAGGCCGTGGAACAGCTGCGCCGCGCTGGCAAGGCGGTGCTGTTGGTCGGCCCGCCGCCGGATTTCGGGCTCGGCTTCGGGGCGCGTTGCGTGCTCCGGCGGCGCTTCCTCGGGCTGGACGAGAGCGTGTGCAACATCTCCGCCGAGACCGCCCGGGAACGGGCGGCCGGGGTGGAGCAGGGCCTGGCCGCCATCGCCGCGTCCGTGCCCGGCGTCGGCCTCTATCTGCCCCGCGAGGGCTTCTGCGACGCCACCTCCTGCCGCCCCACCGTGCCCGACGGCCGCCTCGGCTATGTGGACAACGGCCACCTCAACGCTCCGGGCTCACTCTCCCTGGTTCCCGGCGTGAAGTCGGCGGTCGAGAAGGCGCTGGCCGGCGTGGGTGGGTGAGTGTGGCGGCGGGCGTTGCCATATACCTCCAGTGTGGTTTAAGCTAATTGTTGTATAGTTCGAGGGTGCGATTGTGGAAAATGATGCTAGGGATTTTAATAAAACGGCAATTTATTTGTCAAGAAATCCGCTTGGTATAATTGCTCTTTTTATTGTTCTTGTTTATGGGATGGCTTCTCTGTCTTTGGTATTTGCGAAAATACCGGATTCTTATTTTGGTATAATGCTCTATTTTTTGGTTTTATTTCCAGTAATTGTTCTTTTTATATTTGTTTATCTTGTGGTTTGGCATACCGCAAAATTGTTTGCCCCTTCCGATTTTGCTAATCAGCAAAATTATGTTGATTTGATAAATAAAGAAATTTTTGCCGCCGCTTCTCTGGCTGTTGCTTCTACAAAGGATCGTGGTGCGGAAGGGCGTGTAGACATTGGAAATATTGTAAGTGTGATTCGCGAATCGTCTGGGCGGTCGCGCGAACGTAATTCTGATTCCAGGCGGCATCTGTTGTGGGTGGATGATCGGCCCGATAATAATGTTTATGAAAGAAAAGCCTTTGAAGCTGTAGGAATTAAAATTAGCCTATCGACATCCACTAACGAGGCTTTGGATATGATCAGGAGTGGAGAGTTTGGGGCTATTATCTCTGATATGGGCCGGAAAGAAGGGCCCAAGGAAGGGTATGTTCTGTTGAATGCGTTGAGGTCGATGGGGGATGAAACGCCATTTTTCATCTATGCGGGTTCGAACCTCCCGGAGCATCGACGGGAGGCGCTATCGCGAGGTGCACAAGGGTCTACAAATAACCCTCAGGACCTTTTTGAAATGGTCACGAGAGAGCTTATGAATGCCTAGCCTCAGGAAGCGGGACCTGCGAGTACGAGACTGCCGTGATCGCAAGCCGAACCTTGAAGGTGCGTGAGGGGGATGAGGAGGTGGATCTCCCCATCCGCATCTATGCGCCGCGACAGGACAACGGGTGCTGGGCGTGCCGGATCGAAATCGACTGGCCGGACGAGCCTATGGCGCGCGATGCCTATGGTCACGATTCCGCGCAGGCGTTGCACCACGGGCTGCAGATGGTCGGCATCCACCTTTATGTCAGCGGGTATCACGAAGACGGGCTGATTAGCTTTCTAGAGCCGGGTTTCAAAGGTTACGGCTTTCCTGTCACAAAAAATGTGCGGGATATCGCCCATCCTGACGATGCGTTTCTTTAAAATTTTTGTCCGGCAATCGATTTATTGAGCAGGAGAGGGACATGATTGCCTCTCGGGATCTCAAGATACGGGTGGGTCGGGAAGAGCGGGAGCTGCACGTGCGGATATTCCGTCCGGAAGCCGTCGGTGGCATCTGGACTTGTGCTTACGAAATCGACTGGCCGGAGGGAGTGAAGAGGTCACAGGCGACCGGGCTGGATTCGATCCAGACGCTGACCTCGGTCTTCCAGATGATCGGAGAAGAGCTGTACACAAGCTCCTATCACAAGGCTGGCGCCTTCATTTTCTCCGAGGGACTGACCGGGTATGGCTTCCCGGTTCCACCCCATCTGCGCCCCGCACTCATTGGGCACGACGCCGAATTTCTATAGCCCGCCCATCCACTCCCTCACCGCCCCTCGCGTACCCAAGCGGCGGTGATGACGCCGAGCAGGAGCAGCAGGCCGGAGAGGCCGGCGAAGACCGGGAACAGGCCGATGCCGCGCACCACCGAAACGTCGCGGGTGCGAAGGCCCATCCAGTCGTCTCCCGCCAGCCGCTCGCCGGAGGAGACCGCCACCACGCGCGGCACGCTGCCCTTCAGCTCCGACAGCCGCCACAGGCCGCCGCCAGTGGCGGTGGCGATGGGGGCGAGCCAGTCCTTGGTGCTGGTGACTTCGGCGAATTCCTTCGGGTTCAGCGGGCCGATATTGGTGAGCGCCGTTAGTTGCCCGTTCACCGCCCGCCACAGGCCCAACTCGTCCGCCGGCGTCGTCGCCCGCCACAGGCCGGGTTCGGCCTGCGTGAGGGTGAGGTTGCGCACCGTGCCGGAGGGCGTCGTCACCTGCGCCACGGGCACGCTCTCGCCCATGGTCTGGCGCTCCACCACGAGGTCGCGGCCGGAGGTGGAAAGCTTCAGGCGCTCTTCCTCAAGGTCCGGCTCCTTCATGAGCCAGTGGGAGAGGCGGCGCAGCAAATCGATATAGGGGCCGCCGCCATCATAGCCGCGCGCCCAGAGCCAGAAATGGTCCGAGAGCAGAAGGGCGACGCGGCCCTGTCCCACCCGGTCGAGCTGGAGCACCGGCTTGTCGCCGGGGGCGCTGAGGACCGTGACGCCCGAGCGCGCCTCCGCATCCACCACCCGGAAGAAGCGGCTCCAATGCGGCGGATCGCTCTCCGAGCCGGGCAGGCCGCGCGTCACCGGATGGCGCTTGCCGAGGTCGGTGAGCTTGGCCACGTAGGGCGCTTCCGTGGTCTGGCCCGTGGGCGCGGCGGGGAGAATGTCCTCCAGCGGCGTGTTGTAGAGCGAGCCGGTGTCCACGAAGTCCGTGCCCGCCGCCACCAGCAGCGCGCCGCCATTGCGCACATAGCGCACGATGTTGTCGAAATAGACCTGCGGCAGCACGCCCTGCTGGGCGTAGCGGTCGAAGATGATCAGGTCGAAGTCGCGGATCTTGGTCTGGAACAACTCGCGGGTCGGGAAGGCGATCAGCGAGAGCTCGTTGATGGGCGTGCCGTCCTGCTTCTCCGGCGGCCGCAGGATGGTGAAGTGGACGAGGTCCACGTTCGCATCGCTCTTCAGCAGGTTGCGCCAGGTGCGCTCGCCCACGTTCGGCTCGCCGGAGACGAGCAGCACCCGCAGCTTGTCGCGCACGCCGTCGATGGAGACGGCGGCGCGGTTGTTCACCAGCGTCAGCTCGCCTTCGAGCGGCGGGGCCTCCACCTCGATGATGTTGGCGCCCGCATGGGCGATCTCCACTTCCACCTGCGCGGGTCGGCCGGCGGTGACGACAGGATTGGCAATCACCTCGCCGTCACGCCGAACAATCACGCCGACGCGCGCGCCCGCCGGCACGCCTTCGTCGGTCACGCGGAAGGTGAGCATCTGGCGCTGGCCGACGATGCCGAAGCGCGGCGCCTTCTCCAGCGCCACCCGCCGGTCGCGCTCGCCCGCCTGACCGGTGATGAGGCCGTGCACGGGGGCGTTGAAGCCGAGCGCGGCGGCCTGCTCGGGCACGTCGTGCACGCGCCCGTCGGTGATCATGATGGCGCCCGCCACCCGCTCCGGCGGCACATCGGCGAGGCCGGCGGAGAGGGCGGAGAAGAGCCGCGTGCCGTCCGTCTCGCCGTCGCGGGCGTCAGCCTCAATGGTGCGGATCTCAAGGCCCGGAATGCGCTTCAGCCGCTCGTCCAGCGCGGCGCGGGCGGCCTCCGTCTGGGTGGTGCGGTCGCCGAAATTCTGGCTGGCGCTCTTGTCCACCACCACCGCCACCACGGAGGAGAGCGGCTCGCGCTCCTCCCGCGTCAGGGACGGGTTGGCGAGCGCGATCAGGCCCACGAGCAATGCTAGCGCGCGGATGGCACCGCCGCGCGTGCGCGCGCCCACCAGCAGCACCGCCAGCACCAGAGCCACGGCGGCAAGGGCGCCGAGCACCGGCCAGGGCAGGAAGGGCTCGAATGCGAGGCCGTAGCTCATGAACGCCTTTCAGGGGCCGCCGGGCGGCGGGACACGGGCTTCGTCATTGGCCGAGGCGCTCCAGCAGGGCCGGCACGTGCACCTGATCGGCCTTGTAATTGCCGGTGAGCACGTACATCACCATGTTGGCGCCCGCCCGGAAGGCCATCTCCCGCTGGCGCGGCTCGCCGGGGGTGAGGGGCAGTAGGGGCTCGCCATTCGGCCCCACGGCCCAGGCGCCGGCCAGATCGTTGGACGTGATAATGACGGGCGAGACGCCATCGCCCGCACGCGCGGGACGCTCGTCGCCGTCCTGCGCCGCCGGCAGGGCCTCAACCCAGGTGGTGCCGCCGGTGAAGCGGCCCGGGAAATCGCGCAGCAGATAGAAGGTCTTGGTCAGCACGTGATCGCGCGGAATGGGCGAGAGTTCGGGCACGTCGAGGCCTGACAGGATCTCGCGCAGGCGCGCGGCGGCGGGCGAGAGGGGGCCGCTGCCGCCCTGCGGCGTCTCAAGGGCGTCGCGGGTGTCGAACACGACGGTGCCGCCCTGCTTCATGAAGGCGTCGATGCGCGCCAGCGTGGCCGGGGGCGGAACGGGGGAATTGGGCAGCACCGGCCAGTAGAGGATGGGGAAGAAGGAGAGGTCGTCCTTGCCGATGTCCACGCCCATGGGTTCGCCCGCCTGCAAGGCGGTGCGCTGGGCGAGGAAGGTGGTGAGGCCTTCAAGGCCGGCGCGGCTGATCTCATCCACCTGCGCATCGCCGGTGGTGACATAGGCAAGGCGTGTCTGGGAGGTGGCCTTCACCGCGAAGTCCGAGGCCGCATCCGCCCGCGCGGGGGAGGGGGCAAGGATGCCGCCAGCCCCAAGGGCCAGTGCGCCCAGCAGCGCGGCGGTGGTCGCCCGCCGCCCGAAGCGGCGCAGCGCGCCGGAGAGCACCAGCACCGCCAGCGCATCGAGCAGCAGCAGCGCCATGGCGGCGAGCAGCGCCAGCCCGCGCAGGTCGCGCGGCGCGGCCTCGCGCACCGGCGCGGCGGTGGCGCCGAGGGGGGAGAGGTCGAGAGGGGCGAGCGTGTCGTCGGGCTTCAGGGCATTCACCGCCAGCAGGGCATCCGGCGGGCCATAGAAGCCGGGCGGATGCTCGGCGCTGGCGCGCTCGTTGAAATTCGCCGGAACGGGCTTGGCGGTGGGGCCGGGCGGGCCGAAGGCGCCGTAGCCGTCCAGCAGGCGGGTGGGCGGAATGCTGGCCACTGCCCCCTGCGCCACACGCGCGGCGGCCGTGTCGGCGCGACCCTCATCGGTCGCGGCCGCGGCATCGGAGAGGGCGATCACCCGGCGCAGCATGTCCACGAATGTGCCAGAGAGCGGCAGGTTCGACCAGCTTGTGTCGGCCGTCACATGGAACAGCACCACCATGCCCCGCCCGCGCGGCGCGCCGGTAACCAGCGGCGTGCCGTCGGTAAGGGCCGCCCAGGTGTGCTCGCCGAGATTGCCGTCCGGCTCGGCCAGCACCTGCCGGTTCACGCTCACATCGTTGGGCAGCTTGAGGTCGTGGAAGGGGCCTTCCGTGGTGAGGCTGCCCAGCGCCTGCGGCGTCTCCCACGACAGCGAGCCGCCGAGCGTGCGTCCGCCCCGGCGCAGGCGCACGGGCAAGAGGTCGTCCTGCGCATTGGCGAGGCGCGGCCCGGCGAAGCGCACCAGCACGCCGCCATTCTCCACAAAACGGGCAAGGCGCGTGCGGGTGGCCGGGGGAATGGTGCCCACGTCGGTGAGCACGATCACCGGCACGCGCTGCTCCAGGAAGCGGTTGATGTTCTCCACGGGCGCGCCGGTCTCGCCCATGCGCAGGTCCGCGAAGGGGCCGAGCGCGCGGGAGAGATAGTAAGTGGGGGCCAGCAGAGGCTGGCCGGTGTCGGTGGACGCGCCAGACACGACGCCGACCGTGCGGCGGCGCCAGCGCTTGTCCAGAAGCTGCACCGCGCCGGCCGAGCGTTCGCCGACGATTTCGAGGCGCGACACCTCGTTGCGGATGTCCACCGGCAGATTGAAGGTGGCAAGCGCCTCCCGCACGCCGGGGCCGAAGGAGAAGGCGGCTTCCCCGAGCGCGAGGCCCTTCATGTCACGGGCTTCCACCCGCCCGGCGCGGGCGGGGCCGTCGTCGGGGCGCAGCACCTTCACGGTGAGCGCGCCGGCGGCATTGTCGGGCGCGGCGAGGGCGAGCGGGGTCGCGACGCCGCCACTCACCACCAGTGGGGGGCGGGCACCCTTCAGCGCGGCAAGCTGCTGGGCGAGGTCGGGATCGGTGGCAAGGTCCACGCCGTCGCTCACATAGACGAGGCCGGCGTCGCTCTGGCTGCCGATGATCTTCGCCGCCAGCGCGAAGGCCTCCTTGCGGGCCGGAGCCCAGGCGACGGGGGTGAGCGAGCGCAGCTTGTCCCGCGCCTGCGCCGGCAGGAGGAGCGTTGCGTCCTTCGGCACGTCGCCGGTGGGAATGAGGGCGACGCCCCGGCCGTTGGCGGCGGCCTCATCCACGAGGCCATTGGCCGTGGAGATGCGCTGCGCCCATGTGGCGGCGGCAGGCCAGCCCTGGTCGATCACCAGCACGAGCGGGCCGGAGGATGAGGGGGCGGAGGCGGGCGGGTTCCAGATGGGGCCGGCGGCGGCGAGGATCACGAGCGCCGCCAGCAGCAGGCGCAGCAGTGTCAGCCACCACGGGGTGCGGGCGGGCGTCTCCTCCTTCGGCCGGATGTCGAAGAGGAGGCGGGTCGGCGGGAAGTTCAGTTCCTTCGGGCGCGGCGGCACAACGCGCAGCAGGAACCACAGCGCCGGCAGGGCCAGCAGCGCGGTGAGCAGCAAAGGCGAGGCGAAGCTGAGCGGAAGGCCCATCATGCGCGGGTCTCCGTCGCGTCCGGTGTCAGGGTCGCGCCTGCATTCCCCACCCCCATGCGCATGTGCAGCGCCAGCAGCAGTTCGCTCGCCGGCCGGTCCGTGCGGTGGACGCGGAAGCTCCAGCCGAGCCGGTTGGCGGCGGCGCGGATGGCCTCGCGATGGGCGGCAACGCGCGCCTCATAATCCGCCCGCCACGTTTCGGCACGGCCGACCGTGATGCTCGCGCCGCCTTCCGGCTCGCGGAAGGCTATGCGGCCGGAGAAGGGGAAGGTCTCTTCCGCCGGATCGACGATCTGCACCACATGGCCGTGGGCACCGGTGCCGGCCAGCGCCTCGATGCGCGCCACCACCTCCGGCGTCGGGCTCCAGAAATCGCCCAGAAGCACCACTTCGGACAGAGGCGAGGGATGGAACAGCGGCGGCAGGCTGCCGGGCAGGCTTGGCGCCAGAAGCAGTTGCTCGGCCATCCGCTCCATGATGCGGCGGCTGGCGGTGGGACGCAGGATATCCGGCACGCCCACGCGCTCGCCGCCCTTTACCAGAAGCTCGGCGAGCGCCAGCGCCACCACCAGCGCCCGGTGGCGCTTGGGTTCGAGCTTGGGCGAGGCATAGTCCATGGAGGCGGACAGGTCCGGCCAGATCCACACGGTGTGGGCGGCCTCCCATTCGCGCTCACGCACATACAGATGATCGTCGCGGGCGGAGCGCCGCCAGTCCACGCGCGCGGCGGGCTCGCCATCGGTGAAGCGACGGTACTGCCAGAAGTTCTCGCCCGACCCCGAGCGGCGCCGGCCGTGGACGCCATGCTGCACGGAGGCGGCGATGCGCCGTGCCTCCAGCACGAGGCGGGGCATGGCCGCCGCGAGCACGGAAGCCTCATGGGACAGGTGCGCCATGCCGATGGCGGCGGCCTCTGCCGTCTCTGGGATGTCCTTCGGACGCAACGCCACGCGATTGCGCCTCAGCCCAGCCGGGCCGCGAGGCGCTTGATCACGCGCGTCACGCTCTCGCCCTCGGCACGGGCGGCGAAGGTGAGCGCCATGCGGTGCTTGAGTACCGGCTCCGCCAGTGCCACCACGTCATCCAGCGAGGGCGCATAACGGCCATCCAGCAGGGCGCGGGCGCGCACCGCCAGCATCAGCGCCTGCGAGGCGCGGGGGCCGGGGCCCCATGCGATGTGCTTCTGCTCGTCGCTCTCGCCGGTGCCGGGGCGGGCCGAGCGCACGAGGGTGAGGATGGCTTCCACCACCGATTCGCCCACCGGCAGGCGGCGCACGAGGCGCTGGGCGGCGAGCAGGTCATCAACGCTCATGGCGGCGCGGGGCTTTGTCTCTTCCGCGCCCGTGGTGTCGAACAGGATGCGCCGTTCGGCATCGCGATCGGGATAGTCCACGTCGATTTCCATGACGAAGCGGTCGAGCTGGGCTTCGGGCAGGGGATAGGTGCCTTCCTGCTCCAGCGGGTTCTGGGTCGCGAGCACATGGAAGGGCTTGGGCAGATCGTGTCGCTCGCCGGCCACCGTCACATGGTATTCCTGCATGGCCTGAAGCAGCGCCGACTGGGTGCGGGGCGAGGCGCGGTTGATCTCGTCCGCCATAAGGAGCTGGGCGAACACCGGCCCCTTGATGAAGCGGAACGCGCGCTTGCCGCCGGCGCTTTCCTCCAGCACCTCGGCGCCCAGAATGTCGGAGGGCATGAGGTCGGGCGTGAACTGCACGCGCCGGGCATCGAGGCCCAGCACCGTGCCCATGGTTTCCACAAGCTTGGTCTTGGCGAGGCCCGGCACGCCCACCAGCAGCGCATGGCCGCCGGAGAGGATGGTGACGAGGGCCTGATCGATCACCGTCTCCTGGCCGAAGATCACCGAGGAGATGGCCGTGCGGGCCGCGCGCACGCTGGCGGCGGCCGCCTCGGCATTGCGCACGATCATCTGATCCAGGTCGAAGGTTTCGCTCGGTGCCGACATGCCCTATCTCCGCTTCGCCGGGAGCTTCGCCGCCAAACACGGCAAGACCAAGCCCGCTCTCGTCCTTGTCAGGTCGCGAGGAGGCCGCGCCCGGAACCGGCAGGCGGAGCGTCGGATTTCTCCGGCGCACCACCACCCTGCCGGAGGATCAAGCTTACGATAAGTTGGCGCCGCGTCGAGCCATCCGTTTTGCGGTGCACGGAAATCGGTGTCACGTCATTGCGAGGAGCGGGCGTAAGCATGGCTGAGGAAACCGGTCCGACCGGACAGGAAACGGGCGAGGCGGGCGCCGCCTCCGGCCGCCTCGAGGCCGTGATGGCGGCGGTGAAGGCCGCTGGCGGACGCGGTCCGGCGCCCGTGGAGAAGTGGAACCCGCCCGATTGCGGCGACATGGACATGCGTATCGCCGCCGACGGCACCTGGTTCTACATGGGCACGCCCATCGGCCGCCCCGCGCTGGTGCGCCTGTTCGCTTCCGTGCTGACGCGGGAGGGGACGCGCTATGTGCTGAAGACACCGGTGGAGAAGATCGGCATCACCGTGGACGACGCTCCTTTCCAGGCGGTCGAGATGGCGGTGGATGATGCGGACGGACAGCCGGTGCTGGTGTTCCGCACCAACATGGATGACCTCGTGCGCTGCGGCCCCGGCCACGACCTGCGCTTTGCCCCCGGCGGCGAGCCCGGCGAGCTGACGCCCTATGTCCATGCGCGCCATGGGCTGGAGGCCCGCCTCACCCGCGCGGTCTTCCTGGATCTCGTGGAGCGCGGCGAGGTGCGGGAGGTTGAGGGCACGGCGATGTTCGGCGTCGCCTCGGGCGGGGCCTTCTATGCCATGATGCCCGCCGCCCAACTGGAAGGCAGCCTGTGATGACCGCCCCCTTTCCCTCCGCCGGGGCGCCGGTTGGCACGTCGTCGCCCGAGCTCGAAGATTTCCTCGACCGCGCCGCCTTCGGCCTCTCGCAGGTGCCGCCTCCGCCCTATGTGCGGGACGACCATGCGACGCTGAACGGCGACCACGCCATCTCCAGCCATGTGCCGGTGCCGGAGAAGCCGCCGCGCCCGGCTGCCGTTCTGGTGCCCGTGGTGGCACGGCCAGAGCCCACGCTGCTCTTGACGCTGCGCGCCACCAACCTCTCCCATCATGCCGGACAGATCGCCTTTCCCGGTGGGCGGATGGACCCGGAGGACAAGGACGAGGTGGCCACGGCACTGCGCGAGGCGCGGGAGGAGGTGGGCCTTGCGGGCGATCTGGTGCGCCCTCTCGGCTTCCTCGACGGGTACCTCTCCAGCACCAATTTCTGGATCGTACCCGTGGTCGGGCTTATCCCGCCCAATTACGCCCTCGCCCTCAATGAAGCCGAGGTGCAGGAGGCGTTCGAGGTGCCGCTGGCCTTCCTGATGGACCCCGCCAACCACCAGCGCCAGTCGCGGGTGCGCGAGGGCATCCGGCGCTATTTCTTCGCCATGCCTTATGGCGAGCGGTTCATCTGGGGCGTAACGGCCGGGCTGATCCGCAATCTTTACGAGAAGCTCTACGCATGATCCGCACCGTTCTCGTGGAGACCGCGCTCTTCCTCTCGCCCTTCATTGCCTATGGCCTGATCCTGCTGGCGCTACGCGGCTCCGTGGTGCCGGCGCACTGGTCTCCACGCGCGCTCGCCGCCTGTGCCGTCCTTGCGGTGCTGCTGGTGGCGGCGGGTCTGTGGCTGTTCGAGTGGGATCAGGGCGCGCGGCCGGGCAGCCGCTATGTGCCGGCCCATATGGAGAATGGCGTCTTCGTGCCGGGCCGCTACGAATGAGCGGCCCGTCGCTGGCGGGGGCCGTCTTCCTTGCCGCACCCCCGTTGCGGGCGGTGCTGGCCGCGCTCAATGGCGACGGCGAGGAAACGCGCATCGTCGGCGGCGCGGTGCGCAACGGCCTGCTGGGCGAGGCCGTGGGCGAGGTGGATCTCGCCTCCACCTGCCTGCCGGAGGAGGTGGTGCGTCGCGCCGAGGGCGCGGGCTTGAAGAGCGTGCCCACCGGCATCGCCCACGGTACCGTGACCGTGGTGAGCGCGGGCGTGCCCTTTGAGGTGACGACGCTCCGCGAGGATGTGGAGACGGACGGGCGCCATGCGGTGGTGCGCTTCGGCCGCGACTGGGCGCGCGACGCCGCGCGCCGCGACTTCACCCTCAACGCCCTCTATGCGGATGCGGACGGCCGGGTCTTCGACCCTGTGGGTGGTCTGCCGGACCTCATGGCGCGCCGCGTGCGCTTCATCGGTGATGCCGAGACCCGCATCCGCGAGGACCATCTGCGCATCCTCCGCCTGTTCCGCTTCCACGCCACCTATGCCGAGGGTCCCGTGGACGCCGAGGCGCTCAGGGCCGCCGAGCGGCTGCGGGCCGGCCTCGACCAGCTCTCGCGGGAGCGGGTGCGGGCGGAACTGGTGAAGCTGCTCGTGGCCCGGCGGGCGGCGGACACGCTGGTGGAAATGACCGATGCCGGCCTGCTGACCCGCATCCTCGCGGGGGTGCCGGACCTCGCGGGCTTTGCGCACCTCGCACGGCTTGAGCCTGAGCTTGGCATCCAGCCGGCACCCATGCGCCGGCTCGCGGCGCTGGCTGTCCGGATTCCCGAGGATGTCGAGCGTCTGAGGGTCCGCCTGCGGCTTGCCAATGCAGAGCACGCCCGCCTGCTGGCGCTCGCCGGCGCGCGGGCGGTGGGGCCGGGCCTCTCCGCTCCGGAGGCTCGGGCGTTGATCTTCGCGCTGGGAGCGGACGTGTTCCGGGATGCCCTGCTGATCGCGGCGGCACGGCGGGGCGGCGATCCATCGGCGCTGCTGGCGCTCGCCGCCGCATGGCCGGTTCCGGAATTCCCGCTGACCGCTCGGGATCTCATGGCCCTCGGGCTCAAGCCGGGACCGAAGCTCGGCGCCGCGCTGGCGTCGGCGCGTGAGGCATGGGTGGCGGCGGATTTTCCGCACGACGCCGAAACCCTTGCGGGCATGGCGCGCGCGGCGGCCGAAGCGGGAGGCGGCGGGCCGTCCTCCCGCTGAACGCGGGGCCGATGCGGCGCGACCGCAGGCTCAGTCCTCGTCTTCCTCGTCCCCGTCTTCTTCCACCTCGAACTCGGTGATGTCGAGGACTTCAAGGCCGATCACCGGCAGGGTCTGGGTGCGGAACTCGCCATTCTCGTCCGAATACCACACCACCTCGACCATCTCGCCGGATTCGGAGATGACGGTGAGGGCAGGGCTGCCGGACTTGAGCTGAACGATGTCACCGGGGGCGAAGGCCATGGGTGTTCTCCGTTACGGCGCCTGAAGCGCTTCAACGGTGTAGCGAGCCTGTGTGACGCCCCGACAACGGCGGTGGTGCCGTCCTACGGCCACTTCACCACGGGCGGCATGGAGGAGAGGATGGAGGCGATGTTGCCGCCGGTCTTCAGGCCGAAAATGGTGCCGCGGTCGTAGAGCAGGTTGAACTCCACGTAGCGGCCGCGGCGCACGAGTTGCTCCTCGCGCTCCGTCTCGTCCCAGGGCCGCGCCATGTTGGCGCGCACGAGGCGGGGATAGATGTCGAGGAAGGTGGTGCCCACCTCCCGCGTGAAGGCGAGATCGGCGCCGAAGTCGCCCGAGTTCAGCCAGTCGTAGAAGATGCCGCCGATGCCCCGCATCTCGTTGCGGTGCTTGAGGAAGAAATACTCGTCGCACCACGCCTTGTAGCGGCCGTAGTCGGCCACCGCATGCGCACCGCAGGCCTTCTCGAACGCGGCGTGAAAGGCTCGCGTGTCCGGATCGTCCTGCGTGCGGCGGGTGTCGAGGACCGGTGTGAGGTCGGCGCCGCCGCCGAACCAGCTCTTTGTGGTGACGACGAAGCGGGTGTTCATATGCACAGCCGGCACATGGGGATTGGCCATGTGGGCGATGAGCGAGATGCCGGAGGCCCAGAAGCGCGGGTCTTCCGCCGCGCCGGGAATCTGGCCCCGGAACTCGGGCGCGAATTCACCGAAGACGGTGGAGGTATGCACGCCCACCTTCTCGAACAGCCGTCCGTGCATCATGGCCATGGTGCCGCCGCCGCCGGGCGCGCCCGTATGGTCCGTGCGGTCCCATGGCGTGCGCACGAAACGGCCGGCCTTTTCGCCGTAGAGCGTTGGGGACGCCTCGTCCTCCAGTTGCTCGAAGGCAGCGATGATGCGCCCCTGCAAGGCCTCGAACCACGCGCGGGCCTCGGCCTTGCGGCGCTCCAGCTCGGCGGTCTCGATGGCGGTGTCGGTCATCGGCGCTTAACCTCCTGCGGGCCCCCGCCGCGTTCTAGAGCATGTTCGGTCCGCCGACGGAAGCGGCGGGCAGGGACCCGCGCCGGAGAATCATGTGGGCTCCGGGGCGGGGAAACCGTTCGTCTGCCGCAGGGCCTCGCCCAGCGCCATGGCGGCGGAGACCGCCACGTTCAGCGAGCGCATGCCCGGCCGCAGCGGGATCTTCACCCGCGCATCCGCGGCCGCATGGACCTCCTCCGGCGCTCCCGCGCTCTCGCGGCCGAACAGCAGCACGTCGCCGGGCTGGAAGGTGAAGGCGGGCAGGGGCGTCGCCCCCTTCGTGGTGAAGAGCACGAGGCGCCGGCCTTCCTCGCGGCGCCAGCGCTCGAAGGCGGCGAAGGAAGCATGGCGTTGCCACTCCACCGCATCGAGATAGTCCATGCCGGCGCGGCGGAACGCGGGCGCGCTCACCGGAAAGCCGGCGGGCTCGATGATGTGCACGGGAACACCGAGGCAGGCGCCGGTGCGCAGGCACGTGCCGGTATTCTGAGCGATATCTGGGCAGTAAAGAGCGAGGATCATCCGTAAAGTTACGTAGCTGGCAGAGTTCTGGCGGAAAGATGGCGAACCCGAGACCCGGTGCCGCATGGGGGCGATCTGGACACGGTTCGGATAGGGTGTAATTAGAGACACTTGAAGGTGCTGCTTCCCTTTCGTCGGGAGGGGTGTGCCTTAATCTCGCGGCGTTCGCACATGCGGAAAACAGCATTGTTCTCCGCAATATATTTGTTGCAGCCGCGAAGATGACGCGAACGAATATTGAGGGAAAGCGCCGTGGCACATACGGAGACGACCCAGACGACCCGCCGGGATTTCCTTTACATTGCAACGGGCGCGGTCGGCGCAGTCGGCGTGGCCGGGATGGTCTGGCCCTTCGTGTCGCAGCTTCAGCCGGACGCTTCGGTGCTGGCGCTGTCCACCACGGAAGTGGACCTGACCCCCATCGCCGAAGGCCAGATCGTCACCACCCAGTGGCGCGGCAAGCCCATCTTCATCTTCAACCGCGCCCCGAAGGACGTGGAAGCCGCGCGCGCCGTGCCGCTGACGCAGCTTCTCGACCCGCAGCGCGACCAGGACCGAGTAAAGACCGGGCATGACAACTGGCTCGTGGTGATCGGCATCTGCACGCATCTGGGCTGCGTGCCGCTCGGCCACCAGGGCAATTATGACGGCTGGTTCTGCCCCTGCCATGGCTCGCAATACGATTCGTCCGGCCGCGTGCGCGTCGGACCGGCCCCGCTGAACCTCGCGGTGCCGCCCTATAATTTCGTTTCCGACAGCAAGATCGTGATCGGCTGACGCGCGCGTCGCCCGTCCATAACAAGGGTTGGCCCCATGGAAGGACATTCCACCTACCAGCCGAAGAGCAGGGTTGCGCGCTGGTTCGAGAGCCGGCTGCCGCTCGTCGGTCTCGTGCATTCGAGCGCGATTGCCTATCCGGTCCCCAAGAACCTGAACTATTTCTGGACCTTCGGCGCGATCCTCACCCTCATGCTGGTGGTGCAGATCGTCTCGGGCGTGGTGCTCGCCATGCACTACACCGCCTATGCGCCGGTCTCCTTCGCCCGCGTCGAGCACATCATGCGCGACGTGAGCTTCGGCTGGATGATCCGCTACATCCACGCCAACGGCGCTTCGATGTTCTTCATCGCCGTCTACATCCACATGTTCCGCGGCATGTATTACGGCTCCTACAAGGCGCCGCGCGAGGTGCTGTGGATCCTCGGCGTCATCATCTACCTGTTGATGATGGCCACGGCCTTCATGGGCTACGTGCTGCCGTGGGGCCAGATGTCCTACTGGGGCGCCACCGTCATCACCAACCTGTTCTCGGCCATTCCGCTGGTCGGCGAGACCATCGTGCAGTGGCTGTGGGGTGGGTATTCGGTGGGTGATCCGACCCTCAACCGCTTCTTTGCGCTCCACTATCTGCTGCCCTTCATGATCGCCGGCGTCGTCGGCCTGCACATCTGGGCGCTGCACCATGTGGGCCAGAACAATCCCGACGGCCTCGACGTGAAGAGCGTGGCGAAGGACACCGTGCCGTTCACCCCCTATGCGACCATCAAGGATGTGTTCGCCATGGTGGTGTTCCTGCTGTTCTTCTCCTGGTTCATCTTCTACGCGCCCAACTACATGGGCCACCCGGACAACTACATTCCGGCCAACCCCCTCTCCACCCCGGCGCACATCGTGCCCGAGTGGTACTTCCTGCCCTTCTACGCCATCCTGCGCTCCATCCCGGACAAGCTCGGCGGCGTGCTGTGCATGTTCGGCGCCATCGCGGTGCTGGCCTTCCTGCCCTGGCTCGACACCTCGAAGGTGCGCTCGGCCAAGTACCGCCCCCTCTTCCGCCAGTTCTTCTGGATCTTCGCGGTGGTGGCGGTGGGCCTCGGCTACCTCGGCTCGCAGCCGGCGGAGGGCGGCTACGTGATCGTGTCGCGCATCTTCACCGCTTATTACTTCATCCATTTCCTCGTCATCCTGCCCGTGCTCGGCCTCGTCGAGCGCCCGAAGCCCCTGCCGGCCTCCATCGCCGATGCGGTTCTGGCCAAGGGTGGCGCAACGGTCGTCGCCGGAGCCTCGGCTCCGCAGACCAAGGGCTGAGCGAGCGGCGGAGACAGAGCCATGAAGAAGACGTTTCTCCTCGGCGCCGTCGCGCTGGCCCTCGCCTTCGCCGCGCCGGCCCGCGCGGCGGAAGGGGGCCACGACGACCTGCCGCACCGCGAAAGCTGGTCCTTCGCCGGGCCGTTCGGCATGTACGATCCGGCCCAGCTCCAGCGCGGCTTCAAGGTGTTCCGCGAGGTCTGCGCCTCGTGCCACTCGGCCAATTACCTCTACTTCCGCAATCTGGCGCAGGAAGGCGGGCCGCACTTCTCCGAAGCCCAGGCCAAGGCGGTGGCGTCCGAGTATCAGATCACCGATGGTCCGAACGATCAGGGCGAGATGTTCCAGCGCCCCGGCCGCCTCTCGGATCACTGGCCGGCGCCGTTCCCCAATGACCAGGCCGCGCGCGTCGCCAATGGCGGCGCCCTGCCACCGGATCTCTCGGTGATCGCCAAGGCCAGAGCCTCGCACGTGGGCTTCCCCGGCTTCATCCTCGACGCCTTCACCCAGTATCAGGAAGGCGGCGTCGACTATATCCACGCGTTGCTCAACGGCTATGTGGAGCCGCCGGAAGGCGTGACCGTGCAGCCCGGCCTGCACTACAACAAGTATTTCCCCGGCCACCAGATCGCCATGCCCAAGCCGCTGAGCGACGGGCAGGTGGAATATACGGACGGCACGCCCACGACCGTGGATCAATATTCCCGCGACGTGTCGGCCTACCTCATGTGGATGGCAGAGCCGCACCTTGATGCCCGCAAGCGCATCGGCTTCCAGGTGTTCATCTTCCTCATCGTGCTGGGCGGTCTACTCTATTTTACGAAGAAGAAGATCTGGAAGAACATCGCCCACTGAGGCGATCTCCGCTCCCGCTTCAGACAGGCCCCTTCGAGGGGCCTGTTTTCGTTTGAGAAATCAGAACCGTGTGGCGAGGCTTACGAACCAGTCCGGCAAGGCAGCGACCACCATGCCTTCCAGCGTCTTGTCGAGCCCGGTGAGGATGAGCACCGCCACCAGCACGAGCGCGACGCCGAAGAGGCGGCGCGACAGATGGGCAGCCCGTGCCAGGCGGCCCCGCCCGCGCGCCGCGAGCAGTCGCGCGCCGCTGCCCGCCAGCAGCAGGGAGGTGGCGGCACCCAGCGCGAAGACGCCCATGGCGGCAGCGGCCTGAACCTTCGAGCCGCCCGAAGCGGCCAGGGCAAAGGCTGCACCGAGTGTCGGCCCGACGCAGGGTGCCCAGGCGAGACCCAGCAACGCGCCGGCACCGAACTGGCCGGCTAGACCGGGCGAAAGCCCGCCGGCGAGCCGCGCCGCACCACCCGCCAGCGGCGCAAGCAGGGCACCGAGCTTCTCGCCCACGGCCGGCAGCGCGAGTGCCAGCCCGGCGACCAGCAGAAGGCCCGCCGTGCCGAAGCGCAGGGCGTGGGATTCGCCGAACTCGATCCCGGCCGAGGCCAGCAGCACGCCGCTCACCGCGAAGCTCACGGCAAGACCAAGGGCAAGTGCGAGCGGTCCGAAGCGGCTCGAGGTGGTCGCGCCGGCGAGGACCACGGGCAGCAGAGGCAGCACGCAGGGATTGAGGATCGTGAGGAGGCCGGCGACGAAGCTCAGGGCGAGGATCATGGCTCACGCGCCCCAGAGCGGGCGCCGCCGGAGGCGGGCGGTGACCATCGGCTTGGGGGCGGGAGGCAGGTCACCGGGCGGCCTCAGTAAGCCGAATCCAGAACCTTCACCACATCCGCCTCGGTCACGCCCCACGACATGCGGCCGGTTTCCTTGCTGCCGTCATAGGCGATGAGGGTGGATCGGGGGACACCGAGTTTCGCGACCACATCCTTCTGCTCGTCATAGGCCACGCGCAGGAAGGTCGCCTTGGCGTATTTCGGATCGTTCACCAGCCGGGAGAGGATGCCCTCCTGCGCCCGGCATTGCAGGCACCAGGGGGCATAGACATGCACGAAGACCGGTCCGCCCGCCTTCGTCGCCGCCGCGAAGGCCGCGGGCGTGTAAGGCTGGAAGGCGGCGGCAAAGGCGGGGGTGGCCGCAAGGGCGAGGGGCACAGAGAGGCTTGCGAGCGCGAACGTGCGGCGGGAGAGGGGCATGCGGTCCTCCTGATCCATCGGTGCGCGGCTGCGGGCCGCATCCCAGTCATGGGCTGGCTACGGTGCGCCGCGCATGGCGGATCATCCCCTCACGGGGGCTTGAAGGCTTTGTCGGGTCCTCAAACGATGCTAGGTGCGAGGCATCGGGCGCCGCAGCGCGGACGCCAGCTTCCCCTTGCCGAACGGCTATTCCGCGAGTTCCTCTGATGTCGCCTCTTCCCGATCTGGCCTCGGTCGTCCGGACCATCCCCGATTATCCCAAGCCCGGCGTCATGTTCCGGGACATCACGACCCTGCTCGGCAATCCCCAGGCCTTCCGCCGCACGGTGGACGAACTGGTGCAGCCCTGGGCCGGCGCGAAGATCGACAAGGTGGCGGGCATCGAGGCGCGCGGCTTCATCGTCGGCGGTGCGGTGGCGCACCAGCTCTCCGCCGGCTTCGTGCCGATCCGCAAGAAGGGCAAGCTGCCCCACCAGACCGTGCGCATGGCCTATGCGCTGGAATACGGGCAGGACGAGATGGAGATGCACGTGGATGCCGTGCATCCGGGCGAGCGGGTGATCCTCGTGGACGATCTCATCGCCACCGGTGGCACGGCGGAAGGGGCGGTGAAGCTGCTGCGCCAGATCGGCGCGCAGGTGGAGGCCGCCTGCTTCATCGTGGACCTGCCGGATCTCGGCGGTGCCGAGAAGCTGAGGGCCATGGGCGTGCCGGTGCGCACCATCATGAGCTTTTCGGGCCACTGAGCCCGGAACCCAAACGCAAACGGGCGGCCGCAGGGCCGCCCGTATCATTTCAGGCGGAACACCGCGCCTCACATGTTGGGATAGTTCGGCCCGCCGCCGCCCTCCGGCGCCGTCCAGTCGATGTTCTGGTTCGGGTCCTTGATGTCGCACGTCTTGCAGTGGACGCAGTTCTGCGCGTTGATCTGGAAGCGCGGACCGGACGCCTCTTCCACCCATTCATAGACGCCCGCCGGGCAATAGCGGTTGGACGGGCCGGCGAAGACGTCGTGTTCCGAGCGCTTCTGCAGGTCGAGGTCGCGCACCTTCAGGTGAACGGGCTGGTCTTCCTCGTGATTGGTGTTCGAGATGAACACCGAGGACAGCTTGTCGAAGGTCAGCACGCCATCGGGCTTGGGATAGGCGATGGGCTTGAATTCGGACGCGGGCTTGAGGCTCGCGGCGTCGGTCTTGCCGTGCTTCTGGGTGCCGAAGAAGGAGAAGCCGAGCGTGTTGGTCCACATGTCCAGCGCGCCAAGCGGAATGCCGAGATAGGTACCGAAGCGCGACCAGAGCGGCTTCACATTGCGCACCCGGTGAAGGTCGCGGCCCACGTCCGAGGCCCGCCAGGCGGCCTCGTAGCTCGACACCTCGTCATAGCCGCGCCCTTCCACCAGCGGGCCGAAGAGATGCTCGGCCGCCAGCATGCCGGAGAGAACGGCATTGTGGCTGCCCTTGATGCGCGGCACGTTCACGAAGCCTGCGGCGCAACCCACCAGCACGCCGCCGGGGAAGGAGAGGCGGGGCACGCTCTGGTAGCCGCCCTCGGTGATGGCGCGCGCGCCATAGGAGATGCGCTTGCCGCCCTCGAACGTGTCGCGGAACGTGGGGTGCGTCTTGAAGCGCTGGAACTCGTCGAAGGGCGAGAGATAGGGGTTCTGGTAGTTCAGGTGGACCACGAAGCCCACCATCACCTGACAGTCTTCCATGTGGTAGAGGAAGGCGCCGCCGCCGGTCTTGCCGTCCAGCGGCCAGCCGAAGGCATGCTGCACGAGGCCCGGCTGGTGCTTCTCCGGGGCTACCTTCCAGAGTTCCTTGAGTCCGATGCCGAACTTCGGCGGCTCGCGGCCGGCGTCAAGCCCGAAGCGGGCGATGAGGCGCTTGGTGAGGTGGCCCCGCGCGCCCTCGGCGAAGACCGTGTAGCGGCCGCGCAATTCCATGCCGCGCGTGAATTCACCCTTGGGCTGGCCTTCGCGATCGACGCCCATGTCGCCCGTGGCGACGCCGCGTACGGCGCCATTTTCGTCATAAAGCACTTCGGAGGCGGCGAAGCCGGGATAGATCTCGACCCCCACGGCTTCCGCCTTCTGGGCGAGCCAGCGCACCACATTCCCCAGCGAGCCGATGTAGTTGCCGTGATTGTTCATCAGCGGCGGCATGGCGAAATTGGGCAGGCGCACGCCGCCGGCAGGACCGAGGAGGTAGAAGCGGTCGTCGGTGACCTGCGTCACCAGCG
Organism: Azorhizobium sp. AG788; assembly: GCF_004364705.1. Lineage (NCBI taxonomy): Bacteria > Pseudomonadati > Pseudomonadota > Alphaproteobacteria > Hyphomicrobiales > Xanthobacteraceae > Azorhizobium > Azorhizobium sp. AG788. Next base: position 752,482 of record NZ_SOBM01000001.1, read on the forward strand.
GGGCATCGCTTTCCTCGCGCCAGCCGGGCAGCAGGCGATCGAGGCCGATGGGGTCGATGACCGCGCCCGAGAGGATGTGGGCACCGGCCTCGGAGCCCTTCTCCACCACCACGACGGAGATGTCGGCGCCCTTTTCCTCGGCGAGCTGCTTCAGGCGGATGGCCGTGGCGAGGCCGGCGGGACCGGCGCCGACAACCACGACGTCATAGTCCATGCCTTCGCGTTCCGGCAGCTCCGCCTCGGTCATCTCTCTGTTTCCCTGTTATGATGTGCCGGCGCGGGCGTGGCGCCGGCGGAGGTTGGAGTTGTTCCACGCTCTTTCCCGAATGGCAATTCGCTTTGCGTTCGGGCAAGGAGCCCGTTTGCCGCCATGGCTCCGGTTTCCGCGCGGGGCGGCTCTGCTATAAGCTGGCCCGAGGCACGCCGGAACACCGATGACTTCATTTGCGTACGAACATTTCCGCGATGCACTCGCCTTCTATGCGGAGGCGGGGGTGGACGTGGCCATTGGCGATGAGCCTGTGGACCGTTTCGCGGAAAGCGCGGCGGAAAAGGCCCGCCGCGGCGTCGGGCGTTCTGCACCGCAGACGGCTTCCGCGCAGCCCGTAAATGATTCGCCGGCTGCTTCACCCGCGCCGGTTCGCGCGCCTGCTGCGCCGCGTGCGCCGACTCCCGCCGCTGCCGGGCCGGGACCCATGGCCGCAGCACAGGCGCCTGATCAGGCGGTGATGGCGGCGCGCGAGGCGGCGCACACGGCGGCGAGCCTTGATGAATTGCGTGCCATGCTGGAGGCCTTCGAGGGCTGCCCGCTCAAGCGCACGGCCACGCGGCTGGTGTTCGCGGATGGCAATCCGGCGGCGAAGGTGATGTTCGTGGGAGAGGCGCCCGGCCGCGACGAGGATGTGCAGGGCCTGCCCTTCGTCGGCCGCTCGGGGCGGCTTCTGGACCTGATGCTGGGGGCCATCGGCCTCGACCGCACGAAGGCCTATATCGCCAACGTCATTCCCTGGCGTCCGCCGGGCAACCGCACGCCGACGCCGCAGGAAACCGCCATCTGCCTGCCCTTCATCCGCCGGCAGGTGGAACTGGCGAATCCGGACGTGCTGGTGTGCCTTGGCGGGCCGTCCGCACAGGCACTGCTCTCAACCACCGAAGGCATCACCAAGCTGCGGGGCCGCTTCATGTCCTATGACACCGGCAGCCGCACCATCAAGGCGATCGCCACCTTCCATCCCGCCTATCTCCTGCGCACGCCGCTGGGCAAGCGCCTCGCCTGGCGGGACATGCTGGCGGTTGAAGCGGCACTGAACGGCGAAACTGCCGGCTGACGGCGCATTTTCCTTACAAGCCCCAAAAAGGACAGGCCCGGCCCGGTCGCGTGGGGGCTTCGCGACCGAACCGGGCCAGGCTCACGCCTTGTTCAAGGCGTCGAGGGGTCAGCCGGCCTGGGCGGGGCCGGAGTGGGGATCCGTATCCGAGAACGGGCCATAGGCCGGAACCTGCGGGGCCGGGAACTGGCGGGCCTCGTGCATCTGCACGGTACCGCTGGTCGGCGCGGCGTTGAGCGGCAACTTATCGCCGTTGTCGTAGGCGCCGGCCGCGACGGCCTGGAATTCCTTGTTCGACGCCGTCAGATACTCGTCGGCAAAGGCCGAAGAGGCTGCGCCCACGAGGCTGGAAGCCACAAGGGCAGCGGCGATGATCTTGGTGCTGAGGGTCTTCATTGTTTCTCTCCTGTCCAGCCAGTTGGGGGGATTGGCCGGGGATGAAGCTTGATTGCTTCGCTTCCTCGAGGCGGGAATTTATGTAGCTGGCGCCGGATCGCAAGTAACGAACGTGTGCGCCGCAGCGTAACAAAGTTGTTATTCTGATTTCACGGGTCCGTGTGTGTGGATCGCGCGTTCGTGAGATGTCGTAAAAAGGTGTTAAATCCAAATAATGACACGAACATTATATTAATGTAATCTAGTGCAGTTTAAAATACGAATTTTAATATCATTTATGAATTTGCATGTTCAGTAGAATGTCTGTCTTGGCCGTGAGGCTTGAGCTTGAAATGGCAGCGTCCTCACCGCGGGTGCTGCATGTTCGTTAATGGTAATCACATGAACAATAAATGGACGTGCTCTTGGCGGCCGGCATTGCGCCCTGCCCAGTGCCGGCGTCCGTGGCGAGACCGGGGCTTCAGGCGTGTTCGGGGCGGGGGATCGGCTCGCTGGACAGTGCAGAGTTCCGGTAGCGGGGATCGTGCGTGACTTCCTGCCCCACCCATGGCGGCAGATCGACCTGTTCCGCCGGATGGTCGAGCTCGATTTCCGCCAGAACGAGGCCACTGTTCTCCGCACCGAAGACATCGACCGACCAGGTCTTGCCGCCATAAGGCACGTCGTAGCGGGTCTTGAGGATCAGTGGCTGCCGGCAGAGGTCACGCAGCATGGCCTGCGCATCCTCCAGCGGAATGGGATACTCGAACTCGGCGCGGGTGATGCCGCTGGTGGGGCCCTTCACCGTAATGAAAGCCTCCTCGCCCGCGATGCGGATGCGCACCGTGGTGTCGTCCGAGGTGTCGATATAGCCCTGACAGTAACGGGCGCCCCGCGCCCCGGCGCGCCAGGCGTCCGTGGCCACCAGAAACTTGCGCTCGACTTCCGTCGCCATGGCGCGATCCGTCCTTGATCGGAGCGCGCGGATTTTCCACGAAACAGGGCCCGGGAGCCAGCCAAAAGGTGGCGCCCAGGCCCTGAAGAGGTCAGCAAATGGTCGCATCGCCCTTACGTCAGGCGGCGCGAGGGGCCGGCTTTATCGACCAGGGCGGGCGTGCGCTGGCGCCTGCGTGCTTCAGGTTGCGGTCGCACCGTCCGTGTCGAACTTCGACGGCGGGTCGGTGTCCCCGATGGTGGTGACCCGCAGGATGTTCGTGGTGCCGGGCTTGGCGAAGGGCACGCCGGCCGTGATCGCGAGCCGGTCGCCGGGTGCGGCCAGCTGCTGCTCCACGGCCACCTGCACCGCGCGGTCCACCATCTCGCCGAAGGAATGGATGTCCTCGCCCACATTCACCGCATGCACGCCATAAGAGAGGGCGAGACGGCGGGCGGTGTCGGCGCGGGTTGTGATGCCGAGGATGGGCATGGGCGGGCGCTCGCGCGCGGCGCGCAGGCCCGTGGTGCCGGAGAGCGTATAGGCGACGATGGCGGCGGCATCGACGGCGAGCGCCGTCTGGTAGGCGGCCTTGGTCATGGCATCGCCGATGGTCTTGCCCCATTCCGCCTGCGTCGCATCCAGCACCTGCCGGTAGCCGGGGTCGCGCTCCACGTGGCGGATGATGTCGTCCATGAAGGAGACCGCTTCCACGGGATACTGGCCCGCGGCGCTCTCGGCGGAGAGCATCACGCAGTCCGCGCCCTCATAGACGGCGGTGGCGACGTCTGAGACCTCGGCGCGGGTGGGCACGGGAGCAGAGATCATGCTCTCCAGCATCTGGGTCGCCACGATCACCGGCCGACCCTGTCTGCGGGATTCCGTAATCATGCGCTTCTGGAGGGCGGGCAGTTCGGGCAGCGAGAGCTCCACGCCGAGATCGCCGCGCGCCACCATGATGGCATCGGAAAGCTCCACAAGCTCTTCCAGATGCTCGACGGCCGCCGGCTTCTCCATCTTCAGCATCACGGCAGCGCGGCCCTTGATGAGGTCGCGTGCCTCGTGGATGTCTTCCGGGCGCTGCACGAAGGACAGAGCGATCCACTCCACGCCCTGCTCCACGGCGAAGGCGAGGTCGGCGCGATCCTTCTCCGTCAGAGGGGAGAGCGGCAGCACCACGTCGGGGATGTTGAAGCCCTTGTTGTTGGACAGGCGCGTGCCGCTGACCACTTCCGCGTCCAGCCAGCCGTCGCCCTTGCCCACCACCTTCAGGCGCACCTTGCCGTCGTCGCACAGGACGGTGCTGCCGATGGTCAGGGCTTCAATGATGTCGGGGTGGGGAATGGGCACGCGGTCGGTATCGCCCATGGTCGCGACATCTGCGTCGAAGCGCAGGCGCTTGCCGGGGGTGAAGGTGATGGCGCCCTCGGTGAAGCGGCCGATGCGCAGCTTCGGTCCCTGAAGATCGGCGATGACGCCGATGGGGCGGCCGATCTCGGCTTCGAGGCGGCGGATATGGCCGAGAACGATGCCATGGTCGGCCTGCGTCCCATGGCTGAAATTGAGCCGGAACACATCGACACCGGCCAGGAACAGGGCCTTGAGCTTCTCCGGCGTGTTGGAGGCCGGGCCCACGGTGGCGATGATCTTGGTGGCGCGGTTGCGCTTCAGCGGCATGGATGTCTCCCCCGATTGGGCGACATCTGCCGTGCCGCCTTTGTCCTGGTCGCACTTGATACAAAGGCGCGGTGACGCGGGTGCGTCACCGCCATGGCCCGTCGCCGGGCCATGGCGGGCAAACGGTCAGGCGATGTCGTGGTTCGCCAGCAGTTCCAGCGCGTTCACCATGGCGGAGTGATCGAGCTTGGAGCCGCCGCGGGCGGCCACGGCGTTGAACAGCTCCTGCGCCGTCGCGGTGTTCGGCAGCGCCACCTTGAGCGCCCGCGCGGAGGACAGAGCGAGGTTCAGGTCCTTCTGGTGCAGCTCGATGCGGAAGCCGGGATTGAAGTTGCGCTTCACCATGCGCTCGCCGTGCACCTCCAGGATGCGCGAGGAGGCAAAGCCGCCCATGAGCGCCTGGCGCACCTTGGCCGGGTCGGCGCCCGCCTTGGACGCGAAGAGCAGCGCCTCGCCCACCGCCTCGATGGTGAGGGCGACGATGATCTGGTTGGCGACCTTGGTGGTCTGGCCGTCGCCATTGCCGCCGACGAGGGTGATGTTCTTGCCCATCTTCTCGAACAGCGGCTTCACCGTCTCGAAGGCCTTTTCCGGGCCGCCGACCATGATGGTGAGGGAGGCGGCCTTGGCGCCCACGTCGCCGCCGGAGACCGGGGCGTCGAGATAATCGCAACCGAGCGCGTTGATCTTCTCGGCGAACTTCTTGGTTTCCACCGGCGAGATGGAGCTCATGTCCACCACGATCTTGCCGGCGCTGAGGCCTTCCGCAACGCCGCCGGCGCCGAACAGCGCCTCGTCCACGTGCGGGGTGTCCGGCACCATGAGGATGATGACGTCCGCATTCTTCGCCACCTCGGCGGAGGAGGCGACCGCCGTGGCGCCCTTGTCGGTCAGCTCGGCGGGCACCTTCACTACGTCATAGAGGAAGAGGGTGTGCCCGGCGTCGATGAGGTGGCCGGCCATGGGGGTGCCCATGATGCCGAGACCGATGAAACCCACGTTCATTGTGCGTGCTCCCGTGCATGTGCGCCACGCACGCCCGGCAGGCCGGGCGGCGGGCGGTGTCCTTGGCGAAACGGTTCTGGCGGCTCAGCCCTTGTAGGGGGCGAACCAGCCGATGCCGGCGTCGGTGGTCGTCGCGGGCTTGTATTCGGCACCGATCCAGCCGGTGTAGCCGGCATCGTCGATGGCCTTGAAGATGAACGGGTAGTTGATCTCGCCCGTGCCCGGCTCGCCGCGGCCCGGATTGTCCGCGAGCTGGATGTGCTTGATGCGGGCCATGTTGGCGCGCAGCGTGGGGACGAGATCCCCCTCCATGATCTGCATGTGGTAGATGTCGTACTGGAAGAAGACGTCCTGCGGCCCCACGTCGTCCAGCAGGCTGAGCGTCTGCTTGGTGGTGTTGAGATAGAAGCCGGGGATGTCGCGGGTGTTGATGGCCTCGACCACCAGCGGGATGCCCGCCTTTTTCGCTTCGGCAGCTGCGAATTTCAGGTTCGAGACCAGCGTCTCGTAGATCTTCTCCGCCGGCACGTCCTTGGGGGCGATGCCCGCCAGCACGTTCAGCGTCTGCGTCTTCAGCACCTTGGCATATTCGAGTGCGGTGCCGACGCTGTCCTGGAACTCGCCGACGCGGTCGGGCAGGACGGCGATGCCGCGTTCGCCCTTCGCCCACTCGCCGGCCGGCAGATTGTGCAGCGCCTGGGTGAGCCCGTGCTTCTCAAGGCGCTCGGCCAGCTCCTCCTTGGGATAGGCGTAGGGGAAGAGATACTCCACGCCCTTGAAACCGGCCTCCGCCGCCTTGGCGAAGCGGTCCAGGAAGTCGATCTCGTTCCAGAGCATGGTCAGATTGGCAGCAAACTTGGGCATTCACCTCTCCGCTGGCTGAGCCTGGGCAAGTCAGGCTTCGATTGTTTGGCAATCCAAGCCGTAAAACGTTCCGTGTGAAAGGGATAGGGCGGACGGGCGGGACAGATCGGCTCAAGTGCCCCGGCTTGCCCCGTTCCGGACGGCCGGACGTCCCGCCGCCGCGCCTCGGGACATGCCGCGCCGGACACCCGCGCGGCACGCCTGCCGTGCGCCTCGCGGGAGGGCACGGCAGGTAGACATGGGAGACCGGGGTTTACTCGGCCGGCTCCACCACGCGCGCGGTGGCGCGGGGCAGGTCGAGGATCTCCTCGAACTCGTTGACCTTGTCGATCTCGACGCCCATGGCGATGTTCGTCACCCGCTCCAGGATGAACTCGATCACCACCGGCACCTGATGCTCTTCCATCAGGGCCTCGGCCCGCGAGAAGGCATCCTTGAACTCATTCGGCGTACGCACCCGGATGGCCTTGCAGCCGAGGCCCTCGGCCACCGCCACATGGTCCACGCCATAGGCGCCGGCTTCCTCCGAATTGATGTTCTCGAAGGCGAGGCTCACCTCGAAGTCCATCTCGAAGCCGCGCTGGGCCTGCCGGATGAGGCCGAGGTAGGAGTTGTTCACCACCACGTGCAGGTAGGGCAGCTTGTGCTGGGCGCCTACCGCCAGCTCCTCGATGAGGAACTGGAAGTCATAGTCGCCCGAGAGGGCCACGATCTTCCGGTCCGGGTCCGCCGCGCGCACGCCGAGGGCCGCCGGCAGCGTCCAGCCCAGCGGGCCGGCCTGTCCGCAGTTGATCCAGTGGCGCGGATGGTGGACGTGCAGGAACTGCGCGCCGGCGATCTGCGAGAGGCCGATGGTGGTGACATAGGTCACGTCACGGCCGAACGCCTCGTTCATCTCTTCATAGACGCGCTGCGGCTTCAGCGGCACGTTGTCGAAGTGCGACTTGCGCAGCATCGTCTCCTTGCGGCCGAAGCATTCCTTGGCCCAGGCGGACCAGTCCGGCAGCTTGCCGGCGGCCTTCCATTCCTTCGCCACCTCGATGAACAGCTTCAGCGCCGCCCCGGCATCCGAGACGATGCCGAAATCCGGGCCGAAGACGCGGCCGATCTGGGTCGGCTCGATGTCCACATGGATGAAGGTGCGGCCCTTGGTGTAGACCTCCACCGAGCCGGTGTGGCGGTTGGCCCAGCGGTTGCCGATGCCGAACACGAAATCGGAGGCGAGCATCGTCGCATTGCCGTAGCGGTGCGAGGTCTGGAGGCCGCACATGCCGGCCATCAGCGGGTGGTCGTCCGGAATGGTGCCCCAGCCCATGAGGGTGGGGATGACCGGCACGCCAGTGAGTTCCGCGAACTCCACCAGCAGGTCGGAGGCATCCGCATTGATGATGCCGCCGCCGGAAACGATGAGCGGGCGATCAGCCTTCGCCAGCATGGCGATGGCCTTCTCCGCCTGCGCGCGGGTGGCGGCGGGCTTGTAAACGGGGAGCGGGGCGTAGGTGTCCTCGTCGAACTCGATCTCGGCCATCTGCACGTCGATGGGCAGGTCGATGAGCACCGGGCCGGGGCGGCCCGAGCGCATGACGTGGAACGCCTGCTGGAACACCATGGGAACGAGCGCCGGCTCGCGCACCGTGACCGCCCACTTGGTGACGGGCTTGGCGATGCTCTCGATATCGACCGCCTGGAAGTCTTCCTTATAGAGGCGGGCGCGGGGGGCCTGGCCGGTGATGCAAAGGATCGGGATGGAATCCGCCGAGGCCGAATAGAGGCCGGTGATCATGTCGGTGCCGGCGGGACCGGAGGTGCCGATGCACACGCCGATGTTGCCGGCGACGGCCCGGGTGTAGCCCTCGGCCATGTGGGAGGCGCCTTCCACGTGCCGGGCGAGCACGTGGCGGATGGAGCCGCGCGCCTTCAGCGCGGAATAGAACGGGTTGATCGCGGCGCCCGGAACACCGAAGGCGCAGCTGATGCCCTCCTTCTCCAGGACGCGAACGGCAGCATCGACGGCACGCATGCGGGCCATGGCGTTTCCTCCCCTTGGGACCGGTTTGTTCGACTTTCGTATATTGTATATCGGTCGAACTTGGCCCTCGCTATGGCAAGAAACGGCATCACATTGATGCCTTCCCGGCAATAATCTTGCTGCACTGCGAAGGGAGACGGCAAAAGACCCGCTGCTATGTCGCTGCCCTCAGCCCCGGCTGGCCTCGGGAAGGGGGCGCATGCGAGGGCGGTCGATCAGGTTGTCGAGGGCGAGCCAGCCCGGTCCGCGTGCGATGACAGCGAGAAGGCAGACGGCCCACGTCCCATGGGTCGCCCAGGCGTCCGGATAGACGAAGATCTCGATCACCAGCGTCATCCCGAGCAGCGCCAGAGCTGAGAGGCGGCTCGCGAGGCCGATGACCAGCAGCACCGGAAACAGATGCTCCGCGATGGCCGCGAGATGGGCGGCAAGCCAGGGGTTGATGAGCGGCAGGCGGTATTCTTCCTGAAACAGGAAGACGGCGCTGTCGGAGACATGCCAGCCCTCAAGCTTGGTCTGGCCGGACTGCCAGAAGACCCCAGCGATGGAGAGCCGCGCCAGAAGGCTGATGAAGCCGGAGGGGATGCGCTCCAGCACGGCGCGTCCGTGGTCCAGCAGATGTGCGCCGTTGGTGCGTCCGGAGCTGTGGGCGTCAGTCATGGGGTGCCTCCCAATGGATGGAGGAAAAGGCGCCGGCGGTGAGGGCAAGGCCAAGGGCGGTCACGACGTCGAAACCGGAGGCCATGGCCTCGGCGGCTTCCAGCGCGTCAGCGAGGTTGCGGCCGGCTGCCAGATGTTCGATGAAAACGCCGGCCCCCACAGGCAGCCGGCTGACGCTCACGCGCATCTGCGGACGGCTCACCAGCACGTCTTCCGGCGCCCAGTCCTCGATGGGTCGAAGGGGCACCTCGCCAGCGTTCATGGCCCAGATGGTGTGCACCGGGAACGGCGAGCGGAGCACGCCGAGAGTGGGGTGCGCCGTGAAGGTGAGGTCGGCCATGGCCTCCGGCGGCACCGCCGAGAGGCCATCGAGTGCCAGCGTCAGCGCATCCGCCGCGTGATAGGCCCGGCGACGCAGCGTTTCGAGTCGGGCGACGTCCGCGAGATAGGGCAGGGCCTCCGCTGGCTCGAAGCCCGCGACGAAATCGGCAAAGTCCGCGCCATAACCGAGCAGCACAGGCGAGCGCGGCGGATGGGCCGCCACATAGGCCTGCGCCAAAGCTGCGAAGAACTCGGCGCCGACGATGCGCTCCACGGCCGGAAATGCGGCGGCGAGCGCGGCGGTGAGGCCGGCCCGCACATTGTTGCGATAGACCTCGAAGCGGCGGACCGGTGGCGCGCCGGTCCAGGCCATGAGCCCGTCCGGCATCGGCGCATCAGCCGTGGTGAGAGCGGCGGCAAATGCGCTTTGGGCGGCGGGGAGGGCGCTCATCATGATGCCCTCACGCCGCATTCTGCCGAGCGCCTGCGAGCACCGTCTCGGCGCGCAGGGCCTCGGCGCGCAAGATCGGCCAGGCGGGCACGTCATTGTCCCATTCGATCAGCGTCGCGACCGGGCCGGTGCGTGCGATCACCCGCGCATAGAGCGCCCAGACGGGGTCGGTAACCGGCGTATCGTGGGAGTCGATGAGCAGGGGCGCGCCGGTCTCGTCCGTGGTCTGCGCGTGGCCGCTCAGATGGATTTCGCGGACCGCCTCGAGAGGAAAACGGGCGAGATAGGCGGCGGGGTCCGTATTGTGGTTCGTGGCCGCCACGAAGACGTTGTTCACGTCGAGCAGCAGGCCGCAGCCGGTACGCCGGGCCACTTCGGCGAGGAAATCGGTCTCCGCCAGGGTGCTCTCGGCAAAAGTGAGATAGGTGGCCGGATTCTCCAGCAGCATCTGCCGCCGGAGATGCGTCTGCACGCGGTCCACATGCTCCACCACGCGGCTGAGCGTCCCGTCCGTATAGGGCAGGGGCAGCAGGTCGTTGAGATAGACGCTGTCATGGCTCGACCAGGCGAGGTGTTCGGAGAAGCTCTCCGGCTCGTAGCGATCACACAGGACACGCAGGCGCTCCAGATGCGCCGCATCGAGCGGCTGCATGGCGCCGATGGACAGGCCGACGCCATGGATGGAGAGGGCATAATCCTCCCGCAGCCGGCGGAGCTGGGCATGGGGCGGGCCGCCTGCGCCCATATAGTTTTCCGCATGCACCTCGAAGAAGCCGAGGGGCTGGCGGGAGGCCACGATGTCCGCGAAGTGCTGCGGCTTGAAGCCGATGCCCGCGCGCGAAGGCAGTTGTGATGACTGCATGCTCATCTCCTCGAAGGCGGATGCGCGGCGCCCTCGGGCGCCGCGCGGGGCGTGTCGGTGTGTCTCAGACGGGAGCGGGACCCTGCTTCAGCGAACCCATGCCGCCCGGCACCTTGATGGTCTCGCAGGTGCCTTTGGGCACGAGCTTCCAGGCGTTCTTCTGGTAGTCCACCTTGGAGGTGCCTGCGCAGGTGGTTCCGGGGCCGGCGGCGCAGTCGTTCTGCCCCTTCATGGCCACGCCGTAGCACTTCTCCATCTCGGCGGCCGAGGCGGAAGTGGTCGCGGCAACGGCGAGGGCAGAGGCGATCGAGCCCGCCAGAGCGAGCGAAAGGACGCGGGTCTTCATGGGAAATCTCCGTGATCGGCAGCCGCATCGGGCTGACATGGGGGATTACGGAGAGGGGGCGGCCGCTGTTACAGGGCCGCGCAGAATTTTTCCGGGCGCCGTCCGCCGCCCCTTGTCGAAAGCGGTGCGGCGCGGGACAAAGCGGCGAATGCCATCGCGCGGAACGCCGCGCATTCTTTCTTCGTCATGACGTAACATTCCAGAGCGCCGCAACGTAAGGGTGGACAGGGGTGGACGGTTCGGCCCGCGACCAGCAGTGGAGCGAATGGATGCGCCTTGCGCTTGCCGGCGACGGCGCCGCCTATCGGCGGTTCCTCAGCGAGGTGACGCCGCATCTGCGGATGCTCGCGCAGCGCCGCTGCCGGGCCTTCGGCGCACCGGCGGGAGAGGCGGAGGATATCGTGCAGGAAGTCTTGCTGGCGGTGCATCTCAAGCGCGGTACGTGGGACCCCGCGCGGCCCATCGGACCGTGGCTTTCGGCCATCGTGCGCAACAAGCTGATCGACAGCCTGCGCCGGCGCGGGCGTGAACCGACGACGCCCATCGAGGATGTGATGGAGACGCTGGAGGCGGCACCCGTGGCGGACGGAACGGAGCGGCTCGATGCCTTGCAGATGCTGGGACATCTGCGCGATCCGCAGCGCGATATCGTCCGCTCCATCTCTCTGGAGGGGGCGGGCGTTCGGGAGACGGCGGCACGCCTGAAGATGACCGAAGGGGCTGTGCGCGTGGCGCTGCATCGCGCGCTGAAGACGCTGGCCAGGATTTACCGGAGCGAGGCCCATGAAGACCGATGACCTGATCCGCCTGATGGCGGAGGACGCGCCGGTCCGGGTGCGGCTTTCCACCGTTCTCGCCCTGGCGATCGCCGCCGGGGTCGTCTGCGCCGGGCTTATCCTGCTGGTGACCATCGGCATCCGACCGGATCTCGGGGCCGCGGTGGAAACCGTCCGCGTCCAGTTCAAGCTCGGGTTCACGCTCCTGATGGCGGCCGCGAGCTGCGCCGTGCTTCTGGTCGCGGGGCTGCCGGGCCGAAGCGCCGGCCGGCGTCTGGTGGTGCTCGGCCTGCCTCTGGCCCTGCTGGTGCTCGGTGTGGTTCTGGAACTCACGGTCGTTCCGCCGGGTCGCTGGGCCGCGAGCCTTGAGGGGCAGCACGCGGCCTTCTGCGTCTTCTTCATTCCCGTTCTCGCGCTGGTGCCGTTCGCGGCCTTCTTCTGGGCGTTGCGGGATGGCGCGCCGGAGAATCCGGGGCTCGCCGGCGCATCGGCGGGTCTTGCGGCCGGGGCGATCGGGGCCGCCGTCTATGCCTGGCATTGCCCGGACGACAGCCCGCTGTTCGTCGCGACCTGGTACATGCTCGCCATGCTGCTCGTCACGGTCGTTGGCTACGGGTTCGGCCGCCGCACACTGCGCTGGTAGGCGGAGCGACGGCCTGCGTCGATGCCGGCTCGGACGACGTCGCCACCCGACGATACATATGCCGGATGGGCACAGGCCCTGCGTGCATGATCTGAATCAAGGCTTTCGCCACACGATCGGCACAATGTCGCCACGCGGTCGCTTCCCAAGGGCTTCGCGCCGGTAGTCATCATGACCCGCCGGGCCGGGAACGTGCGCGACATGACGCGCCCGCCTTGACAGTTCCCTGACCGGACCGCCGGCCGCCTTTGCTTGGCCCGCCCGGACGCGCAGTGCTGGAGTCCATGATGCGTTACGCCAATTTTCCGATCATTTTGAAGGTCCTTGTCCTTCTTCTGGCACTCGGTATTACGAGCCTCGCGGGTGCCGGCTATGCGGCCTGGCAGATGTCGCGGATCGACGATGCCTATACGGGTCTCGTGGATGGCGCGCAGGTGGCGGTGCTGAAGATTGCCCGCGCCGCCCGCTTCTCGGTGGTTGTTCGCGCCGAGCTCCAGAGCGCGTTGCTCGCCACCTCCGAGGCCGAGATGCGGGCCGCTGCCGGACGGCGGGAAGATGCCATCGCGCAATATCGCCAGTTGATGTCGGAAGCGGCGCAGGCGATGCCCTCGCAGGCTGCCGGCATCCAGCGGCTGCGCGATCTGACCCACGCGGCCTTCGTCGATGCCTGCGGCGGCGTGGTCAAGGCCGCGGGCGGTGCCGACAGCGGGGCGGATGCGCGCCGGCTGATGGCTTCTTCCTGCGCCCCCGCCATCGACGCCTCCATCGCCGAGGCGCTGAAGTTCAACGAGGGCCTGCGCGTCGCCGTGCAGGACCAGCGCCAGGGCATCAGCGACACCACCGTCTCCTCCATCACCGTCACCTTCGCGGTCATCGCCGGAGCGACGCTGCTGGTGATGTTCGTTGCCTACTGGCTGGTGCGCGACGCCATCGTCAAGCCGCTCCGCCGCCTGATGTTCTCCATGGACGCGCTCGGCGAGGGACGCCTGCACGAGGACGTCACGGGCACCGAGCGCAAGGACGAGGTGGGGGCCATGGCGCGGACCCTCGACGTGCTGCGCGGGCATCTCGCAGATGCGGAGGACATGCGCGTGGCGCAGGCACGCCGCGAGGCCGACGAGCGGGACCAGCTTGCCAAGCGCGAGCGGCTCGCCACCTCCTTCATCGATCGCATGACTCAGCTTGCTTCCGGCTTTGCCAGCTCGGCGGGCGAGGTGGCCGATGCGGCGCGCAGCCTCTCGGCAACGGCGGAGCAGACCGCCCAGCAGGCGAATGCGGTCGCTGCTGCCGCCGAGCAGGCCTCCGCCAACGTGCAGACGGTTGCGGCCTCCTCCGAGGAACTCGCCACCTCGGTGCGTGAGATCACCGGTCAGGTGAGCCACTCTGCGGACGTGGCCGAGCAGGCCTTCCGCGAGGTCGAAGCCTCCAGCACCCGCATCGGTGCTCTGTCCACCGCCGCGGCCGATATCGGTGACGTCATCGGTCTCATTCGCGGCATCGCCGACCAGACCAATCTGCTCGCGCTCAACGCCACCATCGAGGCGGCACGTGCCGGAGACGCGGGACGGGGCTTCGCGGTCGTGGCTTCCGAGGTGAAGCAGCTCGCGGCCCAGACGGCACGGGCGACCGCCGACATTTCCGGCAAGGTGACGGAGATCCAGACCGCCACCGAGGGCACGGTCTCCTCCATGTCGCAGATCCAGCGGGTGGTGACCGACATCAAGCAGATCTCCTCCTCCATCGCCGGTGCGGTGGAAGAGCAGGGCGCGGCCACCGGGGAGATCGCGCAGAACTGCCAGCAGGCCGCAACCGGCACCCAGCAGGTCACCGACAATATCGGCGGCGTGGGGCAGGCGGCGCAGATGACGGGGGCGGCCTCCGACCAGCTTCTCGCGCTCTCTCAGGACCTGTCCAGTCAGGCCTCCGAACTGCGGGAGGTGGTGGAGACCTTCGTCCAGGACCTCGCGGCAGCCTGACCCCTCGGCCGTTGCCCTTTTCATCAGCACAAGGCCGCCGGTCCCCCGGCGGCCTTTCGCATTTCTGGGCGCCCTGTCACGGGCCAGGGCCCGCCGGCGTTTTCCGGCGTTTGAAGGGCATCTGGAGACGCCGAAACTACCTCCAGCCTCGCACAAGCCATGGGGCTTTAAGTGGCGCCAACGATCCATGGTCGACTGCCGACTGAACCATGCGCGTGGCCTTCGCGGCCACTATCGGGGATGCGGGACGTCACGGGGGGATGTGATGAAAGTCGTTATTCTGGCCGGCGGGCGCGGCTCGCGTCTCTCCGAGGAGACCAGCGTCCGGCCGAAGCCGCTGGTGGAGATCGGTGACAAGCCGATCATCTGGCACATCATGAGCATCTACGCTCATCACGGCTTCAACGAGTTCATCGTCTGCGCCGGCTACAAGGGCTACCAGATCAAGGAATATTTCGCGAACCTCGTGCTCCACCATTCCGACGTGACGGTGGATCTGGGTCGCAATCTCGTCCACTACCACCAGTCGGACAAGCCGAACTGGCGGGTGAGCATCGTCGACACCGGGCTCGATACCATGACCGGTGGCCGCCTGAAGCGCGTGCGCCCCTATCTCACCCCCGGCGAACCCTTCCTGATGACCTATGGCGACGGCGTCGCCGACGTGGACGTCGCGCAGGAAGTGGCCTTCCACAAGGCCCATGGGCTTAAGGCCACCATGTGCGCCGTGGCGCCTCCCGGCCGCTTCGGCAGCGCCAATATCGAGGGCAACAAGGTCTCCTCCTTCGTGGAGAAGCCGACCGCGGGCAACCAGCGCATCAATGGCGGCTTCTTCGTGCTGGAGCACGACGTTCTCGACCTGATCGACAATGACGACACGGTCTGGGAGGCGGAGCCGCTGGAGTCGCTGGTGGCGGAGGGGCAGCTCGCGGCCTTCCCGCACGACGGCTTCTGGCGTCCCATGGACACGCTGCGCGAGCGCACCCAGCTCGACGAGCTCTGGAACTCCGGCCGCGCGCCCTGGAAGGTGTGGGCGTGAGTGGGTTCTGGGCCGGTCGCCGTGTCCTCGTGACCGGACATACCGGCTTCAAGGGGGCGTGGCTCTGCCTGTGGCTGGAACGTCTCGGCGCGCAGGTGAGCGCGCTCGCGCTGCCGCCGGACACCGCGCCTGCCCTCTATGACGTTCTGAGCCCGTGGCCGGGCCAGACGCACGCAACCATCGACATCCGCGACCGCGCCGCGCTGGCCTCCGCAGTAGCCGAAGCCGAACCCCAGATCGTGCTGCATCTGGCGGCACAGGCACTGGTGCGCCGCTCCTATGCCGAGGTGGTGGAGACGTTCGCCACCAACATCATGGGCACGGTGAATCTGCTCGATGCGGTGCGCGGCGTGCCGGGCGTCGAGGCGGTGGTGGTCGTGACCACCGACAAGGTCTATGCCAATGACAATGCTGGCCGCCCCTTCAGCGAGGGCGACATGCTGGGCGGCAAGGACCCCTACAGCAACTCCAAGGCCTGCGCCGAACTCGTGACGCAGAGCTATCGCGACAGCTTCTTCAGCATCCACGGCCCCCGCATCGCGACCGCGCGCGCCGGCAATGTGATCGGTGGCGGCGACTGGTCCGCGGACCGTCTGGTGCCGGATTTCGTGCGGGCGCTCGGCAAGGGCGAGCCCGTGCGCCTGCGCTATCCTGACAGCGTGCGCCCATGGCAGCATGTGCTTGAGCCCGTGTCCGGTTATCTGGCTCTCGCCGAGGCGCTGGTGACGCGGCCGGCCGACGCGCCTGTGGCGCTGAATTTCGGCCCGGATCCGGCAAGCTTCGCCTCCGTGGCGCAGGTGGCCGACGGCCTTGGCACCGCCTTCGGCGTGGAGACGCCCTGGCTGCCCGCTGGTGGCACCCATCCGCCGGAGGCCAGCGCCCTGCTGCTCGCCTCCGACCTTGCGGCCGCGACGCTCGGCTGGCGTCCCCGCCTGCCCATGGCCGACACCATCGCCTGGACCGCGGACTGGTATCGCGCCCATCGCGAGGGGGCCGACATGCGCGCCTTCACCTTGGCCCAGATTGCAGCTTACGAGGAACTTCAATCGTGAAGGCCGGACACTGCCGCTTCTGCAACACGCCCCTCAGCCTGTCCTTCGTGGATCTGGGCTCGACGCCGCTGGCCAATTCCTATGTGCCGCTTGATCGCGCCGACGCGCCGGAGCCGAGCTATCCCCTGCGCGCCAGTGTGTGCGGCGAATGCCGGCTGGTGCAGGCCGATGCCTTCGTGCCGGCCGAGGACATCTTCAGCCATTACGCTTACTTCTCCTCCTTCAGCGACAGCTGGGTGGCCCATGCCCGGCGTTTCGCCCACATGGCCATGGACCGCTTCGGGATCGGCGCCCAATCCCTCGTTGTCGAGGTGGCGAGCAACGATGGCTATCTGCTGCGCCATTTCGTGGAAGCCGGCGTACCGGTCCTTGGCATCGAGCCCGCCGCCAATGTGGCGGAGGCGGCCCGCGCCGTCGGCGTGCGCACGGAAGCGGTGTTCTTCGGTGCCGCCACGGGCGATGACGTCAAGGCGCGGGAAGGCGGCGCCGACCTTGTGGTCGCCAACAACGTCCTTGCCCATGTGCCGGACATCAACGATTTCGTCGAGGGCTTTGCCCGCGTGCTGAAGCCCGAGGGCGTAATCAGCATCGAGTTCCCCCATCTGCTGCGCCTCATCGAAGACGTGCAGTTCGACACCGTCTATCACGAGCATTTCTATTATCTCTCGCTGCTCGCGGTGGAGAAGGTCATGGCCGCCCATGGCCTTCGGGTGTTCGACGTGGAGGAATGGCCGACCCACGGCGGCAGCCTCAGGGTGTTCGCCTGCCTCAAGGGGGCGAGCCACGTCGAACAGCCCGGTGTCGCCAAGGTGCGCGCGGATGAGGCGGCAGCCGGTCTTGACCGGGACGAGATCTATGCGGATTTCCAGCGCCGGGTGACGCCCATCCGCGAGGGGCTGCTGGCCTTCCTGCGGCAGGCGAAGGCCGAGGGCAAGCGGGTCGCGGCCTATGGCGCGGCGGCCAAGGGCAACACGCTGCTCAATTTCTCCGGCGTCGGCACCGACCTCATCGATTATGTGGTGGACCGCAATCCCCACAAGCAGGGGCATCTGCTGCCGGGCAGCCACCTTCCGGTGCATGCTCCGGAGAAGCTCGCCGAGACGAAGCCGGATTACGTCCTCATCCTGCCTTGGAACATCAAGGACGAGGTGGTGGCGAGCCATGCCCACGTCCGCGACTGGGGTGGGCGTTTCGTGATTGCCGTGCCGAGGCTGACGGTGCTGCCATGAAGATCAGCCCGACGAAGATCCCCGGCGTCATGGAGGTGGAGGTCACCCCGCTCACCGACGAGCGTGGCCTGTTCGCCCGCACCTTCTGCGCCGAGACCTTCGCGGGCCATGGGCTGGCGGATCGCTACCCGCATCAGAACACATCCTACAATCCACGCCGGGGCACGCTGCGGGGCCTGCATCTCCAGGCCGAGCCGAGCCCCGAGGCCAAGCTCGTGCGGGCGACGCGAGGGCGGGTCTTCGACGTGGCCGTGGACCTGCGTCCGGCTTCGCCCGCCTACCGCGATTGGACGGCGGTGGAGCTCGATGCCAACCGGCGCAATGCGCTCTACATTCCCGCGGGCTGTGCCCACGGCTTCCTGACCCTCGAGGACGACAGCGAGGTCTTTTATCTCATGTCGGAAACCTATGTCCCCGCGCTGGCCCGCACCTATCGCTGGAATGATCCGGCCTTTGGCGTGGACTGGCCTTTTGAGCCCAGTGTCATTTCGGCACGCGATGCCGCTGCAGAGGACTACACGCCATGAACGCTCCCATCGATCCTGCGGCGCTGGATGCCAGCGCGCCGGCCGCTATCGCGGAAGTGCCGGCGGAGGTCACGCTCAGCATCTGCGTGCCCACCTACAACCGCGCCCACTTCCTCGAATATCTCTTCCCGCATCTGCGCGAGGCGTGCGCCACCTTCGATTTCACCTATGAGATCGTGGTGTCGGACAACTGCTCCCCGGACAACACGCCCGAGGTTGTCGAGCGCTTCCGGGCCGAGGGCATGCCGATCCGCTATTTCCGGCAGGACGAGAACAAGCCGTCCGCCAACATCCTCAGTGTCTATCACCGGGCCCGCGGCAAGTATCTCGTCTATGTGGCGGACGACGACCTCATCATTCCCGAGGCGCTGGCGGACAATGTGCGCTTCATGATGGCCAATCCGGAGCTGCGCGCCTGCTACACGCCTTGGGAGGTCTATGACGACCTGCACAAGGTTTCGGGTGGCTATTTCTACGACCAGGCCGAGGATCTGATGATCTTCTCCCCCGGCCAGGAGCTGGAGCTGTTCGGCGCGCTGGTGCGGGACCACATCTTCCCCGAGACGGTGATCTACCGGGCCGATGCGGCCCGCAGCATCGTCTCCGCGCCGCGCTTCTGCTATTGGGCCTTTTCCTATCTGGCCGGCGTCGTGGCCGAGGGGCCTGTGGCGTTCCGCAACGTGCCCTTCTATCGCTCCGTGACGCTGACGCCCGTGGTGACCAACCGCGGACAGGCGGGCATCGACGGCGCCATGACAGAATGGGACAGCTATCGCGGCGGTCTCGAATATCTCATCTTCAGCTTCCTGCGTCGCAGCAACCTCGTGGCTGGCGCAGACTTCAAGTCGACGGTGCGTGACCTCGCCGACCACTTCGTGTCGATCCGCCTCAAGGTGGCGCTGCGTCTGTGGCTCGCCCGGCAGGATTACTGCCGTGCCTATGAGATTGTGGTGCGCCTGCAGTATCTCGATCCGGCGGGCATGGAGCATCTGGAGATCCCGGAAAACCTGGCGCTGCTCGCCAATGCGCAGACGCTCGCGCGCCTCGCCAACGGCATTGCCGAGATCGACCGTGTGGTGGTCGCGGGTGTCGAGGACGGTCAGGCGCTTGGCGCGCTGTTCCGCGATGCCGGCCTCGAGCGGCGCATCTTCGTCGTGCCGCCGCCGGAGAAGCCCACCGAGAAGCACCTGCGCAACTCGCTGGTCTTCCTTGCGGACGACAGCCTGCGCCAGACCTTCCTCGATCAGGGCTATTCGCCCGGTCTCATCGTCACCGAGCGCGAGGTGCGTGGCAGCGTTCTGCTCTGAGACAGGCCGGGCCCGTCATCCGGGCCCGCTCGCCGGCTGGCAAGATGGCTATGGTCAAAGACCAAACAAAAGGGGCCGGCGCCATCAGCGCCGGCCCCTTTTTCGTTCTGTGTCGGCGCCGCTCAGGCGTCGAGCCAAACCAGCTCGAGGCCGTCGCGCTGGAGCACCGGCACCTGCGCGACGATGGCGCGGGCCTTCTTCGGATTGAGGCCGACGAAGACCACATCCACCTCGTCCGGCAGATCCGCCGGCGGCACGACCGGCCGGTCGAACATGGAGGAGCCCTTCAGGTTCGGATTCTGGTCGAGGAAGGTCGCGACCGAGACCTTCTCGCCCACGCGGCTTGCGATCCACGCGCCATAGAAGCCGGCGCCATAGATGGCCGCCCGCCGCCCTGCAAGGTCTCCCGCAGCCGCATCGAGCCGTTTCGCCGCGTCCGTCCAGAAGCCGCAGGCCTCGGAGGCGAGGGTCGCAACGCCGGCGTCCGCCTTGGCCTTGGCCGCGCCATCCGCCTTGCGGGCGGTGGCGAAGAAGGCGCCGGGGAAGGAAGAGGCGTCGCACACGTCCATGGCGAAGCCCGCCTCGGCGAAGGCACGCGAGAGTGAGGGGACATTGAAGTGGTTGAGGTGGTCGGCGACGATCATGTCGCCGGGATTGGCGATGGAATCGGGCACCGAGATCAGCACCTGTCCATCGGGCTTGAGCAGGTCGTGGATCACCTTCAGGAACGGCACCGGATCGGCCACATGCTCCAGCACGAAGTGGCTCATCACCGCATCGAAGCGGCCGGCCCATTCGGCGGGAACGTCATAGGTGGCCTGGGCGTCTTCCGGCACCCAGCCCTCCCAGGCAGCGGTGTAGTCGGTGCTGACGTCGAAGACGGCCGGCTTCAGGTCCGGTCGGCTGCGCATCATGTGCCGGAGGGTCGTGGCCTTGGCCGCGCCGTAGTCGAGCAGGCTCGCGCCCTCGGGCAGGTTCAGCAGGCGCAGCGCGATGTTGGCCTGATGCTCCGTCCGATAGATGGGCGTTCCGTCCGGCGCCACCGCGAAGAGCTGGTCGTGGTTCTCCGAGGCCAGCGAAATCCGGTAGCCGGTATCGTAGAAGGCCTTGATGTCCGGCAGGTCCGGGCTCTGCACGTGGTTGCACGTCTCGCACACGAACACCTGCGTCGGAACCGACACCAGCGTCATGATCGAGGTCATGGATGGCGCCTGCGCCTCATAGGCCGGCGCGCCCAGCGGCGCACCACACACGCGGCAGCAGGTCATGCGGCCTCTCCACGGCTGACCAGAAGCTCAGGGAGCACGTCGGCAAACTTGATGCCGGCGGCGAAGGAGCCGCGCCAGCCGATGCGGGTGCCCAGCTCATCCGCGAAGTTGAAGTAGCGGAACTGGATGGTCCAGCGCGGCGTCTTCGACTTGTTGTGCCCGCCCTGATGCAGGGTCAGGAAGTCCATGAGCACAAGGTCGCCGGGCGTGGTGAGCGGGGCGACGATATTGTACTTGGCGAGGCGCTCCTGCTCGCGGTCGAGGTGCAGCGCATAGGTGCCGGAGGCGCCGACGCCCTTGTCGTCCTCATACACCGGCACGATGCCTTCGGCGTGCGAGCCCTCGGCGATCTCCACCGGGCCCATGTCCGCCGTCAGCGGCAGGAGCGGGGTCCAGAAGACGATGCCGTCGACGCTGCGGAGCTGGGAGGGGAATTCCTGGTGCCAGTGGGCGCGGAACTTCTCCTCGCCGGGATTGTCGATGCGGATGCCGTAGCCGCCGGCCGCAAGGCCCGGCACGCTGCCCTCGCGCAGGGCGCGGAACACGTCGTCGTTGCGCAGGTTGGTGACGAGCCGCATGAAGGCCGGGATCTGCTTCACGGCGTCATAGACCTCGCCGCCCCAGGCGCGGTTCTTGGCGATGAGCGCGGGATAGGCGACGGTCATGGCCTCGTGCGCCGTGCCGGTGGGGGCGTCGACACCATACTTGCGGCACACATGCTCCAGGATGACCCGGATGCCTTCGTGGATGGGAGCAACGTCGGCCTTGGGGTCGTAGAACTGGCGCAGGACGGTGTAGCCCTGCTTGGCAAACTGTTCGCGCTGTTCTGCGCCGACGATGGATGTGTCGGTCATGGGTTTTCCCTCCGCTGTTTCAGAAACGGCCGCCAGGCAACGGTGGCCGGCCGCAGATAGGTGATGGCGTCCCGCCCTGTGTGGGCGATGAGATCAAGAATGCTGACATAGGGGGTGAAGGCCCCCTTGCCCTGCGGCCAGGGCGTGAGGCTGTACGCCATATACTCCACGCCCACCCCCGCAGCCTCGAAGGCGTCATGGTCGAGATAGCGCGCGGCGCCGTGCCCGGTCAGATAGCGCGTGCCGCCCTGGTCGAGCACAAGGTCAAGGACGCGCTGCCAGGAGGTGCCCTCCACCTTGCAGGCCGTGGTGCGGCCGATGTCGCGCCCCGAACCGATGCCGAGATAGCGTGCCGGCTCCTCGATGCTGGCGATCAGCAGGTCGCACAGGTCGTCATGGGCATAAGCGGCATCGAGCAGGCCGAGGGCGTCGTCGCGATGGGGCGCGTCGGCGAGGGACTGCGCGAGCAGGGCCCGATGGGCGGATTTCCAGTCGCCGTCAGTGGCCTTCAGTTCCGCGATGGGCTGGAAGCTGCCTTTTCCGGCGAGGGGGATCGTCATCCACCGCCGGTCGTCGCCGTATTTGACCTGGATGCGATTGGTGAAGCTGCCCTTCGAGAACTGGGCGTCGTCGAGATACAGATAGGCGTCGGCCAGCATCAGCTGTTCAAAGAACCCCGGCCAGGGGAACAGCATGGGCTGGGTGATGACGACCGCCGTCATGACGCCATGTCCCCGAGATGGCGCTCCAGCAGCGCCACGTCATGGACGCCGTCGCGGCCGTGGAAGTGCGCCGTCATCAGGCCCACGGTCCGATAGCCCGCCGCGTGATGGACCCGGAGCGAGGCGGCATTGTCGGCCCGGATCTCCGCCATCAGCTTCGTGAGGCCGAGCCGCCGCGCCGCATGGTCGAGGAGCAGCGCCATGGCCTCGTGGCCAAAACCCTGGCCGCGGGCGTGGGAAGCGAGCGCAAGCCCGCCTTGTCCTACCCGATTGCGCCGGTGGACGTGGCTGATCTGGACGAAGCCGAGAAAGGTCTCCGAGCGGGCGTCGGCCACCACCTGGAAGGCGCCGCCGGGCTCGCTGGTGCGCCGCTCGATCCACGCGGCCATGGCGTTGTCGTCGAGGGCGTCCGCCACGGTGAGAAGCTGCGCCTGTAGCTCGTCATCGCGCCGCATGGCGGCGAGTGCCGGAACATCCGCCTCCCGCACGTCGCGCAGATGCGCGCGGCGGGTCGTGGCGCTTGGCCATGTCTCCGCTGTCAGGCCTTGACGCATCGCGTGTATCCGCCCGGAGAGCTGGAGAGCACCAGCTTGCCGTTGATCACCGGATCGACCTCGAAGCGGTCCGTCTCTGCGAGATAGGCCTTCAGCGCGGTCAGCGGCTCGTCACCGGGATGCCAGATCTTCGAGCGCTTGGTAGGGGTCTGGGAGGCGTCCACGCGGCCGAGCAGCGTGTCGGCGACCACCAGATACTGCCCCTGGGTGACGAGCGGACCATAGGTGCGCAGTTCGTCGAGCACGTGGTCGCGGCTGTGGTCGCTGTCCAGCACCACCATCACGGAGGCGCCGGCCGGGATCGCGGCCCGGACCTTGGACATTGTCTCGTCCGAGGTGGACGGCCCTTCGATCAGCTCGATGCGTGACGACATCGGGTGCTTCTCGATGGAATCGCGATTGTGCGCGCGGATGTCGATGTCCACGCCGACGACCTTGCCCTTGCCGATGAGCTGCAGCATGGCGGCCATGAAGATGACCGAGCCGCCCCGCGCCACGCCGGTCTCGATGATGACGTCCGGCTTCGTCGCCCAGATCACTTCCTGCGTCGCCATGACGTCCGCCGGCATCTGGATGATCGGCACGCCCATGAAGCTCCAGAGATAGGAGTAATCATAGGTGTCGAGCGAATGGAGGGCGGTGGTGATCTTGTTGAAGGTGGCCTCGTCGCGCCCCAGCGCCAGGCACATGTCGCGCTTGTGCGCTTCGAATTCGAGACGGTCGTCCTTGATCATCTGGGTCATTCCGCTGCCACGCGATGCGTCCGGCCACCGGCGAGCACTTCGCGGAAGGCGGCACAGACGATGTCGACCTTTTCTTCGGTCATGTTGTAGCCCGACGGCAGGTTGATGCCGACACGGGCGATGAACTGCCCGCAGTCGTTCGGCGTCACGAAGCGCTTGGCTTCGGGATGCGCGTCGAAGGCGGGAAGGCTAGAGAGCGGCGAGAAGAAGGGCCGGGTGTCGATGTTCCGGCGCTCCATCTCGGCCATCAGGGCGAATTTGTCGAAGCCATAGGCCTCGCAGGGGACGGCCGTCACCATCCAGTAGGAATTGGACACGCCCTCGGGCTCGCAGTTCAGCGTCAGGCCGTCCATGTCGGCGAGGCGGTCGTGATACCAGCCATAGATGGCGCGCTTGTGCGCGATGAGCGCATCGATGCGCTCCATCTGGGCGATGCCGAGCGCGGCAGTGACCGCATTCATGCGGTACTTGAACGCGATCTCGTGGTTCTGGAAGAAGCGGTCCCCCGGCTTGCGGCCATGGTCGCGCAGGAAGAGCACGCGGGCGTTGAGTTCGGGATCATCGGTCACGAACATGCCCCCCTCGCCGGTGGCCACCGTCTTCGAGCCGTGGAAGCTGAAGGCGGCCGCACGTCCGAAGGCGCCGGCGCGGCGCCCGTTGAGCGAGGAACCGAGCGCCTCGGCAGCGTCCTCCACGAGATGCAGGCCGTGGCGGTCGGCGATGGCCTGAAGGGCCGGCCAGTCGCACATGGAGCCGTAGAGATCGACGCCGAGGATCGCCTTGGTGCGCGGACCGATGGCGGCTTCCACGGCCGCAGGGTCGATGCACCATGTATCGGGGAGGATATCGACGAGGATAGGCGTCGCGCCGAGATGCACGATGGGAGCGACGGAGGCGATCCAGGTCACGTCCGGCACGATGACCTCGTCGCCGGGACCGATGCCGAGAGCCGCGAAGATCAGGTGCAGGGCGGACGTGGCATGGGGAACGCTGACGGCATGGCCCACGCCCACGTAATCCGCCATCATCTTCTCGAAGCGCGCGTTATAGGCGTAATGATTGGCGTACCAGGCGGTGCGTGCCGCCTCCGCGGCGAGCTCCGCCTCCCGGTCCGTGATGGAAGGACCGGCTACAGGAATGCGCTCCGCCGAAGTAATCATGTTCGTCTGCTCTCGAGCTTATCCGCAGGGTGGAGACTAGGATCGGAGGCTTGCCCCAAGCCTGCCTTCCCGGCCTTTGCCCGCGAATACTTCGGCAATCTCAGGCCTCTGCCAGAAGCGGCACCGTCTGCGCGGCGCTGAACGGCATATGCGCGCCATGGACCGCCGGGATCGCAGGCATGAGGCCGGCCCAGTCGCGCGCGGTCAGGGCGGCTTGGAAGTCGTGCCGGCGCGGCGGCATCAGCCCGATCGCGGTGTAGGCGCGGGCAAAGGTTCGCAGCGTATTGGCGGGAATATGGCTCTGCGCCATGTCATACATCGCCTTGGCGCCGAGCTTGGCCACGCGCCGCGGATTGCTGCGCGTCCAGTCGAGCAGGGCCGCCGCGTCTTCGACGGTTTCAGCGAGCAGGGCGTTGCGCCCCTCGCGTACGACGCTGGCCTCCGGTCCGTGGCGCCAGACCAAAGGGGTAGCGCCCACCGACATGGCCTCCACGAGCGTTGCCTCGCAGGGATCGGCGCGCGTCGGGTCGAGCAGGTGGATCAGCACATCCAGCTTGCTCAGCACCGTCTGCGGATCGAACGCCTCACGCTCGAAGACGATGCGTTCGGGGTGCCGCATGGCGGCGGCACGCGCGGCGATCGGGCCGGTCTTGTCGGGCGTCCCCCAGAGGGAGACGCGGATGCCGGTGCTGGCAGCGTCGATGACATCGAAGAAGCGCGGATCGAGCGTTGCGGCATCAAGGGGAGCGCAGCAGCCATAGGTGAGCGGCCGGGTGGGGCAGGCGGGACGATCGACGGGCGCAAGGCCAAAGCAGGCGTTGGCAAAGCCCAGGGCCTCCGGCGGCGGCTCCAGCGCGGGCGCGAGCGGCACGGCCTTGCCCGTCGAGGCATGGGCGAGAAAGGTCCGGTCGGCGAGCGCGAGAAGGCCGGGCGGGACGAGGCCGGCGCCGGTGCCGTGTACCCAGAGGATGAGCCGCATCGCCGGCAGCGGCGTGTGCGTCAGCAGGGACGGAAGCGAGGAGGCACCGGTCCATTCCAACTGGACGATATCGGCAGCGCCCACGAGGTCGGCCATCTTTCGGGCATCCGGTTGCACGACGACCCGCCCGCCCGCCGATGTGATGCGGTCGATCTGGCTGGTGTCGGCCGGCGTTTCCAGAAGCACATAGGCGTGGAGCGTGCGCCGGATGGCACCGCGCGAGGTGCGCGCGGCTTCAAGAAGGGTCGCGTGGGCCTTGCCGAGGGTGCCTTCCAGATGCGGCGCGATATGGAGAATCCGGGCGCTGCCCGCCGGATGTCCAGGCATCGTGCCTCGCATTCCTGTCTCTACACCCGCAATCATGCGTCCCACCTCCGCCGCATCGCATCGGAAGCAAAGCGCGGAAGGATTGCCTGAGGCTGTTGAGGCGGTAAAAGGATATGCGCAGGGGCATTTTCGGAAATGAAGCCACAAGGCTTGCGACAGCCTCCCCATCCATGGTGCCATCCTAGAGGGGGGCGTCGCTTGCGCGGCGCACCATCAAGAAGAACGTCGAAGTCCCATCATGATGCGTGCGCCAGTCCCGGCTCGGTCCGATCGCAAGCCCTATGAGAAGGAGCGAGCCTGATGCCGCGCCGTGCCGCCGCCCGCCGTCTGAAGCTGGTATCCAACGCCCTTGTGGGCCGGCACTTCGAGGCCCTGCCGGATGCGGCGATGGCGCGTGATCTGCTCCGCGTCGCCAACGGCCGCGCGCCGGCCGGCGTTCCGATCCTTCCCCGCGCGCGTGCTCTCTGGCTCTATGGCGCCGGCCCCCTCGGCAAGGAGGCGCGCCGCTATTTCGAATCCGTGGGTCAGCCCGTCGCGGGCGTAATCGACAGCGACGCGGCCGCTTATGCCGACGATCCCGACTGGGCGGACCTTCCTGTGCGCGGACCCGAAGCGGTGCCGGAGCTTCAGCGGGCGAAGGCGCTGCTCGCCATCGCGGTGATCGACCGGCCTTATGTGCCGCTGGAAGCCGAGCTCAACCGGCAGGGCTGGAGCCAGTGCGTTCCCCTGTACGACGTAACCGAGGCCTTCCGGGACCAGCACCCCTTGAGCAACGGCTGGTTCGCCAGCCCGCTCAGCGAGGTCGAACTCGCCGCGGCCGATGAAATCCTCGCGGGCTTCGCCGATGATGCCTCGCGCGCCCATTACCTGCGGTTCGCGGCCTGGCGGCTTGCGCGGCAGGAATGGGATTTCGAGGGCGCGCCGGTGGAGCCGGACGCGCGCTTCTTCATTCCCGAGATCACTTCGGTGCTGAAGGGCGACGAACGTTTTCTCGATGCCGGTGCCTATCACGGCGAGGTCACGGCCCGGCTTCTGCAGGCGACGAACGCCAGCGTCTCCACCGTCTGGGCCATCGAGCCGGATGTCGCCAACCGGTCGGTCCTTCAGGCCTATGTCTCCGGTCTTGACGTGACGCTTCAGGCCCGCATCCAGGTGCTGGATGCGGTGCTCGGTGCACGCACCGAGGCGGTGCGTTTCCACGAGGGGCTCGGCCATGCCTCGCAGATCGCGCCGACGGGCAAGATCCTGCGGGCCTGTGCGCCGCTCGACGCGCTGAGCCTCGATCCGACCTTCGTAAAGCTGCATCTGGAAGGCGCCGAACTCGCCGCGCTCAATGGCGCGCGGGAAACGCTGCGCCGGCGCCGGCCCATCGTCGCGGCCGCCGTCTATCACGATGCCGCAGGTCTTCTCGGCACGCCGCAATGGTTCATGCGGCATCTGCCGGACTATACCATCCTCATTCGCACCCACGACTGGTGCGGCATGGGTGCGATTGTTTATGCCCTTCCCAAGGAGCGTGTTGCCACATGACGGTGTTTGCCGATTCCAGCCGATTCATCATGGACCTCGGCATGAACAATGGCGACGATACCGCCTATTACCTTGCCAAGGGCTTCGATGTGGTGGCGATCGAGGCCAATCCGGCGCTCGTGGAAGCCGCGCGCACGCGCTTTGCGAAGGAGATCGCGGCCAAGCGCCTGACCCTCGTCGAAGCGGCCGTATGGGCGACGTCCGGCACAGTGGCATTTCACGTGAATGAAGAGGACAGCCGCAGCAGCAGCGTCGAGGAGGTCTGGGCCAAGCACCACGACGCCGCGACGCATGTGGTCGAAGTGGCGTCGCTGACCCTCGGCGACCTGTTCGACCGCTTCGGCACGCCCCGTTACCTGAAGATCGACGTGCGCGGTGCCGACGAGATCGTGCTCAAGCAGCTGCGCGGCCAGATCATCAAGCCGCTCTATGTGAGCGTGGAGGACTGCCGCTCCGGCTATGATTTCATCGCCGCCCTGGATGAGGCCGGCTATGACGGTTTCAAGCTGGTGGACCAATCCCGGGTGACACAGGTGCGCGACCCGAAGGTGAACTTCCGCTTCACGGAAGGCTCCTCCGGTCCCTTCGGCGACGCGCTGCCGGGCACGTGGCTGGATCGCAAGGCGTTCGAGAAGCTCTATTCCACGACGGTGCGCGACCGCGCGGGCAATCGCATCGCGCCGAAGAATTTGTGGTTCGACATCCACGCCGCCAAGCTCTGACGGCCTATCGCGGTCCGGAGATACAAAGGGCGCGGTGATCTTCCGATCACCGCGCCCTCTTCGTTTGGGCTTCAACGCGAACCGTGCGGTCCCCGCTCACACCACGATCGGTTCCGGCACCTTGCCGGCGCTGCGCAGCGCGTGCATGCGCTGGTAGGCGGCCTCGATATCGCGGGTGAATTTCTCGGAATCGAACAACGGTGCCGTCGCGCGGGCTTCGACGAGGCGGGCCTTGAGGCCGGCAAGCCGCTCCGGATCGCGGGCGAGCGCCAGCGCCAGGGCCTCATAGTCAGCCAGCGACGTGGTGATCAGTTCCGGCATGCCCACGGCGTCGAGCAGGCTTGCGGCGACGCGCGCCGCGAAGGTCTCGCCCGCGCAGGTGACGATCGGCACACCGGCCCAGAGCGCATCGCTGGCCGTGGTGTGGGCATTGTAGGGCAGGGTGTCGAGGAACAGGTCGGCGTGCGCATGCCGCGCCAGATGATCCGCCAGCAGGGCATTGGGCGCGAAGATGATGCGGTCGGGCTCGATGCCGAACTTCGCGGCCTCATAGGCGAGGTTGTCGCGCGCCGCCGCATTGGCCTCATAGAGCCACAGCACCGAGCCGGGCACCTCGTCCAGCAGCCGCATCCAGACCGAGAAGACCGCGGGCGTGATCTTGTAGGTATTGTTGAAGCAGCAGAACACGAAGCCGCTCTCCGGCAGTCCGCAGGCCGCGCGGCTCGGCAGGGTCTCCGAGATGCGACGATGCCGGTCATTGGGCTGGTAGCAGTGCGGCAGCTGGACGATCTTCTCGTCATAGTCGGCCGCGGCGGACAGCGGGGTCACGAAGCGGTCGCCCACCACATAGTCGATAAAGTCGGCGCCCATGCTGCCGGGATAGCCGAGGAAGTTCACCTGAACCGGCGCGGGCCGCAGGGCCATGATCTCGGACCTGGCGCCCTGGGTGTAGCCCTTGAGATCGACGAGGATGTCGATTCCGTCCGCCCGGATGCGGCGCGCCGCCTCCGGATTGCTCATGCGCTCGATTTCCACGAAATGGTCGAAGGCGGAAACCACGCGCCGGCGCATGTCCGACTTGTCGTCGGGGCTGTGCGAATACGCGAAGATCTCGAACTTCTCGCGGTCGTGCCGCTCGAACATCTCCACCGCCAGGAAGGTGGTGGCGTGGTTGTAATAGTCGTTGGACAGATAGCCGATGCGGATGCGCCGGGACGGATCGGCGGGCGGCGCCGGCGGCAGCTTGTCGTCGCGCTCCACGCGCACGCTCTGCGCCCATACGCGGGCGGCGCGCAGGTGGTCCTTCGGCGTCATGTGCGAGGACAGGAGAAGGAAGGGGCCGGTGCGGGTCGCGCTCTGGGCCAGCAGCTTTGCGATGGCCGCTTCTTCCTGCTCCACATTGCGCCACTGGCAGATCTGCCGCGAGGCGTTGGCCGCGCCGAGGCGCGCCACCACATTGTCGGGCTCGATCTTCAGGACGCGATTCAGATAGGCGAGGGCCTCGGGATAGGCCTTCCGGTCGAGGCAGACGCTGCCGAGGTTCAGCAGCGCGCCGACGTGGTTCGGGTCCACCTTCAGCGCTTCGCCCAGCGCCTCCATGGCCTCGGCGTGCCGCCGCTTCTCCAGCAGGATCATGCCGAGATTGGCATGGAGCGCGGCCACCGTCGGCTTCAGCGTGGCGGCGATCTTGAGCAGGGCGAGGGCTTCGCGGTCGCGTCCGCCGCGATAGGCGTTCACGCCCTCGATGCCGATGTCCTCGGGCGTGAGCGCGCCGCGCTGCACGGCCTCGACCCAGACCTTGGCCGCGTCGTCCGGCTCTCCGCCGCTCGAAATGATGGCGCAGCCGAGCGCGAGCGCGGCCTGCCCGTTGCCGGGCTGTTCCGCCACCGTGCGCAGCAGGTCGTCGAGGGAGCCGTCCACGGCCGAGAGGCGGGCCACGCCGGCTTTCGCCACCGGGTGGTTCGGGCGCAGCGCCAGAGCCTTCTCGAACGCCTCGCGGGCGGCGGCACGGTCGCCCATCTGGAGCAGCAGGCTGCCGTAGTCCGCGAGCGCCTCCACGTTCCGGGGATCGAGCGCGGTGGCGATGCGCAGCGCCGCGACCGCTTCCGGGATGCGGCCGATCTGGCGCAGGCACAGCGCATACATGTGCTGGACGATGGGGTTCTTCGGGTCGCGCTTCAGGGACGCGGCATAGAGCTGGGCGGCGCCCTTGTGATCGCCGGCCTGATGCAGGGTGCCGGCGCGCAGCGCATCCTTGGCGGACTTCAGACGTCCGCCGTCGGGCTGGCCGAATGCCGCCCGCTGACCCTTGCCCATGTTCCCCTCCATGCTCACGGCGCGCCGGGCCGTTCCGCCCGGATGGTTCCAGTGGGCACTTGTCGGCCCTGTCACTTGCTTGAGGCTTGTCTGGCGCGGGCGGAGGGCGGCCTGCGGCAATGTGGGCGCCGAATCGTGGCGGCGCGGGGGGCGCTCGGCTATGAACGGACCTTCACCGGCGCAGCAAGCGGCGGAAGAACGGATCAGAGGGTGAACGGCGTTGCGTGAGTCTCTCGTTTTCTACAGTCCCGCCGACGTGGCCGCCGATTGGCTGGCGGCCATCGGCGAGCATCTCCCCGGCCTCGACATGCACATCGCCACCCGCGAGGGCGCGCCGTGCCCGGCGGAGGACGTGCACTACGCGGTGGTGTGGAAGCCGCCGCAGGACTTCTTCAAGCCCTTCACGAACCTGAAGCTGGTGGTGAACCTCGGGGCCGGCGTCGATGCACTCGTCTCGCGCACCGACCTGCCGGACGTGCCGATCACCCGCCTGTCCGACCCCGAAATGTCGAAGATGATGGCCGGCTTCGTGCTCATGTGCGTGCTGCGCCATGCCCGTGACATCGTGGCCTTCGAACGCATCCAGAAGGAAGGCCGCTGGCGCTACATCCATCCCACCACGCCGGACCGTATCCGCGTGGGTGTGATGGGCCTTGGAGAACTGGGGGCCACCGCCGCGCACGAAATCGCCCGTTTCGGCTATCCGGTGAAGGGCTGGTCCCGCACGCCCAAGGCACTGCCCGGCATCGAATGCCACCACGGCCTCGAGGCCCTGCCGCAGTTTCTCGCGCAGACCGATATCCTCGTGGTGATGCTGCCCCTCACTCCGCAAACCCGGCACATCGTCAATGCCGAGCGTCTCGCGATGCTGCCGAAGGGGGCGAAATTCATCAATGTCGCCCGCGGCCCCATCGTGGACGAGCCGGCGCTGGTGGCGGCGCTCCAGTCCGGCCATATCTCGGAAGCCTCCCTCGACGTGTTCGAGGAGGAGCCGCTGCCGGAGGCGAGCCCGCTCTGGGGCATGGACAACGTGCTCATCACGCCGCACCTCGCCTCCATTGCCCTGCCGAGGTCGGCGGCGGCGCAGATCGCGGAGAACATCCGCCGTATCCGCGCGGGCCAGCCGGTGCTGAACCGCGTCGATCCCTCCCGCGGCTACTGACCGGCGCGGGGCGGCGACGGTCGCCCCGCTGACGCCGCCGTGATCGGAAAAAGCGTCTCAACCCCCTGACAAACGCGGCCCGGTCTTCTTATATGAGCCTCACTTGCCCTAGCGGCAGGCTTGCGCGCGTCGGGCGCGCCATAGAGGATGACGATGAGCGTTTTCAAGGGTCTGACACGGTTCGCGGCGGTTCTGGCGCTGGGCCTCGCCGTGACCCTGCCGATGGTGGATCACGCCGATGCGCGGCAGGGCGGCAGCATGGGCAGCCGCGGCTCGCGCACCTATCAGGCGCCCGCCGCGACCAACACCGCCCCCTCCGCTTCGCAGCCGATCCAGCGCTCGGCGACCCCCTATAACCAGAGCGCGCCGATGGCGACGCCCGCCCGCACAGGCGGTCTGTTCGGCAACGGATTTGGCGGCGCGCTCATGCGCGGCCTGCTGATCGGCGGCCTCGTGGGCATGCTGTTCGGCGGCGGCCTCGGCGGCCTGTCGGGCTTCCTCGGCCTCTTGCTGCAGGTGGCCCTCATCGCCGGCGTGGTCATGCTGGCCCTGCGCTTCTTCGCCAACCGTCGTCAGCCGGCTCCGGCCGGCGCGGGCTACGGCATGGCGCGGGACAATGGCGCCAGCGCCTCGGGCCGTGGCCCGACCGGGCCGCTCGGCGGTCTGGGCGGCCTCGGCGCGGGTCTTGGCGGCCTGGGCGGCGGCCAGACTCAGCCCCAGCCGCAGGCGGCGCCGTCCGGCCCGAAGGACGAACTGGGTCTCAAGGGTGCCGATTTCGATGCCTTCGAGAAGCTCCTCTCGGACATCCAGGCGGCCTACAGCCGTGAGGATCGCAACAAGCTCGCCGAGCTCGTGACGCCGGAAATCCTCGGCTATTTCGAGGAAGAGCTGCGCGCGAATGCCGAGCGTGGCGTCCGCAACCAGGTGAACGACGTGAAGCTCCTCCAGGGCGACTTGTCGGAAGCCTGGCGCGAAGGCCAGTTCGAATATGCCACCGTCGCGCTCCGCTATGAGGCGCGCGACACTATGCGCGACCGCACCACAGGTGCGCTGGCCGCCGGTTCCACCGATGCGCCCAGCCAGAGCACCGAGGTGTGGACCTTCATCCGCCTGCGCGGCCAGCCCTGGAAGCTCTCCGCGATCCAGTGAGGCGCATCCGCCCATCCGAACGGCCGTCCGCCCCGCGCGGGCGGCCGTTTTCGTCTGCCGCGCCTTTTCCAGCCTTCATGCCCGATGCTAGCCTGATCCGGCCGCTGCCCCGTGCCGGCGCGGACAGCCTTTTTGCGCCTGCCCTGATCCCACCCCACGGCTCCGCCCGGTCCGTCCGAGGCTGACCCGACATCAAGAGAGACCGATGGACTATCTGGTTCAACTGGCCTCCGATCCTGCGGCCTGGATCGCCCTCGTGACCCTCGTCGCCATGGAAGTGGTGCTGGGCATCGACAATCTCGTCTTCATCTCCATCCTCACCAACAAGCTGCCCGAACATCAGCGCTCCCGCGGCCGGCGCATCGGCATCGGCCTGGCGCTCGTGCTGCGCCTCGGCCTCCTGAGCACGGTGGCGATCATCGTGAAGCTGACGACACCGGTCTTCTCCGTGTTCGGGCAGTCCTTCTCCTGGCGCGATCTCATCCTCATCGCCGGCGGCCTGTTCCTCGTCTGGAAGGCCACGAAGGAAATCCATCACCACGTCGACCCTAATCCGGGGGAGGGCGTGTTCGAGACCGGCAAGGCGGCCATCACCTTTTCCGCCGCCATCGTGCAGATCCTGATCCTGGATCTCGTCTTCTCCATCGATAGCATCATCACCGCCGTCGGCATGACGGAGCACATCCCCATCATGGTGATCGCGGTCATCGTGGCCGTGCTGACCATGCTGCTGGCCGCCGACCCGCTGGGCCGCTTCATCGATGCCAATCCCACCGTGGTGATGCTGGCGCTGGCCTTCCTCATCATGATCGGCATGACACTGATCGCCGAAGGCTTCGGGGCGCATGTGCCGAAGGGCTACATCTATGCCGCCATGGCCTTCTCCACCGCCGTGGAGGGCCTCAACATGCTCTCCCGGCGGGCCAAGGCCCGGCGGGGCGGGGCCGGACACTAAGCCGGCCCGGCCCCTGCGGCGGCCTCCGCGCCTTTGCCGCAATGGAACGGCAGGATGTTGCTTGCCGTTGCCGTTTCAGGCGAAAGGGGAAAGCCGCCGCATCATGATCCGTGTCCTTGCTCTTCTGGGCCTGCTGGGTGCCTTTGCCGGCGCGCTGCCGGTGATGCTGCCGGCGGCGAAGAGCGGCGTGCGCCTCGTGATGGCGCGGGATGATCCGGCGCGTATGGCCGACCTTGCTGCCGAGCGCCTCTCGGCCGAGGACATCCGGCGCGAAATCGAGGCGGCGCTGGCGACCCCGGATGCCGACC
This sequence comes from Azorhizobium sp. AG788, assembly GCF_004364705.1. Lineage (NCBI taxonomy): Bacteria > Pseudomonadati > Pseudomonadota > Alphaproteobacteria > Hyphomicrobiales > Xanthobacteraceae > Azorhizobium > Azorhizobium sp. AG788. The sequence goes on from NZ_SOBM01000001.1 coordinate 786,632, forward strand.
TCGCCGCATCCTATGTCGCCCTCGCGGAGGCGCGAGGCCTGGCGCTGCCGGCCGAGTTGCGCGCGCGCGTCACGGCGGCGGAGGCTGATGCCCATTCCACCTGGCAGCAGATGCGCAGCTTCGGCGCCGGCTTTCTCACCGGCACGCCGGAGGACCTGCCCGGCTTTGCCGGGGCGGCGGTGGGCGACTTCATGGTTTGGGGCGACATTCGCGACGCCACCCGCGAGGGCTGGAAGCTGGCGCGGGGCGAGGAGGCCGATGAGCTGATCCTTGGCCTCTCCACCGTCGGCCTTGCGGTTACGGCCGGAACCTATGCGCTGGGCGGGGCGCCTGCGCCGGTGCGGGCGGGTGTGTCGCTGGTAAAGGGGGCGAAGCGCGCCGGGCGGCTCTCGGCAGGTCTTGGCGCGGGCCTCGTCCGTTCGGTGCGCGAGAGCGTGGACTTCGCCGCCTTGCGACGGGCGCCCGAACGCGTGGCGGCGCTCGACGCCGCGGCGCTGAAAAGCGTGGTGCGTACAGAGCGGCTTCGTGACCTCGGCCGCGTGCTGTCCGACGCCGGCACCATCGAGGCCAAGGCCGGCACCCGCGCCACCATGGAGAGCCTGAAGGTCGCCGACGGCACCGCCGACCTCTCCCGCGTTGCTCGTGTGGCGGAAGCCAAGGGGCCGCAGACGCTGGCGCTGCTCAAGAGCTTCGGCCGGGGCGCCTTCGCGGTGACGGGGGCGGTGCTGGGGCTGGTGTGGTGGGGCCTCTTGGCGCTGGTCTGGCTCGTGGGCGCGATCTCCACCTTCAACGCCCTCGTGGTATCGCTGCTGCGGCCCCTGTGGCGCAGGCGCAGGCGCGGTCCGTCCACAGCGCATGGCCGCATGTCTGCGGCGGCGCTTCCCTCCGGCGGCCTGTCGCACTAGGTTCCGCCCTCGCTTCGCCAGCCTGCCCGAGGGAACCCATGCCCAGCTTTCTGTCCGACGGCCTGGAACTCGCCTATCTGGACGAGGGGGAGGGCGCGCCCGTCCTGCTCATCCACGGCTTTGCCTCCACCAAGGAAATCAACTGGGTCTTTCCGGGCTGGGTGAAGACGCTGACGGACGCCGGCCGGCGCGTGATCGCCTTCGATCATCGCGGCCACGGCGCCTCGCAGAAGCTCTATGACCCGGCCCAGTATCATACCCGCCTGATGGCGGAGGATGTCGCCAATCTCCTGAAGACGCTCGGCATTCCTCAGGCGGATGTGATCGGCTACTCCATGGGCGCGCGCGTCACGGCGCAGCTCACGCTCAGCCACCCGGACGTGGTGCGCAAGGCGGTGCTCGGCGGGCTCGGGATCCATCTCGTGGACGGGGTGGGGCTGCCCCAATCCATCGCAGAGGCGCTGGAGGCGCCTTCGCTGGAAGACGTGACCGACCCCATGGGGCGCATGTTCCGCGCCTTCGCCGACAGCAACAAGGCAGACCGCAAGGCGCTCGCCGCCTGTATCCGTGGATCGCGCCAGAGCCTCGACCGGGCGGAGGTGGCGTCCATCCGTCATCCCGTTCTGGTGGCGGTGGGCACGCGCGACCTCATCGCGGGCGATGCCCATGCGTTGGCCGCCCTGCTGCCGAACGGGCGTGCGCTGGATATTCCCAACCGCGACCACAATCCGGCGGTGGGCGACAAGGTGTTCAAGCAGGGCGTGCTCGATTTTTTCGCCGAGCCGGCCTGATTGCCGCTCCGGTCAGGGTGGCCTGACCCGACGCCCATCTGTGTGCTAGAAGGAAGGTCACTGACCTTCAGGGAGGCAGCGATGCTGCAGCATGGTTTCCAGGCGACCAAGCCCGCGAACGACCGGCGTCCCGAACTCGTGGACCCGGTGTGGGCACGCCTCTGTCGCGAGGCAGAGGAAGCGGCCGCGCGCGAGCCCATGCTGGCGGGCTTCCTCAAGGGTGCCATCGTCAGCCATGAGACGCTGGAAGGCGTGATCGCCGAGCGCATCGCCGCCCGGCTCGATCATCCGGACCTGCCCGGCTATGCGATCCGCGGCGCCTATCGCGAGGCGGTGGCGGCCGATCCGACCCTCTCGCAGGCCCTGCGCGCCGACATCATGGCGGTGGTGGACCGTGACCCGGCCACCACGCGGGTGCTGGAGCCGGTGCTCTATTTCAAGGGCTTCCACGCCCTCCAGACCCACCGCCTCGCCCACTGGCTGTGGGAGAACGGCCAGCGCGACGCCGCGCTCTATCTCCAGAGCCGCGTCTCCGCCGTGCTGCAGGTGGACATCCATCCGGCCGTACCCATGGGTCGGGGCATCTTCCTCGACCACGCCACCGGGCTGGTGGTGGGCGCCACCGCCGTCATCGAGGATGACGTCTCCATCCTTCAGGGCGTGACGCTGGGCGGCACCGGCAAGGAGCGGGGCGATCGCCATCCCAAGATCCGGCGCGGCGTGCTCATCGGCGCCGGCGCCAAGGTGCTCGGCAATATCGAAGTGGGCCATTGCGCCCGCATCGCCGCTGGCTCCGTCGTTCTGCATCCCGTGCCGCCGGCGACCACCGTTGCGGGCGTGCCGGCCAAGGTGGTGGGCAGCGCCGGCTGCGCCGAGCCGAGCCGTGCCATGGACCAGATGTTCGACGTCGAGATTTACGCCGGCGCGGACATCTGAACCCTCGCGTTCGTCCGTTCGCCGATCCGCCGCCCCGCGCGGCCGCATACCCCACGGGCGCTGGAGCGCGTGCCGTGACATTTGGAGGATGACCATTGGATAAAACCGAGCTCGAACGCGTCCAGCGCTATCTCCGCACGCTGTTCGGCAATCCGCAGATCAAGGTCACGGCCCGTCCCAAGAAGAAGGACTCGGCGGAGGTCTATCTCGGTGATGAGTTCATCGGCGTCCTCTTCAAGGACGAGGAAGACGGCGACCTCTCCTACAATTTCCAGATGGCCATTCTGGATACCGATCTCGAAGACTGAGGCGTTCCGGGCTCCGCTGCGGCGGGGCCCTTTTCATAGGGGGACGCATGCGCCCGTGCGCCTCCGCTGAAAGCGCTTTCCTCCGCCCGGACAAGGCGATACATCGGTCTGGCATACAATATCCGCACGAGGCCCGTGCCGTGTCTGTCCTCGAAATCGCCGGTGAACATTTCCGCTTCGACGTCCAGGGTCCGGAAGGCGCGCCGCCGCTGGTGCTGGCCCATTCGCTCGGCACGACGCTCGAACTGTTCGATGCCGTGACGCCGCTGCTCGCCTCCCGCTTCCGCGTCGTGCGCTACGACCTGCGCGGCCATGGCGAGAGCACCGCGCCGGACGCCGTGCACGGCATGGGCGATCTCGGGCGCGATTTCATCAATCTGGTGGAGGGCCTGAAGCTCGGACCGGTGCATTTCTGCGGCCTGTCGCTGGGCGGAATGGTGGGACAGTGGCTCGCCATCCATGCGCCCAAGCGGCTGAAGCGCATCGTCCTCTCCAACACCACGGCCTATGCCGGCCCGCCCCGCATCTGGGAGGCGCGCATCAAGGCCGTGCGCCGCACGGGCACGGACCATATCGCCGACGCGGTGATCGACAGCTGGTTCTCGTCCGGCGTGAAGGCCCGCATGCCCGACACGGTGGCGCGGGTGCGCGAGATGATCGCCGCCACGCCGGCGGTGGGCTATGCGGCCACGAGCTGCGCGATGCGCGACATGGATTTCCGCGCCGCCTTGCACAAGGTCACGACGCCGACGCTGGTCATCGTCTCGGACGAGGACCGCTCCACACCGCCGGAGTGGGGCGAGGCGGTGGCGCAGGGCATTCCCGGCGCGCAACTGGCGCGCCTGCCGGGCGGGCATCTCTCCTGCCTCGAGCAGCCCGAGGCATTTGCGAAGACGGTGCTGGATTTCCTCGGCTGAGCCTGCCGTGTCATGCCCCTGCCATGGGAGGCGCCCTAGAGCACGTACCGCGTAGCCGCGACGGGGCCGGTGCTTCGGCGGGGAACATTCCCCGATCGCTCGGCCTTGACGGCGGGCCTCATCGGCGCGGTAAAGGCGTGAGGGCGGGAGACAGCCATGGGCAGCGGGCACGATCATTCGCACGATGCGGCCGAGACGACGCGGCACGCGGGCCATAATCACGCTGGCCACGACCATGGTGAAGGGGGGCATGCTGGCCACGCGCACGCTGCCGAGAGGCATGGCGGCCACTCCCATGGCGGTCATGCGGGACACAGCCATGCGGTGCCCAGTTCCCTGCGGGCCTTCGCCATCGGCGCGTCGGCTAATTTCGCCTTCGTGGTGGTGGAGGCGCTGTTCGGCTACTGGTCCGGCTCGCTCTCGCTGCTGGCGGACGCCGGCCACAATCTCTCCGATGTGCTCGGCCTGCTGCTGGCCTGGGCCGCCGCCTGGGCGGCGCAGCGCGCGCCGACGGAGCGCCGCACCTTCGGCTATGGCCGCACGTCCATCCTCGCTGCGCTGACCAATGCCATCATCCTGCTGCTCGGCACCGGCGGCATCGTGGTGGAGGCGGTGAGCCGCCTGTCCGATCCCGAGCCGGTTCAGACCGGCATCGTCATGGTGGTGGCGCTCATCGGCATCGGCGTGAATTTCGGCACGGCGCTGCTCTTCATGGCCGGGCGCAAGGGCGATCTGAATGTGCGCGGCGCCTTCGTCCACCTCATCGCGGACGCGGCCATCTCGCTGGGCGTGGTGATCGCCGCAGGGGTGATCGCTGTGACCGGCTGGCTCTGGCTCGATCCGGCGGTCAGCCTCGTGATCGCCGTCGCCATCATCGCCGGCACCTGGAGCCTGTTCCGGGACAGCGTCGATCTGGTGCTGGACGCGGTGCCGCGCCACGTGGACCGGGCGGCGGTGGAGACCTATCTGGCGGGTCTGCCCGGCGTCACGGAGGTGCATGACCTCCACATCTGGGGCCTCTCCACCACCGAGGTCGCCCTCATGGTGCACCTCGTCCGCACGACGCCTGCGCCGGACGATGCCTTTCTCGCCGAAGTGACGGGCGAGATGAAGCGTCGCTTCGGCATCGGCCACGTCACCATTCAGGTGGAGGCCGGAACCCACCCTTGCGCGCTGGCGCCCGCCCACGTGGTGTGAGCGGAGCACCTGCAGGCGAAACTCAGTTGTGCGACGACGCGGGAAGGCCCTCCAGCGCCTCGCGGGCGATGGGCAGGAGGCTGGGGTGCTCGGCCAGAAGGTGGGGCACGCGGCCGCGCATGCGCGGATCCCAGAACTTGCGGATGTGCTGCCGGGTGCCGTCCACCGCCTCCGCATGGGGCTGGGTGGAGAAGAAGGTGGCGATCTGGTTTGCCATATAGACGAGGCGCTCGTCCGAGCTCTTGTGCGTGCCCTCGTGGGCGTGGCCGCCGTGGCTGTGCTCGTGATGGTGCTGGCTATGCGACATGGGCTTGCCGTTGGTTCGTCCCGAGGCTGATCCGCCGGGGATGGGTGAAGAGTTCAAAGCCATCGCTGCGCACGATGGCGGCCAGGGTGATGCCCGCGCGCTCCGCCGTGCGGATGGCGAGTGAGGTGGGCGCCGAGACGGCGGCGATGACCGGCACGCCCAGGACGGCGGCCTTCTGCACCATCTCGATGGAGACGCGGCTGGTCAGCAGCAGCACGCCGGAGGCCGGATGCGCCTCAGGCAGGCGGGCGACCTTGCCCACCAGCTTGTCGAGGGCATTGTGCCGGCCCACGTCCTCCGCCACCGCGAGAAGGCCGGCGCCGTGCTGGTAGAAGCCGGCGGCATGCACCGCCCGCGTCTCGTGATTGAGCGTCTGGGCCGGACCCAGCGCCGCCATGGCCTCCAGAAGCGCGCGAGCCTCAATGGTGAGGTCTCCCGCCACCTGTGCGGCCGGCTTCACGGCTTCCGCGAGGCTCTCCACGCCGCACAGCCCGCAGCCGGTGGGGCCGGCGAGATAGCGGCGGCGGGCGCCCAGAAGCGACATGCGTTCCTCGGCGATCCACATGCGGGCCTCAATGCCATCCTCAACCGCGATCACGTCGAGGGAGAGGATGTCGGCGGCCGAGCGGATGATGCCTTCGGTGAGCGAGAAGCCCAGCGCAAACGCCTCGATGTCGATGGGCGAGGCCATCATCACCGCATGCGTGGTGCCGTTATAGGTGAGCGCCACCGGCGTCTCCTCCGGCACCGCGCGCTCGCCCTGCGCGACCTCCCCCTCGCGCCAGACCGCGCGGGCCACCCGCCGGACGGGCTCCGGAATGTCCGGAATCTCCGGCAGGTCGTCAGGGGAGAGGGAAGGGGCCTTGGTCATGATGCCATCCGCGAAACGGGGTCTGTCTCACAGATTGGACCGAAGGCTTCCGACTGCAAGCACTCTGCCCGTGACCCGACCCGGCCGCCACCACGCCCGCTCCCGCTGGACAGGGAGAGGGCGTGGCGACGCGCGGGTGGCCGGGTGTCACGCACAGCTCACTCCGCAGCCTCGGCGATGCGACGGCTGTTGCGGGAGAGCTTCTCATACTCTTCCTGCCACTGCGTCGGACCGTTGGAGGGCGACACCTGGACCGCCGTCACCTTGTACTCGGGGCAGTTGGTCGCCCAGTCCGAGAAGTCGGTGGTGATGACGTTGGCCTGGGTGATCGGGTGGTGGAAGGTCGTGTAGACGACGCCCGTGGGCATGCGGTCGCTGATCACGGCCTTGAGCGAGGTGGAGCCGGCGCGGCTTTCGAGGCGGACGAAATCGCCGTCGCGGATGCCGCGGTTCTCCGCATCGTGCGGGTGGATTTCCAGCACGTCCTCCGGATGCCAGGCGACGTTCGCGGTGCGCCGGGTCTGGGCGCCCACATTGTACTGGCTGAGGATGCGGCCGGTGGTGAGCAGCAGCGGGAAGCGCGGGCCGGTGCGCTCGTCGGTCGCCACATACTCGGTGAGCATGAACTTGCCCTTGCCGCGCACGAAGCCGCCGATGTGCATGACCGGCGTGCCTTCCGGCGCCTTCTCGTTGCAGGGCCACTGCACCGAGCCGAACTCGTCCAGCTTCTTGTAGGAGACGCCGGTGAAGGTGGGCGTCAGCCGGGCGATCTCGTCCATGATCTCGCTCGGGTGCTGGTAGTCCATCTCATAGCCCAGCGCCTTGGAGAGCATCATGGTGACTTCCCAGTCGGCATAGCCGTTCTTGGGAGCCATCACCTTGCGCACCCGCTGGATGCGGCGCTCGGCGTTGGTGAAGGTGCCGTCCTTCTCCAGGAAGGAGCAGCCGGGCAGGAAGACGTGGGCGTAGTTGGCCGTCTCGTTCAGGAACAGGTCCTGCACCACGAGGCATTCCAGCGCGCCGAGGCCGGCGGAGACATGACGGGTGTCGGGGTCGGACTGGAGAATGTCCTCGCCCTGCACATACATGCCCTTGAAGGTGCCATCGACGGCGGCATCGAACATGTTGGGGATGCGCAGGCCGGGCTCGTCGTCCAGCTTCACGCCCCAGTCACGCTCGAACAGCACGCGGGTGTCGTCTTCGGCCACGTGGCGATAGCCGGGCAGTTCGTGCGGGAACGAGCCCATGTCGCACGAGCCCTGCACGTTGTTCTGGCCGCGCAGCGGGTTCACGCCCACGCCGTTCCGGCCGATGTTGCCGGTGGCCATGGCGAGGTTGGCGATGGCGATGACGGTGGTGGAGCCCTGCGAATGCTCGGTGACGCCGAGACCGTAATAGATGGCCGCGTTGCCGCCGGTGGCATAGAGGCGGGCCGCGCCGCGCACCAGCGCGGGATCGACGCCCGTGTACTGCTGCACCGCCTCGGGGCTGTGGCGCTCTTCGGCGACGAACTCGGCCCACTCCTGGAATTCCTCCCAGTCGCAGTAAGTGCGCACGAAGTCCTCGTTCACGAGGCCCTCGGTCACGATCACATGGGCGAGCGCGGTGACGATGGCGACGTTGGTGCCCGGGCGCAGCGGCAGGTGATAGTCGGCTTCCACGTGCGGGGTGCGCACGAGGTCGATCTTGCGCGGATCGACGATGATGAGCTTCGCCCCTTCGCGCAGGCGCTTCTTCATGCGCGAGCCGAACACCGGGTGCCCGTCGGTCGGGTTGGCGCCGATCACCAGGATGACGTCGCTGTCCTCGACCGAATCGAAGTCCTGCGTGCCCGCCGAGGTACCGTAGGTCTGGGAGAGGCCATAGCCGGTGGGCGAGTGGCAGACGCGGGCGCACGTATCGACATTGTTGTTGCCGAAGGCGCCGCGGATCAGCTTCTGGACGAGGTAGGTTTCCTCGTTGGTGCAGCGCGAGGAGGTGATGCCACCCACCGCGCGGCGGCCATACTTGGCCTGGATGCGCTTGAACTCGGAGGCGGCGTAGGCGATCGCCTCCTCATAGCTCACTTCCTTCCACGGCTCGTGGATGGAGGAGCGGATCATGGGCTTCAGGATGCGGTCCTTGTGGGTCGCATAGCCATAAGCGAAGCGGCCCTTCACGCAGGAGTGGCCACGGTTGGCCTTGCCGTCCTTGTAGGGGACCATGCGCACCAGCTCGTCGCCGCGCATCTCCGCCTTGAAGGTGCAGCCGACGCCGCAATAGGCGCAGGTGGTCACCAGCGAGTGCTCGGGCGTGCCGATCTCGTACATGGCCTTTTCGTTGAGGGTCGCCGTCGGGCAGGCCTGAACGCAGGCGCCGCAGGAGACGCACTCGGACGACAGGAAGGGCTCGTCCATGCCGGGAGACACGCGCGAGCCGAAGCCACGGCCGGAAATGGTGAGGGCGAAGGTGCCCTGCACTTCCTCACAGGCGCGGACGCAGCGGTTGCAGACGATGCACTTCGACTGCTCGTAGGTGAAATAGGGGTTGGACTCGTCCTTGCCGAGCTTGGTGTGGTTCTCGCCCTCATAGCCGTAGCGCACTTCGCGCAGGCCCACGACGCCGGCCATGTCCTGCAGCTCGCAATCGCCATTGGCGGAGCAGGTCAGGCAGTCCAGCGGGTGGTCGGAGATGTAGAGCTCCATCACGCCCTTGCGGATCTGCTTCAGGCGCTCGGTCTGGGTCTTCACCACGATCCCGTCCGCCACTGGCGTGGTGCAGGAGGCGGGCGTGCCGTTGCGGCCCTCGATCTCCACCAGGCAGAGCCGGCAGGACCCGAAGGCGTCGAGCATGTCGGTGGCGCAGAGCTTGGGGATCTGGTTCCCCACCTCCATGGCCGCCCGCATGATGGAGGTGCCTTCCGGCACCTGCACCTTCATGCCGTCGATGGTGAGCGTGACCAGCTTCTCGGATTTGGAGGCCGGGGTGCCGTAGTCGATTTCATGCACGAGGGACATGGCGTTCCTCCTATTCGGCGGCCGCGGGCAGCTTCGGCGTGGCGCCGAAGTCTTCCGGGAAATGGGTGAGGGCACTGAGCACGGGATAGGGCGTGAAGCCGCCGAGCGCGCAGAGCGAACCGAGCTTCATAGTCTGGCAAAGGTCGGTAAGGACGGCGAGGTTCGCCTCCCGCCGGTTGCCGGCGATGATCTTGTCCAGCGTCTCCACGCCACGCGTGGAGCCGATGCGGCAGGGGGTGCACTTGCCGCAGCTCTCGTGGGAGCAGAACTCCATGGCGAAGCGGGCCATGTGGGCCATGTCCACCGTGTCGTCGAACACCACGATGCCGCCATGGCCGATGAGCGCGTCCTTGGCCGCGAAGGCCTCGTAATCGAAGGGCGTGTCGAACTGATGCACCGGCAGATAGGCGCCGAGCGGGCCGCCCGCCTGCACCGCGCGCACCGGGCGACCGGAGGCGGTGCCCCCGCCGATGTCATAGACGAGCTCGCCGAGCGGAATGCCGAAGGCGGTCTCGAAGATGCCGCCGAACTTGATGTTACCGGCAAGCTGGATGGGCATGGTGCCGCGCGACCGGCCCATGCCGAAGTCGCGGTAGAAGGCGCCGCCCTTCTCCAGGATCACCGGCACGGTGGCCAGCGAGATCAGGTTGTTGATGACGGTGGGCTTGCCGAACAGGCCCTTGTGCGCCGGCAGCGGGGGCTTGGCCCGCACCACGCCGCGCTTGCCTTCCAGGCTGTCCAGCAGCGCGGTTTCCTCGCCGCACACATAGGCTCCCGCGCCCATGCGCATTTCGAGGTCGAAATCATACTGCGAGCCGGCGACATTCTTGCCCAGCAGGCCGGCGGTGCGGGCGATGGCGATCGCCTTCTCCATCACCTGCAGCGAGAGCGGATATTCAGAGCGGCAGTAGACGAAGCCCTTGGTGGCGCCCACCGCGAGGCCGGCGATGGTCATGCCCTCGATGAGGCAGAAGGGATCCGCCTCCATGATGAGGCGGTCGGCGAAGGTGCCGCTGTCGCCCTCGTCCGCATTGCAGACGATGTAGCGCTGGTCGGCCGGAGCGGCGGCCACCGTGCGCCACTTGATGCCGGTCGGGAAGCCGGCGCCGCCACGGCCACGCAGGCCGCTCTCGAACACCTGCTCGACGGTCGCGGAGGGGCCGATCTCGATGGCCTTGGCGAGGCCCTTGTAGCCGCCGTGGGCCTTGTACTCTTCCAGCGACAGCGGGTCGATGATGCCGCAGCGCGCGAAGGTGAGGCGGGTCTGCTTCTTGAGGAAGGGGATTTCCTCCACGAGGCCGACGCTCAGCGGGTGGTCCGCGCCATGGACGAGGCCGGCGGTGAGCAGGCTTTCCACGTCGGAGGGCTTCACCGGGCCGTAGCCGACACGGCCCTTGGGCGTCTCCACCTCGACGAGGGGCTCCAGCCAGAACAGGCCGCGCGAGCCGTTGCGCACGATGTTGGCGACGATGCCACGGGCGGCGAGCCCCGCCTCGATCGCGCGGGCCACCTTGTCGGCGCCGCAGGCGATGGCGGTGGCGTCGTTGGGAACGAAGATGCGCACGCTCATTGTCCGGCCTCCGCCACGAGTTCGTCGATGGTGGCTTCGTCGAGCCGGCCGACGAGGCGGCCGTCGATCATGGCCGAGGGGGCACAGGCGCACAGGCCGAGGCAGTAAATGGGCTCCAGCGTCACCTTGCCGTCCGGCGAGGTCTCGCCCATCTCGATGCCGAGGCGCTCTTCCGCATAGCGGGCGAGTTTTTCCGAGCCCATGGACTGGCAGGCTTCCGCCGCGCAGAGCTTGATGACATGGCGGCCCGGCGGCTCGCGCCGGAAGTCATGGTAGAAGGTGACGACGCCATAGACCTCGGCGCGGGAGAGGTTCAGGCTCTCCGCGATCATGGGCACGACAGGGTCGGGGACGAAGCCGAAGGTCTCCTGCACCGCGTGGAGGATGGGCATGGTGGCGCCATCCATGTGCCGGTGCTCGGCGATGATCTCCGCTGCGCGCGAGGCGCTCCATGGTTCGTAGCCGGCCATCGGCAATGCCCTTCCCCGTCCCGCCTGAAGCGGTTTCCTTGTGATCGTTCCAATGAATGTGTCACAGGGGCAGGGCGGATCAAGCCAGCTGTGGGATGTTGCAATAGAACATCTCTATCGTTCGGAGCTGCGACAAAAGGTGCGAGTCCCTTATATATGAGGACTTTCGCGACGCCTTGTGTGCGGTATGCCAAGGACACAAACCCTTAGGCGATGCTCCCTGATCGGATTTCTCTATCCGACTCCAGAGCGCGGCCGCCGCTGGAACAGGCGTTGTGTGCAGTGCAGCAGTGCGATTGCGAGACGCAGCGTGACGGCCGTCTTCACACTGGAAAAATTTGCGTGAGGTCAGTTCCTTCGGAGCGGTCGGCGCGTCGCGCGAGCGATTCCTCGACGGTGATCTGGAACGGGGACGGGGGCCGGAGAGACCGAGGATGTCCGGTCCAGGCCGCCGTCGGGTGCCAAAACGCAAACCGGCGGCCCCATCGGGACCGCCGGTCGCTTTTCCGTCCCTGGGCACGGGAGGGGGCGCAGCTTGTCGCGCCACTCGTCAGGGCAGGACGGGCCGGCCCGGCGTGCCGGCATCAGGCCGCGGCACCGGCTTCCAGTTCCTTGAGCTTCTTGCGGGCGTCTTCCAGCGTCTTGAAGGTATTGTAGGTCTCCTGCGCCACCTCGAGGATGCTCTGCCAGTTGGTGGGCAGGTCCTCGGAGAGGTCGTGCAGGTTCATCTTGGCATTCACCGACTTGGCTGAGAGCTTCTTGATCTCGGCCTTGAGGGTCTCGATGTCGGACATGTGGCGTCTCCTGATGATGCGGCCGGTCAGCCGAACTTGAACAGCACGCCGAAGCCGCCGCGCGGATAGGTCCATTCGATGTCGCCGGAGGGCTCGGCGATGACGCGGCAGGTGCCGCATTCCACGCAGCCGTCCACGGTGACTTCCACCTGGCCGGTTTCGTTGAGCTCGTAGCAGCGGGCCGGGCAGAGCTTGAGCATGCTCAGCAGGGCCGGCGGCGGCTCGGTGTGTGGCCGCACCTTGATGTGGGCCCGGCCGGAATCGACCAGGTAGCGATTGTAGAAGAGCTTGTCCTCGACACGGACCGATGCGTCAGCCATCTGTCATCTCCTTGTCTCGCCCGGCCTCAGGCCGGTGGCGGAACGCCCGCTGCAGGGGCAGCGGACCGGGAACGCATGTCACTCGAAACCTTTCGACCGGGCGGGCTCACCGCCACGCGCGGGCGAAGCGGAAGGCATCGCCGAACAGGCCGAACCAGGAGCGGGCCTCCACGAAGGCACGCAGCGTCCGCTTCTCCTTCTCGACCTTCGGGGTGCCATCCACCCGCACGAAATTCTGCATGGCCTTGGAGACCAACTGCGGATAGGTGAGGAAGAAGTTCTGCGAATTGATGTGAAGCAGGGCCGGAAGGTCCTTGTACTTCTTCATGTCCTTCAGGACGAAGCTCTCTTCCAGCATGGTCTTGTAGAGCGAGAGGTTCTTCGCGCTCATGGGCTCGCGGCGGGATTTCACCTGGAAGATGGCTTCCGCCGCGATGCGGCCCGAGGTCATGGCAAGGTTCGACCCCTCGCGATGGACGGCATTGTTGAGCTGGGCGGCATCGCCCACCACCACCCAACCGTCGCCGAAGAGCTGGGGAATGGCCTTGAAGCCGCCCTCGGGAATGAGGTGCGCGGCATATTCCTTCACCTCGGAGCCCTCGATCAGCGGCGCGACGGAGGGATGGCTCTTGAAGCGCTCCAGCAGGCCATAGGGCGTCTCGCCGGTCTTCTGGAAATCGGAGACGAGGCAGCCGATGCCCAGCGAGATGCATTCCTTGTTGGCATAGATGAAGCCCATGCCGGTCATGCCGCGGGAGATGGTGCCGGCGGCCTCGATAACCACGCCCTCGTCACCCTGGAGGTTGAAGCGGGCTTCGATGGTCTCGCGCGGCAGGAAGTGCATTTCCTTCACCGCCAGCGCCACATGCTCGGGCTTCGGCCGTTCGCGCAGGTGCGCCTTGGTGCCGAGCAGGCCGTTCACGCCCTCCGCCAGCACCACCACATCCGCATGGATCTGGCCACCGGAGCGGTCCGTCTTCACCCCGATCACCTTGCCATAGGCATCCTGCACCAGTTCCGTCACCGTGGTCTCGCACAGCACCGTGGCGCCGGCTTCCTTCACCTTGGAGGAGAACCACTTGTCGAACTGGGCGCGGATGATGGTGTAGCGGTTCGGCTTCTCCTCGTTGAAGTCCTCCGAGCGATAGTGGAGGCCCACATGGGAGCGGTCGTCCAGCATCCAGAAGCGCTGTTCCACGAGATGGCGCTCCAGCGGCGCGTCCTCGCGGAAATCGGGGACCAGCTTCTCCAGCATGTCTGCATAGAGGATGGCGCCCTGCACATTCTTGGAGCCGGAATATTCGCCCCGCTCCAGTTGCAGCACCTTCAGGCCGCGCCGGGCGAGGGTGAGCGTGGCGGCGTTGCCCGCCATGCCCGCGCCGACGACGATGGCGTCGAACTTCTCATCAATCATGGCACGCTCCTTCAGCTGGCGATCCGGTCGCGCGAATGGGGGGAGAGGCGGGCGCGGAAGGCTTCGGTCAGCGCCGGCAGCAGCCGGATCGCGTCGGTGACAATGCCCACATGGGCGAAATCGAAGATGGGGGCGTTCTTGTCGGTGTTGATGGCGACGATCATGTCCGCGCCCTCGACGCCCACACGGTGCTGGATGGCGCCCGAAATGCCGGCGGCGATATAGAGCTTCGGCCGGATCGTCTTGCCCGTCTGGCCGATCTGCCGGTCAGACGTGACCCAGCCCTTCTGCACCAGCGGGCGGGAGCAGCCATATTCCGCCCCCAGCACGCCGGCGAGCTGGCGCACGAGCTGGAAATTCTCCGGTGAGCCGAGGCCGAGGCCGCCCGCCACCACCACATCCGCATAGGCGAGGTTGGACTTGGCGGAATCGCGATCCGGCAGGAAGGACAGGATCTTGGTGACGATATCGTCCTCCACCATCCCCAGCGGGTGGGTGATGATGCGGCCGATGGGCTTTTCCTCACGCTCCGGCATGGGCATCACGCGCGGACGCACCGTGGCCATCTGCGGCCGGTAGTTCAGCGTGTAGATGGTGCAGAGCAGGGAGCCGCCGAAGGTGGGGCGGGTGGCGGCGAGTGAGCCGTCCGCATCCACGTCGAGCTCCGTGCAGTCGGCGGTGAGGCCGGTGAGCAGCGTGGTGGCGACCGAGCCGGCAAGGTCACGGCCGAGCGTGGTCGCACCCAGCAGCAGGATCTCCGGCTTGTAGGTGTTCACCACATCGGTGAGGGCCTTGGTATAGGCCTCGTTGCGATAATCGGTGAGCAGGGGATCGGCCACCACATAGGTGAGGTCGGCGCCATAGCTGAAGGCTTCGGCTGCGGCGTGCTGCGTCGCCGCGTCGTCCGGCCCCAGCACGACGGCCGCCAGCTCCACCTTGAGCTTGTCGGCGAGCTTGCGGCCGGCGCCCATCAGCTCCCACGAGACCGGATGGACCTGTCCGCGCTCCTGCTCGATGAACACCCAGACGTGCTTATAGGCCTTGAAGTGCTCGGGCAGTTCCTTCTTCGTCGCGGCGCGGCTTCCGGCGGACGCGGCGGGTGCTTTGGTGGGTTCGCTCATGACGTGCTCCCTCGTCTGTCCGTCAGTAGCCGCGTGCCAGGGCCGCGAGGTCGTCCTCGAGCTTGGGCTGGCGCTTGAAGATTTCCGCGATCAGGGCGTCCGTCGGCGCGGTCTCGCTGAAGTCGACCATCGTCGCCTTCTCCGCGCGGGCGGAGGGCGCAAACACGCGCTTCACGATCGTGGGCGAGCCACGCAGGCCGCATTTGGAGATGTCTTCGACGCCGGCGTCCTTGGCGCTCCAGATCACCACCTCGGCGCGGGCGGCGCGGAGCGCATCGGCCATGGCGCCACGGCGGATCTCGTTGGTGGCCTCCAGCATGGTGATGAGGCAGGGCAGGCGGGTCTGAAGGACCTGCACGCCGCCTTCGGACCGCCGCTCCACCTGGATGCTGCGACCCTCAAGATCGACATTGGCGATCTTCGCCACATAGGTGAGCTGGAGCAGGCCGAGCCGCTTGGCGATGCCGGGGCCGACCTGCGCCGTGTCACCGTCGATGGTCTGCTTGCCGGTGAAGACGATGTCCGGCGCGCCGAAGGTCTCGCCGATCTTCCGCACGGCGGTGGCCAGCGCATAGGTGGTGGCGAGCGTGTCGGAGCCGGCGAAGAAGCGGTCGGTGAGCAGCACCGCCCGGTCGGCACCGAAGGTGAGGGCCTTGCGCAGGCTGTCCTCCGCCGACGGCGGGCCCATGGTGAGCACGGTGACCTCGCCGCCATGCTGGTCGCGCAGCGCGAGCGCGGCCTCCAGTGCGAAGAGGTCGTAAGGATTGATGATCGTGGGCACACCCTGACGCATGATGGTGTTCGTCACGGGGTGGACGCGGATCTGCGCGGAGTCAGGAACCTGCTTGATGCAGACGACGATGTGCATTGCGTTCGCTCCCGGAACGGTTGGGCTCTTGGGGAGGAATGAGCAAGTGTCGTACCAACTGTCTTTCAGCCCGAAAACGCGCATGGAATCAAAGGGCTGTCTGGCATGCCACAATGCGCTTTCCGCCCCGGCTCCGCCGGCCGACAGGAACGTCCGCCACCGGCGTCGGGAATGCGACAGGCGCGTCTTGCCCGTCGCATCTCACCACCCGCCCGCGCCCTGAAACGCGAAGGGCGGCCTGCCGGGTGCAGGCCGCCCTTGACGGACGCGGGAGGGGGGAACGTCACTTGAGAACGGTGAGCGATACCATCGGCTTGGGCTTCGGCGGCTGGGCGGCCTCCTTCAGCACCTTGAACACTCGCTCCTGCAAGGGCGAGGAGGCGAGGAAGTCCGCATAGGCCTGTTCCAGCACCTCTTTGCACCGGGCGCGGATGGCGTCATCCGCCTGGCCTTCGAAATTCTCGCTGACCAGATACTGGCCCATGCGCCGCAGGATATGCAGGCGCACCACGTTCACCACTTGGGGATCGTAATCGACCTCGAGCAGCGCGAAGAAGTCTTCCGCGCTGGATGCCTTGTTGAGCTGATCGAGGATGCCGCCGGCGGTCGCCATGCTCCGTCTCCTGAAAGTCTGGTGCGTGATCGGATGAGGTGAACTCATCCGGTCGCTTTGGCGGGCGAACCCGTTGCCCCGATGTCGGGGCACGGATGAGGTTCAAGCAATGCCCGTGCCAGTACTGGCGATGGGCCAGTCCGCGGGAGGCGGGCGCGCTGCTGCGCGGATGCGGGTGTCCCGAAGGCGACAGGCGGAGCGTCCCTCAGCGGCCCGTGCGACGCAGGCGGACGACGATATCGACGCCGCTCACCTCGTTCTCGTCCGGAATGACGGGCAACTGCGCGACATTCACCGCGCTGGCGTCGATGTCATAGAGGCCGAGCTCGCCCTCGATGAAGAAGTGATGGTGGTGGCTGGTGTTGGTGTCGAAGAAGGTGATGCTGGAACTGATGCCGATCCGCCGTAGCAGGCCGGCTTCCGTGAAATGGTTCAGCGTGTTGTAGACGGTGGCGAGCGACATGGGGATACGGGCGCGCATCGCCTCGTCATGCAGCACCGCCGCCGTCACGTGCCGGTGGCCCTTGGCGAACAGGAGGCGGGCGAGCACCACCCGCTGGCGGGTGGGCCTGAGGCCGTGGCGGCGGAGCATGGCGCTGGCGTCCAGCCACGGCGCATCATCCTTCTTCAGCCGGCGCCAGACCAGACGGAGCTGCTGCTCCATGTTGAGGTCGGCCTGTTCGGGAGAGACGGGAGCGTGCATGGCATCCATCCGTGTCTGTGTCGGTCAGGAAGCGGGGGCGGCGAGGGCGATGCTGCGCCGGCGTTCCGCCATGCGGCTCTCCCCGCTCTCGTCGCCGAAGCAGAGGGCAAAATCGCCGCATTCTGTACAAACGGGCGTTGCGCACATGACGAAGCCGTCGTCCTCGCACAGGCTTCGGTAGAAGAAGCGCTTCCAGCGCATGTTGCGGGTGTTGCGGCCGGCGAGCGGCGCGAAATGCCGGTTCATGAGCCGCGTCAGCTCATCGCGCGCGCGCAGGCCCAGATCCTCCCACAGATGGTTCGGCTCCATGGCCCGGCGCGCCAGCATGGCGGCGAGCCAGCCGCCCACTTGCGGATCGGCCGAACGCTGGGCGAGGAGCAGATCACGCACCATGGCGCTCTCCTCATCGAGGGGCGATGCGTGGGCCTGCCAGCGGGCACCGAGATCGCCCACGGCGGGGAAGAAGCGGTGCAACAGGTCGGAAATCTCGTGCGCCGCAAGACCGCAGCGGCTGGCGACGGGCCCGCCTTCCGAAGCCGAGACTGCCAGGATGGCCGCCAGGACATGCCGGTCGAAGGCTGCCGTATCGCCAACGAGGGCATGGGCGGGCGCGCAGCCGATGAGGCGGCGATAGATCGCGCCGGCCGACGGAAGCGGCGAAGCCTGCCCGGCGCAGGCGGTATCCGCCCCGCCCGGGAAGGGCGTGGAAGCCAGTGGCAGAGACAGGGCCATGCTGGTCATGGGCGTGTACTCCCGGCTTCAGGACACAGTGAGAGGCATGCTCTGCGGCAGGCCCTGAGGGGGCCGCGCGATCGGCTGGGCCGTGTGCTGCCATGGCCGGTCGCGCGGATCGTCGGTCAGAATGAACGGTCGCAATCAAACGTCTTGGGATGAAAGGCTCGGGCATGAACGGATGTCCCCGGCCGGCGGCCGGGGACGGGGGCGTCACGCGGAGAGCGCGGCGAGCTCGGCCGCGGTCTTGCCGACCTGGGTCTCGTCCACGGTCTTCATGATGCCGTGCTCCATGAGCATGTCCTCGAGCTCGTCCATGGTGATGGGGGTGGGGATTATGCCCTTGCCGCCATTGTTGTGGACGCGCTCAGCGAGGTTGCGATAGTGGTTCGCCTGAACGCTGTCGGGCGCATACTCGATCACCGTCATGCGGCGCAGCTCGGCGTGCTGGACGATGTTGTCGCGCGGCACGAAGTAGATGAGCTGGGTGCCGAGCTTCTTGGCGAGGTTCTCGGCCAGTTCCAGCTCCTTGTCCGTCTGGCGCTCGTTGCAGACGAGCCCGCCCAGGCGCACGCCGCCGGAATTGGCGTACTTGAGAATGCCCTTGGAGATGTTGTTGGCCGCATACATGGCCATCATCTCGCCGGACATGACGATGTAGATTTCCTGCGCCTTGTTCTCGCGGATGGGCATGGCGAAGCCGCCGCACACCACGTCGCCGAGCACGTCGTAGGAGACGTAGTCGATGTCCTCATAGGCGCCGTTCTCCTCCAGGAAGTTGATGGAGGTGATGACGCCGCGGCCGGCGCAGCCGACGCCCGGCTCCGGACCGCCGGATTCCACGCAGCGGATGTCGCGGTAGCCGATCTTCATGACCTCTTCGAGCTCGAGGTCTTCGACGCTGCCGGCGGCGGCGGCCAGCGACAGGATGGTGTCCTGCGCCTTGGCGTGCAGGATGAGGCGGGTGGAGTCGGCCTTGGGGTCGCAGCCGACGATGAGGATGCGATGGCCCATCTCCGCCAGCGCCGCCAGCGTGTTCTGGGACGTCGTCGACTTGCCGATGCCCCCCTTGCCGTAAAATGCGATCTGTCTCAGTGACGACATGTCTTGAATTCCTTCGAACCGTTGCCAATGACCACCCCGCCGGGGCTGGGGCGCTCGCGCTCACAAACAGGCTCGTCGGTTACGGGAAGGAGCACATCGCTCGTCGTCGCGTCTGCGTGTACTCAGCCCTCACTCGCCGTGCAGGATGGATATCAGCAACGACCGTGCCATCCGCCTGCGTCTTCATATCCACATGGAAATACAACGGAAAAATGCGCGGGTGACGGGTGGGGAGGGCATGTCTCGAACCTGACAGAACGCCGCAGGCTGTTGGAAAGGAAACACGTCTTCCGCTCGGGTTGCGGCAGGGACCGGCGGGCCGAAGCAAGAGATCATCATCGCCGACACCCGCGTCCGGAACACGGAACGGATTTTGCACGGGTTCACGCGAGGGCCACGGAACGGCGGGGCCCGCATCGAGCGAGGCTGCCATGCAGATTGGTGTCGAAACCGCGAAGGCCGTGGACCAGCGGCGCGTCTTTGTCGTGGACGAGGACGAGATCACCCGCGCGGCGCTGCAGTTCATGCTGCACGACGAGATCGAGACCCATGAGCTGGCCACCCTCGAGGAGGCCTATGAGAAAGGAGAGGGCTGGCTGAAGCCCGACGTGGTGATGCTGGGCGTCTCCTTCCTCGCCGCGCGTGGACCGGGCCTCGTGTCCGAGATCAACGCCCGCTTTCCCGGCGTGCGCATTCTCATCGTCTGCGACAAGGCGCAGGAAGCGACGGCGGTGGAGGGACTGAAGGCCGGTGCCCATGGCGCGGTGGTGAAGCCTTTGACGCTGGAGGCGGTGCGCAAGAAGGTGGACACCATTCTCGGACGCGGCGGGGCGCAGCCGCTGGTCCAGCTTGGCATGATGGCGTAGGTGCCGCTGTGGCGCGCGTGATCTTCTACGAGAAGCCGGGCTGCGGCACCAATGGGCGGCAGAAGCGTCTGCTGGAGCAGGCGGGCCATGAGGTGATGGCCCGCAGCCTTCTCTCCGAGCCTTGGACCGGTGAGCGCCTCGCGGCCTTCTTCGGCGACATGCCTGTGCCGGCACGCTTCAATCCGGCGGCGCCGGGCATCAAGTCGGGCGCGGTCGATCCGCGCGCGTTCAGCGCCGAACAGGCGCTGGCCCTGATGCTGGAGGAGCCGCTCTTCATTCGCCGGCCGCTGCTGGAGGTGGAGGGCGTGCGCTGTGCGGGCTTCGAGGGGCCGCTTGTCGCGCGTCTTCTGGGAACGGGATCCGGGGATGCGCCGCAGGGGTGCTCCCGCCCGGAGGTTGGCGCCTGCCCCACGCCCGCCGAAGCCGCCGCGCCATGACGGCCTCCCCCGGCGCGGGCAACCGGCTGGTCCCGGAAGCGACGCATCCGGGCGCTGTGGCGCGCGGCTATCATCTGCGCACCAAGCACAGGCTCGGCCACTACGCGGCGGGACCGGAGACGCTGGACTGGGATGCCCAGCCCAATTCCTTTCGCGAGTTCTCCGGCTGCCCGAAGCTGGCGCTGCCGGCGATGGCGGAGGACCTCGCCGTCCGTTTCGACGAGATGCTCACGCCCGGCGGGGTGCCGCCCGCACCGCCGACGCTTGGCTCGGTGGCGCTGCTGCTGGAGCTGTCCTTCGGACTTGCCGCCTGGAAGGAGACGGGCCCGGACCGCTGGGCGGTGCGCTGCAATCCCTCCAGCGGCAATCTCCACCCGACGGAAGCCTATGTGCTGGCGCGCAACATCGCCGGCCTCGAGGATGGCCTGCATCATTATGTGAGCCGCGACCATGCGCTGGAGCACCGGGCGGCCGATCCCGGGGCCCCGGACGAGCCGGCGCGGCTCTGGGTCGGCCTGTCCTCCATCCATTGGCGCGAGGCGTGGAAATATGGCGAGCGCGCCTTCCGCTATTGCCAGCTCGATCTCGGCCACGCACTGGGCGCGTTGCGTTATGCGGCGGCGGCGCTGGGCTGGCGGGTGCATCTTCTCACCGCGCTTCCCTCCGAGGCGGTGGCGGCGCGGCTCGGCCTTGACCGCGCGCCCGACTTTGCCGGTGCCGAGGCGGAGGAGGCGGACGTCCTCGTCGCCATCGACATGGGCGTGGCCGGCTTCGAAGCGATGATCCCGGATGCGCCAGCCGGCCCGTGGGCAGGGCGCGCGAACTGCCTCGACCGCCACCCCATGTATCGCTGGCCGGTCATCGATGTGGTGAGCGCGGCCACCCGCGCCTCCGGCGGCGTGCTCGATGCGCTCCCGGCGCCGTCGGATCTGCCCGCGCCTCTGGCTTCGGGAACGGCCCCGGCGGCGCAGGTGCTGCTCGGCCGGCGCAGCGCGCAGCGCTTCGAGGCCGGTTTCGTCATGCCGGCGGCGGACTTCTTCGCTCTTGCGGATGCGCTTCTGCCGCGATGCGCGGCCCCCTTCGACATGTGGCCCCATGCGCCGCAGGTGCATCCCGTCTTCTTCGTCCATCGCGTTCAGGGGCTGGCGCCCGGCCTCTACGCCCTGCCGCGCCGGGCGGACGCGGAAGGCCCGCTGCGCCGGATGCTGCGCGCGGATTTCGCCTGGGACGACGTTCCGGGCGCGCCAGTGCATCTGCCCCTCCGGCGCCTGGTCGAGGCAGACGCTCGCGGCGTGATGCGCACCATCTGCTGCCATCAGGCCATTGCCGGCGACAGCTGCGTGGCCCTGAGCTTCGTCGCCGATTTCGCGCTGGAGCTGGAGATGGACCCGTGGCGCTACCGCGCGCTGCACTGGGAGGCCGGGCTTCTCGGTCATGTGCTCTATCTGGAAGCCGAGCGGGCGGGCCTGCGCGGCACCGGTATCGGCTGCTTCTTCGACGATGCCCTGCACGAGCTTCTCGGGCTTGAGGGCGAGCGTTTCCAGAGCCTCTATCACTTCACCGTCGGCCGGCCGCTCCATGACGGGCGCATCCTGTCGCTGCCCGCCTATCCCGGCCGCCGCCCGCCGCCCGCCCCTGCACAGGAGCCGCTCGCATGACCTTCCGCGTTCCCTTCCGCCGCATTCATCCCGGCGAGGCGGAGGTGCTTCTCCGGCGGGACGATCTCCTCGTCTTCGACACCCGCGATGCGGGCTCCTATGAGGCGGGTCACATGCCGGGCGCCCGGCGGCTTTCGCAGGCCAATCTCTCGGAGATCATCCTGGCGACGCCGCGGCACCATCCCGTGCTGATCTATTGCTATCACGGCAATGCCAGCCAGGAATATGCGCAGACCTTCTCCGATTTCGGCTTCCAGGACGTCTCCAGCTTGGATGACGGCTATGAGGGCTGGCGCACACGCGGCGCCACTCATGCCGTGCCCGACATCGATGCGGATCTCGCTGCCTGGCTCGTCGCCCACGGCTTTCCGGCCGATGACGTGGATGCGGTAATCGACAACGGCACCACGCCGCTCATGAAGGCGGCCCACACGGGCGATACGGAGGCGCTGTGCCAGCTCATCGCGGCGGGCGCACATCTCGATCTGCGCAATGCCGATGGCAACACGGCGCTGTGGCTCGCCTGCGTCGGCCGGCATCTCGACGCCATCGACATGCTGGTGGCTGCCGGCATCGACATCGACAACCAGAATGACAACGGCGCGACCGCCCTGATGTATGCGTCTTCGGCCGGCCTCGGTCCGGTGGTGGGCCGTCTCCTCGCGCGGGGCGCAGATGCGGAGCTCGAAACGCTGGACGGCTTCACGGCGCTGGATCTTGCGGGCACGGTAGAATGCCTGGCGCTCCTGCGCCCCGCACGACAGGCGGCGGGCTGAGGCCCGCCGCGCACGTCGGTATCAGGCGGCCCTGGGGGCGATGCCCTTCTCACTGAACAGGGCCTGAAGCTCGCCCTTCTGCGCCATCTCGCGGACGATGTCGCAGCCGCCGATGAACTCGCCCTTCACGAACACCTGCGGAATGGTCGGCCAGTTGGTGAATTCCTTGATGCCCTCGCGGACAAAGGGATCCTCCAGCACATCGAGCGTCGCATAGGGCACGCCGAGGGTGTTGAGAATCTGCACCACAGCGCCGGAGAAGCCGCAGCGCGGCATGGCGGGCGTGCCCTTCATGAACACCATGATGTCGTTCTCGGAAATCAGGCCGTTGATGCGATCGGACGTGGACATGTCTTGCGTCTCCGGTGGGGAAGGGTGAGGGCCTCAGGCGGGAACGATGGTTTCGAGCGCCAGCGCGTGCAGGGCACCGCCCATCTCCCCTTTCAGCGCGTCGTAGACCATCTTGTGCTGCTGCACGCGGCTCTTGCCGCGGAACTGCTCGGAGGTGATCCGGGCGGCGTAATGGTCGCCGTCGCCCGCGAGATCCACGATCACCACCTGTCCGTCGGGGAACGCTTCCTTGATGAGGCGCTCAATTTCCGATCCGACCATTGCCATCAGACTTGCTCCCGGTCTCTCTCGCCCGGTCCTTGCAAGCTTCAAACCAGTTGTCCTGCGAGGCCGGAATGCGTGGCGCGACGTTGGCTCCGCGTTGCCGGCCCCTGTCGCATGTCGCACATGCGACAGGGGTTCTGGTTGGTGCCGGACATCCCGCTGGCGCCTCCGGGCGCAATGGGCGCTCCCGCGTCCGGCCTCCAATTTGCATCGGCTGCGGCATGATCGAGATGTTTCCGGAAGCCGAACTCATCAATTTCGGCGACATGCCAGTGGCCATCAATGCCTTGCTACAGCAGGGCGTGGCCGCCTATCGCCATGACCATGCCAAGGCGGATGCGCTGTTCCGCCGGGCGCTCGCGGAGGCCCCCGGCGAACTGCCGGTCTATTTCTGCCTCTACAAGATCCACACCTATCAGGGCCATCTGTGGGAGGCCGAGGCGGCAGCGCAGAGCGGTCTGCGCGAGGCAGCGCGGCAGGCCGGCTGGGACGAGGACTGGCGGGCCTGGCAGCCGCGCGACGAGGCCCCGGACGGGCCGGGCCGCTTTGCCCTCTATACGCTCAAGGCTCTGGCATTCATCCATCTGCGGCAGAACCGGGTGGACGAGGCCGAGCGCAAGCTCGCCGCCCTGCGCCAGCTCGATCCGGCAGGCGTCGTGGGCTGGCGCGTCATCGAGGCGCTCGCGGAAGGGCTTTCCTGAGCCCGGCTGGCGCCCGCCAAGGTCTTCTCCTCCCATCCCCTCTCGATTGGCGCCGGGCTTGCATGACGTGGCTTCAGATACGCGCACGCTCATCACCGCCGCGTGATGGGCCGGTGGGCGCGGAGCAGCCGAGAGGAGGCGGGCGCCGATGACCATGAGCGACGATTTCATGACCGACGAGCCTGTGATGCCGGGCACCGAGACCGAGGACCTCTCTTCCGACACGGCGACCGCCGTGGACTGGGACGAGGAGGCCATCACCGCCGAGATCATCGAGGCCCTGCGTACGGTGCATGATCCGGAAATCCCGGTGAACATCTATGATCTCGGCCTCGTCTACCGCATCCAGCTGCTGCCCACGGTGGGCGCCGAGATCGACATGACGCTGACCGCGCCGGGCTGTCCCGTGGCTGGGGAACTGGTCTCCATGGTGCAGCGCGCGGTGCTGACGGTGCGCCAGATCGATGTCGCCAAGGTCAATCTGGTGTTCGATCCGCCGTGGGACACCAACCGCATGACGGACGACGTGAAGCTGGAGCTGGGTCTTCTCTGATCCGGAGGCCATCTGGCACCCTCGATGCATCGGGGAGGGCGGGACCGCGACAACCCCGGATCGCCCTGCCGCCCGCAGGGCCGCGTGTCCCGCGCGAGGATGCCATGTTCCAGCTCACCGCCGCCGACGGCCACGGGCTCTCCGCCTATCGGGCCGAGCCCAATGACGACGCCAAGGGCGCCGTCGTGCTCATTCACGACATGTTCGGCATCACCGATGATGTGCGCGCCGCCGCCGATGACTTTGCCGCACGGGGCTATCTCGCCATCGTGCCGGCCCTGTTCGACCGCGCGGCACCCGGCACTGTCCTCGCCTATGACGAGGAGGGCTTCGCCAAGGGCGTGACCTTGGTGGAGGAAGTGGGCCGCGAGCCCGCCCTCAACGATATTCAGGCGGCCGTGGACGCGGCGCGGGAGGCCGGCAAGGTCGCGGTCGTGGGCTATTCCTGGGGCGGGTTTCTCGCCTATGAGGCGGCGAACCAGCTGCGGGGTCTCGCCTGCGCCATCGCCTATTATCCTCTTGGTGTCGTCGGGGCCGGTGCAGAGAAGCGGCGCGTGCCGACGCTGATCCATTTCGGCGCCACCGATCCGCTGGTGCCGGTGGATCAGGCGCAGCGCTTCCGCGACCAGCGTCCGGATGTGAGCGCCTTCACCTATGAGGGGGCCACGCATGGCTTTGCCAGCGCCGGCCGGGCCACCTACCACGCCGCCGCCACCTGCGAGGCGCAAGCGCGCACGCAGTTCTGGATCGGCCAGTTCGTCGAGGGGCAGGCGCCCGTGCAGTTGAAGAATGCCGGCGCCTATGCCCAGGCCAAGACGGAAAAGAAGAAGGCGAAGGCGCCGGCCGGGGATGATCTTGGCCCGCCGCTCGACTGACCCGGCCGGGGGAGAACGGGATGCGTGAAGGTGAAACGTCCGCGGCGGCCACGGCCTGGGCCGCGCGCCGGCTGCGGACGCAGCTTGGCCTTGAGGCCCTCCATGAGGAGAATGTGCGCGCCAACCCGCTGCCCTATCTGGAGCGGGCCAGCGAGCACATCTACCAGTTGGAGCGGGCGCTGTTCGAGGCCATGGCGGCCGCCTTCGCGCCTCAGGAGGGCATGAGCGAGGTGGGGCCGCCGGAGGCGGGCAGCATCACCCTCAGCGCGGCGGATCATGCCCGCCTCATCGCCTGCCGGGACCGGGTGGCGCGGGCCTTGAGCGAGGTCGTCGCGCAGCGCGGCGGATAGGCCGAAGATCCGGTTGGAACGGGGCCGTTCCCGCGTCGCAATGGCTCCATCGCGACAGGCCCTCCTGTTGCCTTGCCGACAGAGGCCGCACGCTCAGGCGTGGGACGCGGGCCGGCGCTGGCGGTCCGGACCGGCAAGAATCTTGCTCGGGCCGTTGCGTCCGGCGCGCAGCCGGGATGCAGCACGGGGCGTTGAGATGAGCGAAGGTTTCTTCGTGGACTGGGACGGCAACATCCGGGCGACGGAGGATCCCGGCGGCGGCTATCTGTGTGAGGTGGACCGGGTCGCCCGCTATGTGGCCGTGAACACGACGAGCGGCACGCTTGTCCACGAAGCGACGCTCTACAAGACGCTCGCGGACGTGGCCAAGGCGGGGATCACCGCTTCGCTCGTTCCTGGTTCCCATCCCTGGGGCAAGAAGCGCGACGGATTCTGACGGCGACGCGGCGGCGCCGGGCCACCGTGTCTCGCGCCGCCGGCCGTGCCCGAAGGGGCCGGCGTAATGTTCTCGAGACGGGAGGTTCGACGATGCTGCCCACCACCATCCTGATCGACGAGGCGCCGCGCTGCGTGGTCCGGCCCACGGACAACAAGGATCTCCAGCGCTTCCTGCGCAACGGAAAGTCCTTCCTGCTGGCGGAGAAGCCCGGCGGCGTCATCTCCCACCGCATGGCCGAGCCGGCCGAGATGGACAAATGGTCGACGGCGCTTTCCCTGCACAAGGCCTGGGGCGGAGCCGAGGAGGAGTTTTTTGGGATTCCGCTCTAAATCTTCGAAAGCGCGGCGGCTTTGCCCCGCCCCTGCGATGTGGCTGCGGTCCAGCGGAGCGGAACCGGCGTTCGACAGGATCGCTCAGGGCTTCCAGGTCTGTGTGCCCTCGGGCGCGTCGGGCTGGTTGCGCATCCAGTAGGCGAGCTTGGTCAGCGTGTCGTCGAGATGGCTGCGGACGGCCTCGTCCGCGATCGTCTCGGCCATGGCGCCGCGCATGCAGAGCATCCAGGCCTCGGCGTCCGGCGACGCGATGGCAAAGCCCATGTGCCGCTGCCGCAGGCGGGGATGGCCCTTCTCCACCGAATAAAGCTTCGGCCCGCCGAGCCATTCGGTGAGATAGCGCTTGAGCACGGCCTTGGTGTGGGAGAGATCGTCCGCATGCATGAGGCGGATGCGCCGGGCGTCCAGTTCGGTGTCCATGCGCCGATAGAAGGCTTCCACCAGACGATCCACCGTCTCGGCCCCGCCGATGCGCTCGAAAATGGTGACTTCGGCCACGGTCTCGGACATCGCTCTCTCCTTTGCCGGCAGCCCTATCACACCGGCGCGTCGTGTTCAGCGCCCAAAGTGTCCCAGTTCATCGGCCGCGCGCCGACAGCGCCGCACGTTCCCTCATTCCTCCAGGCTCGGCTGGAGAATCACCTCGGAGGGCGCGCCCGGGCCTTCGCCGGCGATGAAATCGAGGCTGTCGACGCCCGCGAGGCCGCCGTCGCAATCCATCAGTACCACGGCGTCCGCCGGCAGGCTGGAGAGGGCGGCGATGAGCTGGGCGACGGTCATGGCGGGCTCCCCGCTGTGTCAGGCTTCGGAGGCGATGGGGATGCCGGCGGCATCGAAGGCGAGTTCGGCCGGCTCCTCATCCAGCATCACGATGGCCGCGTGCCGCAGCGCGCCATTGTCGTGATAGGCATAGCGGTGGGAAAGTTCGATCTCGCCATAGACCACCTTGTCGAAGCCGCGCAGCACGCCCGCGGCATCGAAATAGGCGCGGATGAAGGTGTTGCGATTGGAGAGCGCGTCCGCCGCGATGGGATTGACGAGCGTGAACGGCAGCTTGACGCCCGTGTAGGACACGAAGAACCGCTGGTCCGGCCACTGCGCTGTCTCTGCCTCTTCGATCATGCTCAGCTTGTCCTGTTGCGGAAGAAAGGATGATCAGGAACTCATTCCGGGTGGATCGAGATCTCCATGGTCTCGTCGGGCTCCTCCCGCGCGCTTTCCTCTTCCACCAGGCTGACGCCACACAGGCACACGTCGCCGGCGATGATGGTGAGGGCCAGCGGCTCAAGGCTCGCTCCTTCACAGGGGCCGGAGAGGCAGGTGCCGCTCTCGATGTCGAATTCCGCACGGTGGCGGCTGCAGGCGATGCGCGCGCGATCGGCGGTGAGGAAGCCGCCGGAGCTGATGTTGAGCCAGGTCCTGTTGTGCGGGCACACGTTCACATAGCCTACATATTCCCGCGCGCTCTTGCGGATGACGAAGATGGAAAAGGGACGCGCCTCGCCATTCTCGTGGCGCCGGAAGAGGCTGAAGGCCTTCGCCTCGCCGGGGCTGATCGCCTCCCGGTGGCAGATGGCATAGACCTCGATATCGTCGGCCGGCACGGTTCTGCTCCCTTGGGGTTTCGGCGTCGCAAATCCGACGGCCCGATGTCGCCTCCCGCGCGTCACCGGGCCTGATCTCGCCACCTGCGCCGATATTTGCATGAAGCGTGCCGAAGGCGCCGCGGCGTCGGGGAGGCTCCCATGGCGATGATGAAATTCTATATGACGCCCGGCTCGTGCTCGACCGGCATTCACATTCTGCTGGAAGAGCTGGAGCAGGTCTTCGAGGCTCATGTGGTGAACCTGCCGGCGGGCGACCACTTCCGGCCGGAATACGTGGCGATCAATCCGAAATCGACGATCCCCACTCTCGTGCGGCGCGACGGGACAGCCCTCACGGAGGTGCCGGCCATCGCCTATTGGCTCGGGCGCACGCATCCGCGCGCCGGACTCTGGCCGCAGGACGTGGAGGTGGAAACCCGGCTGCTGGAGGCCATGGCCTATATGACCGCGACCATCCACGGCCAGGGCTTCGCCCGCCTCTTCGCCACCTCCACCTTCACGCGCAACGCGGCCGACCATCCGGCCGTGAAGGCGCTGGGCGAGGAAATCGTGCGCAAGGGGTTCGGTGTGCTTGCGCAGGCGCTGGGCGAAGGGCCCTACCTTGCGGGGGGCTTCAGCGTCGCGGACCCCATCCTGTTCTATCTGGAATTCTGGGCTGACAAGCTCGGTCTCGCTTTGCCGTCCGCCGTTGCCGCGCACTACGCACGCATGCTGGACCGCCCGGTGGTGCGGCGGGTTCTGGCGGAAGAGGGCTACGCTCCGTCAAAGCTCGGTCAAGTCGCGATTGCCGAGATGGTGGAGCCCGCATGACGCATCGAGAATGGGCCGGGCGGACGCCTCTGATTCAGAGGCGCTCGACGTGATAGCGATCCTGCGCCTTGAGCGCGTCGAGGTCCCCCGCTCCGGCTAATGCCAGGTGACCCGCGAGGAGACCAACCATGGTCCGCTCGACGCCGGCCGTCACCACATCGTCGCCACAGACATAGACATGCGCGCCCTCGCTGATCCAGGCGAGCAGCTCGGGAGCGGCTTCCGCAAGCCGTCCTTCCAGGCTCCCTGCTTGGGGGCCGGACTGTGTCCAGGCCGTGGTGAGGGTGGTGAGGTGTCCCTGCGCGCGGAAGGCCCGCAATTCGTCCTCGTAGAAATAATCGGTGGCGGCGCTGGCATGGCTGAAGAACAGCCAGGCGGGCCCGGACTCCATGCGCGCCCGCCGGTCCTGCAGGAAGGCCCGGAAGGGGGCGATCCCTACGCCTGCGCCGATCATGATGAGCGGGACATCCCTTTGCTGCGGCAGGCGGAAGTGCGGCGCCCGCCGCAGCAGGCACTGAAGGCGGGAGCCCACCGGCGCACGCGTGCTCAGGAATGTCGGCGCACTCCCTTTGTCCTCCCTCTCCACCACGAGGGCCGCGATGCCCGGCTGGAGACGGGCGCTGGAGGTCACGAGATGGAAGCGGGGTTCGAGGGGGGCGAGGCACGCGAGCAGCGCCTCCGGACTCGGCCGGAAGCGCGAGAGCAGGCCGAGCGCCGAAAGCACGTCCATGGCGGGCGCAGGGGCATCGCGCAGCGCGAGGGCGATGTCCCGTCGTTCGCCCGTTGCAAGGGTCGCAATCAAGTGGAACAGATCCGGCGTCGCATGGTCGAGATCGTAACGCGCCAGAAGATGGGCGCGCAGGCTTTCGCCATCCGCGAGGCGGCCGGCGAGGCCGAGATGGTCGAGGATGCGCTGCACGAGGATCGGATCGTTCTCCGGCAGGATGCCGATGGCATCTCCGGGCTGGAACGCGACCGGCGTCTCGCTGAGATCGAGTTCCACATGCACGGCGGGTTGGGATGAGCCGGCGCGGCCAAGGCGGCGCCGGCATTTCAGCAGGGCATCGAAAGGGAGGAGGTCCGCCGTATCCGAAGCGTCGGCCGAAGGACGGGCCGGAGCGGCTGGTGGCTGCCCCATCTCGGGCGCACAGAGGCCGTGAGCGGCGAGGAGCGCGCGTACGTCCGCGCGCGCTGCCGGCGTCAGCGTGTCGAGATCAAGCAGGGCACGCGCGAAGCTGCTGGGCGCGTCCGCAATGGGCAGAGCGGCAGCGCTTGCCGACGACTCGCCGAGGGTCGGCTTGTCCCGCCCATCCAGGGCAAGGTCAGGCGGGGGGACGGGCGCCCCCGTCTGAGGCCAGTGGGTGATGGGATGGTTCATCGGGCCGCTCCCGCGCAGGCCGGTGGCGAAACGTCTGCGGGCTGTCGGGCGTGCGGCACCATGATCATCTCCGGATATCACGCGGCGGCGGGGGCGGCGCTTGCCTTCAGCGCCGGAAGCGCTTCCGTCGGGATGCGGAACACGCCGCGGCCGCCGGCGAGGGCCTGGTAGGTGCTCGGCACCTCGAGGCTCAGGAAATTGAACCAGTCCTGAGGCGTGAGCGCTGCAGGGCGTTCGCTGATCTCGATGACG
This sequence comes from Azorhizobium sp. AG788, assembly GCF_004364705.1. Classification (NCBI taxonomy): domain Bacteria; kingdom Pseudomonadati; phylum Pseudomonadota; class Alphaproteobacteria; order Hyphomicrobiales; family Xanthobacteraceae; genus Azorhizobium; species Azorhizobium sp. AG788. The sequence goes on from NZ_SOBM01000001.1 coordinate 817,218, forward strand.
CTGCCGTTGGCAGCAAAGCGCACGTGAAGAATGGCATTGCTCATGGGTCCACTCCGTCTGCTGGGGTCAAAGGAAGCGGAACGTCCGGGCGAGGGCGGGTGCCCGGACGCACGCGGAAACTCAGAGGCCCGAGCCGAAGCCCAGGAGCTCGATCTTGATGTTTTCGGTGCCCAGCACCTTCGCCTGGCAGGCGAGGCGGGACTTCGAGCCGACGCCGACGATGGAGTCGAGCTTCTCATTCTCCTCGCGGGCGATCTTGGTGAGGCCCTTGCGGCCCTCCTGCACGAAGATATGGCAGCTGCCGCAGGAGGCCTTGCCGTCGCACTTGTGCGGGATCTTGATGTCGCCCTTCAGCAGCACGTCCAGCAGGCTCATGCCTTCGGCCGCTTCGAGCACTTCCCCACTGGGAGAGATGGTGACAGTGGTCATGGAAACCTCCTTCATGTCTTCGGGTATGCGACACCTGTTCCGCCCCGGCCGGGCCGGTGCAGATGATTGAATGATCAGTTACGAGACGGAGGGTGGCCGGGATCGCGATCCCTTGGCTCCGGCTCCCGATGGACGTTCCGCCGGCAGCGCCGGCGGGCGTCAATAAATGGCTGCTCCCGCGCCCACATTGATGGAGGCGTCCTTCATCGTCTCGACGATGAACTGGATCTGGTCCTCGCTCAGATGGGCGTGGAAAGGGAGGGCGACGGCTCGGTCCGCGAGCTTCTCCGAGACCAGACAGTCGCCACGCCGGTATCCCAGGTCGAAATAGTGCCGCTGCAGGTGCAGCGGGTGGCAATAGCCGGCGGCCTCCACCTGCTCGACCTTCAGGTCCTCCACGATGGAGTCGCGGCTGGAGCGCGAGAAGCGGTTGCCGAGGTGCACGAGGTAGAGGAACCAGTTCACCTCGGTCACATCGGGCGCCATGTAGGGATCCTTGATCCCCTCGAAGGACTTGATGTGCTTGTAATAGAGGTGCTCGGTGCTGCGCCGCCGTTCCAGGATCTCGTCCAGCCGCTGAAGCTGGGTCAGGGCCAGAGCGGCGGAAATCTCGCTCATCGTGGCCTGGAAGGGCGGGGTGCCGCTCACCACCACGGACGAGCGCTCGTCCAGCCGGTGCGCGCGGTGGCGCCGGGCTGTCACCGCCACGTCCACATCGTCAGTGACGATGATCCCACCCTCGCCGCAGGTGATGGGGAAGGGTTGGGAGAAGTCGAAGACCGACGCATCGCCGAAGGTGCCGACGAGCGCGCCCTTGTAGCGCGAGCCGATGGCTTCGGTGGAATCCTCCAGCAGCTTCAGGCCGTGCCGCTCCGCCACGGCGCGCAGGCCGTCCCACGCGGCCGGATGGCCGTTGGTGTTGGCCGCGAGAATGGCCTTTGTGGCCGGGGTGATACGCGCCTCTGCCTTCTCGGGAACGAGGGTTCCCGACCAGTAATCCACGTCGGCGAAGACCGGTCGTGCGCCCACGAGGCTGATGGCATGGGCCGTTTCGCGGAATGAATAGGGCGAGGCGATCACCTCGTCGCCCGGGCCGATGCCATAGGCCTTCAGAACGAGCATGAGGGCGAAGGTGCCGCTCGGCACCGCCACCGCATAGCGCCGGCCCAGATAGGTCGCAAACGCGGTCTCGAAGGCCGCGACGACGGCTCCCCCCGACAGGCGCGGGCTGCGGAGCACACCATCGACCGCCGCCAGTTCCGCGCCGGTGATATCGGGGTCGGACAGGGGAATGAAGCCGACATCGAGTTCGGCTTCGTCGGTCTCCGCGCGGGTATCGCCATCGATGAGTGCGGACTCAATCATGGCTTCACCTTGCGCTTGGCGAGCACGACGCCGGTGGCGCGGGCGGGATCGGAGGTGAGCTGGACGCAGTGGTCGGCGGTGTCCAGCAGATGGACCTCATAGGCCGGATAGGTGCGGAACGGCTCGTCCGACATGTCGGAAGCATCACAGCCGGTCCAGGACAGGTGCGGAAGCAGACCACGCAATGTAGCGATCACCCCGCTGCCGTTGTCCGGCGCCGAGAGGATTTTCTCGATTTCCGCCAAGTCGTTCTCTGCCAGCGCCATGATCCTGACCCTATGATGGAAGGCCTCAGTCTGGAACGATGCAAAATCATTGCCAGAAGATGCGCTCGGGATCGAGGTTGATCTCCTCCAGCGCATCCGAGAGCTTCTCGTGGATGCTGTGGAGGCCCCAGCGCCGCGCCGCATGCTCACGGGCATAGAGCTGCCAGCGGCCGGTATCCACCTCGTGGATGAGCAGTGCCACATCGACGATGCCGCCCTCCGGGTCGATGTTGCGGGAGCAGCAGGGGCTAGAGATATGATAGCCGCCCGCCGTCGCCTTCACGAGCGGCGACACATAACGATAGCGCTTGCGGTTCTCGAGCCCGCGCTCGATGCGCTTGCGGTCGAGATCATTGGGATGAGGCGACAGGCGCAGGTTGGCGCTCGTCATGGCCGCGGAACGCATCACCGGTTCTCCTTCCAGATCGCGTGCCGCGCCCGTCCTTGCGGCGGCGCGGAAGGGTAAGGCGGGTTGTCCGCTCAAAGCGGCGTGATCTCTTCCTCGAAGCAGCCGACCACCAGCTTCTCTGAGAATTCCACGAGATAGATGGGCAGGTTCGCCTCCGTGTGGGTGCCGACCTGCACGATTTCGCCGAGGCCTCCGGCCGGCACGAGAATCTGCGCAGGCGCGGCCTCGGGGAACGAGCCGTCGTTGATGAGATCGATGGCGGCCCGCACGCGCATGCCCCACTGGTATTTCGGTTCTCTGGGCTCAAACACGGTCGTCACTCCGGCAGGGGGATGTCGATATCGTCGCGGGAGACCACGGGCTCCAGCTCCTTGCGCTTCATGCCGACGCGGTTGCCGCTCTCGGTGAATTCCACGCCATAGATGTAGAACTGCTGGAGGAATGTGCCGATGCTCACCACGTAGCCGAGCTCGCCTTTCCTCGCGAGCACGTCGCCGATCTCCTTGCCGGCGTAGGTGCCGTCGTTCCGGATGGTGCGGCGGGCGCGCACCTTCTCGCCATAGGAGAAATAGGGCGGATCATTCAGTTCCACCACGTCGCTGTCGCGGACAATGTTGCTCATGGCCGGCTCCCGATGCCGTCGGCGCGCGGCGTCGCCTGCCGGGCGCGGGCGGCCTCGCGCACAAGATCGTCGCAGTCGTCGGCGAGAGCGTCGAGTTCGCCAACGGGGGCGGCGCAGGCCACCTCATAGCGCACACGCCAGTCCGCATCGTTCTTGAGCCGTGCCACGAGGTCGGGCGAAAGGCGGCGGGCGATCTCAAGCCGCACGGTGGCGTCGGCGTCATCGGCCATGCGCAGCAGCCACTCGCGGGGCAGGCGCTGCGCGACGACGCGGCGGACCTCCGTCTCCGGATCGGCCATCATGCGCCCGAGCAGGGCGGGCGCGACCCGCCGCGCCACAACGAGGCGCACATAATAATCCTCGTCCGCCATCATCGGGCCGAGGTCGGCATCTTCCAGCAGGGAGACGATGCGGATGCGCACCTCCCGGTGCGGATCGTGGCGCAGCGGCAGGATGAGGCGCTTGGGCAAGCGGCGCGCCGCATTCCAGCGCACGGTCTCCTCCGGATCCTCCAGCAGCGGCGGCAGCAGGAAGGTGCTGGCGTGCTTGGCGGCGATGGCCCGCACCTCGAAATGCGGATGCGCCACATAACGGTTGGCGAGGCCGGGGTTCCAGTTGAAGAAACGGTCGATGCGCCGGGCGTAGCGATCATGCACGCAGGCATGCTTCAGCCGGCAGCGGCCTTCGGCCTCGATGTCGCGATGGGTGCAGCTGGCGCAATCGATGTCGTGGCCCTGCCAGTCCAGAGCCTCGTCGATGTCATCCGTCATCGTCTTGCTCCGCCCGGTCCAGAATGTCGAGCAGCACGCGGGCGCCGATCTTGTCGCTCGGGTCGAGCTGCATCAGCTTGGTGGCGGCGGCACGCCCTTCCTCCAGCTCGCCAAGGCGCATCTGGAGATAAGCGTAGCCCTTGAGGCTGAAGAGAAAGAAGCGCGGCTTCAGGCTCTCATAGCGGCCGAAGTCGGCGTCGCCGGCGCGCACATCGCGCCAGTCCGTGGAGAAATTGTTGTCCCGTGCGGACTTGATCAGACATTCCTTGGACACTTCGAGCGCCTCCGCCAGCCGTCCTTTGTAGAAATAGAAACGGTACAGGCCGATCAGCACAGCCACATGACCAGGCGCGAGCCCTTGTGCGGCCTTGAGATGCGCCTCCGCGACAGCTCCATCCGCATAGGCAAGGCCCGCGGCATGAAGATGGGCTTCGGCGTCCTCCGGCAGCCCGCCGCCCAGCAAGGGATCGGAGAGGATGGCGTCCTCGAAGCCGTCGGAGACAGGGGCTCCCGCGCCGGTGAGGGCGCGGGAGCCGGAGGTGTCGCGTGCCGTGTGCAAGGCCGCTCCGCTCAGGACAGTTGCACGGTGCCGTGCGAGCTGCAGGTGCCCGTGGCCTTCGGATCGCGGAACACCAGCCCGGTCTGGGACGCGGTGTCGGCGAAATCGATGGTCACGCCTTCGAGCAGGATGCGGCTTTCCGCCGGCAGGAAGAGGCGCACGCCATTCTTTTCCACCACCGCATCACCGCTGGCCGGAGCCGGGGTGACGCTGATGTCCGCGCTGAGGCCGGAGCAACCGCCGGGGCTCAGCACCAAGCGGAAGCCGCTTGCGGCATTGCCGTCCGCCCGGAGCATCAGGCGGATGAAACGCTCCGCCGCCGGTGTCATCTGGAAATTCATGGCTGCGCCTCCCCTTTTCTCACGCCGCGCCTTGGTAGCGCGGGTAGGACGTGTCGATGATGCAGGTGTCGTCCACCGGACAGACGGCCGCGCATTGCGGCACGTCATAATGGCCGATGCACTCGGTGCACTTCTTCGGGTCGATCAAGAACGTGCCGTTCTTTTCGCTGATGGCGACGTTCGGGCATTCCGGCTCACAGGCCGAACAACTGGTGCACTGGGATGAGACGATCTTGAGTGCCATGGCTGCCTCCCGATCGTTCGCTCAGGCGGCCGAGATGAGCGCGCCCTGGCGAATGGCGGCATCGCCACGCGCCACGTGCTCGATCTCGCCCGAATTGACCTTCGCGAGATAATCCTTGAACCAGCCGATGGCCGATTTCTCGATGAACTCGTGGGCGAACTGGTCCACCGGCTCGATACCGGCCTTCAGCAGGTCGCTCTTCGGGCAGCCACCGATCTTCGCCACGAACACCGCATGGCAGTCGTTGATGGCGCGGATGATGGTCTCCAGGCTGTCCTCCTCGCCATAGCCGCCCTGGCAATAGAGATCGACGCGGCGATGACCGACGAACTTGGCGCCCGCCGTGGAGAGCTCATAGACTTGGAATTCCTTGGCATGGCCGAAGTGCTCGTTGATGAGGCCCGAGCCCTTGGTCGCCACCGCCACCAGAAGCTTGATGTCGCTCATCTCGCCCGCAAGGCCAGCCAGCTCTTCCTGCTTGGCCACGACCTTGGCGACGCGCTCTTCTTCCACCGCGGCCTGGTAGGCCTTGCGGCCTTCCATGTCGTAATTCACCTCCATCGCCATGATCTTGTCGGTGGTGAATTCGGCGCTGCGGTCCTCGCCGAGCAGGCCCACCGCATCGGCGCGGCATTGGCGGCAGTGACGCATCATGTTCATCTCGCCCTCGCAGCTGTCCTGCAGGGCCTTCAGCTCCTGGGCGGTCGGGCCGCGCTGGCCGTTGAGGCCGAAGACGGTGCCGTGCTCGGGGGCGGAGATGAGGGGCATGATGTTGTGCAGGAAGGCGCCGCGCGACTTCACCGCCTTGTTCACCTCGACCAAATGCTGGTCGTTGATGCCGGGTATCATCACCGAGTTGATCTTGGTGAGGATGCCGCGGGCGGTGAGCATCTCGAGACCGAGCAACTGGCGATCGGTGAGGATCTTGGCCGCGTCGATGCCGGTGTAGCGCTTGTGCTTGTAGAAAACCCAGGGGTAGATCTTCGCGCCGATCTCGGGATCCACCATGTTGATGGTGATGGTCACGTGATCGACATTGTAGCTGGCGATGGTGTCCACGTGGTCCGGCAGGGTGAGGCCGTTGGTGGACAGGCAGAGCTTGATGTCTGGCGCGGTCTTCGAAATCAGCTCGAAGGTCTTGAAGGTCTTCTCCGGATTGGCGAGCGGGTCGCCCGGGCCGGCGATGCCGAGCACCGTCATCTGGGGGATGGTGGAGGCCACCGCGAGCACCTTCTTGGCCGCCTGCTCGGGGGAAAGCTTCTCGCTCACCACGCCGGGCCGGCTCTCGTTCGCGCAATCATACTTGCGGTTGCAGTAGTTGCACTGGATGTTGCACGCCGGGGCGACGGCCACATGCATGCGGGCGTAATGGTGGTGGGCTTCCTCGCTGTAGCAGGGATGGTTCTTCACCTTCTCCCAGATTTCGGTGGGCAGGTCGCCCTGACCCGCGCCGGAGCCGCAGCTGGCCTTGCCGCTGCCGCCCGAGGTGCCACAGCCTTTGTGTTCGGCAATGGCCTGCATGATCTCACCCATGTCGGGAGCGCTTCCGGCGCTGCTGACGTCCTGTGTCAAGCCGTGCATGTCCGTTCCTCGCTGCTGGCCGATCCGCAATATTACTGAGGAGATACCAGCAACAGCCGTGCCACCACGGCGGAAGGAGCCGGAAGCGTTGAACATCAAAGGCTTTGCGGCTTTGTCCACCCTGTCGCGTTGCCAACAGCGCGGGGGAAGCGACACAGCTCATGTTGGAAAGATTACAGATCGACGCTGCGGCCGCGCGGGCAAAAAAGAACCGCGCCCGAAGGGCGCGGCAGGCACAGGAGAGATGATGCCGAAACGCTTCAGGCGCAAAGGATCTCCACCGCCTTGTCCAGCGGCAAGGCGAGCGGCGTGAGACCCGCCTCCAGCAGGAAGCGCAGCTCATTCTTGGAGAGGGCATCGGGCTCGACGAGGGCGTAATGATGATCCGACGATCGCTTGATCAGCTGCCGTGCGTAGGTGCGCAGCATCTGGTCGTTGAACCGGCAGCCGAGGAACAGGAAGCTGCGCTCGGTGCGCCGGTGCTTCACGATGTCGGGGATCGGCGTCTGGATGTCGATCTCGGTCAGAACCTCCACATAATCGGCGTCCGAAATGAGGAAGTTCTTGGCGGGCGCCACGCTGCCGTGCGGCTTGTAGAGCAGGGTGTTCCAGCTCTCGGCCGCGGCCTTGTCGGTTTCCGCGCCCGCGGCATCATAGAAGCGATACCAGCGGTCCTCGCCGATGCCGGCGCGGGTGATGCCCTGTGCCTCGCCCCAGTCGCTGCGCTCGGCAAGGGCCGCCCGCATGGCGCCGTCATACCAGGTGTCGACGATCATCGGCACCGGAAGCGACGCCAACAGGCCATGCAGCGCATTCGGCGCCACCTTGGGCGTGAAGGCTTCCGTCATGTAGGCGGTGACGGTGGAGCGGTGCTTCATGCTCTCGATATGCTGCGCCGAAGCCCAGGCATTGCCCTTCGCCCGGCGGGGCAGCGCCACCTTGGTGCCGAGGAAGGCCGCGAGCGCCTCCGGCCCCAGCGGCACCTCCGGTTGCGAGAGGGCGGCCACCGCCGGCCCGAGATAGGGCACGATCGCCCCGGCGCGCAACTGGCCGGCGACGTCCTTCAGCACGGCCGTGGCGTCGGCGGGATTGGCGAAATCGATATGCGGGGTCGGGGCGTTCATGGCCGTCAGCCTTCGTCTTCGCCGCGCTTGCGCGCATTCACGGTGATGGGCAGCGTGGTGTCGGCCGCCATCTCGGGCAGCTCCAGCACCCAGCCATTGGCGATGCGGATCCAGCCGCCCCAGAGGGTCGGGTGCTCGCTTTCGACGATCGGCTCCTCCAGATCCTTCTTGGGAACATAGATGGAGAGGCCGGTCTCGGGTGAGCGGCGGATCATGATCTTCATCGTCTGGATGCTCCTTGGCGCCTTAGAGCCGGATCTCCGCGCATTGAATTGCTTTGATGTTTCAATGCGAGGCTGAATCCGTTTCTGTTCAATAAGTTGGAACTCGATCCACCGATCGCGCTCTCGGACAGTGAAAGGGCGGGCCGGTCAGGCCGCCACGGTGGCCCGCAGCCTGGCGGTGATTTCCGGCAGCACCTGCAGAACCCGGTCGACGTCGTCGTCCGTATTGTCGCGCGAGAGCGAGAAGCGGATGGCCCCGCGCAGCGCGCTCGCCGGCACCTGCATGGCTTTCAGCACATGGGACGGCTCCATGGAGCCGGAGGCGCAGGCGGAGCCGAGCGAGGCGGCGATGCCCGCCTTGTTGAGATTGTGCAGTACCGCCTCGCCCTCCAGATGCTCGAAGGCGATGTTGGTGGTGTTGGGCAGCCGTCCGTCGGGCACGCCCAGCGCCCGGCAGGGGCCGGCCTGCTGGAGCACGCCCTGTTCCAGCCGGTCGCGCAGCGCGCGCACGCGGCCCTGTTCCTCGGGCAGCTCTTCGAGCGCCAGCGCCGCCGCCGCCCCGAGGCCGACGATGCCCGGCACATTCTCCGTGCCGCCGCGCCGCCGCCGCTCCTGCGGGCCGCCGCGCACCAGTGGGGCGAAAGGCGTGCCCTTGCGCAGATAGAGGGCGCCGATGCCTTTTGGCCCGTGCAGCTTGTGGCCGGAGAGCGAGAGCATGTCGATCTGCGTCGCCGCCAGATCGATCGGTATCTTGCCGACCGCCTGAACCGCGTCCGTGTGGAACAGCGCGCCGACGGCGCGGGCCATCTGCGCCAGCTGGGCGACGGGGAACAGGGTGCCCGTCTCATTGTTCGCCCACATGATGGTGGCGAGCGCCGTGCGCGGCGAGAGCGCGCGGGCGAAGGCCTCAAGATCAAGCCGCCCCTCGCCATCGACACCGATGCGATGAATGGTGATGCCGCGCGTGGCTTCCAGATGATCCAGCAGGTTCAGCACCGCCGGATGCTCGACCGCGCTGGTGACGATCTCGTCCCGTCCCTCCTGCGTGGAGAGGGCGGAAAGGATGGCGGTGTTGTCGGATTCCGTCCCGCCCGAGGTGAAGACGATCTCATGATCGAAGGCGGCGCCGATCAGCGCCTGGAGGCTGCGCCGCGCGGTGCGCACGCTTTCGGCAACGCTGCTGCCGAAAGCGTGGGAGGAGGAGGCATTGCCGAACTGCTCGGTGAAAAAGGGCAACATGGCCGCGACGACGGCGGGATCGACCCGCGTCGTCGCGTTGTTGTCGAGATAGATCGGCACGGTTCCGTCCCGCTCAGTGCTTCGCAGCGCCGGCGACCGGCACCACGCGCACGAGCTCTCCGAGCCGCTCTACGAGGCGGGACTGGATGCCCTCCAGTGTCATGCTCGCGAGCTTGCAGAAGACGCAGGCGCCGGTCATCTTCACCAGCACCTTGTTGCCTTCGAGCCCGAGAAGCTGGCAGTCGCCGCCGTCGCGCTGGAGGTTCGGGCGGATCTCCTCGATCACCGCCTTGATGATCCGTTCGCGCTCGGTTTCGACGACCGGTGCCGCCTCGGGGATCTGGGTCTCGATCAGCATGATGGGAATGTCTCCGTGGGAGCGACGGTTCAGCCGAAGGACTTGCCGCAGGAGCAGCTGTTGTTGGCGTTCGGATTGTCGAAGGTGAAACCCGAGCCTTCGAGCGCCACCACGAAGTCGATGGTGGTGCCGGCGAGATATTCGTGGCTCTTGTTGTCCACGAAGACCCGCACGCCTTCGCGCTCGATCACCGTGTCATCGGGCTCGGCATCGACAACGAGGCCCATCTGGTACTTGTAGCCGGCGCAGCCGCCCGCCTCGACCTGGATGCGCAGGCCGCCCACGGGCCCGCCCGCGGAGCCAATGGCCGTGCGGACCGCATTCAACGCGCTGTCGGTGAGATTGATCATGGCCGTCTCCCTGATGCGTCAGAGCCGTTCTGACGTATGATCAGCAAGAGGCGTGCCAGCGATCAGTCCTTTGGAATCATTGCAGAAGTGTCGCTGCTGCTGTCGCGAAGCAGACCCTTGTCGCCTTTGCGACACGGGCGGTTTGCGCCACCGCCCACCATCCGATTGTCCGGCCTCAGGCCATGCCCCGGAAGACCGCGCAGCGTTCGAACACGGAAAGGCCCGCCGGCACTTGCTTGTGATGGCAGTATTTCGCCACCAGCTTGGCGAGGCCCTTGATGTCGCGGCCGGAGGCGTCGGGAAAGGTCTCCACCAGCGTGTCGATGAGCTGCCCATCTAGGTCGAGCGCGAACTGCTCCGCCATCACGCCCCAGATGCGCCGGCGGGCGGCGGCATCCGGCGTGTGGAACTTGATGAGGGCGATGCAGCGCGAGACGATGGCCTCATCAATGTCATCGATGCGGTTGGTGGTGAGGAACAGCAGGCCGTTGAAATATTCCAGCACCCGCAGGAAGACGCCGACCACCGCATTCATGGTCATGTCGTCCTCGCGCCGCTTGATATAGACGTCGGCCTCGTCGATCAGCATCACCGCGCCCCAGCGCTGGGCGCGGGTGAGTGTCTCGCGCAGCGCCGCCTCCATGGCCGCCGCATTGAGCCCGAGCTGGCCGGAATGCACGCGATAGAGGGGCCGCTGGATGATCTCCGCATACACTTCGGCGGTGAGCGTCTTGCCGACGCCGGGAGGGCCGGCGCAGAGCACGGTGGTGCCGCCCGACTTGCCGGCGACGATGTCGTCCATCAAGAGGTCCATCTCGGCGGTGAGGATATCGATCAGGTCGGTCTGTTCCTCCGGCAGCACCAGCTTGTGCTTGAGGTCCGGCTGGTAGGCATAGGGTTTCATGTCGTCCACATGCACCCACAGATAATGGTGCAGGTCGAGGTGGAACATGAGGATGTAGGGGTGGATGGGAATGCGGCTGAACAGGCCGGCGGGGATGCCCGCCTTCTGCCGCTCCACCTCGTCTTCGGCGTCATAGAGATTGCTCTTGGCCGCCTTGCGCAGATAGGCGCCGAGGATGTCGCCCGGCACGTCGAGCGTCAGGGCGCGGGAGGTCAGGATGCTCTCGTCATTGACGAGCCGCGCCGGGCCGCCGCTGGCGGAGAGCACCACCACATCCTTGCGCGACCAGTCCGTGTCGCGGTGGGAGGCGTTGGGATCTTCCGTATAGAAGGCCGTGCCGGTGCCGGTGAACTGGGCCCCATAGCGGCCGCGCCACTCGAAATAGCGCGCCTCCGTCGCCTCATAGGCGGCGACCAGCTCCGGCGTTTCCTTGACGAACCCCTTGGCCGCGAGGATTTCCGCTACCGTCTTGCCGGCGATGTCGCCGGCCGAGATGCGCAGGGTGGTGGAGGTGAGCGCGCCCTTGGCGTTCGCCTTCAGCTCGACGAACAGGCGTCCGGCCTCATCATTGGAGGGGGCGGTGTAATCGATGCGCGTCACGACATAGGGCAGGGGGCGGCTGGTGACGCTGGCGGTGAACAGCCAGCCCTGGATCGCCCCCTCCACCAGATAGGCAGCGATGGCCGGGAGCACGGCCTCCAACGCATCCGACGTAAACCTGACACTTTTGTCGTTGAACGCCCGTTGCAGCGTCGCGATCTGGGCTGATCGGGTCGCGAGCTCGGGTCCGCCGTCACGATAGAGATCCTGAAGGAAATCGATCTCGTCGCCGGAGAGCTGGGTGAAGCCCACCTCGACGCGATCGCCGAAGCGCAGTTGATCCTTCAAGGGGCTGAGGCCGGGAAAGCGCGCCACCATGGCTTCGAGGTGCGGCCGTTCGATCTGAAGCTTCATGGGCGGACAAAGCCTCTGGTTCGTAAACTCGGGGTGCGTCATCCGATGCAACCCTTGCGCCACAAGGGCCGGCGCGGCGCATCCTGTTTCGGCCCCCGATTTGCATGAAGGCGATTCCAGCCGGCCTGACGCCGGTCCACGGGCTTGAGATCGAGGATGCTTCCATGACCACGCTTGAGAAGACGGTGACCATCGAGGAGACCGCTTTGAGCCGTCTTGACCAGGAGAACCGCCTGTTCAACGCGGTGCTCAAGGGCCCCACCAAGAAGCCGGGCCGCTTCGGCTTTCGCGGCGATATCGCGCTGAAGTTCCAGGCCCAGGTGGCCGACGAGAAGCGTCCGCCGGACTATTCCATCGAAGGGGTGCTGACCGTCGTGCAGGCGGGCGAGCCGACCATCTCGATCCTCGTCGGCTACATCCACTCCTTCGCTTATCTGCCGGAGGTGGCGCAGGTGCTCTCCGGCCTGCTGACCCCGACCGGCACCTACTTCATCTTCTGCAACAACATCGATCTTCTGGCGAAGTATCGCGTGGTCGTGGACGGCATCACCTTCTTCGTGCTGCCCTGCGATGAATCCACCGTCTGGAAGGAGATGACCGACCTGCTCTCCATCGACAAGAACGACATCAAGAAGCTCGATACCGCTGGCAAGCTCGATTATGTGCTGGATGCTGCGATCGGCTTCAAGGAAACCTATCCCACCATCACGGTGGAAGAGGGCATCGCCCGAATGGGGCCGGTGAAGAACCGCAACGAGAACCGTCCTGTCTGACGGTGCGCCGCGTCCGGATGCCGCCCGGTCCGGACGCTGTCTCCCGCTGCCGCTGACCGCCGGATCACCGAGATATCCGTCTCCCGAAATGGGGTCCTGCCCAAAGCCCGTCGGCGTCCGTCCGGCGGGCCTTATCGTCTCGCAAGCCCAGGGGGGATAAGAAATCAGGCTTCCTCGTCGCAGGTCGCCGGGGCGTCGAATTCTTCGTCTTCCGCATCTTCGGCCAACTGGACGCCGACGACGCAGATGTCACCGTCCAGAACCACGAGGGGCACGGGCGTCAGGCTCTCGCCCTTGCACGGGCCGTCCATGCAGCGGCCCGTGCCGAGCTCGAACTGAGCGCCGTGCTTGCCGCACATGAGGCGGATGCCGTTGGGGTCGAGGAACTGGTTGCGCTCCCAGTCCAGATTGACCCCATGATGCGGGCAGCGGTTCTCATAGCCGAACACCTGCCGGCCCCAGCGCACGATGACGATGGGCCAGGCGATTTCGGCGCCGTCCTGCCCAACCCGCACCAGTTGGAGGCCCACAGCGCGCTGGCTAGGAATGTCGTTCAATTGGCAGATGGCATAGACGAGATCGGTATCCATGGGATGGCTCCAGACCGAAAGCTCAGTGCTGCAAGGGGATCACGCGGGCGCCGCTGGCGGCGGGTTCGGCGGCGGGCGTCGCGCCGCCGGCCGCCTTGGCGAGCAGCACGCGGTTGACGGCGCGGGAGAAGTCCTGCCAGGCGGCGGCGACGTCGCGCAGCATCGCCTGCACATAGTCCTTGTCCGGCTTGTGCTCGGTTGGGAAGTTCGACAAGGCACACGAGGTGCGGTTGAAGGCGATGGCGTCGTCCAGAAGAGTCTGGAGAAAGACGCCGAAGGGCTTCTGCACCAGCGGGGTCAGGGCGGAGCGGCCGCGCTCCACCGCCACATCGTCCATCACGAACGGCAGGGCGGCCAGTTCATCCAGCGCCTCGCTGAAGACCCCTTCCACGGCGGCGAGCAGGGCGCGCTGGGTCAACTGGTCGCGCTGCTGTGTGGAGAGATCGCGGGTCAGGTGGCGGCGATAGGCATCGAGCGCCCCGTCATTGCGGCCGGCCACCCAGGCGGTGAAGCGGGCGAGGCAGGCCGCATTGGGGTCCACATCGGCCGCGAGGGTCTCGCCCTGGGTCGTAGGGCGCGGCAGGGTGCGTTCGATGCGGCGGGCGGCCTCAAGCGCGCCCTCCAGATAGCCGGCCCCTCGGGCGGCGGTTTCCGAGCCGCCGAAATGCAGCCGCCCCTCCCAGAAGGGACGGCGCAGCAGCGGCGGACCATGGTCCACATGCTCCGGCGCGGGCGCCGCGAGATCGCGCGTGCTGCAGGTGAAGGGCTCCCGCGCCCAGTCCTGATAGGCCTGCACGCCGCCCTCCACCGCGCTGCCGAAGAGCTGGACCATCTGATTGTCCATGAGCATGGGCAGGCCGGCGGCGAAGGCCTGCCGCAGCTCCGGCGCGAGGGCAAGGAAGCCGCCGAGCGCGGAGGGGCTGCCGCCCGGCCCGCAGGCGTCGTAAATCTCGCCCACCACGGCCTGCTCGTGCGTGACGAAGGCATTGCCGGAGAAGCCGGCCTCCCGCCAAGCGGCGCTGTCATAGGCGATGGCGACCTTGGCCTGCGCCGCCATCCATGTGGCGGTGCCCTCGAGCGCCTCCATCACATGGGGCTCCAGGGCGGGCGTGAAGCGGATGCGCTCGGCCACGAGACGTGGCGGCAGCGCAAGCACCACCGTGCGCGCGGTCATGGCGCGGGGACCGCTGTCGGTTGAGAAGGTGAGGCGCACGTGGTCGCCGGCATCCGCCACTTCGGTCAGGGCATAGCCGAGATAGAGCCGCCCGTCCGGCAGGGCGCCCGCCAGCGCGGAGACGAGTGCGCCGAGCCCCTCTGCGACACGGCGGGCATCGCCATGCACGAACCGCCCCGCGATGCGCTCCACCTTGGCGTCGGCCTCGCGCATGTGCAGAACGGTGCCGTCGTCGTGCTGCGGCAGGCTCTCGAAGCCGAGTTCCGCGAGAAGACCATAGATGAGCGGCTGATTGCCCGGCCAGAACCAGGCCGGCCCCAGGTCCAGCGGCAGGCCGGAGGCCGCGTGCTGTGTCAGGATTCGACCGCCGAGCCGCTGTCGCGCCTCGAACACCGCCGCGAAACGTCCCTGCCGGGCCAGACTGCGGGCGAGGGCCAGTCCGCACAGCCCGCCGCCGATGATCGCCGTCTCAAGCATGGCCGATGCCTCCGCATGCGCCGGATGCCGCGCACCTTCCGGGCGGGCGATCCGGGTGTGTGTATGCTCCAGCAAGAACCGTGCAAGCGCTTTGTCTGGAAGGGTTTCAATCAAGGGGCGAAGCCGTTTGTCGCACCCCGGCCGCGCATCGTGTGTGAAATCCGACGCGCCGGCCGCGGCCAATCGGCTGGGTGGGGAAAAGTGCCAGTCCACGCAATATCTTAAATGTAGGTCCCGCGGCTGGCACGCTTCTTGATGCCTCTCCAGCGAACCCTGTGCTGGAGACCATCCATGAACCTGTCCCTGGAGTTCGCCTCCTCTTCCCTCGACGAGATCAAGGCCGCGCTCGCGGGCGGCACGCTCACCTTCTATTCGGTCGCCCGCCCGCTGACCGCCGACCATAAGGTGGACCGGAGCGCCGTGCTCGCCACGCTCTCCTTCGCAAGCCCCGCCTTCGGCACGCCCACCGATGCCGGCGAGACGCCGCAGTTTGTGGCCAATCCGGTCCAGGGCGCGACCACCGGCACCTTCGGTTTCGCCCGCGCCACCACGGCGGACGGCACGGTCGTGGCGGATTTCTCCGCCGGCCCCGGTGATCGGGAGATCAAGCTGGCCGAAGTGTCCACTTCCCACGGCGCGCCGGTGCGTGTGGTGTCCTTCAAGTTCAATCCGGAGGGCGGCTGGCCGGAGCGGCCCGACTATTACGACACCCATCCGCGCGCGGGTTATCCGCTGCACAAGGCGCTCTGAAACCGGCAGAGGCGGCGTGGGTTTCTGCCCCGCCGCACCTGCCTTCCACCGTGATATCGCGTGAGCTGCGGGAGATCTGTCGATGTCGTCATCCGCCTTTGAAACGCCTGTCGTCAGCACCGAATGGCTCGCCGCGCATCTGGGCGAGGGGGATCTGCGCATCCTCGACTGCACCTGGCATCATCCGAGCACCAATCTGGATGGCCGCACGCAGTATCGGGGCCGTCATCTGCCGGGCGCGGTGCATTTCGACATCGATCAGGTGGCCGACAAGACCAACCCGCTGCCCCACATGCTGCCGAAGGCGGAGGATTTCGCCGCCAAGATGGGGCTGCTCGGTGTGGGCACAGGCGATCGCGTGGTGGTCTATGACCGGCTGTGCGGCGGGGCCGCCGCCGCCCGCGCCTGGTGGATGTTCCGGGTCTTCGGCCATGAGAATGTGGCCCTGCTCGATGGCGGCTATGCCAAATGGGCGGCCGAGAAGCGGCCCGCCGAGATGGCGCCGGTGCGGCCCGAGGCGCGCAGCTTCACCGCCGGCTTCAATCCGGCTCTCCTGCGCACGCTGGACCAGATGAAGGCGAATCTCGCCTCCGGTGCAGAACAGGTTCTGGACGCGCGCGGGCCCGGCAAGTTCGATGGCACGCAGGAGGATGTCTATGCCTTCACCAAGCGTGGCCATATGCCCAACGCGGTGAATGTGCCGTGGGGCGATCTTGTCGATAACCAGACGGGAGCCCTCGTCGCGCCGGAGGCGATCTCTGCCCGCTTCGCGGCGGCCGGTGTCGATCTCGACAGGCCCATCGTCACCACCTGCGCCTCCGGCATTCTCGCGCCCATGCTCTCGCTGGCGCTGAAGCTGCTGGGGCAGGAGGCCCCGGTCTATGACGGCTCCTGGGCCGAGTGGGAGCAGGTCGCCGACGCGCCGGTGGCGGCTGCCGCCTGAGGGAGGGCGCCATGTCGGATGCGGCGGAGACCCTGCTTTCCGGCGCGGAGTATGAACTCCTCGCCGGGCCGGGCGCGGGCGCCTACCGGCTCCGGTGCAAGCCGGAGCAGCGCGTGGCGCTGCTGGAGGGGGAGGATGCGGCGCGCTTCCGCGCCGATCTTGAAACGGTGCAGCAGCAGTTTCCCGGCTGCACGGCGGATCAGGCCCTGGCCCAGCTCTGGGATCAGGGCGGCTACAGCTGGCTGGCGGCGGAAGAGGAGGAGTGAATGGCGACGCTCGTGAAGACCACGCTGGATGGGCGCAAGCTGGAGGTGGTGGGCCTTGCCATCTGCCTCGACGGCAAGCTGGAAGCGCCCGATCTCATCGAGGTGAAGGAGCACCCCAACCGCCGCGCCATCTGGGAGGTGGCGCCGGAGGCCACCCATATGGCCGGCCGCGTGCCGCTGACACAGGACGAGGCGGAGATCGTCTTCCAGGCCTTCAAGGATGCGGAGGCGAAAATCCTCGCCAATCCGGTTGCCATCAATGAGCGTTTTCGTCTCGCCGCCAAATGGAAGGCGTGCGAGCAGGGGATCGAATAGCCGCCCGCTGCGCGGTCCCCTTTTGCAAGAGCCCTGTTCCCCCCTTGCCCTCCAGGCTCCCGCCTTCGGGCTTTCACAACCCGGAGAAATTCCGCATTTCAAGGAACCGCGGAACTCTCTAGGCCCTCGGTTTGACGCTATTCCTTTCGCAGAACGTGCGTGCTTCCGCGAAAATTGCTTCAGCTATGACGTGACCCCATGACTTGCCGGCCCGACCCTGTCGTGGCCGGCATTTTTTTGTGGGCGTCACGCCGCAGCCGCGCCGGCGCTGATGCGGCGCAGGAAGGCGGCAAGGCGTGCAGCGCCCTCCGCCACGGGGCCGGTGTTCTCGATCTCCAGATCGGCTGCCAGCGGCACGTCGGGCGCGCGGGTCAGGCGCTCGCGCACGTCCTCAGCACCTTCCCGGCCCCTGGCGGCGAGGCGCGCGGCGCGTACCTCCAGCGGCACGGTGATGTGCACGACCAAAAGCCGGGAAAACCGGCGTCGCGCCTCCGGCAAAGTGGCGCGTGATCCATTGGCGACCACCGTCTCCCCGGCGGCGATCCGCGCTGCCACCTCGGGTCCCAGCGCATAGGCAAGGCCATGGGCCCGCCACGCCAGCGGATAGCGCCCCGCCGCAAGCTCCGCCTCATAGGTGGCAAGGTCCACGGGCGTGTGGTCCTCGCCCGTGGTGTCGGTGCGCGTCACGAGGCGGCGGGCGAAGGATATCGCCGGCTCTGCCGTCAGCAGTCCGGCGGCGGCGGACATCAGCGTGTCCTTGCCGGCACCGGAGGGACCGACCACCAGCACCAGCGCGCCGGGGCCGAAGGGCGGCTGAGGGCTCATGCCACCCTCTGGCCCTCGCGCCAAACCGCGCGCGCCACCGGAATATCGCCGGCCATGGCGACGCGCACGAGGTCCGCCCGCTTGCCGGGCGCGATCTCGCCGCGATCGGAGAGACTGGCGGCCTCGGCAGGATTCTTCGTCACCAGCCGCACCGCCTCGGGCAAGGAGATGGTGGGCACACGCCGCGTCAGATCGAAAGGCGCCCAGAGCAGGCTCGCCGGCACATAGTCCGAGGACAGGATGTCGAGGAGGCCCTGCCGGGCGAGGTCTTCCGCCGAGGCATTGCCGGTGTGCGAGCCGCCGCGCACGAGGTTCGGCGCCCCCATCAGCACGCGGATGCCGGCCTCGTGCGACAGGCGCGCGGCCTCCACGGTGGTGGGGAATTCGGCAATGGCGATGCCGTCGCCGATGGCCTCTGCCACGTGCTCGGGAGTCGCGTCGTCATGGCTCGCCAGCACAATGCCGTTCGGGTGGGCGAGGGCCACCAGCCCCTGCCGGTTCGGCCGGGCGAGGCGGGTGTGATAATCCATGCGGGTCGCGACGATGACGTCCAGCTCCTCGTCGGTGATGCCGCTCTTCTTCTTGTAATAGGAGCGGAAATGCTCGGTGCTGGCGAACTGGCGCTGGCCCGGTGTGTGGTCCATCAGCGAGATGAGCTGCACCTTGTGGGCCGCGACGATAGCGGCGGCATCTTCAACCACCGTGTCGGTCGCCACCTCGCAGCGCAGATGCACCAGATGGTCCGCCCGCAGCACACCTGCGGCCCGCGCCGTGGCGAGCGCCTCCAGCAGTAGCGGGGCATCCCCATCCATGCCCACCGCCTTCTTGTCCGGCCAGACGCGCAGGCTGTCGAACACGGTGGTGATGCCGGAGGCGGCGATCTGCGCATCATGGGCGACGACGGCTGACACCGGGTTCCAGCGTACACGCGGCCGCGGCGCCAGATGGCCTTCCACATGGTCAGTGTGGAGCTCCACGAGGCCCGGGAGCAGATAGTCGCCTTCAAGGTCGATCGCCCCGGCGGGCACGGCGCCGGTGTCCACGCTGCGGATTGTGCCGCCCACCACCCGCACATGGCCTTCGAGGATGCGGTCCGCCAGCACGATGCGGGCGTTCGCGAAGATCTGTTCGCCGGTTCCGGTCTCGGACATGGGCTGTTCCTTCTGTCAGTTGGGCCGGGTGGCGAAGGCGGAGACGTCCACCACTTCGTCCGCCACCGCATCGCGCGTGTCCGCGTCATGGAAGATGCCGAGGAGGCCGGTGCCGGCGGCCTTCTTCTCGGTGATGAGGTCGATCACCACCTGCCGGTTCACTGCGTCGAGCGAGGCGGTGGGCTCGTCCAGCAGCAGGAGGGGCTGGCTGGAGATGAAGCCGCGCGCCACGTTCACGCGCTGCTGCTCGCCGCCGGAGAAGGTGGCCGGCGGCAGGCTCCACAGCCGCTCCGGCAGATTGAGGCGCGCCAGAAGCTCGCGGGCCTTCGCGCGCGCCTGCTCGGGTGCGACGCCTTCCGCCATCAGCGGCTCGGCCACCACGTCGAGGGCGGAGACGCGGGGAATGACACGCAGGAACTGGCTCACATAGCCGATGCGGCGGCGGCGCAGGTCCAGCATCTGGCGGGGGGCAGCATGGGCGACATCGACGGGGCCGGTCTCGTCCATCAGCCAGATGGCGCCGGCGTCCGTGCGATAGTTGCCATAGACCATCTTGAGGATGGAGCTCTTGCCGGCACCGGACGGGCCGCCGAGCGCCACGCAGGTGCCGGCGCGCACCTCGAAGCCCGCGCCATCCACCACCGGCAGACGGGCGCCGCCGCGCAGATGCAGCGTGAAGGCCTTGGCGAGGCTTTCCACCCGCAGCAGTGTGCCGGCGGGCAGGGTGGGAGGCAGCGGTGTTGCCGCCGTGTGGGGAGCGATGGGGAGCATCATGCGGCGAGCACCGAGGAGACGAGGAGTTGCGTATAGGGCTCGCGCGGATCGTCGAGCACCTGATCAGTCAGCCCCTCCTCGATCACCCGGCCTTCCTTCATCACCATGATACGGTGGGAGAGCAGGCGGGCGACGGCGAGGTCGTGGGTGACGATGACGACCGCAAGGCCAAGGTCCGCCACCAGCGAGCGGATGAGATCCAGCAGGCGCGCCTGCACGGAGACATCGAGGCCGCCAGTGGGCTCGTCCATGAAGACGAGGCGCGGCTTGGTGACGAGATTGCGGGCGATCTGGAGGCGCTGGCGCATGCCGCCGGAGAAGGCGCGCGGATCGTCATCGATCCGGTCCGGCTGGATTTCCACGCGGGACAGCCAGTCGATGGCCTCGTCGCGGATGCCGGCATAGTTGCGCCAGCCCACCGCCATCAGCCGTTCGCCCACATTGCCACCGGCGGAGACCGCCATGCGCAGGCCCTTCTCCGCATGCTGGCGCACGAAACCCCAGTCGGTGCGCAGCAGCAGACGTCGCTCGCCCTCGGTGAGGGAGGCGAGGTCACGAAGGGCACCGTCGCGCATGCGGTAGCTCACATGGCCGGCGGAGGGCTCCAGCTCTGTGGAGAGCAGGCCGAGCAAGGTGGACTTGCCGGAGCCGCTCTCGCCCACGATGGCAAGCACTTCGCCCGGATGGAGCGTGAGGGAGATATCCCGGCAGCCGAGGCGGGCGCCGTAATAGCGCGTCAGCCCTTCGGCGACGAGAAGGGGAGCATCGTCCGTCATGGCCGGGCCTCGATGACGTGTGTCTGGGGAAGGATGGCGGGCTGTCTAGCCGAGCGGCCATCTCGCTCCCCCCTTGCGGGGGAGGGGCAGGGAGGGGGGTAATGCCCTCTCCGAAAGGGTGAGGTCGCGGACGCCGACGGGTCCGTCAGACGTAACCGCGTCACCCCCCTCTCCAACTCTCCCCCGCAAGGGGAGAGAGGGCGCGTTGCGCGGGATAAGGCGGGTGCATTCCCGCTCATGGCACGGCCTCCACAGGCTCCGTGGGAGGGATCGCCTCACCGTCGGGCGTGAGGTCCACGTGCAGGCTCACGCCATGGCGGCGGAAGCCGAGGTTCTCGTAAAACTGGTGGGCCTTCACGCGCTTGGCGTTGGAGGAGAGCACCAGCTTGTAGCAGCCCTTTTCGGCGGCCTTCTTCATGGCGAAGCGCATCATGGCGCCGCCGACCCCGCCGCCCTGTCGGGCGGGAGAAACCACCACATCCTCGATGACGGCGGAGGGCGCGCCGAGGTGGCCGAGATTGTCCATCACCAGCAAGGCGAAGGTGCCGACGATCCCGTCCGCGTCCTGTGCCACATAGAGCACATAGTCGGGATAGCGGGCAAAACGGGCAAAGAGCGCCTTGGCCTCGTCCAGTGGCAGGATCTTTCCGTCATCCATGCCCGGCTGGGCATAGAGTGCGAGGACGTCCGGCAGGTCCTCCTCAGTGGCGGGGCGGATGGTGAGCGCACTCATTCCGCCGCCTCCGGAAGACCGCTCATCTCGCCGCGATGGCCCTCGGCCTGGCGGGTGTTGCAATGGTCGGTGTCAGAGCAGACGAACATGCGCCCGCCGCGATCATCAAGGATCACTTCGTCCAGATAGACGCCGGTGGCGCCGCAGAGCGCGCAGGGCTTGGCGAAATGCTGCACCTTGAAGGGGTGGTCCTCGAAATCGAGCGGCACCACCTTGGTGTGCGGGGGAATGGCATAGATGCGCTTCTCGCGGCCCGCGCCGAAGAGCTGGAGCGCCGGGCTGTCGTCCATCTTCGGGTTGTCGAACTTCGGGATGGGCGAGGGGTCCATCACATAGCGCCCGTCCACTTCCACCGGATAGGCATAGGTGGTGGCGATATGGCCGTGGCGGGCGATGTCCTCATAGAGCTTCACATGCATGAGGCCGTAATCGGCCAGCGCATGCAGCTTCCGCGTCTCGGTCTCGCGCGGCTCGAGGAAGCGCAGCGGCTCGGGGATCGGCACCTGATAGACCAGCACCTGATGCGCCTGAAGCGCGGTCTCGGGCACCCGGTGGCGGGTCTGGATGACGGTGGCGTCCTGCGTGCGCGTCGTGGTGGCAACACCGGCCGTGGTCTCGAAGAAGCCGCGGATGGCCACCGCATTCGTGGTGTCGTCCGAGCCCTGGTCGATCACCTTGAGCACATCGTCCGGCCCGAGGATCGCGGCCGTCACCTGAACGCCGCCGGTGCCCCAGCCATAGGGCATGGGCATTTCGCGGCTGGCGAAGGGCACCTGATAGCCGGGAATGGCGATGGCCTTCAGGATCGCCCGGCGGATCATCCGCTTCGTCTGCTCGTCGAGATAGGCGAAATTGTAGGTGATGGCCGGCATGCCAGCGGGCGTTGCGGCCTGTGCGGTTTCGAAGGGCGCGTTCATTCCGCCGCCTCCTGCTGGCTGGTCTCGGTGCCGTCCGCATGCTCGGCGCGCATCCGGCGCACGAGATCGAGTTCGGCCTGGAAATCCACGTAATGCGGCAGCTTCAGATGCTCCACGAAGCCGGTGGCCTGCACATTGTCGGAGTGGGAGAGGACAAATTCCTCGTCCTGCGTGGGGGCGGACTGTTCCTCGCCCAGTTCCTTGAAGCGGAGCGCGCGATCAACAAGCGCCACCGACATGGCCTTGCGCTCACTCTGGCCAAACACGAGGCCATAGCCGCGCGTGAACTTCGGCGGCTCGCTGGCGGAGCCCTTGAACTGGTTCACCATCTGGCACTCAGTGACCGAAATGTCCCCGAGCGGCACGGCAAAGCCCAGTTCCTCCACGAACAGTTCCACCTCGACCGTGCCGAAGCGGATCTCGCCCACGAAGGGATGGCTGCGGGCATAGCCGCGCTGGGTGGAATAGCCGAGCGAGAGCAGGAAGCCCTCATCGCCCCGCGCGAGATTCTGGAGGCGGAGGGGACGGTCGGCGGGGAAGCTCAAGGGTTCCCGGGTGAGATCGCGCGGCTCCTCGCCGGTGGCGGGCGCGGGCTCGATCAGCCCCTCGTCGCCCAGAAGATCGGTGACGCGGGGCATGGGACCGGGCTCCGCCGCGCCGTCCGCACGCGCGGGCTGGGCCTTGGGCGCTCCGGCCGCGCCGCCGGTCGTCGCGAGCGTCGGGTCGAGCAGGCGGTGGGTGTAATCGAAGGTGGGGCCGAGCACTTGGCCGCCCGGAATGTCCTTGTAGGTGGCGGAGATGCGCCGTTCCACGCGCATGCGGCCGGTGTCCACCGGCGCGCTGTAGCCGAAGCGGGGCAAGGTGGTGCGGAAGGCGCGCACGAGGAAGATGGCCTCGATGAGATCGCCGCGCGCCTGCTTGATGGCGAGCGCGGCAAGTGGGCGGTCATAAAGCGAGCCTTCGCTCATCACGCGATCCACCGCCAGCGTGAGCTGGCCGGCGATCTGGTCGATGCCGATCTCCGGCACCGACGTATCCCCACGCCGGGTCTCGGCGAGCAGGGCATGGGCGTTGCGGATGGCGGTCTCGCCACCCTTGACGGCCACATACATGGATCAGGCCTCCGCGGTGATGCGGGTGGAGCGCGGCAGGGCCGACACCAGCCCTGACGTGGTGAAGATGAGATCGACACCCAGCGGAAACAGCAGCCGGTTGTCGGCCCAGCGGGCGGCAAAATCCGCCGGCAGCGGCACCGCGCCGAAGCGGCGCGTATGCTTGATTCCCGGCCCTTCCAGCGTGAAAGGCGCATCAGTGAGATCGTCAACCGCGAGAATGAGCGTGGTGGAGCGATCCGGATACTCAGGCGTGCCCTGGGCGAAATCCGTGAGGGGCGGGAGCGCCGCCGGATCGCTGATGAGCGCGAGGCGCGCCTCGCCCGGCTCCGCGAGGATCGGGGCCCCGGTATGGAAGCGCAGGAAGTCCAGCACTTCGGCGCGGGCGGCGAGCTTCGCATCGAGCCAGAGAGGCGTCTCATAATCGGCGACCGCGAGGACGCAGGCGGCCATTTCGGGCGTGAGCGGTGCCGGAGGCTTGAGGCCGGTGGCGAGCGGCATCCGGTTGCCGGGGCGCGAGATGGCCCACATCACCGCCTTGAAGGTGGCCTGCGCCTCGCGGACGGGATCGGCGAAGCCGAGGGCAAGATCGGTCATCAGTCCTCTCCACGGACCATGGTGAAGAAGTTCACCTTGGTCGCTTCTGTCTTTTCTCGGGCGTCCGTTGCCTCCGCCGCGAGGCGGGCCCGCACGGGGCCAAGCGCCTCTTCCACCGCGATCCGCAGGGCATTGTCCTGCCAGAGTGCGTCGAGGATGGCGGCGGTTCGGGCCCGGTCCGGCGCCCGGCCGAGCAAATAGGAGACGCCGGTCGCGCCACCCTCGATGCGGACGGCCGCGCGGGTGACGGTGGCCTCGCCGGCATTGAAGGCATCGCCATCGCCGCCGATGCGGCCCCGCACCATGGCGAGTCCCACTTCGGCCGGGCGCAGGTCGTGAATGGGGGGCAGCGGCTTGAACCGCTCCACCGCTGCGGACAGCTCCTGCGCCGTGGCGCGGGCGAGCGTTCCCATGATCGCCAGGCGTTGCGTCGTGTCTTCCGCCGCCATTGTCGCCTCTTCGAACGATTGGCCCCGGCGCCTATCGGCGGGGCGAAGCTGAGGGGCTGGCGCGCGGGTCTCCGCTGCCAGACGTCGCGTGTTGCAAATCTCAAGGCGGACATCGGGCGTGTGCCCATCCCGCCGAAGCATCTGGACGGGATTTGTATAAAAGTCTATACAAATAGGCAAGCGCGAGCGGCGGAAAAATCGAAGGGGGCCACCGGTGGTGCAGGACGACAGTTTGGACGTGGCGGATCACGGCCCGATGACAGGCGAGCGGGACGGCGATCTGCGCCGCGGCAGCGGCGTGGCGCTCTGGAAGCAGATCGCCGAGACGCTGGAGGCGGAGATCGTCTCGGGTGCGCGCCCGGCCGGCGCCCGCCTGCCGGTAGAGGCAGAGTTGGCCGAACGGTTCGGCGTCAACCGCCATACGGTGCGCCGGGCGCTCGGCGTCCTCACGGAACGGGGCCTCGTGGAAGCGACGCCCGGCCGCGGTACCTTCGTGAAGGAGCCGCCGCTGCGCTATCCCATCGGTCCGCGCACCCGCTTTTCGGAAATCGTGCTGGCCAACGGCCGCGAGCCGCATGGCCGTTTCCTTGGGTCGCAGGTGGAGGCGGCGACGCCGGACGTGGCGCGGGAACTGGGCCTCTCGGTCGGCGACAGGGTGCTGCGCATCGACACCATGCATGAGGCGGACGGCGTGCCCATGTCCTGCGGCTCGTCCTGGTTCGTCCATTCCCGCTGTCAGGACCTCGACCTCATCTATGCGGCAACGGGCTCGCTCACCCGTGCGCTCTCCACCCTCGGCATCGTCGATTATCGCCGCAAGGAAACCCGCATCGGCGCGCGCATCGCCGACGAACGCGAGCGCATGCTCCTCGCGATCCCAGCCGGGCGCTCCGTCATGGTTCTGGAACGGGTGGATGTCGACATTGCCGGCATGCCATTACAGTGGGGCCGTTCGAGCTTCGTCGCCGACCGGGTCCAGTTGATCATCAAGCCCTGAACCGCCGCCCGCCCTATCCCGCCCCAGAGGATCGTCATGAGCCGTATCGAGACCGTCGAGCAACTGCGCAGCCACTACAAGGCGGTCTCGCCCCGCGCCGCCCAGAAGGTGTTGTCGAAGCTTGATCCGCACTGCCGCCGCTTCATCGGGCTCAGCCCCTTTGTCATGCTTGCCACATCGAGCCGCGACGGTGCCCTCGACGTGACGCCGCGCGGCGACCTGCCGGGCTTCGTGCAGGTGGCGGACGAGACCACGCTCATCCTGCCCGACCGGCCGGGCAACAACCGCCTCGACAGCCTCACCAACATTCTCGAAAACCCCGGCATCGGCCTGATCTTTCTCATCCCCGGCGTGGACGAGACGCTGCGCATCAACGGCACGGCGGAGATCCGGGTGGACGAGGATCTGCGTCGCGCCAGCGCGGTGGAGGGTAAGCTGCCGACCTCGGTCCTGCGCATCAGCGTGCGCGAGGCCTATCTGCACTGCGCCAAGGCCTTCATGCGCTCGCGCCTGTGGGACCCGGAGGCGCAGGTGGAGCGCTCCGTGCTTCCGACCCTTGGCCAGATGCTGAAGGACCAGATCGGTCTTGCGGAAGCCGAGAGTCAGGAAGCCATGCTCGCCCGCTTCCAGCATGCCATGTATTGAGCCGTCTGCGACGACGCGCTGTCGGTGAGCGGGCGAAACCGGACAATGCTGTCGGGCGTCCCCGCTCCCGGCCAGTACGGATGCTGATAAGCGGATTTAAAACAATGACTTAAGTGTTTGGCACAGCCGTTGCTACATCCCACGTGACCTCATTGTGTTCCGTGGGAGGCCTGCCATGCTCGCCAAGACACCCGCAAACCCCGCGCCCCTTCAGCGGACGGCGTTCCTGAACGACACCACGTTGCGCGACGGCGAGCAGGCGCCGGGTGTCGCCTTCACCCGCAAGGAGAAGATCGAGATCGCCGCCGCCCTTGCCGCCGCCGGCGTCCCGGAGATCGAGGCGGGGACGCCCGCCATGGGCGACGAGGAGGTGGAAACCATCCGCTCCATCGTCTCGCTGAACCTCCCGACGCGCGTCATGGCCTGGTGCCGCATGAGCGAGGACGACCTGATGGCCGCCGTCGCGGCTGGCGTGAAGATCGTCAATGTCTCCATTCCCACCTCCGACCGGCAACTGGCCGGCAAGCTCGGCAAGGATCGCGCCTGGGCGCTCGGCCGTGTGGCGGAGGTGGTGACACTGGCGCGTCGGCTCGGCTTCGAGGTGGCGGTAGGGGGCGAGGATTCCTCACGGGCCGATCCCGATTTTCTCTGCCGTCTCGCGGAGACGGCGAAGGCGGCGGGCGCCTTCCGCCTGCGGCTGGCCGATACGCTTGGCGTGCTCGACCCCTTCGGCACCTATGCGCTGGTGCGCCGGGTGGCCGCCACCACCGACATCGAGCTTGAGTTCCACGCCCATGACGATCTCGGCCTTGCCACCGCCAATACGCTGGCGGCGGTGATGGGCGGGGCGCGCCATGCCAGCGTCACCGTCGCCGGGCTCGGCGAGCGCGCGGGCAATGCGGCGCTGGAGGAAGTGGCCATCGCACTACGCCAGACGGCGCGGGCGGAGACCGGCATCGCTCCGGCCGCGCTGAAGCCGCTGGCCGAACTGGTGTGCGGCGCCGCCGCCCGTCCGGTGCCGCGCGGCAAGGCCATCGTCGGCGCGGATGTGTTCACCCACGAGTCGGGCATCCACGTCTCCGGCCTGCTCAAGGACCGGGCCACCTATGAAGCTCTGAATCCGGAACTGTTCGGGCGTGGCCACACCGTGGTGCTCGGCAAGCATTCCGGTCTTGCGGCGGTGGAGAAGGCGCTGGCCGACGAGGGCATCACCGTGGATGCGGTGCGCGGACGCGCCATCCTCGACCGGGTGCGGGCTTTTGCCGTCCGCACCAAAGAGAATGTTTCCCGCGAGACGCTGCTGCGCTTCTATCAGGACAGCTTCACCGAGCCCGCGCTGCGCCTGCGGCGGGCCGCCGTGGAAGGCGCAATCTGACGCGCATGCGGGTTCGGGATCGATCATCAAGCCGGCGGAACAGCCGGCGGACACAAGGCCGGCCCTGCCGGCCGGACCGGTTGCGGAGAGGACGAGATGATCATGGGCTCGCGTCATCGCGCGGCGGCCGCTCTTGCGCCTGTCGCTGGCGTCACCCTGGCGCATGAGGAGCGCCCCAGCCTCTGGCGGCAGATCCGCGAGGATGTGGCCTGCGTGAAGTCACGCGATCCCGCCGCCCGCGGCACGCTCGAAATCCTGCTCACCTATCCCGGCGTGCATGCGGTGATCTGGTATCGGTTGGCCCACCGTCTCTGGCGCGCGAACGTGAAATTCCCGGCCCGCTTCCTGTCCTGGCTTGGGCGTCTGGTGAGCAATGTGGACATCCATCCGGGCGCCCGCATCGGCCGCCGCTTCTTCATCGATCACGGCGCCTGCGTGGTCATCGGCGAGACGGCCGAGGTGGGGGATGACGTCACGCTCTATCACGGCGTGACACTGGGCGGCACCTCCTGGACCCCGGGCAAGCGTCACCCGACCCTTCAGGATGGCGTTCTGGTGGGGGCGGGTGCGAAGATCCTCGGCCCGATCACCGTTGGTGCCGGGGCCCGTGTCGGCGCCAATTCCGTGGTCATCGAGGACGTGCCGCCGGGCATGACGGTGGTGGGCATTCCCGGACGCGTGGTGAAGCCGCTGGCGGAGCGTCGCCGTCTGGGGGACGGTCGCATCGACCTCGAGCATCACCTGATGCCCGATCCCGTGGGGGAGGCGGTCTGTTCGCTGCTGGACCGCATCGAGTTCCTCGAGGCGCGCCTCGCGCACCATCAGGAGCAGGGGCATCCCGGCGCGGACCTTGGGTTGCCTGAAAGCGCGGCGGGCTCCCGCCAGGACCGCTTGCCGAAGGATCACAGCAGCGCGGCCTGATCCATTGCTCGGTATTGATCGGCGCCGCGACGCGTGCGGGATCATGCCGCTTGTTCCATGGGCATAAGGCCGCCCGTCCTGACGCGGCTTTGGGCTGGAAGCGATGGCCCTTCCCACTATTATGCCGCTCCGAATCAGGAAAGGAGCGCCATGCCCTCCGCGCCGAAGGTTCGCGCGCAACGCCGGATCCAATATGCAGCTCTTCCCTATCGCCAGCGGCAGGATGGCGAGGTGCAGATCCGCCTCATCACGTCCCGCGAGACGCGGCGCTGGGTGATCCCGAAGGGCTGGCCGATGAAGGGCCTGTCGCCCGCGAAGGCGGCTGCGCGCGAGGCGTATGAGGAAGCCGGCCTGCTGGGCAGCATCTCGACCGAGCCGCTCGGCATGTATTCCTACGACAAGCGCCTGACGCTCCAGACGGTGCCTTGCGACGTCATCGTCTTTCCCATGAAGGTGAAGCGTTACATGAAGAACTGGCCGGAGCGTGCCGAGCGCTTCGGCTTCTGGTTCTCCATCGAGAGCGCGGCGGCGGCGGTGCAGGAAGAGGAACTGCGCCAGATCATCCTCGCCTTCGGCGCCATGATGGCGGATCGCTTCGCCAAGAAGCGGTCCCGTGCGCCCGTCAGCACCGAAGCGGAAGACGCCTCCGAGGACGCGGAAGGCGCGGCGGCCGACCGGGCCCGCAAGGCTCTCGCCGCCAAGACGAAGGCGGCCAAGGACAAGGCCGCCAAAGACAAGGCTGCGAAGGAGAAGGTCGCGGCAGATGCGGGCCCCATGAGCGATGGGCTCGGGACGTCGGCCAAGGGCAAGGTGACCGGCGGCAAGGCGACGAAGGCCAAGGCCACCAAGGCGAAGCCGGTCAAGGCCAAGGTGGCCAAGGCCAAGACCGTTTCCAGCGATGTCGTGCCCAACGTTCAGGATGCGGCGACGCCTGTGGTCACGCCCGCAAAGGCGAAGGCCAAGCCTGCCAAGCCCAAGGCCGCGAAGTCGGCGGGGGCCAAGCCGAAGGCGGCAAAGGCAAAAGCGGCGCAGGCGGCATCCATGACGGAGGTCCCCGCATTCGATGGTTCAGCGCCGTCCCCGGCGACGGCCAAGGCGCGGGCGTCCAAGGCGGGCTCGACCAAGCCGCGCGTGGCCAAGGCGAAGGCTGAGGCGGAGGCCGTTGCAAGCGCGGCCAAGCCCAAGGCCGCCAAGCGCAAGGCCGCGCCCAAGGCAAAGGGCGGCCCGAAGCCGAAAGGGCCCGCGGCCAAGACCAAGAGCGCCGCCGCGAAGCGCGCGAAGGGCAAGACGGGCGTGGTGCCGGGCACCGTGGCGAGCGCCGCTGCCAAGGGCAAGGACGCGCCGGCCGAGGTTCCGGCCGGCTGGGCCCTGAAGCTTCCCCCCTCGACCACGCGCCACTGAGGCCGCAGCCACTCGGCCCTCCGCCGCTCGCGTTCAGCGTGCCGTGGGATAGAGCGGCGCCAGTCGGGCGCCGCGCTCCTGTCGCGCGCCCTTGCGGCGGGCGCGTTGCTCGGCGTGGAAGGCGGCGCGCAGCCTCTTTGCATCGAACGGACGCGGCGCCGTGCCATAGAGCGCGTCCTGCAGGGCGGTGAGGGCTTGCGCCAGAGCGGGCGTCACCGGCACCGGAGCTTGCGTGCCCGTGGCGGAGAGGCGCAGCCACGCCATCAGGGCGCGATGGGCGAGGGCGGCGTTGCGGGCCTTGCAACCGGCCTCAAGCGCCGCTTCCGCCTGCGCCAGCGTGGCGATGCTCGCGTTCGCGGGATCGCCGGCCTCTGCCGCCTGGGCGATCCGCCGGCCCCGCCGCCAGCGCTCCAGCCGGCGCAGCCCGGCCATGACCACCGCCACGAAGAGGCAGAACAGCGCGATTTCCGCCGCCAGCACGAACCAGGTCCGCCAGACCGACCAGAGGCCGAGCGCGCTGCGCAGCAGGCTGGTATCGGACGCGACGGCCGGCGGCGGCGTGCGAGCCGAGCCGCCGGTTCCCGACATTGCCGCTGCAACGGGGGCTGCCGCGGTCTGAGGGGCGCGCGGATCGGCCGCGACGGTGAAGGTCTCGGCGGGGAGGGTGGCGGTCTCCTGCCTCTGCGTCGCCGTGTTCCACCAGCCCAGCTCGATGGCCGGCAGGGTGAAGGTGCCGGAGCGGGTGGGCACCACGGAGACCGTCTTCGTGAGGAGTGCACCGGGGGCGCCGCGCACGGGCGCGCTTTCCGTCCGGCTCTGCTCCTCATACTGACGCACGCCCGGCACCTCCGCGAGGGTCAGGGGCGGCAACTGGTTCGGCCCGGCGCCCTCCGCCTCGACGCGGATGGTGCGGGTGAGCACCTCGCCCACTTTCACGTCCTTCGGCGGCTTGGCCCACTCGCTGCTGATGGTGAGGCTGCGCGCGGGGAGGAACCAGCCCTTGGCGTCGGCCGGCCGCTCGCGCACCGTCACCGTCAGCGGGTTGGACTGGACCGTGAGGTCGCGCACGCTCGGGAAATTGGTGTCCCACGGGTTGGGCGGCTGCGGCCGCCCCAGCGCGCCGGCGATATCCGGCGGCAGCTGGCCACCCGTATAGGCCGGCACCTTGGCCTCCAGGGTGACAGGCGGCACCTCGATGGTGCCACTGCGCTGGGGACGCATCAGATAGCTCTGCTCGATGACCTGATAACGGTAGCGGCCGATGGTCCGGTAATAGGCCCGCTGTTCGCCCTGCGGCGTGAAGCTGGCGCCGTCGGCGGAAATGCGGCTGATGCCGCCGCCCCGCAGCCCGAGCCGGTCATAGACCCGCACCGTGACCGGCACGTCGCTCTGCACGAAGGGCTGCACGTCTCCGGCCTCGAGGCGCACGAAGAGCGTGCGCTCGTCGGTGAGGGCACCGCCCGTGCTCGGCACCACGTTCACCGCGACCGGCGCGGTGGAGAGGCCGGCGAGGGAGATGGCCGGGATCACCAGCCGTCCGGAGCGCTTGGGGGCGAGCGTGACCAGCCATTCGTTCACCGGCACCCGACGTCCGTCCACGACCTCGGTGCGGCTGCGCCGGCCCTGTCCGACGATGTCGAAGTCCCGCGTCAGCGGCGTGAGATTGGGCGGCTCGCGGCCGTCGCCCTCGGTGAGGGCGATCACCACTTCCACCGTGCCGGTGGAGATGAGCGTATCCGGCGTCGCGGAAAGGGTCAGCCGGGGGGCGGCCTGCGCCAGCACG
The DNA here is from genome assembly GCF_004364705.1 of Azorhizobium sp. AG788. Lineage (NCBI taxonomy): Bacteria > Pseudomonadati > Pseudomonadota > Alphaproteobacteria > Hyphomicrobiales > Xanthobacteraceae > Azorhizobium > Azorhizobium sp. AG788. The sequence continues at coordinate 848,701 of NZ_SOBM01000001.1, forward strand.
GGCAGCACCAGAAGTGCGGCGGCCAGCAGCAGGGCGGGCAGGATGGGGAGCGGGCGGCTCATGGCTGGTTCACCCCTTCCACTTCCGGCGGGCGGCCCGTGTAGTGCGCGCGGATGCGGGCGCGCAGAAGGCCCATGGGGTCATCCGGCACCATGCGCAAAGCCTGCTCGCGGTTCTGGTCCTCGGGCGTCATCGGGCGCAGGCCAAACGGCGCGAGCGCCATGCCCGGCTGGTCACCGCCCTGCTGGGCCGGCTGGGCCTGCTGGGGCGCTTGTTGCGCGGGCTGGGGCTGCTGGCCCGGCTGCCCCTGCGGGTTCGGCTGCGCCGGCTGCGGCTGGGCGGGCGTGTTCCCTGGGGCGCGCGGATCGGGCTTCGGCGCCTCCTTGCCGTCCTTCTGGTCCGGCTTGGGTGCGTCCCTTCCGTCCTTCGGGTCGGGCTTGTTGGCGTCCTTGCCCTCCTTCGGGTCAGCCTTGGCCGGATCGTTGCCCTGATCCTTCGGCTGGGGCTTCGACTGGTCCTTCTGGTCCTGACCCTGCTGGGGCTGGTTCTTCTGGCCGGGATCGGGCTTGGGCTGGGCCTGCTGAGGCTGCGGGCCGGACTTCGGGTCGGGCTTCTGCTTGCCCTCGTCGTCGCCGTCCGGCTTCTTGTCCTTCTGGTCCTGCTGCCCCTGATCCTTCTTGTTCTGGTCCTTCTGGTCCTTCTGGTTCTGGGGCGTGTTCTGCTTGTTGTCGCCCTTGTCCTGTTTGTCCTGCTGCTGCTTGTCCTGCTGGTTTCCGCCGCCGTTCTTGTTGTCCTTGTTCTGCTGGTCCTGGGGCGGGGGCTGGGGCAGGTCCATCTTCTTCTGGTCGTCGATCAGCTTCTGCACGAGGTTGCGGTTGTAGATGGCATCCGCATTGTCGGGATTCTGCTTCAGGGCCTCGTCATAGGCCTTCACGGCGTCGTCGAGCTTTCCGGCGCGGGCCAGTGCATTGGCCTGGTTGTAGGCGCCGTTCGGCAGGCGGGAATAAGCCTCTGCCGCCTTCTCATAGTCGCCCGCCTTATAGAGCGCGCTCGCCTGCCAGTCGGGATTGGCGAAGCGCGCGGCGGCGCCCTGATAGTCCTGGCTCTTGAAGGCGGCGGCCGCCTGCTGGTCCGGCGTCTGCCAAAGGTCGCGCCAGCGTTCGCTCAGGCTCGGCTCCTGCGCGCGGGCCGGCGTCAGTGGCGCGGCCCCGGCCAGCAGTCCGAGCAGCAGGATGGCGATCCAGCCGCGCCGGAAGGCGAGTGGCGCGAAAAGTGCGACCACCACGAGGAGCACGAAGGGGCCCATGTCCGCCCACTGATCGGCGGCAAGGCCGCTGTCCTGCAACTCGCCGGGCTTGGCGGGGCCGTCCACGCCGCTTTGAGCGAGGATGGTGTCGATGTCCCGGTCGCCCACGGTAAGGGGCGTGAAGACGCCACGCCCGGCGATTGCCACGTCCTTGAGGCCCGCCTCGTCCATGCGCGTCGTGAGGGGCGTGCGGTCGCGGCCGGTGAGGGGGCGCCCGTCGAAGGCGACGAGCGGGGTCGGTGCATCGCGGCCGACGCCGATGACGCTCACATGATAGCCCGCATTGCCTGCGGAGGCGGCGGTGGCCTTGGTCTGTTCGGGCCGGTCTCCGAGCCCGTCCCCAATGAGGATGATGCGCCCGGTGGGCGCGCCCGTGTTCTTCAAGAGGTCGATGGCCTGCCGGATGGCGATATCCGGCCGGTTGTCCATCACCGGCATGAGGTCGGTGCCGATCTCCGGCAGCATCTGCTGGACGACCCGGGCATCCTCGGTGAGGGGCGCGGCAACGAAGGGCGCATCGGCAAAGACGATGAGCGCCACCTGCCCGCCGCGCATCCGGTTCAGGATGTCCTCCACCTTGTGGCGGGCAGCGGCGAGACGGGTGGGGTTCTGGTCCGTGGCGTTCATGGACTGGGCGAGGCTCAGCACCACGACTGTGGGATCGATCCGGTCGAGAGCCGGCGTCGGCAGTTTCTGCCAGGCGGGGCCAGCCATGGCGATGATGGCCAGCGCATAAGCGGCCAGCAGGGCGAAGACGGGCCAGCGCCCGGCGCGGCTGCGGTCGGTGAGGGCGAGGTGGCGCAGCAGATGGGCGTCCACCAGACCCACCCATGCGCTCTGGCCCGTGCCCATGCGTTTCCACACGAGTGCGGCGATCACCAGTGCCGGCAGCAGCGCCAGCAGCCAGTCCGGCCGCAGGAAATGGAAGTCCGCCGGCAGCAGATGGCCGCTGGAGATCTGGGCGAGGCGGCCGTTCATGGCGCGGCCCCCTCAAGGTTCGGGGCCGGCGCTTCGGCCTGCGCCGTGCGGCTGCGGGCCGGCCACAGCCAAACGAGGCCAAGGAGGAAGCTCAGCACCAGGGCCGCGCCGAGCGGCCACTGGAAGAGCGAGACGGTGGGGCTGAGATAGAGCGGCTCGCCGCTCACCGGCTCCATGCGGTCGATGTCGTTATAGATGGCGGCCAGGCCCGCTGCGTCGCGGGCGCGGAAATAGCGCCCGCCGGTCATCTGGGCGATCTGCTCCAGCGCACCTTCGTCCAGGTCGAAGGAAGGGTTCACCATCCGCTGGCCCACGGCGAAGGCATCGGCGCCGACACCGATGGTGTAGATCTTCACGTCATTGGCCTTGGCGATCTCCGCTGCCGGGATCGGGCTCAGCATGCCGGAATTGTTGGCCCCGTCCGTCAGCAGCACCAGCACCCGCTGCTCCTGCGGGCGGGTGCGCAAGGTCTTCACGGCGAGCGCGATGGCATCGCCGATGGCGGTCTCCTGCCCCGTCATCCCGATGGACGACGTGCGCAGCAGATCGCGCACCACGTTGCGGTCGAAGGTGAGGGGCGCCTGCACATAAGCGCGGGTGGAGAAAAGAATGAGGCCGATGCGGTCGCCCTTGCGCTTGGCGATGAAGTCGTCGGCAACCCCCTTGATGATGGTCAGCCGGTCCACCGGAATGTTGTCGTACGACAGGTCCTGACGCGACATGGAGCCGGAGAGGTCCACCGCCAGCATCAGATCACGCCCCTCCACCGGAATGGGCACGGGCTTGCCCACATAGGCCGGGCGCATGGCGGCGCCCACCAGCAGCAGCCAGATGACGGACAGGAGCGCGAGGCGCACCAGACGCCGCCGCCGTCCGCCCTCGGAGACGAGGCCGGCACCGGCGATCTCGTGGAAGAAGGGCAGGCGCAGCGCGCCCGCGCGCCGCTTCGGCGCCGCCGGCATCAGGAAGCGCACCAGCAGGGGCAGGGGCAGGAGGGCGGCGGCCCAGAGCCATTGGAACTGGATCATGCGTGCCCCCGGATCCAGCGCCGCAGCGCAGCCACGAGGGCGGCGCGGTCCATGCCCGCCGCTTCCTGCGCACCCGGCGGCAGATAGGGAGCAACCGCGAGGAAGCGGCCGATCTCCTGCGGCAGCGCGCCCTTGCCCTGCGCCAGATAGGCCTGCCAGTCGGCGCCGGTGAGCACGGCCGCCTGCGCGCCGCCACGCGACAGCAGGATGCGGCGCACCAGCACCGCTGCCTCTGCCCCGACCGCGCGGGCATCCGCATAGCGGACGGTATCCCTCGCGATGGCGTCGAGCGCCCGCTGGGCCTTGTAGCCGAGCGTCTGGCGCCGCCGCCATTCCAGCAGCGCGGCCAGCAGCAGGAGGACGATCACGAGGCCGAGCAGCATCCACCAGCCCGGCGCCAGCGGCCAGAAGGAGACGGGTGCGGGCAGATGGATGTCTTTCAGCGCGATCAGCGGGTCGGACGCGCCGGGATCAAGCCGCAGGGCCGGGGCTTGCGCGCCTGCATCCGCGCCGCCGGGCGCCGCCGGGGCGCTGCCGGGCGCGGGCTGGAACTGCGCGAGGCGCAGGAGCGCGTCACCGCGGGGCAGGGAGAGGCTCGCGATCACGCCGCCGCTCCCGCGCGCATCTTGCGGGCCAGCCGCTCGGGGTGGAGCGCTTCGGCCGGATCTTCCCCCGTGCGCAGCATGAGGAAAGACATGCCCCGCGAGCGGGCGGCCTCTTCCACGGCCTCCCGGCGCATGGCGAAGCGCCGGGCATAGGCCTGCCGCACGGCATCCCGATCGGCATCGAGGGTTGCCACCGCCTCTCCATCGCTCACCGGATAGGCGCCGCGGGCCGGTGTTGCCGCCTCCAGCGCGTCATAGACGAACACGTTGGTGATATGCGCATGGTGCGACAGGCGGTTCAGCTCCTTGGCCGCCTCGCCGTCGAAATCATGAAAATCGCTGACGATGAAAACGAGCGTGCCCGGCCGCGCCGCGTGGCGCAGGCGGGCGAAGGCCTCGGCCAGAGATGGTTCGACCTCCGGTGGGGGCACGCCGAAGCCCACCTGCGTCGCCTCGGCCATGCCCTTCACGAAGCCCAGCACGCGCGAGCGGCTGCGCTCGGCGCTGAAGACCTTCAGCGCATAGGGCGTCACGAGGAGGCCGCCCACCCGGTCGCCGCCATCCATGGAGGTCCAGGCGAGCACGGCGGCGGCCTTGGCGGCGAGCACCGACTTGAAGCAGGCGCGGGTGCCGAAGCGCATGAAGGCCCGCGCATCCATGAGGATGAGGACGGGGCGCTCGCGCTCTTCCTGGAAGAGCTTGGTGTGGGTGCGGCCGGTGCGCGCGGTGACGCGCCAGTCGATGGTGCGGATGTCGTCGCCGGGCTGATAGGCCCGCACCTCGTCAAACTCCATGCCCCGGCCGCGGAAGGGCGAGCGATAGCCGCCCATCTGGCGGGTGCGCACGCGGCCGGACGTGCCGAAGCCGTCGCGCCCGCCGGGACGGGCGGCGATCAGTTCGTCCAGCCGGGCGACGAGGCCCGTGAAGGCCGGGCCGGAATAATCGGGTGCGGATGGGCTCATGGCAGCGCCGCCGGACGCACCGTCCTCACGCCACCGGCACGCGGGCGAGCAGGGTGTCGAGGAAGCGGTCGGTGGTCATGCCGTCCGCCTGCGCCTCGAAATTGAGGAGGATGCGGTGGCGCAGCACAGGCTTGAGAATGGCCTGCACGTCCTCCGGCACCACATAGTCGCGGCCTCGCAGCCAGGCATGGGCGCGGGCGCAGCGGTCCAGCGAGATGGTGCCGCGCGGGCTGGCGCCGAATTCGACGAGGCCGGCGAGATCCTTGCCATAGAGCGCCGGCTGGCGCGTCGCGAAGACGAACTGGAGCAGATATTCCTCCACCGCCTCGGACATGTAGGTGGCGAGCGCCTGACGGCGGGCGGAGAAGATGACCGCCTGGCTCACCTTCTCTCCGAAAGCGACGCTCTCGCCCTGCGCTTCCCCGCGCACGAGGCGCAGGATCTCGCGCTCGGCGGCGATGTCGGGATAGTCCAGCTTCACATGCAGCAGGAAACGGTCGAGCTGGGCTTCGGGCAGCGGATAGGTGCCCTCCTGCTCGATGGGGTTCTGCGTCGCCATCACGAGGAAGAGCTTGGGTAGCGCATAGGTGGCACCGCCCACCGTCACCTGCCGCTCCGCCATGGCTTCCAGCAGCGCCGCCTGCACCTTGGCGGGCGCGCGGTTGATCTCGTCCGCGAGGATGAAATTGTGGAACACCGGGCCGGGCTGGAAGCGGAAGGAGCCGTCCTCGGGTCGGTAGATGTCCGTGCCCGTGAGGTCAGAGGGCAGCAGGTCCGGGGTGAACTGGATGCGCTGCTCGTTGCAGTCGATGGCTTTTGACAGCGCCTTGATGGCCTTGGTCTTGGCCAGGCCCGGCGCACCTTCCACCAGCAGGTGCCCGTCGGCGATCACCGCCACCAGCAGCAGGTCCACAAACTGCGGCTGCCCGAGGATGGACCGGTTCATGTAATCGGCGAGGCGCTTGAAGACCCGATGGAGGCCATCCTGCGCCGCGGCGGGCACGGGGGCCGAGAGGGCATCGTCAGTCAGGGTCATCGTGCAGCCAAGGTCCGGGTTGGAGCGTCCATGTTAAGGACCTCTATACCCCAGAGGTGCGACGCACCCAAACGGGAGACAAGGTTAAAATTCGGTCACCTTGTCACGTTTTGGCGGGTGGGCGCCGCCGCTTCAGCCCGCGCGTCGCGAGGCGCGGGCTCGTGCAAGAGCGCCGCGCCGCCGGGCGGCTGCCCTTAGGGTGCGCCAGCGCAGCAAATTCAGTCCGTGTCATCGGCCACGCTCGACCGGCCACGGCCGGCTTCGGGGGAAGACGGATTCCCGCGTTTCGGTAAACTCTGACTCAACAGGTGCCGGATGCGTGTCGTTGCCGGGCCTGAGGTATCTGACGGAGGGCTGGTGTCTGAAGGCGGAGCGCGGCGGGAAAGTTCAGGCCCGAAAATTTGAGAAGGACACAACGTTCCGCTTTGTCGCAGCCGTCGTGGCTCGACCGTCCGTCCTCAGGCCGATGCCGCGGCCGTCGCGGCATCGGTGGCGGCCAGCATGGTCCGGTCCCGTCCCGCGGCCTTTGCCGCATAGAGCGCCTCGTCGGCGCGGGAGATCGCGGCGGTGAGGCCGGCCTGATCATAGGTCCGCACGTCGGCGAGGCCGGCAGATACGGTGATGCGGCCGCTGCCCGAGGGGTGTGGCACGTCGCGCGAGATGGCCCGGCGGATACGCTCCACATGCACGAAGGCGGCTTCGGCACTCACGCCCTTGAGGATCATGACGAATTCCTCGCCGCCGAAGCGCGCGAAGGCGTCCGTGCTCCGGGTCACGTCCTGCGCCGCGTCGGCGAGGTTCTTCAGCACCGCGTCGCCGGCCGGATGCCCCCAGCCGTCATTGATCTTCTTGAAGTGGTCGATGTCGAACAGTGCGACGGCGGCGGGCAGTCCCGAGCGCTGGCAATCCCCAAGAATGCGCATCGCCTGTTCGTCAAAGCCGGCGCGATTGGGCAGTTGGGTGAGGACGTCCCGGCGGCTTTCGATCATCAGCCGTGCTTCGCGCAGATCCCGATGCCGCAGGGTGCGCAGGGCGAGAATGTAGAAGATGAGGATCAGTACGTCCGAGACCGCCCAGGCCCAGTCCAGAACGGCGATCTCGCGCCCGTGATGAACGATGCTCTCGTTATAGCCCGAGGCCAGCGCCAGGGCGCCGATCATCAGCACGATGATCGCTCCTGCATAACGCAGCGTCGCCGGCCGCCGCAGGTTTCGCACATAGTGCTGCGCATGCAGCAGCGACAGGACGCTCGCCCACATGCACAACCCGGACGTCGCGAGCCGCAGGATGAGGAAGCATGTCTCGTCGAGGCGCACGGTTTCTCCTGCGTTTCTTAGCCTGCATCATGCATGTGGGTACCGTGGCAGGCGAGGGAAATCGTGACCGGCATGCAAGGCGCGCGTACCTCGATGGGGATAGGCCCGTCATCATGCTGTGCCGGTTCTGCCTGCCTCATCGGACTTCCGGCGGGGGTATCGCCGCGAAGGGGCTCGAACGGGATGCTGAACCTCGTCCAAGCAGACGGCCGGTTCCGCAGGGTGGAAGAGTGATCCCCCGATCATTTGCCTTCTGAGCGGCCTGTCTATTCGGTCGCACCCCTCCCGCAGGGTGCCGTCCATATTGCTGCTAGCTTCGCGCAAGCTTCATCGCTATTATAGGTTGCATGGCAGATTGAGCGCTCAAAGCGCGCCGGGGCAAGTCCCCACAGTCAAAGGCATGAAGCCGTTCTGCCATACCGGTTCAGCCCGGAATGTCCCGACATCACCACTCATTCCATGATGGGACATCAATCATGACCAGCATCATCACCAACAATGCCGCCAGCGTCGCCCTCGCGACCCTGCGCTCCATCAACGACAGCCTCAACACCACCAACGACCGCGTC